>NZ_JAWOUO010000013.1:0-102905 GCF_033339435.1 Vibrio sp. 378
TCACGTAGGTTTCATCCATGTGCCACGGGCAAAGATCGGAAGGGTTACGCCAGTACCAGCGCAGCCGTTTTTCCATTTCAGGCGCATAACGCTGAACCCAGCGGTAAATCGTGGAGTGATCGACATTCACTCCGCGTTCAGCCAGCATCTCCTGCAGCTCACGGTAACTGATGCCGTATTTGCAGTACCAGCGTACGGCCCACAGAATGATGTCACGCTGAAAATGCCGGCCTTTGAATGGGTTCATGTGCAGCTCCATCAGCAAAAGGGGATGATAAGTTTATCACCACCGACTATTTGCAACAGTGCCATGTCGGCGTCCGCGATTCCACCTATGTGCTCGACGGCCTGCTGTACCACGAGTCCGACCTGCGGATCGAGGAGCACTACACCGACACGGCCGGCTTCACCGATCACGTCTTTGCCCTGATGCACCTGCTAGGCTTCCGCTTCGCGCCGCGCATCCGCGACCTCGGCGAAACCAAGCTGTACGTGCCGCAGGGCGTGCAAGCCTACCCGACGTTGCGCCCGCTGATCGGCGGCACCCTGAACATCAAGCACGTGCGTGCCCACTGGGACGACATCCTGCGCCTGGCCAGCTCGATCAAGCAGGGCACCGTCACCGCCTCGCTGATGCTGCGCAAGCTCGGCAGCTACCCGCGCCAGAACGGACTGGCCGTGGCCCTGCGCGAGCTGGGCCGGATCGAGCGCACGCTGTTCATCCTGGACTGGCTGCAAAGTGTTGAACTGCGCCGCCGCGTGCATGCCGGCCTGAACAAAGGTGAGGCGCGCAACTCGCTGGCCAGGGCGGTGTTCTTCAACCGCCTTGGGGAAATCAGGGATCGGAGCTTCGAGCAGCAGCGCTACCGGGCCAGCGGCCTCAACCTGGTGACGGCGGCTATCGTGCTGTGGAACACGGTGTACCTGGAACGCGCCACCCAGGGGTTGGTCGAGGCCGGCAAGCCGGTGGACGGCGAGCTGCTGCAATTCCTGTCGCCGCTGGGCTGGGAGCACATCAACCTAACCGGCGATTACGTCTGGCGGCAGAGCCGCAGACTGGAAGACGGGAAGTTTCGGCCCTTACGGATGCCCGGAAAACCTTAGCGTACGATTTTTTCCGAATTCTGCGGGCTCCCCTATCTCATCTGCGCAAGGCAGAACGTGAAGACGGCCGCCCTGGACCTCGCCCGCGAGCGCCAGGCGCACGAGGCCGGCGCGCGGACCCGCGCCACGGCCCACGAGCGGACGCCGCAGCAGGAGCGCCAGAAGGCCGCCAGAGAGGCCGAGCGCGGCCGTGAGGCTTGGACGCTAGGGCAGGGCATGAAAAAGCCCGTAGCGGGCTGCTACGGGCGTCTGACGCGGTGGAAAGGGGGAGGGGATGTTGTCTACATGGCTCTGCTGTAGTGAGTGGGTTGCGCTCCGGCAGCGGTCCTGATCAATCGTCACCCTTTCTCGGTCCTTCAACGTTCCTGACAACGAGCCTCCTTTTCGCCAATCCATCGACAATCACCGCGAGTCCCTGCTCGAACGCTGCGTCCGGACCGGCTTCGTCGAAGGCGTCTATCGCGGCCCGCAACAGCGGCGAGAGCGGAGCCTGTTCAACGGTGCCGCCGCGCTCGCCGGCCTGCTCCTCAAGCACGGCCCCAACAGTGAAGTAGCTGATTGTCATCAGCGCATTGACGGCGTCCCCGGCCGAAAAACCCGCCTCGCAGAGGAAGCGAAGCTGCGCGTCGGCCGTTTCCATCTGCGGTGCGCCCGGTCGCGTGCCGGCATGGATGCGCGCGCCATCGCGGTAGGCGAGCAGCGCCTGCCTGAAGCTGCGGGCATTCCCGATCAGAAATGAGCGCCAGTCGTCGTCGGCTCTCGGCACCGAATGCGTATGATTCTCCGCCAGCATGGCTTCGGCCAGTGCGTCGAGCAGCGCCCGCTTGTTCCTGAAGTGCCAGTAAAGCGCCGGCTGCTGAACCCCCAACCGTTCCGCCAGTTTGCGTGTCGTCAGACCGTCTACGCCGACCTCGTTCAACAGGTCCAGGGCGGCACGGATCACTGTATTCGGCTGCAACTTTGTCATGCTTGACACTTTATCACTGATAAACATAATATGTCCACCAACTTATCAGTGATAAAGAATCCGCGCGTTCAATCGGACCAGCGGAGGCTGGTCCGGAGGCCAGACGTGAAACCCAACAGACCCCTGATCGTAATTCTAAGCACTGTCGCGCTCGACGCTGTCGGCATCGGCCTGATTATGCCGGTGCTGCCGGGCCTCCTGCGCGATCTGGTTCACTCGAACGACGTCACCGCCCACTATGGCATTCTGCTGGCGCTGTATGCGTTGATGCAATTTGCCTGCGCACCTGTGCTGGGCGCGCTGTCGGATCGTTTCGGGCGGCGGCCGGTCTTGCTCGTCTCGCTGGCCGGCGCTGCTGTCGACTACGCCATCATGGCGACGGCGCCTTTCCTTTGGGTTCTCTATATCGGGCGGATCGTGGCCGGCATCACCGGGGCGACTGGGGCGGTAGCCGGCGCTTATATTGCCGATATCACTGATGGCGATGAGCGCGCGCGGCACTTCGGCTTCATGAGCGCCTGTTTCGGGTTCGGGATGGTCGCGGGACCTGTGCTCGGTGGGCTGATGGGCGGTTTCTCCCCCCACGCTCCGTTCTTCGCCGCGGCAGCCTTGAACGGCCTCAATTTCCTGACGGGCTGTTTCCTTTTGCCGGAGTCGCACAAAGGCGAACGCCGGCCGTTACGCCGGGAGGCTCTCAACCCGCTCGCTTCGTTCCGGTGGGCCCGGGGCATGACCGTCGTCGCCGCCCTGATGGCGGTCTTCTTCATCATGCAACTTGTCGGACAGGTGCCGGCCGCGCTTTGGGTCATTTTCGGCGAGGATCGCTTTCACTGGGACGCGACCACGATCGGCATTTCGCTTGCCGCATTTGGCATTCTGCATTCACTCGCCCAGGCAATGATCACCGGCCCTGTAGCCGCCCGGCTCGGCGAAAGGCGGGCACTCATGCTCGGAATGATTGCCGACGGCACAGGCTACATCCTGCTTGCCTTCGCGACACGGGGATGGATGGCGTTCCCGATCATGGTCCTGCTTGCTTCGGGTGGCATCGGAATGCCGGCGCTGCAAGCAATGTTGTCCAGGCAGGTGGATGAGGAACGTCAGGGGCAGCTGCAAGGCTCACTGGCGGCGCTCACCAGCCTGACCTCGATCGTCGGACCCCTCCTCTTCACGGCGATCTATGCGGCTTCTATAACAACGTGGAACGGGTGGGCATGGATTGCAGGCGCTGCCCTCTACTTGCTCTGCCTGCCGGCGCTGCGTCGCGGGCTTTGGAGCGGCGCAGGGCAACGAGCCGATCGCTGATCGTGGAAACGATAGGCCTATGCCATGCGGGTCAAGGCGACTTCCGGCAAGCTATACGCGCCCTAGGAGTGCGGTTGGAACGTTGGCCCAGCCAGATACTCCCGATCACGAGCAGGACGCCGATGATTTGAAGCGCACTCAGCGTCTGATCCAAGAACAACCATCCTAGCAACACGGCGGTCCCCGGGCTGAGAAAGCCCAGTAAGGAAACAACTGTAGGTTCGAGTCGCGAGATCCCCCGGAACCAAAGGAAGTAGGTTAAACCCGCTCCGATCAGGCCGAGCCACGCCAGGCCGAGAACATTGGTTCCTGTAGGCATCGGGATTGGCGGATCAAACACTAAAGCTACTGGAACGAGCAGAAGTCCTCCGGCCGCCAGTTGCCAGGCGGTAAAGGTGAGCAGAGGCACGGGAGGTTGCCACTTGCGGGTCAGCACGGTTCCGAACGCCATGGAAACCGCCCCCGCCAGGCCCGCTGCGACGCCGACAGGATCTAGCGCTGCGTTTGGTGTCAACACCAACAGCGCCACGCCCGCAGTTCCGCAAATAGCCCCCAGGACCGCCATCAATCGTATCGGGCTACCTAGCAGAGCGGCAGAGATGAACACGACCATCAGCGGCTGCACAGCGCCTACCGTCGCCGCGACCCCGCCCGGCAGGCGGTAGACCGAAATAAACAACAAGCTCCAGAATAGCGAAATATTAAGTGCGCCGAGGATGAAGATGCGCATCCACCAGATTCCCGTTGGAATCTGTCGGACGATCATCACGAGCAATAAACCCGCCGGCAACGCCCGCAGCATCGCGACCGTCATCGGTGAGAAGTTCGGCAGGTATTGGGTGGTGACAATGTAGGTGCTGCCCCAAATGGCAGGTGCTATCGCTGTGAACAATAAATCGGGCGTGCGTAATGACATGCGATTACAAGACCTCCGCTACGGCGATGGGTTTTTGAGAGTTGCAGGCGCCGCGATGACCGCACCCTGACTTGGACTGGCCCTGCCTCGCACCAATCCACCTGCGGCTATGGCCGCGATCATGCGAGGCCCGAAAATTACACGACCTGTACACGTCCGCCGAACCCGGAACGCAACAGAGCTTCGTGGGCATCCCGATCCGGGTCGTAGCAGCAGTCCTGGACCAAACGCACGTCGTAGTCCGCATCACTAGCCCAGGCGACGCTTGAAAGAACAACGCCGGTGGTGCTTATCCCGGCCATGACAAGCGTGCTTACGCCGCGCGTCCGAAGGTCGGCGTCGAGCGCCGTGCCATAAAAGACGCTGGCTCGCGGACATGCATAGAAAAGGTCGCCCCGTTCGATCGCAAGCCCTTCGACGGGCAGACCGGTGCGAAATCGTCCGCTCGGGAGATACGGTGAGATTTGGCGATTCGTCGCCGGCGGCGCATGTTCATACTCTTCGCCGAGCGAAAAGTTGGGGAACAGCACGGGCCGGCCGCGCAAGGCGTGCTGGCAGCCGTGCAGACCCTGCGTGAGATGAACGCCGACAACCTGCGCAAGGTGCCGGCCGATGCACCCACGGCCTTCATCAAGCCGCGCTGGAAGCCGCTGGTGATCACCCCGGAAGGCCTCGACCGGAAATTCTACGAAATCTGCGCCCTGTCCGAGCTGAAGAACGCCCTGCGCTCCGGCGACATCTGGGTCAAGGGCTCGCGGCAGTTCCGCGACTTCGACGACTACCTGCTGCCGGCCGAGAAGTTCGCCGCACTCAAGCGCGAGCAGGCCCTGCCCCTGGCGATCAACCCGAACAGCGACCAGTACCTGGAAGAGCGTTTGCAGCTGCTGGACGAGCAGTTGGCCACCGTCACCCGCCTGGCCAAGGACAACGAGCTGCCCGATGCCATCCTCACCGAGTCAGGGCTGAAAATCACCCCGCTGGATGCGGCGGTGCCGGATCGGGCGCAGGCGCTGATCGACCAAACCAGCCAGTTACTGCCGCGCATCAAGATCACCGAACTGCTGATGGACGTGGACGACTGGACGGGCTTCAGCCGCCACTTCACCCACTTGAAGGACGGGGCCGAGGCCAAAGACAGGACGTTGCTGCTGTCCGCAATCCTCGGTGATGCGATCAACCTCGGGCTGACCAAGATGGCCGAGTCGAGCCCCGGCCTGACCTACGCCAAGCTGTCCTGGCTGCAAGCCTGGCACATCCGCGACGAAACCTATTCGGCGGCCTTGGCCGAGCTGGTCAACCACCAGTATCGCCACGCCTTTGCCGCCCACTGGGGCGACGGCACGACCTCATCCTCCGATGGCCAGCGCTTCCGCGCGGGTGGCCGGGGCGAGAGCACCGGGCACGTCAACCCGAAGTACGGTAGCGAGCCGGGACGGCTGTTCTATACCCATATCTCCGACCAGTACGCGCCGTTCAGCACCCGCGTGGTGAATGTCGGCGTCCGCGATTCCACCTATGTGCTCGACGGCCTGCTGTACCACGAGTCCGACCTGCGGATCGAGGAGCACTACACCGACACGGCCGGCTTCACCGATCACGTCTTTGCCCTGATGCACCTGCTAGGCTTCCGCTTCGCGCCGCGCATCCGCGACCTCGGCGAAACCAAGCTGTACGTGCCGCAGGGCGTGCAAGCCTACCCGACGTTGCGCCCGCTGATCGGCGGCACCCTGAACATCAAGCACGTGCGTGCCCACTGGGACGACATCCTGCGCCTGGCCAGCTCGATCAAGCAGGGCACCGTCACCGCCTCGCTGATGCTGCGCAAGCTCGGCAGCTACCCGCGCCAGAACGGACTGGCCGTGGCCCTGCGCGAGCTGGGCCGGATCGAGCGCACGCTGTTCATCCTGGACTGGCTGCAAAGTGTTGAACTGCGCCGCCGCGTGCATGCCGGCCTGAACAAAGGTGAGGCGCGCAACTCGCTGGCCAGGGCGGTGTTCTTCAACCGCCTTGGGGAAATCAGGGATCGGAGCTTCGAGCAGCAGCGCTACCGGGCCAGCGGCCTCAACCTGGTGACGGCGGCTATCGTGCTGTGGAACACGGTGTACCTGGAACGCGCCACCCAGGGGTTGGTCGAGGCCGGCAAGCCGGTGGACGGCGAGCTGCTGCAATTCCTGTCGCCGCTGGGCTGGGAGCACATCAACCTAACCGGCGATTACGTCTGGCGGCAGAGCCGCAGACTGGAAGACGGGAAGTTTCGGCCCTTACGGATGCCCGGAAAACCTTAGCGTACGATTTTTTCCGAATTCTGCGGGCTCCCCTTCGGGAGTGCTTTTTATGCGGCCAAGGGCAAGCCTTGCAGTCCTATTTGCAACTTTGTGTCGTCACGGCGATGTAAGCGTTGGACCGCCTTTATCATCGTTTTGACATGTCGCTCCAAAGAGGCTGGATGACGTTTTGACAGCAGGTTGATCCAGTTGAGATAGATAGTCAGCGAGGAACCTTCTGTTAAAGCCGCCTTTATCGTCTCATACTGTCCTACGACACCCAGAACAACATCAGTTACCCACGGAGCGTCAGTGTTGTCTTGAAGCTCGCTGAGTGCCATATACGCCTTTCTTCTGGTCGCGGCCATGTAACGACGGGTGTTGGCGTTTCCGCTTCCCTCTCGTCCTTCCATAACACTCATACAGAATGCACTGGAGTAACAGAGCATCGCGTCAGTCACGTAGTTAAACCATCGCTCCTGATGTCGTTTCTGCTCTTCTATTACTTCTTGGTAAAGGTTATTTTCGATGAGCAACCCCGTCGGAGTCCGGTGGTGCAGGTGGAAATTGAACGTTAAGTGTAAGTTGATCCACCAGCGTACCGTTGCCAGTCTTCCCTTGATTTTTCGCTTCACCAGTTCTTTGTACTTGTCATCGAAAAGCACTTTGAGATCCTTACGCTGTTGGATTCCTTCCATCGTCTGTAGCCCTGTAAGGCTCATCTGGTGATAGGTTTGACCTCTTTGCATCATGCGGTGGTACAAAGCGCCTTTTCCTTTCGCAAGCTGGATGGCTCCGAACCGAAGGTAGAACTGAGCAGCACTACCGGGCGTATAATGTCCCTTTAGTACCGACTCTCTAAGTCGAGGGTATTCATTCCAGATGATGAACGTAGCGGAGTCGGGATCAACTTTCACCTCATCATCCTCTGCGAAACAAACCACCCTTCTCTTTCCGTCTGCGGAATTGATAACTTTCGCTGCCAGCGGGTCATCCCCGCCGTCAAAGTAAGCCATTTCCGCTAACGGGTCTGCCAAGCCATCAGAAAGCGAACCATCGCCCCAGCGTCCAACCCTCAACCACAATGGCTTTGGAATTGGTGACTGAGGAACGATTTCGCACTGCGGCTCGTCCTCCAGCAAATCCAGCTCCCCCATTGACCAAACCCTGTGGTAAATCTCCAGGGCATGGAAAGGCTTATCATTGAAATGATGGAAAGCCCACATGAAGTCGATATGGACTAAAGCCTCTTCCGATATGATCCGGAATTGCGGCTCAGCCATTCGACGGTTCCAGTCGTTATCCTCTGCTTGCCCAGTAGCTAGCTTGTAAGCCAGCTCATCAGCTCTTTTTTGCTCCATGTAGTCCATGCTGCAACAGATATGAAGCAATCGCTCAAGGAAAACAGGACTGTAGACATCCGGCTGTATTTTGATGTACCCCCCCTCATAAATCGTTCGACCTACGGGATGGCGATCTTCCCAAGCGTACCGGCGTTTTGCCAGATAGCGCTGGATGCGGTTCAGTCCAGACATGTAGCCATGCCTTTCAGGGTCCGTGGCAAGTAATGTCTCCATCGACTTATCCAACCCTACAGCTTGGCAAGCCCAACAACCGAAACGAGCGCCGCACGCATCACTGGCCCTCCTCTCTGTTGCCGACCACACGCACTCTCCTGTTGCCGCCTTGTAGAGTTCTGCCGTGGCGATATTGCTCTCCAAGTAACTTGGCAGAGGATGTGATGAGCTCATGCCCGCGGATAGCAAGAATTCCCAAACATCACTCGCTAACCATTTTTTCACCACATACAGCTCCCCCCCATCTTTCGTTTTAATAACGCGGTCTGAGCTTCCTTGCTGCTTTGCAATGTTGGCTGCACGAATGGTGCTTTCTGCATCACGACTACCCAGTAAAAGACAAACTTTCTGTCTAACCTCCTTGGGGAGATCTCGCATATAAGCTGCCTTAGCTTTCTTGGCAGACGTGATTTTCAAATCCTGGGAGCATTGCCGTGCGCTATTGCTAAACGATGGCAACCCCTTCCCTGTAAGAATTCGGCCCGTCCAGCTCTGCGAGATCCCCGGCTTTGCCAGAACGATGGTCAAAGGAAGATTCTCCCTTGCAATAAAACGTTCTAACTCGGCCAGCTTCTGATCCGCCAACCATCTTACTTCTGGGCTTTCGATCAATGTGTCAGTGTGCAGGATGAAGTGGTGTTGACTGATGGCCGCGCCACTCCTAACAGCTCGGATTAGAGCCATCAGGAACAGATGCAAGACTGTTTCAGAATCTTTACCACTGGAATAGCCAATCATCATGGTCCACCCATCAATCAAGGCCGAGTGAATGGCTTCAACCGATGACGTAATCAATGATGACAAACTGGTTCCTCTACTGACATCAATGAAGTTCAAATCCTCGTTATCAGTCAGTTCTGACCAAACAGAATCCCACTTATCCCCGCGCAAAAGCACCGGAAAGGGTTGTTCTGTCAGATCAAAGTTTAATGCTTGTTGCATAGAGCCTCCTGGATTAGCAGGGTGCTCATCCCTTCCGGGAAAGCACCCCGGTAGGGTTGATAATTTGCTGTTTGTTTTTGGCAGCCAGCTACCGCACTTGAGCGCCTAAGGCACTTTCCGAAGCATCCAGGGAATTCGAGAAACTTAGGAAAGCACGGGATTTCTCCCTGCGCTAATTCCCCTTTTAAAAGGGACGGTGCGCCGATTTCTCGGCGCACTCTGGATGAATTTACACAGTCAAGAACCAACGCCTCATCGGAACGGTGATGTCTAACATCCCGTTGCCACATGGATTCTGGCCCCAGAATCTGTAGGTCGTCTCATAGAAGTCAAACTCAAACAAAGATTGAATCTGCACTTCTGAGATCGGCTCAAATGGTCCACCGCAACCGATGTGCATATTGAGCCCATAATCTCGAAGCTCTAGCTCTCCGAGGTTTAGCGTTTTCCCACCCACACAAGCAACCAAGTTCTGATTTCTGATGTCGCCTTCTTTGAACAGCAAAGCAGACTCATCGTAGCTACCATATCGGTTGGTAAACTTCACAATATGTCCGTGTTTGGGTGAGGTTTGTTCCGATAACTCTTTCAGCAATCGCTTTACACTTTGAAACCTTGCGTACAGAGCCGGTGTAAATTGCCCAGAATAGTTCAAGTTTGGGCAAATCATTTCAAGCATCTCATCTGGTACAGACTCCAGTCCCATTTGCGCGGCCAATGGCTTAGCCTTTTTCAGACCTTCCTCAAGTATCCCCTGATTTACAGCTTGTTTTAATGTATTCATTTGACTCTCCACTTACGAGAGAGCAATGCAAGCCGTCTCCGGACTTACATTGCCCGTTAACGGCTTATTGGCTTATCCAAAGAGGTACGGAGCTACGCCAGTCAGGAAGCCCATGACTCCTAAAACAGCGCCAACCACACCCAGTTTGATTGACAGTTGGACACTTTGATCTGGATGGTTCCAGAACCACAGCCAGACTTCCCAGCGCATGGCTCTGCGAACCTCAAGATTTACAGTGTCTTTAAAACGAACACCCAGAATATCTACAGCATCGTAATCCAGCGCAACCGCCAGCTTCGTGATGGATAAATTCCCCGGATTGCCCATCGCATACCGGAGAACCTTTGCTTTGGTCTCTGGGTTTACGATCATTACCGGCTCCCTCCTGAAAAAACGGGTTTTGTCTTTTCGCTTGGAATCCATATTGCGGTTATGGAACCTGACAATACAGTGTTGAAGGCCTGAGTCCCCGGAAGGTAAAGGCACAACAATTTCGATTTTCATGATTGCACTCCTTTCGGATAGGCCGGAGAAAAGGCCTTTCGGCATTGCCCCGGAGTGTTACTAATGCACTAAAGATGAAGTGACCATGATTGGCATCACTCCCACCCAGCTCCAAAGACTGTTCCCTAATGCGAGGGCTAAAGCCTCGAACGCGGGAAAGACTACCGATTGCCCGAGAATCTGGTGGGCTACAGTGTCAGACAGACCTTGGATGAGTTCCTCTGGTATCCCTTTCACTCGACAATGTTCTGTCGGTGTAAAGATGCGAGATAACTCAGGCCGTTCAGGATGAACAATGAAAGGTTCGGTACTTCTGCATTTTGCATAGTCCTTCCCTATGGTGCCGCAAAGCTCATTGTCGCCAGTCAGAAGCTGACGAGAAAAGCCCTTGCCAGCAGCTTTGTCTCTCAACTCCTTCTCAGCCAGATAGTCAAATGACTTCCAACGTTCAGAATCAAGGGGCACCGGCTCAAGAATATCCTGGATACGGCTTTCCTTGGTACGAACAGACTGAACCTTCTCAAGTTCAAAACCGTCGATCCCGTGGGAAAGCGCAACAACACAAAGACGCTTGCGGCGCTCAATCACTCCAAACTCATTGCCGTCGAGAATACGCTCTTGTAGGGAGTACCCCAACGAAGATAGTACCGAGCGGATCACTTCCATCGAAGCAGTATTCTGGTACTCAGGCACGTTCTCAATCAGCACAATGGCTGGGTTAAGCGCTTCTACAAATTGCAGGAAGTTAAAGAACATGGACCCGGCCTCCTCATGCGATTCGGCAAACTCCAATTTGTTCTTACTGCGACCTGACTTTGATGCGCCGGTACACGGTATGCCCCCCATCAAAACATCCACCTGAGGTGGACGCTTGCTGAGATTCACAGCCTGGATTGGCGATTCGATAACAATTGAATCTTTGTTCCAAAGCTCCGGGTTGTTTGCCAAAGACGAATCGAGATATTTACCCTCCATCTCTACGGCCACTGATATGGCACTGGAAATTCCCGCTTTGTGAAAACCGGCGTGAATCGCTTTATCAAGCACCCCACCCCCATGAAAGAGGCTGCATACCGAAAGCGATTCTCCATTCTCCAGCTTGCTGATAAGCCGATTGACGCGCTCGTTCACTCGCTCTTGTTGGTGGTGAGCGGAGATTACAATTGCGCCATTACGAATGAACACGCGGAGCATCTCTACACCGTTAAAAACGGTAGCGAGCTCTTGCGCGGTCAGATCGATGATTGGAGACACTCGGCCATTGCGCTCACGCTTACTGATTGTGAATTTGCCTTCCTCTTTGACGCGAAGCACAACCTGGGAATCTTTCAACTCCAGATCGTACTTCATGCCAGGATAGTAACCCTCACGCAGCAGCTTTTGGCCTTCCAGCCAGACGCGCTTCTTGCCTCTATGTTCTCCTAACTTGGTGTTTACGATAGTAGCCATGAGCTCTCTCCTTTCGGTTGAGAGGCCACTACCATCCCTATCGGGAAGTAATGGCCCCGATGGGTTTAAAGTGGTTCTCAGTTCACAGCAGCGCGGTGAGACTGAATGGCATTAGCAAAGCCAGCCATTTGTTCAGGAAAGGTGTAACGGTTGATGTCTTGGCTTCTAGCCAAATGGACATGCACACTTTTCACCCTCGTTTCATCAGAGTCGTACTTCTCAAGCGCCAGCTTTTCAGCTTCTTCCGGATCTCGGCCCAGTGAGTAGGCGTAGATCACAGAGGTGAAGCCCAGTCCTGAGCCGAATGCGTAGACTTGTTTCTCGAAATGGACGTCAGCGAAATAGATGCAGAATCCAGACTTGAGGTTATGTTTTTCCATGATGCACTCCAAATAGTTTGAGGGCGCACCACGTCCCGAACCGGGCGGATGCACCCGGTTCGGGTTGGTTGATTGATCAAGCCACTACGCCAGCTTGAGTTTTTATTGCGTCAAGAGCGATCTCTGCTTCCTGGATAGAACCGGTGCTGTACAGCTTATGCAGCACACGGCCAAGGTTCACAGAGGTCTTTTCTTTCACTTGGAGATACTTGACATAGAAGTCATAAAGTTTTTCCGCCTGCTCAAGGTGGGACATGCTCTCAACGGGAATTGTATTTCCTGGAGTGCAGTACCACTTTCCGATCACCTTTTGTACAAATCCCTCTTTGTCTCCTACGAACTGATTTGAGCCAAACACCCCACTGGTTGGTGAGCGTTGAATAACAGAAATCGGATTCGCAAAGCTAGCAAGAGTAGTCATAGTTGTGGCTCCATGTTTTTTCAGGGAACCACCTGCCCGAGGGACGGAGATCCCCCAAGGGTTATATTGAATGCTGTTTGTTTGGGGAGGCCAGCTACCTCACTTTTCACTCTCGTCAGAGAGCAAAATCTTGCTTTCCGAGAGGCACAAAACTTTCACATGTGAAAGTCGATGCCGCTGGGAAAGCAGGGGGTTAACCCCCCGCCTTAACCCGCGCTAAGCGGTTTAGGATCGACTCCACGCCGTCCCTTATTCCAGATGGATCGTAACCGGCTTCATTGCAGCAGAGCACAAATGAGAATGGATGAACATCGTCTGACATCACCCAATCCATTGTTTCCTGCTTGATTTCACTTCCAGCTCGACCATCAGCAAGGATTCTAAGGCTGTGCCATAAAAGCTCATCCCGTAACTGCCTGATCTCATCATCAGTCCATTCAGACTTTGACTCTAATGGAATAACTTCTACGGTTTTCGGCACTTCATCCAAGAAGAAAAGCGGCAGCTCAAGCTGGTTCTCCTTCTGGATCATCTTAACTGCGTTCATGGTGACTCCTTTTACAGGCACCATGCCCCCACAGGGGCATGAAGCCCCCAGTGGGGTTACAGTCATAGTTACTTCACGCTTGCCAGTTGAGAATTGATATTCTCTTCCAGCCAGTTTTGAAGCGATTCAAGGTCACGTTTGTCCTCCATTTTGCTAGCGTTACGAGCGTCTTCCGACACGGCGCGCAACATGGCGTCAGCCTCAGCAAGTGATGCGACATTGTTCCCAGAGAACACAATCGTTTGACTGTGATCTTTCATAGTCTTCTCCTTTGAGTGTGGAGGACCGTCTCCCATCAGGAAGCTCGGTCCCGTGGGTTAAAAGTAAAAATCCTCCGGCTCTTCATGGTCGGGCTTTTGCTCAACTGGTCGAAGCAATTCAGCTTCACCAACGAACTCAAGCTCAGGATGAAAAGCAGGATGAAATCCTCGATGCCAAACTGGATGGTCGTTATCGAGGTCTAAGTAGCAGTGCCGCCCACTAGCTGGGTGATAGCAGTAAAGCCACTGTCTACCATTAACAGTAAACGGCTTCTCTGTACCTCCACATGCGGGTAGAAGGTTATCAGCTGCTATATGCGCTACAGCGCCCATAGTCTCAATCCTCAACACACACCTCCTTCAATGCCACTTCCAAGCTCGACCATTTCAATCAGGTCAAGCTGGGTCATGTCGGAATTCAGAGAGCTGTCAATTGTTGAGTGAATGATGCCTTTGTGGGCTAAGCCTAAAACCAATTTGATAGTCGAAAGCAAAGACTCAGCTTCGCTCTCGATTTGATCCAAAATGTCTTTCCATTCCCAATGTTCAAGTAGTTGGCAGACGACCAGATCCTCAGGCTCATCTCCACGCTCTACACACTCCGACAAATACTCATAAGCCTTGTACCAATTCTCTTGTTGACCCAGTTCACTGAGCACTTGAGCAGTAGCATGACCGTATGCGATTTGTTCAACGTTGGTATTGATAGACATAGAGTTTCTCCTCGTAATGGATAGAGGAGTCCCTCCCGCAGGAAAGGCTCCTCCGGATAGGTTAAATATCAAAAGTCACATGCGATTAAACAGTGATACCTTGGTAGAGACTTTGATGGTCCCTTAGGGTTTAATTTATGCGACAAATGTATTGAGAGCGCGTTTTATATCTAACTCAAACTCATCTACGCATGGCATTGATGCGCTCATCTCGTCATACCCCTCTCGCTCAATAATTCCCCAAAAACAGTCTGATAGATTGTCAACCAAATCGAATAGTTCACTTTCTTTCCACTTGTTTTGGGCATTTTCTATTTCGTCAACACACCTATGGATAAGGATTGAATATGAATAAAGATCTACAACAAAATCATCTTCACCATACCCAAAACAATCTCCGATATTGATGTTGTTTTCTTCTGCATATTTCAGTACAGCGGTAGTGAAATAGAAATGGTATTTTGCTGCGTGTGTGTTTTTTGTACTCATGGCTGTCTCCATAAAGTTGAAGAGGCAACCAGCGCCTACTAGGGCGTGATTGCCCCATTAGGGTTAATTTATGAGATCTGCTATCGAGCTAGATATGCCCGAGGATTTTGATCAAAGTGAATTAATGCTGTTTATTTTTGGCGACCAGCTATCGCACTTTTTCGCCCTCAGAGAGGACAAAACTTACTTTCTTAGCAACCCTCAATGAAGATCGCTAAGAAAGTGGGAGAGCATTCCCTCCTCACTTTTATTGTTCCACGAGAGCTATATCAACAGGAGCGCTCAAACTGCCCTTTTCGGGTGCAAACTCAAAGACGCATCAACTGACCCATCTTTTCAGTTCTTCAACCAGATGTTCGGGCAACTGACTCGCAGAGCAGGCCAGCAAAACATCGAGGCCTACCGGCTCTTGAAAGCGCTTATTTGACCAAGCATCACCAACTGATGATTTTGCCCAGTCGATTGCTTGTCCAAGACTGTGGAACTGCCGTCTGCCTGTGTATCCCATACGACTATCCAAGGTGATCCCCTGAAATAGTTTCCAGTGCATTGGAGGGATGCGTTTGGCAAGCAGCAAGAAAGGTGTATCAGGCACAGATGCTCTTCTACCCTTGTTCTGATGATACAAATCCAAGTAAAGGAATTGGCTCATAGATTCTCCAAATAAAAACGGCCATCGTTACCGACGACCGTATTCATCAACAGGGATTACCTATATTACCCCTGCATCAGTTCAACCGAGTTTGTGGTTAACTTGATCCGAAACGCCTTCTGATTCTGGATAGCCCACTTGGCCCAGTCAGAAGGGATGCGAACCGAACAATCACCACCACCAAACAAGTTGCATTTATTTTCGTAGAAATCATCATCGAGCCCTGGATTACAGCCCTTAGCATAAGCGACTGTTCCGCGAGAGCTTGGAGACCCATCCGCTTTTGCATTAGTGATGAGGTAAACCCCATGATCTCCTACCAAAATCAAGGCGGGTTTAACTTTGCTCTGATCAATAAAGTTTTCTGAAGGCCAGAACATCCCGCTATGTTTTTCAGCTTCCAGTTCAGTCCGTCCATTTTTATCCCTAACTATGCCGTCAGAGTACATTTCAGGATTGAACAAATCGTCCACTGATGGTGAAAAATTGCTTGCTGCATCAAGCTCTTCAATCAACTTTTTCACATCATGGATTTTAAAAGTAAGTACAGACATTTGAGTTGCTCTCTATTCAAAAAAGGCTCCTCCTCCTAACAGGAGATAGGAAGCCCCTGCCAGGTTAAAAAATGGCGGCCACCCAAAATGGGCGACCGCGTTTATTTACACATGCTATGCCGCAAAAGCAGTCAGTGACCGCTCCATCAGCTTAAACAGTGTGCGTTGCAGAGCTGCCGCATCATCAATGACAATGTTCTTTTGGAACAGTCCTGACACTGCGGTTGTCTCTACCCCTATGCCTATCACCTCAACATCGCTTCGTTCACAGAGGTCAATCACAGAGCGACACGCTGGGGCACTTTGAGGCTGCCCATCAGTCACTACGATCAACATTTTCCGCTCTTCACGGGTCTTGGTGAGTTCAAAGGCTGCATACCACATAGCTTCCGCCATAGGTGTACCGCCAGTTGCTTTGAACCCAAATCGACCTGCCCGATTCTGAACCGTGTCTCCATGCTTCACGACACTGAACACTGGCTGGCTCCGGCTGCCACCAAAAAAGGTGACTGCTGGGTTTACACCGGGGATCACTTCCAGAGCCATAGAAATAGCCAAGGACGCTTCCCGCGCAATGTCTTGACGCTCCTTTCCATTGGCGGCTTGATAGGCCATCGAGGAACTCATATCGACTAAGATGTGAACCGCCGTGTTCGGGCGTTTCTTGGCTTCCGGCTTGAGAAATACGCGGGTATCGCCGGTCACTACACGATGTAGTTTCCGAGCATCCACTCGCTTCCCTGAGCGTTGGCTACGGTGAGCAACTCGCTGACTGGCCTGAACCAATCCGTAAAGCTGCGCTCTTATCTTTGAAGTAGTGCTCTTCACATCACCGACCAGACTTTTGCCAACAGCAGGATTATCCTTGGTGTTCACAGCAGAGCGAACTGTCATATAGCTACTATCGCCCTTATCATGAGCCACCCGGTTAAGCTCCGCTTTAAGTGCATCATGCGCGTCACCACGCAAATCACCGGCACCAGCATTCAAAACCTGCTGGAGGATTTTGGCAGCGTTTTGTTTCGCTGTGTCAGAGTTGCCACCAGCATCGTCTTGCTTCTGGTCTTTACCTCGCTGATCACTACCATTGGCATCTGGCCCTTGATTTTGATCATTACCACTTCCACCCTGATTGCTCTGAGATTGGTTGTCACCAGCATTCTGCTGATTGTTACCACTCTTACTATCCTTGGGTTTCTGCTCTTCTTTCTCCTTTTCCTCTTCAATCATTTTAATGATTTGGTCGGCCAAGGATGTCACCTCTGCGGTTGACTTTGTATTTACAGCCTTACGCAACAAAGCGTTCAGCCGAACAACAACCCCCTGAGGAAACACGCGCTCAAATACGGCAATAGCCGAATCGAGGTAAGGTTGAAGGACTGATTGCCCTACAGCCTTGGTTTGCAGCCAGTACAAACAGAACCCTGTCAGAATGGAGGCTGGAGCTTCGCTATCTGTAACGTGCTCGTAATGGCCTGCTTGAACCATATAGCGAGCAACTTCATTCAGTGTCTGTGAAGTGCCTGGGAAGAGATCCATCATGGCGCGTTCTATGCGACAGTCCTCCAAAACATTGGACAACTCGGCATGAAGGCCCCTGCGGCGTTCAACACCAAAATCCGTAAACCGGACATGGGCAGCTTCATGGGCCAAATATCCCCAGACGGCATCCATATGCGGATAGTCGTCAGGAATATTCGGAACCACGATGGTCTTACCATCGGTGTAAGCGTCATCATTACCGATGGCGACTTTGACACCGAGCTTTTCACCATAGGCTGCGGCCACGATTGGTAGAGCGCTGTAAATGGTGCGTTTTTTAGACATATCTTCTCTCCTAGTAGGAAAGGAGATAGTCCACCCCCAGAGGGAGTGGCTATCCCCTCTGGGTCGGTTTAATTGAAGTGACTATTAGAAGAAATAGTCGCCATCATCGTCAGTTTTAGGCGGTTCCTGGTCGGGATTTTCCTCTTGGATAGACTCTTGCTCTACCGGAGTTTCCTCTGGTAAAACAGGCTCATCCTCGACATCAACATGCTCTTCTTGAATCGCATCACCAGCATTAGATTTATCTTCCGATTCATCCTCGCTGCATTCTGTAAAATTCTTGAAAAAGTTGTCGATGTCTTCATCCAGGTCAACAGCGTTACCACTGCCGTTAGTCTGCTCGGATTGAACAGATTCAGTACCACCTACCTGTTGCTGATTGGCTTCCCCTTCCTCAGATGCAAGGGTAGGCTCACCAGATTTATCGCTTTTCTGTTCAGCTTTTTCATCTTTAGAACGGTCTCCCATCTGGGCTTCCGAACCACCAATGTCATTAGCCATACTCTCTACAGTAATCGAGCCATTAACATACTGCTCGATACGGTTTCTCTCACTCATGATCAGCACTGCGGCTACGACCTGATAAAAGAAAGGTGCAACAATGTTTCGACCGTCGGCATGTCGCTCGTACCCCCGGAGGGTTTGATCGAGCAATTTGACCAGAGGGTTAAAAGCACTGTTCAAGAAGCTAAGTCCATCCACTTTGTCGCGGATATTACGGAGTGTCTGCCGAGTTGTTACCGCACATTGGTCTCGACCGGCCAAACGTTCCATATAAAACTTATTCGCCTCCTGAACCAGCTCGGAGATGAGATCGTCACCGAGTCGCTCAACCTTGCGGTTAAGGCGTTTGGCGTTGGCCTCATCTTCGCTCACCGGCTGGATCATAAATACCTGGTACTCAAAGCCAATCCGCTCTTCGACCGTTTCCTTTGGAAGGGCACCGGCACGGATAGCACCTTCGTACTCAGGGTTTTCCAGACACCATTCATCCACGGCTTTGTTATAACCGTTTATGAAATCCTGTTTCAGTTGGTTGAACTGAATGCTGATGTCATTCAGCTTGTTACAGATTTCATCGGTCTTGCTGACGGGAACGGCAAATCCGTTCATGAACGGCATACCGAATTTCAGCAGGAGACGACGGGTTTCTGTTTTCAGGCGATGAAAACCTTTCAGTTTCGCCGGGTCACAGATCTTCTTACTTCCCAGTTGAGCTACTTTCTCAGGTGGAATTTCACCACCCTCGCCCAGCTTGAGATCAGATGCAGACAAACGGGTTTGTCCACTCCAAATGTCAAAGTCAACGTGGATAACACAGAGGCTTTGTAGATGGTTCACTTTAGTCATGATGCACTCCAAATTGTTTGAGGCGCACCACGTCCCGAACCGGGCGGATGCGCCCGGTTGGGCTAGTAAATTAACGCTAATTTGCTGTTTGTTTTTGGCGACCAGCTATCGCACTTTTTCGCCCTCAGAGAGGACAAAATCTTACTTTCCGTTGGAGACTCTCAGAATCCCCAAGGGAAAGCAGGGGAATCCCCCCGCTCACCAGTAGAACGACTCTACTTCTTCCGGCAAATCTTCAAGAGGCGCAAGTACGTCCTCATCAACTATATACCGTGGTTTCACCGAACCAGTAACCGTAACACGGCACCGCTCCGATGACTTCTCTCTGTACTGGTCAACATCCTCTGGCTTTATGCCTGAGGCCTTATCAGCCAACAGTTTTTTGTAATCAACCCGGCCAGCTGCTTTATATCGCGTAACCATCACACCACAGTAATCAGCGTGGAAGTATTCCCCCATAAGAGACTTCATGGTATCGAGATGAGGTTTTTGCCTTTCCTGAAGCTCAGCCAGACGTTGTTTCAGCGCCTGAATTTCAGCATCATGGAGGCGGTATTCCTCAGCAGCGGCAATCCAACGATTAACCTCTTCACCTTGCGGTATATACAGGTCTCTCTCTGGATCTTTGTCAGGCTCCTTCTTGTCTACTACCTGTTGCCAGAACTGTTTAGCTTCGGCCAAGATTTCTTGAATCATGGCTTCGTCTCGGAGTATTAAGAACTCCTGAATCTGACCTTCAAAATAGAAGACTAACCAACCTTGCTTAGCTCCTGTTACCAATAGTTGGTGTTGTACCTGAGGGTAATAAAGCTGGTAGGCCTTGCTGTTTGCTTTATCAGCACAAACATTTTCCCAGACAGTCGCGCTCGGGCTTTTGAGCTCGACGGGCTCCCCATTATCTCTCAGACCATCCAAGGAGGCCCTCATGAGCGGGTATTCAAGCGATTCGACACAAACGGGGAGCAGCATGTCATCATGCTTCTCCTCGAAAGCGCGTCTTGCAATATCTTCGTTTTCAACCCCCTGGCGAACCATCGGATTGAGACTCAGATCGACCTCACGCGCATACCCAGTCTTCTCAGCCCACAGTCTCCATCGTGTTTTGTACGGAGACAGATTGAGCAAGATAGCGGCGTCAGTGGCTGTTATGCCTTGACGCCGCCAATCAAGCCAATCATCTTCGCGTTGCGATAGATTCACTATTTTCATGGCTCTCTCCAGTGGTTAGGAGGGAGATCGCCCCCAACGGGGGTATCCCCCCCGCTGGGGTTAGTAGTAACAGCCTTCCGCGCCCTCATCCTCACTAAAAGGTGGCACGTCTTCGGCACCAGGTTTGGCATTTTCAGAACCACCATCGGTGGGCTCTTGCTCATGCACTTTCTGGTCGTCAGGTTTAGGAGGCTCTATTTGGCCCATCTCCTTCTCTCGAAGGAATTGAGTCGCATATTGCAGTTCCGAACCCTCATACCGGCCCTTCACATACTCATGCGCCGCAGACCATGCGTTTTCAGCAATAGCGCGATTTGCGAGTTTGGTAAGAAGCGGGTCAAGCTCTTTATGCTCAATAGCCAACGGCTCTTGGCTATGAACTTGAGACGATGAAGGGAGGCTGGTAATAGCCGGAGTAATAGGCGATGCCAGCTCCATATCACTGATACGTTCTGCTTCATCTTGGTCATAAATACCAGAGAAACCGAAAGCGACACGAGAACACTGAATTAGTGACTTGTGCCGGAGTTGCCGTTTGGTGTGCGTTTGCCAAGGGCCGTTAACAGAATAAAGGCCTTTCGATCCTTGTTTCGTTACTGGTGCTCGGTAAACTTCGTCAATGAACTCCTTAATTCGGATAGGATGAGATCTGTCCTTACGGTAAATCACGCATTCTATCCACTCAGGGCAATCAACGTTTGCCCCGTCCATTCTGACCATCTTGTCCGCATATACGAACTCGATGCCATCGTACTGGGGATGAGCATTGATGATACGACTCCAACCATCAACACCTACAACCGGAATGATCCCGTTCTGTTTATCGTGGAACGCATAAATTTCCCGAGTGAAAGGGTTCAAACCGTATTGTTCCGCCACGATCAAGAGCGTCATCATTTGCTCATCAGTCGGGGCGCTGCCATCTCGCTGTTTAAACGCGGTCGCTTTCAACGTGTCATAGAACTTACGGTGATCTACACCAAAACGTTCAGCGATACGTGTTACAAGATGTTTGCTATCAGACATGGTATTTCTCCAATTCACGAATGAATGTTGAGAGGACACCATGACCCCCACGGGGCATTGGTGCCCCCGTGGGGTTTAGTAATAGTTGGCGGTGTTACCCACCAGCCAAGAGGTATAGTAAAGGTTAAAAAAAGAGGTCCTCTTGTTCAGAGTCGATCTCTGCCAGACGAATCAGCTCAGATACAAGGCCAAGCCTTTCTGCATCTGCTCTTACTTCGTCGTAGCTGAAACCAAACCGTTCAATAAGAGGCTTTAGAGAATCAAAACACTCGTAATCGAAGGTATCACCCTGCTCATCACAGAATGCCACCAGCGGCTTCTCTACGTTTGAAAAGTCATCCGCGAAACGCTGTTGCAGGTAAACCAACATCAGCAGCGGTTTGTGACCATGTTCCGGGCGGAGTTCACCAGCACCTTCCAGCGTAGCTGGATGGATAGTGTTCTCGCCTAGTCCAGAGTTAACCCCAAGCTCATAACCGCTATCAGTGCGCATCAGCACACTAGGTAGCAAGTCGTTTGAGCCGACCCTCCGAGCGACCTCAAAGCCGATTAAATCGGCTCCTTTGGTAAAAACCCCAGTAACAAAACCTTTGAAGAGGTTTATGTCACCTAGAGGTAACTCAGAAGGTGGAGATAACAGCCAGTTGATAGACCCCAAGCTGGCTGCTTGTCCGGCTGAAACATCCCTCCCTTCCAGCACAGTCTGTGTCTCTGCGTTTACCAGCACCTCATCCAGAAAGGTGTACCCCTGGCTGAGAAACTGTGACACATACTGGCTTTCTTTGTCCCTGTAGGACATTGGGATCGTGTCTGGGCCGTTTGCTTCAAATGGTACTTCGAGCTTTGTCTCAGACCAGTTTTCAGCTTTCCCATCAGTGACGGTTCGGCGTAGCTCAACCATCGTGAATTGGCCTGGCTCCAAGGAACTTGGCTCCCGGAGCAGCTTGTAGCCAATAAAGACTTCCATTGTTGCCGAGGTAAACACATCAAATAATGTGTAGCGGCGGCACAAACAGTCATTTTTCTTCATGAGTCACCTCTTAGCGCCACTGGTCCCCAAACACATCCTTCGCAACACGTAGGATGGCTTCACGCTCCTCTTTCACCGCACGGATAAGCAGAGCTTGATCCAAAGCGTATTCAAGGGCATTGGGAGCACCACGGAACGCAAGAGACAGTTTTGCCCAACGTACCAACGTCCGAGTAGACATGGTGACGCTGAGCTGACCATCTTCCCCGTTTTCGCCAAGAAACAGTTTGCGGACTTGATTAGCAATCCGAACCATTCCCTTCCGTACATTTTCCGGAAGTTTCGGTGTAACACGTCCAAGAATGCTGAGTTCAGCTTCCTCATCTGCATACCCTACTTTGGTAAAACGATAGCGATCCATAGCTGCGAGGTTCTGCATCATCACCCCCTGGTACAAACCAGAAGCATCACCGGACCCTGTAGAGTTACCAGTAACGACCACACGAAACATCGGGTGCGGCTTGATGATTTCCCCACCATTCTGAGCAATCACAAGAGGACGCCCTTCAAGGACATCATTGAGACCAGCCAGTTCGGCAGGATCGGCCAAATCAACCTCATTGATGAGGAGAAGATGACCTTCACGCATAGCTACTGCCAGAGGTCCATACATGAACTTCATGACAGGTGGTTGACCAGGTTTCTCCGCGACCAGAGCGTGATGCCCAACCAAATCTGTCAGCTCCATCCGCCCGTGAGCAGTAATTTGCTGTACAGGCCAGTTGAGACGACCAGCGATCTCGGTGATACCAGAGGTTTTACCTGACCCGGTAGGGCCAGTTACGAACAATGCGTCACCGCCAGGCTCTTTGAGATAGGCCAAAACCTCTCGCAGAAACTCTTTGCGGAAAACGTAGTTGGTATCAGTGGCAGGGACGAAAGGATTTGAACCATCAGCATAGCCGATAGCAGTTACCTTCTCCGGAATGCCTGGCATACCGAAAACCTTGCTTACTGAAAATTGAGAATATTGAGACATAGATGCGCTCCTATTATGACAGGCGCACCACGTCCCGAACCGGGCGGATGCGCCCGGCTGGGCTAGTAAATTAACGTTAATTTGCTGTTTGTTTTTGGCGACCAGCTATCGCACTTTTTCGCCCTCAAGGAGGACAAAATCTGCTTACTTATAGCCTTACCATGAGTAAGAAGACTTTTCAGGAGTGAGGAGAGTAACCTCCTTAGAGACTACTCCCTCAATAAACGAACATCTCCATATTAGACGAACATCACTACATCGTCATCTTGACCAATGACCCCAGTTTCTTTGGCCCACTTCACTGCTTCCGCGTGCGCCTGGTAGGGACTGGAGTACAGTTTCGGTTCAAATTTAACCTCGCGTCCATCAGCCAGATAAATGATGCCTGCGTGATCATCGTAAACATGAAATACCCACTGTAGCTTGTCGTCAAAGCGAACTGACACCAGAATACTTTGAAGACAAGCCACAGAGGCTTGTCCAAAAAGAGAGGGTTGCCCCTCCCTTAGAGCTGACTATCAGCAGTAGCCGAACGATTCAGCAATTCTCACCAAAGGACGAGAGATTACCCAACCTGTAGGGATACACAAAGCGATGATAGCGATTTCCATGATGTTGCTCCTAAGCAAAAAGGGGCAACATCCCCGTCAGGGTAAGATTGCCCCGATAGGTTTGAAAATGTCGAAGATTACTCAGCGACAGTTATTACCAAACAAGGTCATTGCCCTTACGAAGGTAAGTCGGGATTTCGAGATAATCCCAGTCAGGCTCTTGTTCAGTGACTTCTTGAACTTGAGTCACCTCAGGCTCAATAACTGCTTTGACTTGTTCAGTCTTAGCAGCACGTTTTTTGATGACGGCCTGTACAGACCGCATTGCAGGAACTGCGAATTTGTTCCAAAGGAACAAACCGATACGCTGGAATACGTTAGCGAAAGCGATGAAGGAAAAAGCAAATATCTTCGCTCCAACGTACAGTGCTCCCAGAGATGCAAGCAGAACTACAATGAAAGTGATGATGTGCATGGTGTTACTCCTATAAGAAAAGACAGGGGCAACACCCGAGCACCGGGAGAAGCCCCCGGTTTGGGGTTAAAATGCCATACGGCATTGGACAAGATGCTGTTTGTTTTTGGAGACCAGCTACCTCACTTATAGCCGCAGAGCGACTAAGATGGCTTAAATATAGCTCACCTTTATTCAACATAAAACGCTGTAACTGTCCATTTTGGGCACTTCTGGATGTCAAGTTACAGATTGTCCGCATTTATCCTTTCCTATGCGTTTATCTGTACCTCAAAACAAAATGAAGGAGTATCTATCATGGCAGAAGCACAAACAGCAGTAGGCACAAGCAACGACCGCAGTAACCACTACTCTCGCCCTATTTTTAAGCAAGTTCTGAAAGTAAACAGCCTACAGGCTCAGCGCGTAATGGAACGTAGCTTTGAGCGAGTTTCCAATTCTCTGTTTTCCATCGATGTTATTCTTCGCATCATCGGCGAGCAGGACGAAATCGACCAAGTTGAAACCGTCATCTTAGAACACATTGCCAAAGTCTCCGAAGATCTGGACAAAGCTACCGCCCAGCTCAACAAACTGATGGAAGACAACGGCATCGACATGATGCCCGGCTACACCAATCCAAACGAATACACCATTGAGATCAACTCACCCCAAGTTGCTCAGTTTGCGCACCTGATCCGCAAGTTGGACACCCTGATGGGGATCGTTGATACCCTCTGGTTGAACACTGTACTGACCAGCAAACAGCGCACCGACGCCACGTATCAATGGCAGCAACGTCTCATTAAACTAGCCGGTCGCATCATCGGCATCGAGAAACGAGCCCGCATTTCCGCCCACACCAAGGGCAAAGAAGGGGAAGTAGCCGAGGCCGCCCCGGAATCAGCAACCGGCGACGAGGAAATCGCAGACGAAGCCGAAAAAACTGACGAAGAAAAAGCGGCATAAACCAGTCCAAACCCTTGCCCCTCACCTGAGGGGCTTTTTTCATCCTTTATGGTTGCATTTTATGATACTGTGATATTATCTAAGTAAATCAGAGCCAACTCAGGTAAGAATGGAGAACAACATGAGAAACGCTTTAATCACCACCGCAGTTCTAGCTGTAGCAGCTCTGTCTGGCTGCGCATCCACCAGCAGTTACGAGCCCACAGTGTACAAAAACAATCACAGTCGCGCTTACAACATTGCGGAGGCTGGTGGCCTAGTAACTGGTATCCAAGACGCCTCTATTCCGCGTGACAAGCTGGAACGCTTGACCGACACCAAAACGTTTGGCGCAGCCTACGTTCTTTCTGGATATATGTCTCCTCAGCTCGGTATGACCGATTGGCAAGGTGGCTTGGTCAATTTTGCGAACTGGGCTATCGGCCCCAAACAGCATGGCGCGCGCAATAGCTTGATCGCTTGGATGCCAGCAAAAGAAGCGGCTTCACCGGCAGACGCTCAGGGCAAACTTCTTTCACATGTGAAAGTTTCCATAGAGTCAGCACTGACTGATTTGGGTGCTAATTTCACTCTTCTGTATGACAAAGATGGTCGCCTCACCTATCAGTTCTACAAGAACGAATGGGGATGCCCGACGTGGGTGAATGGGAAAAGTAAAGTGACAGACATGTGTTCAATCAAGGTGAATATCGTGGAGCCTCGCATAGGGACAGCGCCTGATTTTGTCTCTGGTGTTCAAGGATCAGCCTATGCTTTCACATCAGGCCATGAGACTGCATACAACTTTGTGAATGTCGGCAATGGGGCGACCAGCCACGCTCCTCAGCAAGCGATTTACGCAGCCATTAGCAAACAGTTACCAGCTTGGGTCTACCTCTACCTTGCTCCAAAATCAGTGGAACTTGAGAATGGCGACAAAATTGCATTCCCTTACCTTCTGGAACAAGGCAAGCCCGAACTGTTTGTTTATCCGTCAGCCTAAGTGACGCACATTGAGTAATGCAAAAAATGCAGTGATAAAGCGAAGAAATATGATTAAGAGGGAATCTTTATTCCTCTAAACAAAAGGGGCCGAAAGGCCCCATTTTGTTATCTCCCATTATTATTTGGTGCTCCTGTTTGAGGATTAACGCGATTTGTAGCCTCTTTCCTCTTAGCGTCAATATCTATTCCATCCAGTCTCTGTAACGCTCTCTCTTTAGCATCCTTCCGATCACCATTAATATTAAAATCACTACCAGCACCTGTTAGAGAGTCAATATTTATTGAACCTGGCGTAGGGAACTTGCCATTTTGTTGCAAAATCCCCAACCATTCATCTAAATCAACCTTACTCCAATCTATGCCTGCGATTTTCTCCAGAGAAATACCACTACATTGAGGATTTTTAGGATCGCCAAAAGTCAGTCCGAGCTGTGGCCGAATTTGTTCTTGAATTATTCTTGAAAGAGGAGAGTTAAAGCAGCAATAAGCCTCTCGTTCTTCTATACAAGCACCCAAAATTTTTGACTTGCAATACGACCCAACATAAGTGCAATTCTTCAACGCCCTTTTGGCGTTCATTGTGAACTCAGACTCTTCACACTTATAAATCATTTGAATCATTATCATTGTGACGACATAGACTGTATAGATTGACATAGCTGTACTGAGCCATGTTGTTGCAGTCTGCATCATTTGTTCGGCAGCTTGTTCCGATGCCGCAGCGGCGGCTTGTTCTGTCGCAGCATCTTGCCCAGCAGACTTAAAGACGTCCATCATAACTTCTTTAACCTGCTCTTTTAACTGACCAATCAGTTGATCCATCACCTGATTAAGCGGTTCCATAAATGAGTCCACAGAACCGGATATATTTTCAATATAGCTCGTAAATGGCTTTGTTACCTCAGTCCATCCTTCCATGACTGGATTTCTAAGTACCTGATAAGCGCCCTTCATGGCATTACCATCTTTTAATCCCATTATCGCTCCATCCAACTTAGGAACCGCCATAATAAGATTTAGGTAATCGGCTAGTGATATATTTGATGGTTTCTCACAGCAATCAGATACGCCACCTACAGCTATTTTACACTCACCGGCTTCACCGCCAAAAACCGTACATCCTTGATCAACATTTCCATCACCGCCCTCGTCCGTTGCACTATCAGTACATTTCATGTCTTGCGTCAAAAACTGAGCTGCATTAAGCAAGGCGGTTGCTCTGGCAAAATCTGCACTCTGCGTTTTATTTATTGCTAAGCAATCATCCCCCATGCAACGGATCGGCCCACCACACTTATACTCGGTGTTTTTATCGAGAGTTGGGACCTTAACATCCACACCACAATCGTAAGTATCCTTAAATACATAACATTGCCCCGATGAGCCTTGAGCACCATCAATACACTCAGAGCTGATAAAACCACATTTGGGATTACCTTCTAGTGCAGCACAACTGTTTGTCTTTTCACCATCATTTTGAGGGCAATGTTTTACCCCTTGAGGATCAGTCCAACATTCCATTTGCCCCACGTTAAAATCGCACTGGAGTTTTGATACTCGGACCTTTTGTGCGAGCCTTGGAATACCTGACAAAGGTGATGGTTTCAGCGAGTTGAAAAATTGATCACCAGGGCAAATGCTGGAGCCATTAACTGTAATACAGTCGTTTTCATTTCTGGCCCCCTCAGTAACACTTATTGTTCCCTTACAAAAACCATCATTCAATTTCTTTGCATCATCAATACAAGTCTGCGGAGTCCATTGGTCCTCAACTTGCTTGGTGAATCGAAAAGCAAACTTCCCACCAAGAATCCACTCTAGGTCATCTGATTCCGTAGTGTCCTGGATCTGTACAACCCCAACCAAACCATTCTCACAAGTTGGATATTGGTTAACTCTATAGATAACAGTCGAGTCGATCTTTCCGGGTAGGCCATGCTCAGCCCAATCCCAAGAACCAACAAGATCGGTCTTAAAATTAACGGCACCACTGCACATGGCATTGAAATCTACTTTTGGTATTTGCGCGACTTTTTGGGCACCATCAGAGGGTGCAATTGGTTCCCACGTACCATTTTTAAGGTCAAATTTAACAGTGACCCAAGTTCGACCTACAGAACCGACATATACATATTGAACATCACTTGTTATTCCCAAGGAATGGATAATATCGCAATCACCAGCAGGTTTTACTACTCGCTGACAACGCTCATACTCTGGAACGTGCGCATTGATAGTCCCTTCATTAATAGTTGTTTCGGCAGAACAATCACCAAACCCGCCAGCAATAAGATCCATGTTTTCATATGTTTTTTTACTTAGATTCAAAACCGGATCATTAGAAAAATCTGGCCGAGAACGATTTGTTGCATCAAGAAGGATTTTATATGCTGCACCTGCAATTGATGGATTAGAGCTATTAGCATCGGACCAAAGAGCCCCTTGGGAAGTGTTGCCCACATTATCCATGTCACTGCCAGAGTCATACATACCCTGTAAATTATCAACACTTGGCTTATTGGCGTCAGGGAAATAATAGCTGTCCGGCTTATTATTTTTACTACTTGTCCCAGGGAACAGATCGTTAACATTAACTTGTTCGCCACCACTCATTTGGAACTGACCATCTTTCAACGTCGGCATTGAAATTGTGCCATCCTGAACTGTTCCAGAGTTAGACTTGAATGAGTTAGATAAGCTCTGTCCAAATGATTGAGCATCTTTACCTACAGTAGCTATATCCGCCGCACTCGAACTACTGGCATAACCATGTACCGGCAACGCGGAAATGGTTATGGAAAGCAATGAGGCAACGGTTCTCATGACAACGGTATGACTTCGCATATTCATCTCCATTTTGACATTTAGATGCTACTCCAGAGAAAAATAGACATGAGTATGCCTAGCGGCCCATTTTGGGCACTCCTGCGTAAAATCTGCATATTGAAATGCAAAAGCCGTGCAATGCACGGCTTTTCATAGAGGGAGTTAATGGCTAGTTGTTACAGCAATCATTCCATCTCCAGATGGTATAGATAGGATCTTGACCAATTGATGGGATTGTCCTCGATAGCCCCCAAGTCAAGGTTGACTCTCCTATCACATGAGATGAGTCAGTCTCAGGAACTGGATGTAGCAGCGTGAATTTATATTGTGTTTTTGGCAGCGTCGGGCTTATCACTCCACGACACATCGCATCGGAACCCATAGTCTTCCATGCCAATCCTCTCCGGTGCAACGCGGCCAAAACTCGAGTAGTTAAAAGACTGCTGTCACGTATAACCCCCTTACCACCATTTTGGTTTCCACTTAGGGGGTATAGCGAACCCCATGATCCGGCGCACCAAAAAAGCTGTTTGAGAGGTCTTCCTGCCGTAGAAGAAATAGCATCAGCAGTACAAGCTGTTGCGGCGATTGGGTTGGCTACTGCCGCAGCCTCTGGGTTGGTAAAAAAAGCGAGCTCGTCATTGTTCCATGTCGGGTCTACCTCGGAAAGATACATGATGTCTAGATCCATGTAACCATCGGCATTGCAGCTCTCTTTTATAAACATATCGAGCATTATAAGTAAGGGAAACGCGTAATAGTGATAGTGCATAAAAGATCCATCTCCACCATCCATATCGCCCATACCATGATGACCTTGATTTGTTCGATCAAATGGAAACCGAGTTCCATTCAACACAGATGAACATCCCGGTACTCTTTGAAATTCGATAAGCCTTGCGGGCTCCCACATAGACGTAGTTACTCCTGGCCGTGGGACCCCTAGATTATCATTACAGGCACATAGAGGAGATGTAACTGCATCACTAGGTATAACTCCACCTCCACCGCTAATTGGAACTCCAGCAATTTTTATAGGGAATAGACAATTCCAACATATGTCCGTTATTAACTTCGCTCCAATCACCTCGGCATTTTGGCAACCGGGCTCAGCTTTCACTACCCCACCAAACAGTGCAAATGTAAATACAATCAATTTCATGAATTTCAGCATAATGGTAAGGCCTTTGCTCTATTCAAACTTTTCTCTACAGCAATCGGCCTCCCATGAAGGAAACCTTGCTGCCATACCAAACCAAGTAATTTGGCATTCTCTTCCAAAGGTGGGGTCTCAACCTGCTCAGCAATAAGATGGATGCCTTTGCGTCGGCAATGAAGAATGGCAGTGAAGCCGTCAAATGAACTCAGTTTTCTCGCATCAAACTTGCAATAGTCCCAGTCGTAGCCAATTAGGCGAGACATTGAAGAGTTTTTGTCTCCGTAATCATCAAGAGCCAGACTCACTCCCATAGCAGTAAGAGCGCCCCATCTAAATGCCAGAGATTCGTCCTGAACTCCCTCAGTGATCTCGATGACAAGCCTTGATGGATGATTTTTCGTAATTGCTCTAATTATCTCGGCCCACGTATGAAAAATGATGTCAGATTTCAAAGTTTGTTCTGACACATTAACAAAGAGAGTCTGATACTCCTCGCTGCAATGGCAAAGGTGATCTTGAATGAACCTTGCGACCTCAATGTCCACCACTCCCCAATTAGGGGGTGATGATAATCCCGATGGAGTGAATACTTGGCCTTCACTACACCAACGAGCCAAAACCTCAGCAGCAACAAACGAACCCGTTCCAACATCCTTAATTTGCTGTAAAACCGGGGCAAAAATCATTCACCGCCCTCCTCAGCAAGTTCGCGGACGACAAACTTATTGCCTCTGGCTGTAATCACGCTCGGAGTATGCTCCAGCTCGAACCGAGTAATTAGATCTAGCGTCAGTAGATATACCGGCGCATCAAAGCTGTCAGTAACACTCTTGTAGGAGTCCCAGCCTTTGTCTTTGTCGAACTTTGTAGCGATATAGGTGATCCGCTGAACTCCAGGCTCCTTCTTGATTTCTGGCAGTTGCTTGGCAAGCAGTTCCATCTGCTTTTTGTCCAACGGGTCGAAAACAACGACAGCTTGGGTAAATGGCCGTGTTCCCGGTTTGCAGACTTCTTTCGGATCGCACAACGGGTTGATCACGTCACCCGCGTGAGCGAATACTGTGCCATCTGGAGTGCTGATGTCACTGGTGATCATGACACTGGGGTCAATTTCTCTGGTTCGAGATTTGGCCGCTCTGGGTAGCTCATTGAAGTTTTGCTTGGTCCAGAACCGCTCAACAGCGAGCTTCTTCTTCTCTTCCCAGTCGATATTGGCAAGGCGTTTCTTGGCAACCTCAATGAGATCTGGTTCGCTAATTTTTTCCACCGGCCCCTTAACGCCGAGATCGCCTTTTTCTCCGTTATCTACTTCCCGAGCCAACCATACTGGGTCGGACAAACCGGAAACTTGGGCAACGACATTTGGTTGTTCGCCAGGCAACTGCTCATCCTCAAGCATCACAATCGTGGGAACGCTTGTAATTTTGTACGTTTTGAACAAAGTTGGGTTGATGATGACGTTTGGCACAGGGTCTTTTTTGGCCGCCATAGTCTGAATAGACTTAACTCCCTGTCCCAGATTCATGCCTTCCGGAACACCACGGAACACAATCACCGCATCAGATTGACCCGACACAGCGGTTAGGACGTCATCCAGCCCCTGTTCGCCAAGCGACAAAGACGCGAAAACCAATATCCGATGGTCGGAGTAGATGCCCTTTTCAGCCTGCTTACGGTGCATCTCCTTGAGCGTCGGGTTAGTTGATTGGAGCTGATTGAACAACGCTTTAGCTTCGGCCTGAGCCTCGTCCATGTGTTGGTTCTGCAACAGAGATGGCATTTCCATCTTCTGGGCCTTTTGGGCAATTTGCTTTCCCTGCTCAATAAACGCCCTATCTTGTTCTGACAGCGGAGACTCTTGAGCGGATGCCCCGCCGCCAGCCACAGAGAACATCAGCGCCACAATAACGCACTTAGAACAGGGGATATGCGCGGCCAATGATCTGATCATTTTTCACAGTCCCCCAGTAGCGTGAGTCGAAGCTGAATAGGCTTTTGCCCATAAACCAGTAGTTGTTCTCTTTCAGTGTGCCCTTGCCGTAAAAGTGGCTCTCGGGCAGATGTAGTTTCCCTGCAAGCTGGAGTCCCTCTCCAACAACATCACCATTGACGGTGATCTTCCTCTTATCGTTGATCTCGACCTTATCTCCCGGCATACCGGTGAGAATTTTGACCATGCGAGTCCCGTCTTTGTAGAAAGGCTGCATGTTCTTGGCGTGGAAGGCGTAAACAGCCCCCTTCTCCAAATCCTGGTCGTTAAGATCAATGAGAAAGAAGGTATAACCCGGCAGACACTTCTCCTGCTGTGGGTCAATACCAATACGGTAACGGCTAGCAAAGGCCGCTCCCACAGTCCAGAGAACCAGTAGCGTCACCCCAGCCTTAACCCCGAAACGCGTCCAAGATTCCTTCTTGATAAAATACTTCTTGGGTGAAAATGTCATTTCAGCACATCCTCAGGGAGGTACACGTCACTTGGCGCACCGATGACTGAGCTTGCGTCAAGGACCAAATAACCTGCATCTTTCAACTTCATAATTGCGTCATTGGTCTTGACCATCAGCTTTTCCACTTCCACCTGAGAGGCTCCTGCGGGGTACGCCGATGCCACCTTAGCGAAGTCAACCACGACTACTGGCGGGGTTTGATTCAAACGCTGATGGATATTTGCCATTTGTTCGCTCATCACGTAGTAACTGCCGCCGAAGCCACCAGCGGCACCAAGAATTGCGGCAATTGCGATTGATTTAATGTTCATTACAGTCTCCTTGGTTACGCTGCCTGTTGACGGCTTCGCATCACAGCCTTGATAGCCTCTGGGATGCTCAAGCCTTGTTTAACAAACTGGTCGATGGCGTTAACGTCCACCGGATCGGTCGAATAAAGCAGTTTCTGGAAGTCACCCACAATCAAGCGTCCGACCCCCATACCACTCTTCGATTTGATAAAGATTTCTGAGTACACGCCCTGAATTGTGTGTACTGTCCTTAGAGTGTGGAACCCGCCCTCTGAAAGGCTTAAACGACCGCTACGTTTAACAGATTCCACTGTTTCTTCGGTTTGACCGAGCAAGTACATGCTGGCCGAGTTCTCCGCGATGGCGCGACCCACGGCATTTTCATAGAGGTCATTGATAGACTGCGTGGCAATAACAACGGAGCCTCCGTATTTCCGAAACTTACGGTAGGCATGTTCCATAAACGTGGAAACTTCACCTTCTTTTAGTAGATCCCATGCCTCATCCACGATAACGACCTTCTTACGGCTTCGTTCACCCAGGAAGACTTCTTGCTGGATCTGGTAGATGAGCTGGAGGAGAACAACCTGACGCAGATGCTTACGACCTTGCAATTCATCAAGCTCCAGCACAGTAAACTGGTTCTGGAAGCTGACGTTGTTCTTGCGAGAGAAGTATTTCCCGTAGCTACCCTTCGACGTAAAGGCATAGAGCTGCTGACCAATATCCTTGAGGCGCAGGTCGTTTCCGTCTTCTAGACATCGTTCAGCGATGTCGTCAACCTTCATCTCTTTACCTTTCTCCTCCCACAGGCGAGAAAGGACCTGTTTCAGCGCAGAGATTTGCCATTCATCCAGCAAGCCCTTGGCCGAGGCCATTGCACACACGAGGCTGACAATCGCATCCTCTTCGTCATCGTAGTTCTGTATTAGCTCGAACGGGTTAAGACAGACGTGCGTTCCTTCTTCAAAGTGAACGAAGTCGCCATTGAGCATTTCCGATAATTTCTGGTAAGACTTACCGGCATCAATAACCCAGACCTGGGCACCTTCGGATAGGTAGGAGAAAATTAGTTCGTTTGTAAGGAACGATTTACCCGAGCCGGATTCGGCTGCAATCACAAGATTCTTGTTGGTATTGCTGTCATGAAGAGACAGACTCATGAGCTGCCCGTTGCGGGAAATCAGTGCAGCATGATAGGTCCCAGTCCCCTTCCACTCACCAAACACTGGCAGGACTACAGCAGCCTGATCAGTTGTCATGGTTTTGTAGCGGAATAGGTCTCGCACTGCATCTCGGTCGGTACAGAATGGCAGGCAGTTGAGGAACATCGGAAGAGCAACGAACTTATCTTCCATCAGCTCGAACCGAGATTCACGCCAGATATTTCGTGCGGCCATCGCTGCCGCTTCAACACGCTCTTTGGTTGGGGCAAACAAAATCACCGAGTAGGTTATCTTGACTGGTTTCGCCCCCTCTTTCATGGACTCATAGAGAGTGTCAAAACTTTCCTTTTTGTCAGCCAACACAGGCACAAATTTGAGCATTGGCCCGTAGGCTTGGTTTACCGTGAACTGGCGCTTGCGCTCCAGTGTGTTTTTTGTACTTTCCGCCTCAGGGAAAAACACATTGGTTACAACCATGTAGTTTTCTTTGATACAGGAGTTACCACCGCTGAGATCTCCCGCATAGGTCAACGCATCACCGAAGTAGAAAACGTCAGGCAATTTTTTCGCTGACATAACTTTCGCGTGGTAGTCGCCCAGTCTGATACCGTTCTTACTGACTTCCACGTCGGTGCCGTAATCGAAGATTTGCTCGCAGATGGGCTTATCTAGCTCCCAACCCACAGCGTCATGTCGCCATGAGGCATCCGGCCCCCAATTCAGGATGGTGCTCATGATCCGGATGTAATTCACCGCAGTCATAGTGCGAGGACGTAGACCAACGGTTTGAAGCGATGATTCGACCTTCGTGCGGAGCTGTGCGAGCTGCTGGAGTTCGCTTTCAGTCGGATGGCTGTTCTTGATGGGTACTTTGCACGTAACGAACAACTTGAGGTCTTGTATCAATCCATTGTCATAGGTGCCTTTGTTAGTCTTGGCAAATATGCGATCTGTCGTGTGGTGCTGGAGGAAATTGATTCGCTCCTTGATGACTGATGTCAGCAAATCGTGGCGGAAACCATCACGCAATCCCATCATCCGGTACATCTCCTGATTAATATCTGGAGAGCGAAACAGAACAAATTGGAGCGTAGTCTTCGACGGGAACTCCTGGTTCAGGAAGCCATTCATTCGCTCCTGCACTTTCTCATCGGCACCACACAGGGGCTCACACATGAAACCAAAGCCAGCACTGAGGTCATCCATAAGGAAGACATGATCGTCTTCGTCATAGGCCAAAACCGGAATAATCCCAGCAGCTCGCAAGTGCTCTGGGATCAACGTATCTGCGAGTTTCTTTTTGATGGTTATGATCATTCAGCACTCTCCAGCCATGATTTCAAGTTCTTCGGACGTCCTTTGCTGACGCGACCATCCTGTGCTACCACGAACGGAACGCCTTCAATCCCAATCAAATGGGCCGCCAGCAGCGTTTGGTCGTATTGACCGAGGTCGCAGGTTTTTTTTGAAGGTAACGAAGCCAGTGTGTTGTTCATGAACGCATCAAGCGCGTTAGTTTTGTCTTTCGCGCAGAACAAACCTTTTGCAAGGCGATTAGACTCAGCACCAAGAGCGGGGATCACGACAAATTTGAAGGTGTACTCATCGACAAGGGACGTTGATTCGTCCATGAGCTTGTGACAAACAGTACAGAGTGGATCAACAAAAACTACGACCTCTTTGTCCCCACGGCCCACTGAAATGGTGTTCAGCGTGTCTACGTCCATGCCCATGCTCTTGAAGTGAATGCGCTCTGCCGCATCGCGCATCTGGGACATCGTATTGAGTGGCTTCTTGCTCCACAGGTCATAGATTTGTCCTGAAATGACAAAGCGCCCGTTTTCGGAGAGGAACATAATCTGCCCATCACTCTGGACGGCTCGGACCTCCTTGATGGGTAGCTTTACGATGTCCTCTATCTTCGCTGCTCTGGGATCGGTAATTTCCAATTTCGATGACGCATGAGCCGTGCCGGTAATAATCCCGAACACCAGCAGCGTCCCAAAAAATTTTGCCCGCATGTCTATCCCCTAAGATTGGATTACTGGATGCTGGGCAGTGTATCTGGGGGATGGGAATAGACTCGCCTCTGTAATAGCCCAATTTGGACAACTCCAGAGCGATACAAAAAAAGCCCGGTCTAAACCGGGCTTTGAGAGGTATGAACCTTAGTTCATCGTAACAGCTTCTGATTTACCACCAGAGTCATCGACCCCAACCAGAGAGATAGTCGGCATCGTTTCATAGGTGCCCTTGCTGATAGTCACCCGCTCCGAGCTGATGCTCTGCAACTTACCAGCAATGGTCCATTCGTAGGACTTCATCCGGCCATCGGTATCTTCGCAGTTCGCATAGACAATCCAGGACCCAACGGTTTCTCGTGAGCTCACGCTACATACAGGCAACTTGTTCTCGGCCACATTAATGTTCACCTCACCCTCAGCTTCATGCCCCATCTCTGAGGTTATTTTCAGCTTGATGCTGTGCTCACCAGCGTTCAGAGTTGCTCTGCCATAGAAACCGCTGCTGTCCAACGGTTTACCATCTACCGAGTAGACACGAGTCGAAATACGGTCGCGTGGATGACCGCCAGAAATGTACGGTCGCAACAGCACATCCAGAGGTTCACGCTCGTATTTATTTGAACCAGAGTATTGTAGATCGATGGCGTATGGCTCGGCTTGGCCGATCTTGAATGGTTGCTCGATCACGGTCTCATGTCCGCGAGCATCACGGACAGTTACCTTAATGTTGTAATCTCCCGGCTCATTGATAACAAAGGACCGAGCTATATCCTGCCGCTTATCTTGGATCTCAGCACCTTCCGGCAACTCCCAGTCGTAGGTCGGTTCTTCCAGCTTGCCGTTGAAAGCAATTGGCCGCACCGACGCTGTGATCGTCGCAGGTGCCACGTCAGCACTCTTCCTAACCTGCATTCCGAAGCTCGGCCACACATACTGCCAAACACGGGATCGCAGGCTATGCGAGGCCTCCGCACCCTGATCTCGGTATCCTTCGATCCAAGTAGTGTACTTCGTTTCGATAGTGGCTTGGTTAAGGTCAGTCTCCGAAGGTGTGTATTCAGCTGTATCACCCTGCACAATCGAGCCATCAGGCAGCGTAAAGAACCCATTCAGCTTCACATCCATCCCACGGTAAGGCAGGCTAGTTTCAGCTTTGAAAACATACGTCTTACCGGTCTCAATGACTTTCGGCCCTGTCACATAAGGACGCGGGGCTTTCACTGCTCGGAAGTCAACCGCCGTTTTCGCAACTTCATAGGCATAGCCGTCATCAGCAGGTGCTGTGGCTGAACGTACACGAGCCCACAGGCGGTATCGGGTCTCTTCATCACTCGAAAGCGTGATGCTGTTCCCTGTCTGCGAATAGGTTTTGCCACCGTCAGTGGACCACTCAACAACGGCTTTGCCATCTGAGATCTGCCCATCTTTCAGCGTCAAGTTCGCAGTGTACTTGCCTTCACTTCCCACAAACAACGTAGTCGGGCCGACAATACCAATATCAGGTTTGTCATAAGCGATAACACTGACAGCTTCAGTGTACTTTTCCGCACCTGAGTTGACGTTCACCACCTTGGCTCGTACCTGGTACTCCCCCTTATCAAAAGTCTTCACAAGCTGATACTTGTATCGTTCTTCTGGGATGAATTGCTCCCAAGTTTTACCATCGTCCTTAGTGGTTTCCCACACTACCTGGCCGGTAGCACGAAGGTCCTGTCGATCCTCCAGAGACAGCTTGAACACCGCGGTGAATGGAGCTTCACCTGACAGCCTACGAGCCTGCACTCCAGCACCTATGGCACCACCACGAAGCACAGTCAAAAAGGCAGGTCTGATAGACAACTCTGTTCTGTTGTAACCTTCAACAGGACTGTCCAAAACAGCCTCAGCCGCTATGCGGATAGAGGAAGCACCAACGTCAGACAAATCAACCGAAAACTGAGCTTCACCGTTCGATGCTTCCGCATAATCAGTGAGAGCAACAGTCTCGTTGTAGGCTTTTTGCTGGATCAGGCGTACTTTCCACACCCCCATTGTGTTGGCGTCATAGTCACCATCAGGCTTGTACTGATCTCGAATGAGGACCCGAACCGGCAATGCCTGGGTATCAATCGCGGTATCACCTTTAACTTCAACGATAGGACGGATGCTATCAGAAGGTGCTGCGATAGTTCGGTAGACAGCCTCCGTTTTCACATCAGGGACCTTGTTGTACGCCGCATTCACTTTGTAAGTAGTCTCCTCCCACAAGGCTCGCTTATCTGTATTGATTCGGCGATACACCTTATTGGTGGCTCCCCAACCTGGAGTGAAAGTTTCAGACTCTAGGACATCAGAGTTGCGCGAGATGGTAATATCCAGATCAGCCCGTTCTGAGTTGATAATGGCATCACCCAGGTAGTTACCTGTCATCGGCACCATATAGATGTTGTCTTTGAAGTTGTATTTAGATGACAGTTCAACGGTCGGAGCTGGTGGGTCAACAGCTTCAATGTTGAACGTCTGGTCGTTTAACGTCACCCGCGTACCATTACGGGTGAAAATACTTACCCGCCAGCCCAGTGAATGATCGCCATTGGAGGCCAATGAGCCTGAAAGCGAAGGCGCTTCCGAGTGCTGATCTTGGAGTAATCCATCAGGGATCTGCTGCCACTCAAACAGACAGGTTCTGCTAGCACTCCCCACCACTTTATTTGCAGCCTCTTTTTTCGCACGGTCTGCGCTGATGGTTATAGAACAATCTGGCCCCTTGCTCTGCTTGAAGTTCACATCAAAGTTTTCAATGACGCGATTCACTTGAGCAATGTCATCCATTGGGGTGTAGCCGACGGAACCATAGGCTGTAGTTACAGTCAGGTTCTGTGAACCTGAGCCAACTTTCACTTTAGAACCGTCGCCACTGAACAGATATAAGCTGTATTCAACAGGTTGTTCACCAACACTTACAGCTTGTCCCACCAGCCCAGCGACCTTCATGCCGTTGGTTTCTTGGGTAGTTTGTTCAGCCTCATCCGGTGTTCTGTCCCACTGGAGCAAACATACGGGGTCACGAATCGGGTCTGCGGCCATAGCAACATCTACCTTCGTCGTGAACCGGCAAGGAACCCCTGTTTCTGGCAAAGCATAGATTTTCACCGGGTCGATAACTTGGCGAATGGTCCATGACTCAGCAGAGAGTTTAGCAGTCCCTTTCCAAGTATTAACGTCCACTACGAGGATTGGAGAGTTAGGCGCGGAGGTCATAACTAGAAGACTGGATGAACCGATCACATCAGGTACAGCCGGTTTGACGGGAATACTTAAACGCCCCCCTGACGCACCAAAATCATGTTGGCTCATGATTCCCATTGTCTGACCCGGCTCGATACGCACCCCATTCACCACCAGTGGAACTTTCGCATCAGAACGTAGGGTCGCAAACACGTCGTATGAACCTGTCACGACAGCTCCATCACTGAGCGTAAGCGGCTCCGTCTCGATGATCCGCCTGCCATCTGCATGAACAAATTCATGAGTGACAGCAGGGACCATGATCTTGCCATCCATCCCATCAGCCAGCATTACCTGCCGAGGTTTGTACTCGAAGCTAACCGCCTTTTGAACCACGTTGCCTTGTCCGTCCGCGCCAGAAACAGTCAGCGTGTAAGATTCCCCTTCCTTCAACGACGGGAACATTACTGGGTACTCAAGACGGAATCGCCCTTTCGATTCTTCACGCCAGGATAATTGAACTTTGTCATTGGCCGGACCTCCAACGAGGCCAATAGAGGTCAACTTAGGCGACGAATCAACAGCATCAGCCAAGTTAATGACTACATCGTCCAGACTCTGAATCGCAGCACCATCTGCCACACTGATCGTCAATGTTGGTGGTGTTCTATCGGACGTAATCTGGAACATAGGTTGCCGAGTTAAAGGCCCGTGCATTTCCTCTGCTGCGGCAACAAGATTGTATTGCCCCTCAGGGAGCGTTTTTAGGTCCCACTGGTAAGTATAGTTCTCCCAGTTATTGGCGATTAACCCACCGCTCGGAGACAGCTTATTGCCCTTGCTATCTTCGATCCAAGCACCTTTCAGACGCAGCCGATCAAAGTAAGCGCCTCGTCCAGGTTGGTTAACGAATAAAGTGAATACTTTATTGCTTTGGTCATACTGTTGGCTTAACTGTGGGTAATGCTGATCATTCCAGTGAAGCTCTGCCCAAAGAGGATTTGAGCGAAGAGACTTATCCGGATTGAATACTGTCACGTTATCGTGGATATACCCTGTCGTTCCTTTTGCCATTGTGAAACTGTTAGCAATAACACAACTATCTTGACCAACAGGGATCTGACATGTGCCTCGATGCTCAACCGTTTGCACATATGGTCTAGGTTCAACCTTAACTCGAATGCCATTAATGTTTATTGGTAGCTTAGAATTGCTAACCCAATAACGGTGCATTGTTGACCAACCAATGTCACTGTAGTTGTAATCCACACTTAACAGTTTCGGGCTTTGTGGCGCGGAAGGTGACAACGTTAGATTGTAAGAGACATATCCGCCCCCCCAATCTCCGAAGTTTACCCACCGCCAATAGTTTCCATCCGTGTGCCCATATGGCGATGTTGTTACAAGATAAACATATTCACCATCTTCACCGACTTTTGTCATTTCACCCAATGCGTTATACATGTTGATACCGCCTTGGCGATATTCATGCCAGTTGTTACGCGGAACTCGCCACGCCAACTTAATCGGGTTAGTTTTAACAGTCATTCCATCTTTATAGGCAACAAATCCAGATAACCCAGGGCCTAATGTACTTGAACTGGCAGGGTCATAGACACCAAATGGTAAAGACGGTCCATTTGTTACGTTGTCAAACATCACCTTTTGCCGTGGTGAAAGGTAACTATTCCCTGCGCTATCACTTAATTGGATCTGTAGTGTGAATACCTCATCCAAATCAGACTCTGGGAAAAAACCACGTTCAAAGTCTTGTCTGGCTTGTTTGTTGGCATCATCGTAGTTAACTGATACATCTTTGTAGAGCGAACCATCTTGCCGGTACAGCTTAGCTTGTACCTCTTTAATTGGAGAGTCATCAGAGATGCCTGAAATTAAAAAGGCATTCTCCTCAGATCCCCCGATGCCGAGCTTCCACACATCACCACTAATAACTTGTCCATATGTATCATAGATTGGCGCAAACGAGGTGTACGCGGGAGGGGTCACATCTACTGTCAGAGGATATTCATCGGCCTGAACGGTAGAACCGTCAGATGCAAGAATTTCTGCTCTGATTTTATATGCTCCAGCAGCAGGAGCCGCTAGTTGAAGTTCCGCACCATAGTAAGACTTTCCATCCACTGTGATGCGATCCGTTGCACCAAGAAGGTGGCTGGTCGCTGTAGAAACCACTGAGCCATCAGACCGATGCACCGAGATTTTGACCTTTCGGTCAATACCGGCGCTCAAGGCAAACGAAATGTTGCCCACGGGGTTGGCATAGTTGGCATTCGGAGACAGAGACCGTTGAGTACCATTTGGAGCCTTGAAGGTATATTCCAGCAACTCTGCATGAGCAGCACTAGCGGTAATAACCGCCAGAGCGCCAAGCAACGCCGGAAGTTTAGGCTTGAATTTGATCATCGCATTCTCCATTAGTTTTGAGTTACAAGAACCCAATGCTGGAGATTACGGGAAGGAGTGCATAAACATGGGCTGTGAAAGTGCCCTTTTTGAGCAAATGAGGTAAGAATTGAAATTTGTTACGAACAAAAAAATATGGGCAGCTTTCTAGCTGCCCATATCAATCAATCATTCTCGACGAAAAGAGTTTTACAAACTCAAACCATTGCTGAGTTGCACAACCGTCGAAGTAACCTTATCTGCATGTTCTAATGTGGCTGACATGATGGACTCTACCACGGTCGGAGAGTTGTACAGGCCCATACCGCCACCGATACCCATAGCAAAAGCCATGAGACTTTGACGAGCGATACCGCCGACAACACCAACCAATATCATCGAACCTGCCACGATTCGCCCCAAAGTACCTTGGGTCCAATCTTTGAGAGTTACCCATACGTCGTCAAACGCTGTACCACCAGTACCAGCATGTGCCTGATCAGGCATAAGCAGAAGGGCCACGACCATCAACCCCATGAAGAGGAAGAGCATTTTATTTTTACTTGAGGCATTCGCCAACTGATTCACGTTCATTAAGAACATCTCCTATTTAGTTGTTTCAGACTTCGGTTCGTGTGCTACCGTTTGCAGCGGTCTCAAAACTGGCTCACTTTGCGGAGCGCCATCCCCAATTACCCACCTGCGAGGCTCTATTTCGGTGTAGACATACCCTGTCACAATGAGATCACCATTGGTGTCCTCCCAAGGGGCTACCCAAATCCGCATAACTTGAGCCGGAGTGCGAATTGGAATTGGGCGATCCGGAAGACGTGGTGCGACATAATTGTCGATAACCGAATCCCCGGAGTTAGATGAGTTCACTGAAACATCAGAGGAACCTCCGCCATTCGCTTTAGCCTCGACTTCCCCAGGCTTCATTGGACGAGGGACATTTCCGTCATTAGTTGCGGCGTAAACGTCACTCGCTGACATACACTGAACACCATTCGGCATTCCCGGACAGCTATACTCATCGCTACCGATGTTGAGCGCGGAACAACCCGACAGAACAAGAAGAATTGCTCCCACCCCCAAAATCTTTGAGGATTTTACTGCCCGTTCCTTTTTAGCCTTGCCTCTGGAACTGCCCTTTCTGGTCAAAATGTTCAAATTTTTCATTTAGTAGCACCTCCAGTGGAACGAATTTGTAGCTTGGTTCCCTTTGTCACAATGACGTCAATTTGACGACCTGCATCGACCTCGATCACAGGGAAGATGCCTTCGGCCATGTCGATGTAAAATTGAGCAATGCGATCCAGCGCTTTACTCGCACCCTTCACCGCAGCCCCCTGCAACATTTGGTCTGAGAAAACAGATTGATACTGTGTGCTTGAGCCAGGGTTAGTGTTAATCACAGGAACAGGATTGACATCAAAGGCATCAGACACACCACCGAGGAATCCAGCCATCAGGCTCTTGGCAATAATCTGTCCTTGCTTCGATACAACGCGGCCTCGAATACCTGCCTTTCCGTCCTCACCCACCGCATAAGAGTCAAGTCTCGCTTCAATTACCCCGCCATCCTCCCTGACACAAGAGAATGTCTCCCCGCGTAGGTATGCCCGTTCAGAGCTAAGGTCCCCATAGCCAGAAACAACCAAGAAGCACTCTCTAACATCTGCACGGAAGCGATTAGGCAATATGGCTTCCTTTTGAATCCGAAGCGTTGAAGGGAATGGATCTCGTCGAGCTCCTTGGGAAGTCGGTGCATCCATACCGTTGATAAGCACACCAGTCAGAATGGAGCCTGATGGCAGATAGAGGGAGTCATCATTTTTGTCGTCTTTCACTTCTACTTCTGGAGCCTTCTGTGAGTAGCTCACAATCTGGATGCTAGGCTTTGCGGCATCACGGCCATCACCTTTCCCAGCGGCAGGAACTCCACCCTTCGAGTCTGGGAGCGGTGCTTCTCTAAAAAATGATGCCGGATCTTTGTAATCCAACTTTTTCTCTACAAACTGACCATCGCTGCTAGATGTGCCATTAGCATCGGCTCTGGCATCCCCTGATGGTGAAGCTGTTTTTCCCCCAGAAGCACCATTCTCAACCTTCTTAGCAAGCTCCATATTTTTTTGAGTTAGGAGATCAAGGTCTTGGCGTAGACGAGAAATCTCTTTCCCAACATCACTGGATCTCCCGGCTGTATCCTTCGTTGTCTCCAGCTCTTTTTTAACTCTCTCCAGTTCTTTTTTCAGATCCGAATTTTCACGAGACACCATCTTCACATCGGCAGAAAGCGAATCTATTCCGATCTCACGGGTGTTTTTGTCAGTCAGGACATGCTTGATTGTTTCTTGCCGACCGCGCTTGTCTTCTTTTTTAGGTTCTCCAGAGAACATTGTTACAACAGCAAAAAGAATGAATACGCCACCAGCAATAGATACCCAACGCTTAGTGTTGGGATCTAACTGCGTCCAAAACCGCTTAATCATTGGGCACCTCCTAGCAGCGATGGTCGCTTAGAAATAGGTGCGATGCCGCTCTTTTGCTTCTTAGCTACATAGAGTTCCGTCTTCTGACCAGGCTCAAGCACGTTAAGCGGCCATGTAGTTACCCCTGCGACATCCCAGCCCCCACACAAGGCCTCTTTGAACTCGATAGGCTGATCTGAAACATTCTGAGCCACACCAATGAATACACTCAGGTTGTGGCCCATCATGTATTGCCCCTTACTGAAATCAATCTTCATTCCCGGATGCGCACAGCTAGGCACGGCTACGCCAGTAGGGATACGGTTCATCGTGTAACCTTGCGGTATTTCACCAAGGGCAATCTTACGAAATACTGTACGGATTGTTTCAACATAAGGCTGACTCTGCTCCCAAGCCTCCGCCTTGGAATTAGCAAATGTCCCGCTGATTCCCATCCCCCCATTAAGTTTGAGAAATACTTCTCTCGGTGGAATCCGACGAGGAAACATCGTTAGACTTAGCGCTTGAGCTTCTGAGCCTTTCTCCGTAATGAACATCGTCACGGGATATTGTTTATCCGTAGCAACATAAACCACGTTTTCTTTGATACAAATCTCCCCACATTGGCCGGTATCACTTACTCCAGTCAGCGAAGTGGAGATAACCTCCGGATTGCTGAACGGTGTTACAACACGATTCGGATGCCCAATTGCAATAGGGATTATTTGGTTCATACCTGGTTTCATCGTCAGCACAGGATTTTCATTCACACTTCCCATGACTTGATTGGTGCCTTGACCGGACATAACAGGTGCTGGAACGTCTTTTTTCATAACACTAGCTGGCACAACAGGGATGCCATCCGAGGCATAACCCATTGATGTTACGAGCGCCAAGGACAGCGCCAGGAACGAAAATTTAGCGTTGTTCTTCATGCTTTCTCCGGTTCTCTTCTTTGCGCTGGAGTTGCTCCAAAACAGTTTTGGTGCGTGGCTTACCTACATAGGTGTCGATGTGTTCCAGCACTGGTGCGTAGTTTGAAATCTTGATGCCGAACTCGTAGGAGCGTTCACTTCGCTCCTCGTTAGAAGAAGCCCCTTTGACATAGGAATATCCGTAGACAAATACCTTGTCGCTCTTGGGTTCGTACTCAACAAAACGCGGCTCAAACCGCATGGTTACGCGGTCGTTCTTAATCTGTTGAGCCTGAATTTCAATAGCATCAATCACCTCCTGATAGATGCTCGGGGAGAGAAGCGGGGTGATCCGTTCCTTCACAAAGTCCACTGTTCCGGGCGTTACGTTGCCAAGGAGCTGAGCAAAAGCAAAACCCCAAGCCTCTTTATAGGACTGAGCAGCGTTATTTTTCGTAACCCAGGCTTCTTCCGTGAGCGTGAAAGGCTGGATAGTGACGATTGTTTCCTTGCGGAATAGCTGAATCACCAGCATGAAAACGATAGCGACAAGCCCCCCAATGAAGATTCGTCCCCACTTATTTTCTGCTTGGGTCCCTTCCCAGGTCTTGAGATACTTTTTCCACATCAAGGCAAATACCTCCGGATAAACGGGTTTTTGAGAGATTTGGCCTTGGTCATGATGAACCCGGACCAGTAAATCATGTGGAGCAGGTATCCATCCGGATGGTTATCCCTGAATCGGCGATAAAGGTTAGTTACAAGCAACCCTCCCAGAAAACAGATCAGGGCCTTACCGATGATGACTCCTATCGTTAACCCCAAAAGCATCGGGGCCAGCTCATCTGCGCTCCATAACAGCAAATGCGGGGGCTCATCGACCCGGCGCGGTATCTTTACAGGCTTCATAGCAACCCTCTTCTTTTCCTAATGGCCTGTATTCTCATTCAGGGGCACAGATTTTCTGCCACGGCTTCGCGCCCTTTTCGGGCACTTCCAGCGACAAATAAAAAAGGCGGCCTAAGCCGCCTCTTTTGCATTTACTGGATTAGTTATTGATTTTGAGACGCCGCCTCCGAGTGCTTTTCCAAATCCAAAACGCTAGCTGCATTGGATTTAAACTTGAACATGACACTGTACACAGCCAGCAAGAAGAAACTGAGGATACCCCAGTAGCTCAGAACCATAACCAGAGTCTGGGCTGGGTCACTTGCCACGCTGTTAGCCGTATCAACAGCCAACTTAACCCATTCACCCCAGTCAAAACCTGCCGCAAAAACAGACAACCAAAATGCAGCCGCCACGGGCACGATAAAGATGCACATCAGTACCGCATTCATCAGAAACCAAAAAAAACGCTTATTTACACTCACGTCCCTCACCCCCCTTAACCAAGAAAATTGTATGTAAGTTCCAGGCCGATTCCTGCAACAAAGCCGATAGCAAACATCACCTGCCAGACACGAAATTGCCAAGAGACTAATGAATCAGATGTGCTTTCGCTTTTTCTGACGTTAGTTTGTGCGGACATATCCCCTCCAAATAACTTGTCATCAGCTCAGAACAATCATCTCTTAATTGAACAATGCAGGCACAGTGCTGTTGCGGCCCATTTTGGGCACCTTGAGGAGATTTAGCGTGGAGGGAAGAAAAGAGGGACAAAGAAACTTTCACATGTGAAAGTTTAATAGCAGCCAATGGCTGCTATTTCACATCGTTCAGAGGTCCCACAGTTTCCGACATACAGTTCACCAAAAAAGAGGAACAAAAAACTTTCACATGTGAAAGTTCAATAGCAGCCAATGGCCGCTATTTCACATTGTTCAGTGGCCTCAGTGTTTCCGACATACAGCTCACCAAAAAAGAAATCGCTTTCGCTCATTATGCCTTACCCACTTTAACTGCTTGCTGAGTCAACCTGACCCAGTTCAACGAGTTTTCACAATCAATATGGGTAGCTGCGGCTCCTACCACAGTTTTATAGGCCTCTCCACCAGCTGCCGTGTGTACCGCCAACATAAACCAAAACATAGGATCACTTTGCATGGTGCCTATCATCATTGTACTGGAGGTGTCTTTGAGCTGGCAGTTTTCAACCCGAAGGTTAAGTACATCTTTTGCTACCATTTCACAGTCAGGACATACTGACTCAAGGTTCTCGAACTTTGCATCAGTATTGAGTGCATCAGGAGACGCGATGGCAGTGCAAGCCATAAACAGCCCCAGAGCCAGCAGTTGGAATTTATTGATTACTTTCATAGATCTTCCCTATATCGTCCCAATTTCGTTTAGGTAGAAGTACAGTGGCCCAGTGACGGACCTGAGTTCAGTAGTTACTTGCTTTACTCATGAACAAATATTCTGTTTGAAAAGGTTGTGGTATCCATACATTGCTGAGCGAGTGAAAACTGAAAAGATAATGAGGGTAATGGCCGTACCAGCGCCCCACCCGCTCACAAACGGAAAGAAAAATCTTAATACGTCAGAGATAGGTTCTGGCTCAACTAAGCGGCATACCACCAGCGTCCAGAACCACATCATCCCTACACCCGCTTTTGAAGGTTGCCAAATGTCAGGCCAACTAGGACGCAGCACGTCATCATTGTCATCGGAATTACAATCGGATCGAGCGCCATAGGGATGAAGAACGCGATGAACAATCCTGTCATCAGGTACACCGTTCCACGAACGCTATAACGATGTATTATCGGGCTCGCATAATCGAAGTTGGTCCGCTTAATTCGCCATGTCATCATGCCGTCATATACCGCAGGTACGAACAGGATAAGCATATAGGGAGCCCACGCGGCTAACAGTGCCAACCGGGTGTAGAACTGGTAAATGACGTTTACAAGGGCTTCCATGCGACCTTTTACCCACACAAACCAGTCCTTGCCCATGTCCTGCATCCCCTTAGATTTCTGACGTTCCTCGTCTGATGGGATCAGAGTGTGGTGCATACCCTCATAGAAACCTGAATCAATAACGCTCGACCTGAACCAGGTAGATGCTTTGCTCTGTATCCAGTCTCTGGCTTCGAGTCCAAGACTCTGTTCCACCAGCTCAGATTCCCTTTTGATGGCCCTATCGGTCCAGTCTCCAGGAATCAGCAGTAATATCACTAACAACTCAATGGCTAGCAGCCATACGACCAGCAACCACGGCTTGTTCATAGTCGGTTCTCCTTAAAACAGTTTTCACACTCTCACAGGTGATAAGCTCATACAGCAAGCCACGCAAAGTGATCTCATCCTCATGGGGCTGCGGGTTAATGGATAGTTCTCCTGGGTGGGAAGAAAGCCACAATGAGAACGATTCACCTGAATCGACTGACCATGAATTACCGCTACTATCGACAATTTGCACTTCCAACGCTCGGCAAGTTTCAGTGATCAGGGTTTCCAGAAATGCGCCAATTCTTGCCGGGTCTTCATACTTCTCTCTATGCTCATGAAACACGAGCTGGCTATAGCGATGCAGAGCTTCCTCAATGATCGGGTAAATCACAGGCTCCTGATTAGCCTTAATCCCATCAGTGATGTAGCAGCTCAGCTTCTCGATGATGACCTCCGATGCAGGCCAGTCGAATTGAAGGATACTCAGGATGTGAGCATTCTTGCGGCCACGACTTTTCAATTCATTCATAACCCTGTTAAAAGGGTTCATATCGACCATGATGGCTACCTCGTAATCTCTATACTTTTTGTTACACATAGCTCTGCTCTTATTGGGTCAATATGGGCAAACGGCCTTTTACGATTGTTCCGCCTGAAATCTTGGCTATGTATTCAAGGTTCGGAAGCATCCCTAGCAACTGGGCAGGGAACAGATCCGCTTCCTCTTCCATCAAACGCTCACCTTGGTTGCCTCCGTGCATAATGGGCTCCTTACCATCCGTATTTTGACCTTGAGTCCGCATGACGTACTTGAGCCGGGTCTTCGGCAGGTTATCTGCAATATATTCTTGGGTTTCACCATCGACGATACGCAGAGCAAAAGTGTTGTTAATGTTCCCCAACACTTGGAGCGCTTTGTCTTTGCTGCCCAGTCGGGCTGCAAAATCGGCAAAAGTCTGAGTTGCAACGAAGAGACGAAGTTTCGCACCACGACCTTTATTCAGGAGCTGAATAAATGGGTCATTGATGACCTCAGCCGCCTCGTCCACAAAGATGTTTACGGGTCTGTTGTTGACGCCGTAGTTGTATCTGTCACCAGCAACCGCTGTTAGGTCTGACAGGAAAATGGACCCCATAGCACTACCAACCATATTGTCGGTCAGAGAGTCGAGTCCCAGATAAGCTACTTGAGCGTTGTTGATGATTTTTGCGGAGTCGGTGATCTGACGTTCATCGCTCAGATCAGAGGAGTCTGGAGACAACAGAGGGCCGAGCTCCCCTGACGTCAGCATATTCATGATCGGCAGAAGATTCGCCACCATCTTGGAGAAGTGAGTTTGGTCATGCTGGAACATCGACAGCAACCCTTCCAAGTCAGAGTTCGGGTGCTCCGGCTGGATGATGTCGTAGTAGAACTTCATCAATGCGAAAGCGATCTTCTCACGCGAACCATTTTTGACTTTCTCCAAGTAGGGCGCAGACTCAGCCTCCCAATCAGGCATCACTCGCTCGGAGTAGGCCTGAACTGCCTTGATAACAAGGCCAGCAGCACCACCTTCAAGAAAGCGACGGAGTTTTGTCAGGTTGGGACGGTCATGAGTGATAATCAAACCTTGAGCGATGTTGTTCAGTGCTTGCCAACCAAATGACTTGAACGGGTCAGCCCCAGCTTCGGACGGGATCAGCGCGGCCAAGCGGCTTGCTATTTCAGTTACACGAGTGAAGTTACGCAAAGGGTCGATACGCACCGACTCTTCTGGGAATGCAGGGTGAAATGATACGAACCTTTCCGGTTGCCCCATAGCTTCACAGGCACGACGGGCATTGTCTCGCATCTCCTTATCCCCTTTCGGGTCTATGATAATTACAGCTTCACCACGCAGAATGGCCTGAGAGATCAGAATGTCGAACATACGGGTCTTGCCCGAGCCTGTGGTTCCAACGATCAGCGAATGTCCCTCGGTGTGTTTGAGTGGCTGCATCAGCTTCTGTTCTTTTGGCTCTACCCCGTGAATCCAAGGCTGACCGATAGGTAGTTCCTTTTTCTTACCCTGTATCTTCTGGACAACCTTTTTGACCGTAGACTCTTTGCCTACGATGGAAGTCCAATCACGTTTCAGGATTTCAAACACGCGCTGGGCATGGCGGTTCTCCCATAGAAATCCACTACCAAGCCACATGTCTTCCGGCGTGTCCTTGATGTACTTATGGAGCTCAGCGATGGATATGAACTCCAAGTCACGTCCTCTCAAATGCTTTTGGAGTAGGTGAAGTCTGATAGCCTTAGGCAAACGAGCTATTGCCATTACGCCGCAAATCCCCGTCATCCAATAGAATGGCTCTGGAGGCATCGAGCTAACTTGCTCTACAACCAACGCAGCACCGGAGGCAGCAAGCCAACCTGTTACAGCATTTTTTTCATAGTTAGGCCGCCACGGCATCTCATAGGCGAGAGAGTCATAACTTATGGTCATGCTTTATTTACCTCTAAATACAATTTTCCCTGACGTTTCTTGAGCAAAGGACGCCTTTGTGCTCTGCTCAGTAATCCACAGAGGATATGCGTGCTGATCCCAACGTTTTCCCCAGAAATCATGTCAAAGGCTTTGGCACTGGTCACTAAACAACCGTCCTCTTCCAAGACCGGTGTAACGAGCCATCTTCCTGAGCGTTTTTGAATCATATCCTTGAGCATCTGGATCGCTTTTTCAGCGGTAACACCTGACGGCAAGAAATCTTCCTCGTTGATGTCTTTCGGGTTTGTTTTCGCCTTAGGCGGCTCAAATTCCCTAATCTCTAGCTCTTCCCTTTCTCGCACCTCGACGTGTCCTAGTTCCTTTTCACGCTCAACCTTAGGCTCAAGAACCGTAGGCAGAACATCTCGCTTGGGAAGGCGAGCTACATTTTGTTTTTCCTCGACCGGCTTGCATTTCTGCTCTTCAATCGCAGCTGCATCAGTTTTATTCTCATTTGGTTTCGACTGTTGCAGAGCGGCCTTACCTTTCGGCTTTTGTCCCGGCGAGGCTTTTCCTGTATCAATCTCTTGTTTCTGCTGTTGTGGTTTTTTCCGACTCTGTTGTTTCGAGGCAGACTTGTTGTTGCTTGCATCCGAGCCAAGGGGAGAGGCAAACTTAAAGGCGTCTTGGTATCCACCCATTGAAGCCTCAACATCCTTAATGGCCGCCACAACAGCATCTGAAAGCTGTTCCACTAGCACAATTGCTTTGACGCCGCTGAAATCGCGAACTTTTCGACCAGGCATAATCGGATCAGGGACAATCGCGTTAGCGTGGAACAGCTTCGAGAGAACTTCTGACGGCACACCCAACGCCCGAGCCCCTTCTGGGTACAAGATAACCGCCCGCCCCTTCATAAGGCATAGAACCTCGCCCAACGTCACTCGCCCTTCCAAAACAGGCATAATGGCTTGTTCAAGCAACGGTGATGCCTCCCCGTATCCAGCCAACATCTCAACAAGAACGGTCTTTGCATCTTTCTCATGCAAATTAGGTTTGTCCGTATGTGACATGTCTGATTCGAGTGTTATTTGCTCTGGTACATCACTCAGCATCGGGAGCGGCTCAATTACCCACGATGGAGGTTCATCAGAATCACCGAGCGCAGGGAAATCATCCCATTGCGGGAAGTTTTGTTCTTGTGGAGCGAAGTCCTGTTTTTGTTGCTCTTCTTGCGTTTCGAGCGCTGTCGCATCAGGGATTACAGGTTTTGTTTCGTCAGTGTCGGTCGTTTCTGCCGATACATTGAATGCGTCAAATGGGAAATCGATGTCTCCCAATCCTCCGCCAACATCCTTGAGCCCTTGTAACGGATTGTCATTAGCCAGTGGGGGGGCATTTTTAGCTATGTCCTGAGGTGACAAATCTTCTTTTGTCTCTGGTTTCTGGATTTGTTTCTCTGTATCACTCTTCGGTGTGGCTTTTCCCTGTTTACTCTGCTGCTTGCCCTTCTTGCTAACGTCAGGTTTAGGCAATTCAGTTGCTCCTGAATCCTCTTGCTTTGGCTTCTCTTCGACTGTATTTGAGGTGCTTTTCAGCATCTCCATCGCATCACCAAAGCCAAGACCAGCAAGAGCCTTCTCTGCTTCCAGCTCTGCGGCCAGCATGTCATCATTCAGAGCGGCTTGCTCTTCCTCTTGAGCTTCATCAACCTCCTCTGGATCAACAAACTCAATCTCAGCATCCTCAACATCACCAACTACTTCCGCAGCCACAGCTACAGGAGGCTCACTGGTAAACACTAGGTCGTTTGATTCGAGACGGAGCATTAAGATCTTCACCGAACCAGCCGCTTCCTGGAGCATCTCAGGCATAACTTCCCAGTAGCGGTAGTAGGCTCGCTCCCCCTTCTCCTGCACCGTATTTGGTACAGCAAAACCGCGCTCGATGAGAATGTCGGCCAACGTGTCTGGGTCTCGTGGAATACCGGGGATCTTGTCGTGACTGATCAAGCTGTAGAGGTCGCCAAGTTGTTTCCACGCGATGAATACACCTTGGTTCAGGTGCCAGACTTTCGCGCCAGGCTCATTGACCTTCCATTTTCCGGTTTTAACCAGACGGCGGATGGCATCAAACACGTACCGCTCGACAGGCACTCCATAGGAGAACTCGTCCACATCGAGGCGACTTTGGCGAAGGTCCCGAGTGACACTCTCTTTGTCAGCACGAAGCATCAGCTTGGTCACTGGCTGATTAACACTGGTTCCAGAGATCGCTTCTAACATCGCCTCCATGATGGACGGGCCAGACTTAGACAGAAACTCCCGAGTCTCAGCTGGAATAATTCGATCCACCGCCAGCAGCGAGAATTGCTCGTGTCTTTTGTGTCGCTTATCGCGCCACCGGATAAAGTAACGGTCTATTTTGTGTCGATGAGCCCAATCATGAAGAGACTCCGAATACGGATTCCATGTGATTGACCCGTCTTTGTCCGTAATGGACACATCTGAGAGCGGTTTCCCCACATCATGCAGCAGTCCAGAGAAACAGCTCGCCAGCCTCCAACGCGGCTCATTATCACGGCGCTCCCGAGGAGTTCCCTCAATGGAGAAGATAACTGACTCAGAGGCCTGAGCTGCCCAAAAGGCCACTTCAAGCCCATGTCGGAATAAACCACCAGCGCCACGATGATGGTGTGATTCGGAAGCTGGTAACAGGTGAACAAACGCGGCATACCGCTGGATAACCGGCAAAACAAGCCGGTTGAAGTCGTCCACAGTGAAACCTAGAGAGTTCCGCACTTTCTCAATTAATTCGGCTTGGGTTGCCAGTATCTTGTCTAGTGGGGCCACTGGCAGCCCCTTGGCAAAAGGTGGGTATCGAGGGATTTCTTCATCTTCCACGTCTTTAAGCGGCAAAACTCTGGCGCTTGGCGCGGTATCGATCAGTCCACTTCGCCCACCAAATAACTTACTCAGGGCTTTCAACATGTAGGTTGACCATATTCCTGTCGTATTTCTCGTCGCTATATGCTCTCAAAACACCTTTAGATTACTCGCACGGCTATCTGTCCAATTTGGGCAGTTTGAGGAGCCAGCTTTCCATCCCCCCCCTTTTAGAATGGGCTCATCGACATTTTTTGATAAGGAACGACGCGATGAGGCAACTAATAGCAATTTTAGGGGTAACAATTCTCGCCGGATGTGCCTCTGGCACCCCCGAGCAAAACACTCAGTCCCAGACAGCCCTTGCCGAAAATGACAAATTGGCCCGAGTCAGTATGGAATTGTCTATGTCATGGGGAAACATGGGGCGCGGTGGCGCGGCATTACGTCAACCTGGTTATATCCATGTTCTGGGCGACGGTAATATCGGCGTAACGATGAACACGGTCCAATATGACTCCGCTAGTTCAAATAAAACTCCAGCAGGGTTCAAACAGAACGGGGGAGTGGACGAGGCCATCAATACCTTCAAGTCCATGAATAAAGGCAAAAGCTACTCGCTGTACGAGTTGTCTCGCTGGGAACGCTATTGCAATGGTGGCAAAGGTATGGACGAACACGATTGGCGCTTTGTGGTGGCTGAGGGAACCACAAACATCCCCAAGGATGTTATCACCGGCTGCATACCGCCTACCCACACCTATCAAGAATATCTGGATGCCTGGACGTACTTTTGCACCAGCCAAACTGTAACCGACGCAGATCGCCGCATTGTTCGTGAATCCGTGCGTCCCTATTCAGTGGTGAACCCATGCAAAGCCCTGAAATAAGGAGCCACGCAACGCTAGGCCGTAAGGCTGAACTCTTCGACGCTTTATCAATCATGCTCATGGAGGCCAGTTCGAGGATTAATTCCCGCGAAGCGGCCTATGTCATTTCTGGAATCCTTGAAAACCTCTCCAGAGACTACCCCGAGGTGAAAGATCTAGCACAAAGCTGGGCTGAGCTGGCGAATCTATAATCAAAGACGAAAGGAGCGGCTTAATGGATCTTTATATCTGCGAAAAGCCTTCTCAAGCTAAAGATTTGGCTAGCGTAATGAAGGCCTCCCAAAGAGGCGATGGATTTCTCCATGATGGAAGAAACCGGGTCATTACGTGGGCGTTCGGCCACCTCTTGGAATTGTATATGCCAGACGATTATGACGAACGCTACAAGTCATGGTCACTGGAAACCCTCCCTATTGCACCAGAGTCATGGCGGTACAACGTTCGCAAGAGTGCGTTCAAACAGTACAAAATTGTTGAGGGACTGGTCAAAAAGGCGAGCACCATCTACATCTCAACGGACTACGACCGAGAAGGTGAGGCTATCGCCCGTTCGCTTCTGGATCGATTCCGCTACTCTGGCCCTATTCGCCGGGTTTGTTTGACAGCTCTCGATGAGTCAAGCATCAAGAAAGCGCTGAACAACGTAAAGGATGGCAAGGATACGGTCTCACTCTACTACGCCGCATTGGCACGGCAACGCGCTGACTGGTTGGTAGGCATGAACGTGAGCCGCCTCTACACAGTGCTGGCCCGAGATGTCGGTTTCAACCACACTCTTCACGTTGGCAGGGTTATCACCCCAACCGTCGCTCTTGTTTGTCAACGGGACCGAGAGATCGCCGGTTTCACCCCCTCGCCATACTGGACTCTGGGGGTGAACGTGTCCGTACAGAATGGACAGTTTGCCGCCCAATGGATACCACCAGAAGAGTGCAGTGACGAGCAAGGCCGGTGCGTCAATAAGGCCTATGCCGGGCAGGTAGCCTCCCAGGTCAATGGTGCCAATGCTGTTATCAGCAAAGCAGAAACCAAACCAGGTAAAGAGTCAGCCCCCCTCCCCTTCGATCTAACGTCACTGCAACAATACGCAAGCAAACGATGGGGATACACCGCTCAGCAGGTACTGGATGCAGCTCAAGCTCTGTACGAAACGCACAAAGCGACCACCTACCCTCGTACTGACAGTCGTTATCTACCCGAGAGTCAAAAGGAAGACATCCCGGACATTCTCCAGGCGCTCATTTTGTCTGATCAGAACGTCTCTGGGCTGGTGGCTGGCGCAGATCCTCATCGCAAGGCCAGGGTATTCAATGACGCCAAAGTGACCGCGCACCACGCGATCATTCCAACACCGGCCAGAACAGACATCAGTGCCATGTCTGAGATCGAGCTCAATCTTTACGACGCCATCCGCCGTTTCTACATCGCGCAGTTCTACAGCGAGTTCGAGTTCACCAAAACCTCCATCGAGGTGCAGTGTGGGCGTCACCTCTTTGCGTCCGCTGGTAAGACACCTACCAAACAAGGCTGGAAGGTTTTGTTTGCTTCTGATAGTGAAAGCAGTCCCAAGGACGAGGGGGAAGAAACCGACGCGCCGATTGAACAAGAGAAGCTCCCCAGGGTTAGCCAGGGCGAACCTGCTTTGCTTAATGGTGTCGAGCTGGCAAGCAAAATGACACGGCCAGCACCGCACTTCACCGAAGCCACATTGCTTGCTGCGATGGAGAACATTGCCCGGTTCGTGACTGAGGAGAAGTTCAAGCAAATCCTCAAAGCCACAGCCGGTTTAGGCACTTCAGCAACACGCGCAAGCATCATCCAGGGCGCGGTTGATAAAGGCTACTTCAAACGTCAGAAAAAGGTACTGCTTGCAACTGATAAGGCTCATGCGCTTATCGCAGTGCTTCCACCAGCCATCAAATCACCCGGCATGACTGCGGCTTGGGAACAGGAGCTTGAGAAAGTTGCCTCCGGCTCAGGGAACATGTCTGTCTTCATGAAGCAGATTTCCACCTGGATCTGCCAAATGGTTGAGCAGCTCAAAGTGGCCGCACCGGTTCTGACCAAAGAAGGTGGCGCGATGGCTAAAGCCTTCGAGGGCACGAAGCCTCCTTCACACGAATGCTTCAACTGCGGTGGTGAGATGCACCGGATCAAAGGGAAGAACGGTTTTTTCTGGGGTTGCCAGAACGAGGCTTGCAAGAAGACGTTCCCGGACAACCGAGGGAAACCCGAGAAACGTATCGCGGCGGAGGATTGTCCAGACTGCCCAGATTGCGGTAGCCCAATGCGTCTTAGAAAGGGGAAGGCTCCTGGTAAAAAACGAGCCTCTAAGTTTTGGGGATGCACCACTTATCCAGACTGCAAAGGCACAATGCCTTTCAAAAAATCAGACTTAGAATGAGGGGTGTAGAGATGGTGAAACCGCGGAAAGCAAATGAAAATAGCGTCTACGAAAAGGTGCTATCCGAACTCAACAGTTCGCTTTGAGAAGATTAAAAAAAGGGCCTGATGACGGCCCTTTCTTTGATCTTGGTCCCGAACGAACACCTTAGACTTGGTGTTATCGAAGAGCGCCCCATTTGGGGTCGGCAGACAAATTATTTGGATGTTTAGAGTAGACGTTGTAATGCGTGATGACTTTCACATGTGAAATCTTAAATCACAGAATCACTTTATTGGCTATTGATATTATTTTATGATGCTGTAATAATCATAAATAAGGGCCGCATCGCTATTCGACCTTCGTTGCAGCCCTTACAACACAATCAAGCCATCAAGGAGCTTTGTTATGCTGCAAAGCAATACTAACACGAATAAGCGCATCCTGCTCGCAACGTTCATGAAATGGCCGCTGCCGAAACGTCAAGACTTCATCGCTCGGGAAATGTCTAGCTGCCCCGACTTCATTAAGATGCCTTTACTTCGGCATTAGGCTATTAGGAAAGCAAAGAACCTCGCTTCCGCGAGGTTCTTCGTTTCTACCTCTTGAATGTTTCGTCAGAACAAGCTGGAGCGCTTATGTCACCAGAAGCACTGAAACTTACATCCAAGGCTTTATCTCTCATTGAGCTGTCCCGATACAGAATGGGAACTTCTCGGTTTGTTGAGGCCTTTATCGACCAATGGGCTTATTTACAGACGGGTCTATATCCATCCAAGGAGGAGATCCCGAAGGAACTACAGCCGGTCGCCTTCGAGCTTTCACATGTTTTATCTGCCGCAATGAAACGCGATCCAACCAGCGATGTTTTGGGCTACGTTCTAAGCATGTCAGGCTTCCACAAGAAGGGCACTAATTACTTCCCCACTCCCCCAGAGATTGGTCGCCTGCTGTCACTCATTACCGGAGCTCAATCTTCCGCAGACTTCTATGAGCCCTGCTGTGGCTCTGGTATCAACGCCATTCACTGGATGGAAAACCTTATCGATAACAAAGGCCCTAAAGCCTTAACCAAAGCCTCAATCTACTTGGAAGACATTGATCCATTAATGGTGAAGAGCTGTATGCTACAACTCTTCCATTATTTCGAGTCCCGCAATACCACCCCAAAAAAATTGAGTATCGTCGGCATAGACACACTTAGCCGACAAACTAAGAACATCGCCTACTACGCAGAAAAACCGCCAGCATCCGTCGCCGCCGTTGCTGCATAAAAAAACCCGCCATTAGGCGGGGTTTCCATTTAATGCGCAGCTCTATGGCATCTTACAACTTTCCGTACCGGTTCAAGAACGAAGACCTGTCTAAAATTCCCCAGTCTGTCAGCATGTAGTAGCCGGTTGCACCCCGTTCGCCGGTAGATTCCCTGACGAACAAGATATTCATTCCAAACTCATCACGCAGGGCAGCCAACTGTCTCTTGATAGTTGATTCAGGAATTTTTGTTGCCTTGTGAAGGTCCTGGAGACTTGGCTTCTCCGTTTTATACAGGGTATTCACCAAAGCAAATTTTCTTTTCATGTCCTGTGAGATCTTCATATTCACCTGTTCTTGACAGGCCCAACCACTCTGGCAGGGCCTCCTTTATTAGCCTTCAACACTCAGGAGTTCAATGTCTGACACAGGCACATGAACATGCTTTTCCTTGCCTTCGCTATCGAGCGTTTTAACCCAGACAGTAGACGGAACCATAGCAACACGGTCGGTCATAATGACTCCACGTTTGGTCTCACCATCCAAGTTAATGTTGACAGCAATAATCAAACTGTCAGCTCGGACGTTCCGCCATTCTTTATCCTTCGGCAAAGGAGGAAGAACATCGCCGCAGTCTTCATCTTTGTTCTTGTAGCTGTTAGCTGGCTGCTGGTCAGGTTTGTTGCCCTCTTCACCACGCAAAGCGTCTTGATCATCGTCGTCCTGACCACATGAGTTTTTACCCCCATCCTGTTCTTTCTGGGCCGCGTCACTCTCGCTTTGTTCCAACGAGCCATTTCCACCTGAGTTAAAGGCTTGCTCATCGGTATTGCCAGCTCCAGGCTCATTATTCTGGCCGGAACCAGTCTGAGAGCCTTTTTGCATTTCGTCTTTAATACGTTTGGCATCATTCAGCAGCTCACGACTTTGTTTACGGGTAATCCCATCAGACATAGCCACTGCACAAACGGCGCGACATCTTTCCCCGTTCAGATCGAACAAAAGACGAAGATTATTCAAGGTTTCTGTATCAGAACATACTTCATTATCGTACAACTCGCGCACACAGTCAGGTAACTTGAGCAACGACAAATGCGTAGATACGAAAGAGATATTCTTACCAAGACGATCTGCAATATCCTTTTGTTTCCACCCTTCGTCAACAAACAGGTTTAACGCCTCGGCAATCTCCACTGGAGTCAAGTCATCTCGCTGGATGTTTTCGATCAACTCCCCAGCAGTTTCGTCTAGGGGGTTCTGAACCTTGTCATTAATCACCAAGTCGATGGTTTCAATACCCGCGTGTTTACACGCCCTCCAGCGTCGTTCCCCTTTTTGGATAACGTACTTGCCATCTTCATTCTTCGGGAACACGATGATCGGGGACTGCTGCCCTTCGGTCAGCAAGGTTGCCGCCAGATCTTCAATGTTACGGAAGCGCTTACGGACCTGGACCTTGGATACAACGTCGTCAACAGGTACAGTAAGAACTTCTTTTCCTTTCTTGCCTTTAGCGGCTTTAGCAAGTTCAGACAGGCCTTTTAAATTGTTCAATGCCATCACTTAGCCCACCTTCTCTAATAGTTCTTCTAACACAGCCTCAACCTCTTTGGCCGCGACATGCCCATAGCGAAGTTCCCATACAGGGATGCCGTCAGTAGTCGCCGTATCGAGCGGAGGTCGGTGCATTATTTTGTTCTCAAACAACAGATCTGGGACCGAATCTTCCAGAGACTTGAGGGCTTTATCGTGATTAACTGAACGGTCCATATCGTTGATCACGATACCCAAAATCTCCAAATCTTGGTTGTATGCTTCGCGCACACCAATAATCGTGTTCAGGAGACCTTCTACGCCGTCCACTGCGAAGCCAGAGAGCTTTACTGGACATGCCACATGGGTAGACATCACCAATGCGGCTACCAGCTTTCTACCGAGACTCGGTGGACAATCAATAAGCACGTAGTCGTAGCTATCAAACAGATCCGCTAAATGACGAGCCGGATTCATAGCTTGATCGAGAGGCACAGCCTCCATCTCAAACAAATCTGGGTCATTCTTCGGCGTATGAATAAGGTCTGCGCCGCAAGGACAGTGCATAACCTCAATACCGTCCAGCTCATAAGCAAACAGCTCTGCGGTTTTGGTTCCAGTAAGGATAGGCTCGTAGTCACCATCCTCAAGCTCTCGTCTGGGGGCCAGTCGAGAGGATGTGTTCCCCTGACCATCCATATCCAAAACTAGCACTTTCTTTTTCTTCCGTAACGCCAGATAAAAGGCCTGCTGGATACAGAGGGTGCTTTTACCCACTCCGCCTTTCTGGTTGGCGAAGCTGACTACTTTTGCCATATCCACCTCTATTTTGGTTTCTCGCAGGTGATCCTGACCACCCCCAAACTTTCACATGTGAAAGATTGTAGCGATCATAAAATGATACTGCAATATCTAATTATGGTTCTGTAAAAACAAACTTGAAACAAAAAACGGCCATAAAGGCCGCTTGATGGCGAGGTTTGCGCTGTCATTACAATTGATTTGCTGCCCCAGCCCCATTCTCCAATAACTGCTCGGCATCGTTTTATTTTCCTCAGCCTCTTGAGGCATGAAAGAGGCTACTCATCACGCCCCTCCGTACCCTGAAAGATGCCATTGAGTACAGAGGTCGCTTCGGCGCTCTTTACATCATGCTCGGTGTAGAAAGGCCACAAAGTAACCCCACCACCTTCAAACCATGAGCATCGGAACTGGATTGTCTGATCAGGAAGGACTTTGAACTCGATATGCTGAGGTTTGTCATAACGGCACATTTCACCCAGGTCTAGGCCAAACTTTTCTTTAACCCATGTGGATGACATCGCCCCCTGGCTCAAACCTTTACTATTAACCCAATAGACCCGGTTCATCGCACTAGCAATACCGATGAATATGAACGCCAGTATTGCCCACCAGGCAAAAATCCTTCCTGCTTTACGAATGGGACTATGCCACCGAGAGGGCTTGCCTCCCAAACTCTCGTTAAAACAGGCCAGCCCATTCGCCAATAACTGCTCGGCATCGTTGAACAACGCAGAGCCACGTTCCGGCTTGAGCAATTCCGGCATATTTTCTTGCGGCCAAGTACCGGCAACTTGAATGAGCAAACTTGCAGCCCAGTGAATCTGCATTTCTTTACTTTCATCGGCCAAGGTGCATATGATAGGAAAACCAAACTTACGACCCCAACGACTCACCTCTTTGAACGATACCAACTCAGGATTTTGCAGATCTCGGCTGTAGGCCTCAGCTATCAAATTATTCAGTTCTTGAGCGTCCATTACCCCACCTTTAAATTTTTCAAATTCGTCTTCAAACATCGTTTTTAATGTGTTTCGTAAATATTCATCTTGGATGTCATAGACATCAAAGGTGATGGCAATAACCTCACTTCCTCTAAGAAACTCTACTGGACTGTTTACCGGCATAGTCGAATCAGGGAGAACCCCAAGCGTGCAGCATTCCCACATATACTTGCACGGATGAGTAAAACAGCGATGACAGCTCAAACTTGCTGGTACTGACGCCTCAGCCTGTCTACTGTCTACTTAGGGCGATTTATGGTCACTGTTCATCATCAAGCTCTGCGAGCTGGACGCTGACACTTGCTGTCGCTGGAGGGGAGAACTGTACTACCAGTCCAGATTCAAGCCTGATAGAGGAAACCACCAGCGTCCCGAGGCTGGATAACGAAGATTCAACCGCAATAATGGTTCCTCCTTCCAGAAACTGGATGGCATCCATTACTGATTACCCGCCAAATCTTGTTGGTCTTCATTGAGCTCTTCGGTCTTAGGCTCCAACTCAGCCAACTTAGCTTTCAACGCCTGCAAAGCATCTACATCTTCCCTGCTCAGAATTAGAGTGAAGGTTTCACCGTCGTCGTTCGGCTTGATCTTATCTAGGCGACTGGTGATAGAGCTCACGCCTCGGCGCATGGCTTCAACAACTTTTTTCCCCAAACGAGGACCTTTCTCTACAGACTTTTTGGTTAGTTTTTTGGGAGCCGTCTTGCCGTCATTGCCATTGGCCTGCTCTTCCAGCGCCTTTTTCAGGATCTCAACAGCGTTAGTGCCGTGCTCGTTGTAGAGCTCCTGAGCATAGGTAGCAGCTACAGAGCCTTCCTGAATCATCCGTTTCAGTTCCAGAGGCATCTCTAGAAGGGCGCGGGCTATACGAACATGCTCAGCCGAGCGGCCAACGCGCTGGGCAATCAGCTGGTCACTCCACCCCCAGTTTGCAAGCCGAGCGTAAATCACAGCTCGCTCAAGCGGAGAAAGAGGGAGTCCGTCGTTGCTAGTTGCGATCAGGAGATTCTGTTCGGCTTCATCACCTTTGTGCTCTACAACCTGCACCAACTTGATGTCGGCACCTTCTTCGATAGCAAGCATGATTGCCCGGCGACGGCGATGACCTTCACGGACATACACCTTTCCATCAATAACCTTGACGATGATCGGCGGAACATAATCACCACGCTTGTAGGCATCAGCCAGCACTCGAATGCCAGCCTTGATGTCTGAGCGCTCGTAGTAGTTATCGCAGAAAGCACCACGGGTGTTAAACCCCTCTTCCTCCAGCAGAAGTTGGGGGGAAATAGTGAATCCATCCCCTTTTTTCAGTTCTTCGGGAGCGGCTACGCCTTTGAGAGCGCGGAGTGAGTTAATAGCAGCCATTCGTTGGTTCTCCTTGTGTGCTGCTTACTTTATAGCATCACTTTATGATACTGTAAACAGGCAACATAAAAACCACGACACGACTTATCTTTTCCTTGTAGAAGATAAGTACCGACACTGATACGGAGAAGCATCATACTGCCGCCTTGTGTGGGTTCCCGATAAAGAATTTGCCTTGTTTGTAGATCTCATCCTTCTCGAACACGATAGCATCTGCACGATTGCTGAACGGACCATAGCTCTTACCGTCTATCAAAACCTTCCATTGGCAACGCCAAACACGAGTCCATGCCGCAACTTTTGACTCGTCGGAACAAAGTCCGCGAATAACGTAGAATGCAACCATTAGAAAGCCATTTGTCGGTACGATGCAGGAAACTCTTTTTTTATTGTATTCCTGCACGTCAAGGCCCTTGAAAGAAACTTCATCAGCAAACCCGCAGACCACACCATTTTTGATTACAATGCGTTTTTTGCTCATAAATCACCCTGCTAATCTAAAATAACTTTGCGTTTGCCTGGCCGAACTTCGATTGGCTCTTCCTTTTGCACTTTTGGTGCCGGAGCTGACGAGCTGACAACCACAGGTTCTCTTCCTATGTTTTGTTGCTGACGTTCGTGAAGTTCACCCACTGATGGAGGCTCATTACTTTCGCGTTCAGCTCTTTCAGTACGCTGGAATTCTCTTAACACATCCCCAATTTCAGGGTAGCGCCGGTAATTAACAAAGGCTCTACAGACAAAGAAAATCAGCACCGGTAGTAATGCCACTAAAACGAAAGGAAATGAGATTTCGCTATCTTCCAATGATTTTGCGCTAGCTTCCCCAGTATCGAACATGAACCCAAGAACAGTTGGCATATTCATGAGTGCGAGAGAGGGGATGATTCCCATAACCACGGCCCAAACACTCCGTCTCATCACCCCTCCAGCAATCCCAACCACCAACCCCAATACCGCTATAACTTCACAAGCGTTCGCGATTAAACCAATAATGGAATCAATAGGCCTTTCAAATCCACGATCTACATTCTGCTTAGAAGGGTCAGTCTTTGAAACGCTCAAGCTGGCCGGTGTAGATGGCTGAGGAGCGACTTTCGGCACATCAATGTCTTGTTTCACCACGCCCAGGTTCTGAGTTTTGACATGCGTTTGTGCTGGTGGCGCTAATAGATATTTGACTGCCAAGTTGTTGCCGTGGATCTCAATGGTTTGCAGGGTGATAGGTTTACCTTCCATCTTAGTTAGAGCTTCTTGGAGAGTAAGCTCCTGAGCATCAGTCATCGCTCCCATAAAACCACTAAAGCCATCCTCATAGACACGACAACGTTGCCTTCCCGAATAGCTACGGTATTCACCAGGGCAAACAAAATAGCCTCCCTGAGGACCATCCAACTTGCGCCATTTGTTATTTTTTAAGACCTCCATTTTGGTCACAATCGGCTGACCATCATGATACTCAATGACCGTTTTACTCTCCGGGTCAGAGTTATTTACCTTCTTGCTACCAGAGTCATCTGAGAGCAGTTGCCCCATAATTACGCCAGTAACAAAATCACTGGCAAAGGCCGCAGGAGTTGCGACCATGAGCCCAACCAGCATAAGAAAGGGGAAACACCCTATTCTTCTCATAACCATTCGTTCTGTTCCGTTTCATGATGAGTTTGACCGGCGTTGAAGTGATACTCGGGTTTCAGCTCTTTTTCTTCGACTTCTAGCTCATTCAGGCGGATACGCTGTTCCAGAGCCTCACAAGTCTTCCCCTGAAACCCCGTAAAATCGGCAGCAATCTTGCCGCCCTTGATCTTGATGTTTACTTTTTTCACTTTGTCACCTCGTTGTTAAGTTCAGCCAATCTGATTGCCTTAGTGCTATTACCAAACAGCTTCCTCGGCTTCCAGTTCCAACGTGCCATCGTGATGCTGCGTCACCGTCACGCTAAAACCTTCCTCTTTCAACTGCTGCTCGTAGTGGAAAGCAATGTAGCGGTCCTGAACCTTACTGCTTGCCTGCTGCGTCCAGCGCCCATGAGTGCCGTAGTTTTCCTGATACTGCTCCCAAACACCGTTTTTTTCCTTGTAACCAATCCGGTGCTCCTTGTTGCTCTGATCAATCAGAACTATCGGATATTTCTCAAAGGTGTAGCCAACTCCAACGCGGTACAGCTTTTCGTTTTCAACAACGACACCAACACCCTCCAAAGCCTTCAACAGCAGATCTTTGTCTTTGTAAGCGACTTGCACCTTGCCTTTTACGATATGACTCATCTCATTACTCCTGAGTTGTTTCGGGCGTCATGTCGTGTTCCGACATGACAAAATTAAGCGCGGCAATGGAATAGTCTTGGCCTAAAGAAACTTCGAGCTTTCCTTCTTTCTCCAGCTTTCGGCCAAGTTCGGTAAGGTTTTCCATCATGGGGATGAGTTTGAACAACGAACTCATGTAGGTAATAGATGTGGAAACGTCTCGGGCAAATTGGTCCTTAACTTTACTCTTATCGATAACCAGAGGCTCCGGCCTATCCACCCCATCTTTTTCGGACTGGAGCTTGCTGCACAGCCTGAGCAGCTCAATTCCCTTTTCAATGTCTTGTTTGTACATAACGGTCGATTCTCGTCTTCTGAGTGGAATATCAATGACGCGGCAAGAAAGATCCAAAAACTTCACTCCATCGATTAGTCCGCGATGGCGAGTTTGCGTCCTGGGCCGCTCTGATCTTGTACATCGAAGTTATTGGCCGGGTAGAATCCTTGATCTCGCAAACTGCGGATCTGGTTTATGTCTTCTCGGCGAGTTTCACTGGTCGGGGTAATGCTAGCGACCGCATCCACCAGCGCTTCATTGTTGAGCTCTTTGTCTTTGGCGTTCGCCAGATACATTGCGTCAATGACCGCTTGCTCAATCTCTGCTCCGGTATATCCTTCGGAGGTGCGCAGTAGCGTAGGCATGTCAAACGCGGCGATGTTGGCTTTATGTTTAGCAAGGTGGATCTCAAAAATCTTCTGACGCTCAGCTTCGCTTGGCAGATCAATGAAGAATGCCCGGTCCCAGCGACCAGCTCGCATCAATTCAGGAGGCAGCGACTGAACCCGGTTGGCTGTTGCTACAATAAAGATCTTCTTTTTGCGCTCCTGGAGCCAGTAAAGGAAAGAGCCCAGCAGGCGCTTGGATACTTCGTGTTCACCATCAGCATTACCAAAAAACTTCTCCATCTCGTCAATCAACACTACAACGGGTGCTATCTGCTCAATGGTTTGTAATGCACGGTTAAACTGTCGCTCAGTTTCCCCGAGATACTTGCTGTAAAAGCGGCCCATATCCAAGCGAACTAAGGTTGTACCAAGTACACCGGCAGCAGCTTTGGCCGTCAGCGATTTCCCGCCTCCAGGTACACCAGCTAGAAGGACACCTTTCACCGGAAGGTCTTTATCCCAACCAGCTTTACGGATCTGGAGGAACTCTTTAAGATTTTCGAGACCGCCAACATTCCCAATATCAATAGCCTCAAGCACATCAAGACCGACATCACGTAAGATGTGAGCTTTTTCTTTTCGGATCTCACTCAGATATTCTTCCCCCTTGTATTTCAAGTAGGCGGAGTAGGTGAAGACGTTTTTCATCTGAGTGTGTGACAAACCAAGAGCATGATTTGCGATGACAACCCGCTCGTTGCTCTCAAAGACGCCACCGTCTTTCACGTTATCTTCACAAATTTGGAGCAGTGTCAGGATTTCTTGATTGCTCATAGCTGGGAGGTCTATGTGATAGACGAACTCTTCATTGAAGACGTCTTTGCCAGCAATGATGTAATTGATCCCCTCATTCTCCAGATAGATCAGAGATGACTTGAGAGCTGGAAGTGTTTCCGGGTTTGCGCGTTGACGGTCGAAAAAGAAAGTGTCGAACACGACAACACCGTTTTTGGAGGCCTTCTTGGCCTCGTCCGCTATTGTCTTCATCGTGCCCGGATCAGGCAGCTTCTTGAATGGCATTACGATAAAGTGCTTACCAACTTTCTTTGCAATTTCAGAGAAAACGTTCTCTGCACGACTCAGCTCAAAGGTGCTAACGTTGATAACTGGAAAAGACAACTTGATAGGTATCTCAAGTTTGTCCATTTGCTGCGTAATATCGCTCATAGCTTATCCTTTAAATAGATTTCGGCATGTTGAATACCTCACATCATAAGATCACTTTATGATACTGTAAATGCCTATTTCCAACTCTTTAGGTATTCACGACTGACCATCCACCAAATAACTTTGAATCGCTTACTCCATCCCGCTCACCAAAACTTTCACATGTGAAAGTTCACTCTTTCTTTGTTCTGCCGGTACAAAGTATTTTGCCTCACAGCAACTTATTTCCCCTCCCCCGCTCACGCCCATTTTGGGCAATTACAGGCTCAGGGATTACAGGTGTATGGCCGTAGAGCTGTTTATTAATTAGCTAATTAGCATTCCAATCAAATTACTTGTTTTTTGCAGCAGGTAATCCCTTGACCCAGCAGAGCCTTGTTTCGTCCACTTTGCTGTCTACTATTCGACAGGCATCCCAGTTACGAGATGACCAGTGAGCAATAGCGGAAGCCAACCAGTACCAGGGCGCTGTAAACTCCGGCAGCCCACCTTCCTTTGTTTTAAATATCTGGTATCGCATGTTGCGCCTCCTTTTGAATAAGGATTAGGCCTCGTAATAGAAATTTTTGGTTTCTGGATAGGGTTTGAAGCAATGAGCTGTGACGTTCCCCAAGGAAAGCATCGTAGCCTCAGCTACCGGCACCTCCTCGGTGTCTTCATGAGACCGCCCCCCAAGCTGCGTCACCCATTCAGCAGCGAGTTGCACCCCCTTATCAAACGGAACTTTGTTCTTTTGAAGCTCGTCCAGATAGGAAAGCAGCAAGCAGTTAGGCGTAATGACGGCGACGCTCCAATCAGTTGCGAGTTGTGGTTCGTCCATGTCCGCATACCAGGCATCAACCTGATGTTTTAATCCGATCTCGGCCATCATGCCGTGCTTACCTGCGACCTTTCTGCCTTCCTCTACGACATCAACTGGTGCATCCCAGTAGAAGACTTCCCCGCTCGCCTCTTGGGTTGCACACGTTGCTCCTTGCGGCCAATACCTCCGTTCCATAACAAGCTCGCAGAGTGTTTTGTTGCCAACAGGAGCCATGTAGTCCTCGTCGAGATTCACCACACTGATTTCCTGCTCCCGTTCAACCGGTGGCAAGTATCTGGCGACCAGAGGCATCGTTAAAATCACAGCCCCCTCCATGTGAAGGGATGTCGGTGCCTTTACTATTCGGTCCACCATCCAGCACCAAGCATGAAACAACCGATCCTCTACCTTGTCGTCAGCTTCAATTTCTTGAACAAACTGGTTGAAACGAACCTGATTATCTTTAAACAAACCTGAGCTCTTACACTTATCGCTGATCGTATGAATGAGCGCTGCCTGCTCCAGAAGCATCTCTCGGGTGACTTCTTCTGCATCACCAAATGCCTCAAACAAATTTGTCATGTAATCACGGAGTTGCATGTTTTTCCCCCTCGGCATCAAAGTGCTTTGCAAGCTCAGGATCACCCGCCCAGCGAAGGGCATCTCCCATGTGTGTGAAAGCGCGTTCATTGTCATCCGACTTATTCACCCTGACTGGCGTCTTCTGATCACTAGGTTGTAGCAGCCAGTATCCTTCTTCTTCCTTGATTAGTTCTGCAATCACCAACAAACCGCTTTTCGTTGCAATAATCATCATCAGCTCCCCTAGTTAATCCAGTACGCGTAAATAGTGATGACAAAGCCCCCAACAAGCACAATTACGATAGCGGCACGCTGACCCCACTTCGATGTACCAAACCGTGCTAGATGCCTCCCCAGGAACTGAAATAGTGCTGTTTTTCCGATAGTCCGAATAACCCAAGTCATTGCCAATAAAAGGAGGGCTATAATTGGGTATATGCCCACAACAAAGAGATTCATCTCTCCGACCACGAGCTGATAGATGAATGCAAGTAGCATCGCTACCCCCGTCAACTCGGCTACGGCTTTGATCCCGTTCTTCCAGTCCCACGCTTGACGTGCATCACAGGTAAAACTCACCATCGAGACTAGGAACGGTATGAATGACAGGTTCATGCTGGTGGGTTGACCCATTAATGCGTCAACCCCCACAAATATCACTGTCATAGCTACATAGAAAAACAGAGCGGGGACAAGCATGTCGCGTAAAGACTTAATCTGGTTGGTATTTGCGTCTTGAGTATTAGTTATCATTGTTTTTGCCCCTTCAATATTCCCCATAGCTGACAGTGGAGATCAGCGATTACCTTGAACGCCCCTTTTACCGCTGGTTGTTCAAGGGTCTTGAGCATCCACAGCGCAATGAACAGATTGGAAAGCAGCACCAACTGAATGTTGTGGCTACTCAAGTAGACGGCATAACCGTTTAAGCAAACACTCAGTAACAACCAGATCTTGGCAATCATCAATCCCCATTGGTGATAGGTAACAAGAAGATAAGCAGTTACGACAGAACATAGTGTCGTTGCGCTTGATGTGGCTAGATAGACGCCCCATGTACTTGCCTCTCCAGTTACGTAAGCGCCACTGACGGAGAAGGGTAAGCCAAAGATCCAAATTGCTGCATTACGGAGCAGGGCATCAACAATGATGTAACTGGCGGCAAGATTGATAATTCCGCGTTTTAGCATTGTTCCACCCCCTTATTCAGATACCTGTCGAGTTCAGCCTTGAGCCTACTAATTTCTTCTGTTGCTTCGGCCAACTGTTCCCGATACTTATTGATCTGCTGAAATGAATGCCAGGATTGCCCTTTCGATACTGACTTTGTGATGGCAGCGACTTCATCTAGCGTCAGCCGAGTAAGGTGTTCTTCTGGGTAGATCAGGATTCTGTTACTGTCCCAATCAAACCCAGCATGAATTGCTTTAACTCCTACGGTAGGGGTTCTACCTATTCCTCCTGGCTGGTGGATGACAAGCCTCAAAGGCGCTGATGGATTGAGAAGATTAAGGTTATCGAAAGTCTCTTTTGCTTCTTGTAACTCCATAAGTTCACCTCATAGTGAAAACAGGCCCCTAAGGGCCCTAACTTTCACATGTGAAAGTTTTTATTAGTTCGCAGCTTCGTCTTGTTGCGACTCAATCATCATTTTTCGCATCACCGCCATGATTGCTTGCGCCGGTTGTGCGCCACCGAGGAGCTGGCTCTTACCGGTTTGGTTGTCCACTACAAAAGTGGCCGGAGTACCGTTAACGCCATAGCTCTTGGCTTTCTGGATGTCAGCTTCAACCTTATCTTCGTATTTACCTGAGCGGAGGCACTCTCGGAACGCATCCAGATCAGCACCAACTCCAGTGACAACAGAGGCCAAATCTGCAACACCTGCTCCATTGCCTTGGCTGTGATAGAAAATGTCATTCACGAAGACCCAGAAGCCTCGGTTTCCCTTCTGCTCAGCAATACACTCAGCGGCCAATGCTTCCTTGCGAGCGGCGGGATTATGAAAATCGAGAGGCATGTGCTTCCACTGCACATTCACATTACCTTTACTTGCATCCACAATTTGCTTAGGCGTGTCGTGGAATTGCTTGCAGAACGGACATTCCATATCTGAGAACTCCACCAGCGTGAACCGAGCACCAAGATCCCCGTAAATGTGTTTGCCGTCTTCAACCTTCTCAGATGCCCCCTGAAACAGGACATACTTCTGTTCAATGTCAGCTTGTTGCTTCTGCGCGACAAACTTGTTGATGCTTTCCGCCACAGCAGCTTCAAACTCAGCCTTGCTTTTGAAGGTGATGCCTTCGGCATCCATCACCTGCTTGACCGAAGATTTCACGCTAGCGATCTCTTGTGCTAGCTCCTTCTCTTTCACGAACTGGTAAATGCCGAATCCGGTCCCTACGAGCCCCAAAAGAATGGAGGCAACAACCCCGAGACGTAGTGATTTGCTACTTTGTTCTGTCATATAAAACTTCTCCTATCAGTAAACTTTCACAGCGCTGAGTTCTTGCACGAAGTATTTCCTTTTACATGTCTCGATTATCTGTCCCCAGAACTCCTCATCAGCGCTATCAGCTCGGTCTTTGACTTTCTGGTAAACAAGGTTGGTGTTGAGCTGATGCTCACGACAGAACTGAGCAATGTTGCTGTAGGTCTTGCCCAGATAGGTGAATGGCTTTCCTTTACCTTTTTTCTTAGCGAGGATGAGTTTCCACTCATCATTGGTTAGCTTATCTGCGCCCTTCTTGGTGTCAGCAATGCGTCTACGCACCGTTACCGGATCAAGTCCATGCGCTCTGGCTATGCTCGTAACGCAATTGAACTTTCGACCGTCAATCATGACTGTTGGCAAATCACCAGTGGCAATCTCCTTGAATCGAAAACCTCTGTAACCGGGTTTGAAGATCCCAGGAGCAAGTTGCTCACGGAACACGATTGATTGTTCTGACCTGACAAATTTGCTATCGATTTTACCGAGCATGTACTTAGCCCGTGCGATGATCTGGTAAAGCGTCTTCTCCAAGAGCATGGCGTCAGCAGCTCGACTAGGAAGACCGATGTCGCCTTCTTGTTCGATACCTAACATCTCTGCATGGCTGGAGCCTTCGGCATGTCGAAAACAACCGTCGTACTCAAAAAGAAAGGAGGCTAAACCTCCTCTCAGTTTGGCTTTGAACCGGGTATTGGCCACGTTCTCTGGCGCAGGTGCTAGCTCGGATACGCCAACCCCCAACTTAACGGCCAACTTCCGTAGTTCGTCTTCTTCAATCCAGCATCCCGGTTGCATAACCTGAGCTAGAACGGACTCATCAACACACCCTCGTTCTTTCAGCTCAGCCAAGAGGTAGGGAACGCGTACTCCCCCCATAAGCTCAAGCTCCCCGAATCGCGTGAACCACTAGCTCACAGAGTTTCCCGTATACAGGAGCCAAGAGGAGTGAAGCCATCACCATACCAAAGGCTTTCGCTGGAGCTTCTTTAGCGAACTTTGTTAGCCACGGCATCATGCCGCACAGAGCGGCGATCATTGAGCCAACCCCTCCCAAGGAAGGGAATACAATCACTTGAGCCAGAATGAATAAACACTGGGCGTATGCCGCGTGGGTCATCGCCTTCTTATCTGCTGCCGTGAGCTCTACAACATCTACGTTTTTGATTTTTTCCATCACATACCCCTCATGCAACATCAGGTTTTCCGAAAAATCTCTCATACACTTCGAGATCGAAGGCCAACATGGTCTTTGCTGCGCTTTCACTAAGCTGGTGGAGGCTAAGCATCTGAACCTTTTCAGTACCAGTCACTTGTAGGTCCACTGCGAACCACGACCCACCTTTGGTTACGGCCAAAACTTGTACCATCCAGGGCTTATCCAGTCGTTCGGGCGGAGTGATCATGCTCGACACCTTTGCGACCATCGCGGTTGAACCTATCCAGTGCTTGTCGAACGCAATGACGTTCAACGCTTCAAACGCATCCCTCGCCGCTCTAAACCGGCTCCGTACAGCATCTTGTTGCTTCCAAGCCATGAACTGGATAATGGTCATTCCACCAGCAATAAGGGTGATAAGACTCAAACCATTGGCGGCAGCTACGACAGTCGCCAACAAGGCCCCCGCCATGACGTAGCTGTTATGTTTCAGCTGGGTCACTGTTCACCTCCTATATCAACTAGCGTACAGGACTTTTCAAAAATGCAACCCCGCCAAACGGCCCAATTCGGGCAATCCTGGTTCAATCTAAAAGTTTCACATGTGAAACTTTCCGCCACAGGAACAGGTGGTTTTTACCTGACCAGAACGTATGGAATGGTAGCGGTGACACAGCTTGACCACTTCTTTTTCGCTGAGAAGGTTTGTTTTGATGTAACGGACTTTATCCCCGTTAGCCGTCTCGACAACGGTTCGGACATAGCCGAATTTAGCTACGGGGGCTTTGTACTTATGGGAGAGAATTACCCGGTAAACTGAAAGCTGAATAATGTCCGACTCATAAATATGGTTTGATTGGCGCAGCTTTGTATCCAGAGGGATGAGAATCCCTCTCTTGGTTTGGTATACTTGATCAACCCTGCCGTGCATGGGCACCGGATGTGTGGTTGATATGTCTTGTTCAGACAAAAACAGAGAGGCCGAACGCAGCTCGTAAGGCATGTTCTCTGATTTCCACCATGCCCAAGTATCTCCGATTTCGCGCTTACGCCACTGGTCTACTTTTGCAATGACGAAAGGTGCAATGATTAGGGCGAATATCCAGAGAACAGTATTCATGACTACTTCCGGCTCCTAAACCACTCAGGATGATTGGACACATCCATGTTCTTAACCTGTGCTGAGAAGGCCTGTACTTCTTGGATTGTCAGGACGGTCTCAGGAGCACGAGCGATGAAAGGCCTCAGCAATCCAGAACCTGCGTAGATATTGATGATCATATGCAATCGCTCCGTTTCCTCAGACACTAGCCGCCAGCGTCGGTAGGCTTCCGTTGATTTGGCATAGCAGACCAAAGTAGGAGCTAGTGTGTCTGACTCTTTAGTATTCAACTTCCCTTTTGCTGCCTTTGATACAAACTCTGCGATCACTGAAGCCAGCATGTCGGAGGTAAGGTGAAGAGGCAGCTTTATCGTATCGAAGCCACCCTGCTTGATAGTGAACAGACGGATGTGATCGTTGCCGTAGTCTCGTACATAGATAACATGGCTATCGAAAGGGTTAGAGTGGTTAAAGGCATCCATACCCCAACCGGCGGCCTCAAGATGTGCGCTTGATACTGACTTGTCGTAATTAAATTCCACGCTATTACTCTCCGTCTTGTTGTTCAGGAATTTTCACATGTGAAAGTTTTCCGTCGGTCATGATGTCCAGAACGGCTTTGCCCAGTCTCATCCCTTTATGGTTTTGAACCGGGTCTCCTTTGTAGAAAAATCCTGGCTCGTTATCGGGATGGAATACCCCGTGAGGAATGTTGTTGTGATCGCCAAGCCACATACGTAGCCTCAGATCCACCAGCCACCCATCACCCAGAACAACCCAGAAATGCGGAGTCACGATGTCCTTGGTCTGTTCGTTTCGCACAAAGCCATACATGCAGTCATGAGGTACACCCGCTTCATTGAGTAGGTGGCTAATTGCCCATGTCATGCCGTCACATTCCATCTGGCAGTCATCCAAGGTCATAAGGACTGCTTCCAGTTCCCGGTGCCACTCCGTCATTTGCTTGGCCGCAGGTTTTACCACCAGCTCGTTTTTGTTTTCAGCCAAGATGATGTCTTCCTCATCAATATTGCATTCGTCTATCGCTTCCGAACGGATGGATACCGCTTCATCCCAGTCATCGCTCGATCCAAAAATGCTCCAACCCTCAAGACTGTAATTCACCCATACGATGAACCGCTTTATTGTTTTCATGTGCGGCCCCTTTTAACCGTGCAACGTTCCCACATATTGACCACCTCAAACTGTAACCCCATCCAAAAACCACTTCTTGATGATGTAAAATCAAGAACAACAGGTTCCCGCTGAACCGACATCACCGAAAAGCCACCGCCTGATTGCTTTTTGATGCTTATAAAGTTCTCCTAAGTAATTAGGAGTTTTGAGAACCTCACAACTCATCGAATCATTTTATGATACTGTAAAACATAAAAATGACCCAGTAAAGAAAAAGAACAACCGATTATTGAGATGAAAACATTAAAGTGATTTGTTCGATGACCAGTGATACTGCTGTTCTAGGTGTTAGTTCTCACCGGAATATCTTCTAGTCAGCGTAGTAACGATAGAACAACGTACTTCCTTGTTTATCTAGCGGTAAAGACTCGATAGCGGCGTATTTTCGGATGGTGAGCATAGGTTTGATAAGCCACAGATGGAGTTCTTAGCTCTGCTATGTTGATGAATTGGACCTTCATGCGTGATTACAACGTCCGCTTGGAGAGTGACTTAGCATCCGAACGTGCTTCTCGCGACATAAGCGCGGTTTTGAGAGCGAAACGCTCTTACTGCTACCCCTCCATTACGTAAAGATGATTTAGACGCCTCTAAGGCTTCCTGTAGCCGTTAACGTTCTAATTCTGACACTAACAACCAGTCGCTATTTAAAGAGAAAAAAATCCTTTTCATCACTGGTAAGCACTGGGAGGACAATTGAGTCTCGTATCTGGAGCAGAATATATGGGAAAGCTGCACGCTTAGTGGGTCATTGTTTATGACGACATCTCTCGGTTTATTTGGACCAAACTATTGGCGATATTGAGGCGTTTAAACAGGTATCCCAAGAAAACTGTATGTTCCTAATCTTTGTAGCAGAGGTAGCAATGTTGGATTTTATTCTTTTGGTGTTTATAGGTTTAGGAATATCTACGGTGCTGGTGCGTTGTTCTTCCCAAAAGGGGATGGACATTGAGCTGACATGGTTCCAGTCACTGAAAGTTGTATTGGTGCGAGGTTCTGTTGCATTGGGTCTAGGGTTTGGTATTGGAAGGCTGGCCTTGCTGGGTATGGAGTATGGTTTTCTACGAGAGTCTGTTCTGATGGAGCATGTTTTTGTCTCTGTAGCAGTAGTGCTGTTTTGCGGGCTTGGTTCATTCGTTGCGTTTCAGTGGATCGTTGGAAAGATCCTTGGAAGGTCGATTAGTGTCACTTCCGTGATCAAGGCAGTGATGTATGAGTTCAGTTACTTTGTGCTGTTGATGCTTATCTTGTTGGTAATACTGATTTTGTTTGGCTTTGCATATGAGATTCTTTTCTAAAGAAATAGAGTTGATTGTTTTTTATTCGGTGATCTAAAGGATAAATATAAAGATCTTTAGATCTTTGTATAAAGGATAGAACAGGATAAAGATCGGTTAGATGAGCTCAGTTATGCCTCAACACCTTGATAATGATATTGTTTTAGTGTTTCTTCCGTGCAACAAACCCATATAGTTACGTGCAACGTTCCCATATGTTGCCGTGCAGCGTTCCCATATATGTTTGGATCTTTTCCATTTTTATCCACACAGCTACCCCATTTTTTCCACAAAATTCTTGAAAAACAGAGTGTTCGTGCAGCGTTCCCACATATTCTGGTGGGCATTCCAATGCATCTAAGGCCATTCGTGCAGCCGCCCCATATACTATTTTCTAAACGTGCAACGTTCCCATATAGTAATTTCGGTCGTTTTTTGTACCGTGCAACGTTCCCATATACTATCGTGCAACGTTCCCATATAGCAAAACCCAGTTATGCACAGAAAATGTGGATAACTTTTAGCCTATTTTAATGTGATAAAGATCACTTTTTTAGCTGTCTGAGTCATTTTGGCCACTTTTTTAGGTTTGTCCTGTTCTGTCAACCTTCGTTCTGCTTCGTCAACCGTGCAGGCTTCCCATATATCGAGAGGTTTATGACCTGCTTCCGTGCAACGTTCCCACATATTAAATCTGTATACCGTGCAACGTTCCCATATATATGCCCCTTTATTATCAATGAGTTATGTAATACTCCCTAGGGAGTGACCGGTGTAACATAGCTCTTATCCTTCACAATTTCTTCTGCTTGCACGATACCAAGACCCCACTTGCTACTACCGTGCAACGTTCCCATATATTAAATCTGTATACCGTGCAGCATCCCCATATATCAGCCCCTTAATTATCAATAAGTTATATTGCAACCTCTCCGTATTCGGCTACCGTGCAAGGTTCCCACATATTAAAATTCATAATGTGCAAACGTGCAGACTTCCCATATATTCACCCATTAATTATCAATAGATTATGTAAGCCGCTCTATGGGCGTAACCGGCGTAACATGGAGCTTATTCTTCATAATTGCTTCTGCTTGCACGATACCAGGACCTCACTTGCTACTACCGTGCAATATGGGGATATTCAGTTGTTGGTACTGCTTTGATGGAGTTCACTGCATTCTCTCCCGGCATAAAAAAAGGCGCTGACGCGCCTATCTTTCTTTTCCCTAGGGAGAATGGGAAGCTACCTTCTTCTCTTACTACGCGGAGATTCATCAATGATGTCGTGGTCGATCAAGCTGTGCTCGATGGCTCGTAGTTCTGTCAGTTGCTTACGCTTGTTGGATGCCATCACCTGTTTCACAAAGTTCTGGTGAGGCCTTATGACGTACCGCACGTCAATGACTTTGCGGCCATCCCTGATCTGGTTTGCGTCGTAGTCGCTTATGACCTCTTGTTTGATGAGAGCCTCCAGAGCGAGCTTCATGGCTCTGACATTTTCTGGCATTCGTGGGCTCAATTCACGAGGGCTCTGGGTCAGGAAACTAATAAGCGATGGCGTGTACGGCGAATCTGGCGATGCTTGAGTCCAGTAGTGGCTCATTCTCTTGTAGATGTATCGTGCAAGAGGAGAGCGGATTTTCATTCCGATTCTGTAGTTATACTGACGAAAAGACAGGTTCATGATCGATTCGTTTACCATCGGGTTGAACTGCACATAGCACCTGGCATTTCCACCTTTCTTGCGAAATTCGCCTCTAGTGGTCAATCCCACCATCGGGAAGAAGCTGGTGCTGATGAAGGATTCACCGTCATCACTGATACATTCTAGTGTTGCTCCACGACAAACCTGAATTGCTTCTTTGATCTCGGTCAGATTGTACCCGTGCCCCATCTTTGCGAGCTCCTTCTGGAGTTCGTACAGAGTGAACATGACTCCAGCCTTGCCTTCGATGATATGGCCTTGCCCGTTTACAGCGAGCTTGCGTAGAGCATCCTCAAGGATTTCCTCTCTCTGTCCCGCGTAGATTAGTACGGTTCTTCCATCATCCTTCTCGATGATGGCTGGCTTCATCTTCACTGTGAACTGCTGACCTCTGATGGAGCATTGTCGTGTTACTATTGCGTTGGATAAGTCTTCGTGCTCGCGCTTTTGGTCCCAAATGTACTTAGGCAACGCATCGTAGATCTCGATGGTATTGGAGTAGTCGTCTTTCTTGGTCGGAGATTCAATGATCGCAAATAGACTCATTTGCGGTGAGTCTTTGATTATGTGGAGTTTCTCCACGTCTTTGTCTTTGGTTGTCTTGCTCATGATTGTTCCGTCAATACTTTCTAGCTGGTGGTCCATGCCGCCAGAAGTGCCAAAACTCCCGCGGCTACCGTTGCTGAAAACACTAACTGGTAGATACGACGCTTAGCTCCCTCAGTGCTGCTCATGAAGCGCAGAGCCGCCGCTTCATACCGGAAATGGGCAAGCTCGCCCCGAAGGGTCCTATCTGTTGTTCCTTGTGGTGATTGTGGGCGCTTTGACAGGGTTGAGCGAGGGTGACTGGTAGCTTTCTTGATCATAGCTTCACATTTCCCCAGCTTTGCCAGTTCAGTTGCCGCTACAGATGCTGTCATGTCACACCTCATCGCTATGTGTCTTGTTAAGCAGACGCTCATACTCGTTCAGCGCCCGGCGCATTTTCGCTAAGGCGGAGGCTCGTTGTCTTAACGCGGCATATCTGCCTTCTACTTGCTGGATCAACTCTTGTGCCCAAGCTGGCTCTTTCTTGAAGTGCGACATGCTATAGGCGTGACCTCGGCCTTTCTTGATATGTGTTGATAGAACCCTTTTCTTTTGTCCGGGAACTTGCTCAACAAATCTGTTGCGATACCACTCTGCAACGAGTGATACGCCAAGAATGCGAACCCGTGTACCGACGCGGCCTTGTTCGTTCGCTGACGCTTCTTCGCGCGCCGATTTGTGCGCATTCCAGTACATGTCCGCTTCTTGCTGTGCCTCGACAGCAAGAACCGCTAAGGCGTGATCCAGCTTGCTTCGTATCTCTGCGACAAATTCCCGACCTTCTTCCTCTAGCAGATCCTCTGTTATCTCGGATCGTTTTTCTTCGAGCTTAGGATCTAGCAGGTCTAGCCATCGCTCCGTTGGTAGACTCACCTCAAAAACCTCCCAATTCCTATCCAATTCCTATCCACAATATTATCTATCTGGAATGTAACCCTAATTATTCCAATACTGGAATCTAACGTTGTCACTAGGCTAACCTATCTTTGGAATTTGTCAAATATCACTCTATCTATCTGGAATCTTACTTGCCTGATTCTTCAAACTCCTAGTTCTGTATGAATTTATATATGAATATTCCAGATATATTGGATAAACATATAAAGATTCCAGTTTTGTCGAAAAATCCTTCTCTCGATGCGATGGTGGACGCGCGGTTCTGAGTAGAGGAACGGTATGTTGCTCTAAACCTATTCGTGCAGCGTTCCCATATGTTTCCCTGTTCATCTATCAAAAAGCTACCGAAAAGCTACCTAAACGCCCCTTTTGGGCAATTACAGAGGCCATTTTTCCTCGCAATAGGCTTTATTCTCTATCCAACATTCGACAAACAATCGAAAAGCAATCAAAAAGCAATCTTTGGAGGATTTCATGGGGCAATTTGTTTTGGGTTTGGATATTGGTTACTCCAACTTGAAAATGGTAATGGGACATAAAGGTGGGGAAGTTCGTACTGTCATCATGCCTGTGGGTGCTGGTCCACTGGAACTAATGCCACAACAGTTAACTGGTGGTGCTGGAGCCAGCATTCAGGTTGTGATTGATGGAGAGAAATGGGTTGCAGGTGTTGAGCCTGATCGCTTGCAAGGTTGGGAGCGTGAGCTTCATGGTGACTACCCTTCAACTAATCCATACCGAGCTCTTTTCTACGCAGCACTCCTGATGTCTGAGCAGAAGGAAATTGATGTGCTGGTGACAGGTCTGCCAGTGAGTCAGTACATGGAAGTTGAGCGCAGAGAGGCGTTGAAAGCTCGATTAGAGGGTGAACACCAGATCACGCCAAAACGTTCGGTGATGGTTAAGTCTGTGGTGGTTGTGCCTCAACCTGCCGGGGCATATATGGATGTTGTCAGTTCAACTAAAGATGAAGATCTCCTGGAAATTATCCAAGAAGGCAAAACAGTTGTAATTGACCCAGGATTTTTCTCTGTAGATTGGGTGGCTCTTGAAGAGGGAGAGGTCCGCTACCATTCATCGGGCACCAGTCTCAAGGCGATGTCGGTCTTGCTACAGGAAACAGATCGGCTGATTCAGGAAGACCACGGCGGAGCGCCAGGCATCGAAAAGATCGAGAAAGCTATCCGTGCAGGTAAGGCCGAAATTTTCCTTTATGGTGAAAAAGTATCGATCAAAGACTATTTCAAGAAAGCCTCAATTAAAGTTGCTCAAAACGCGTTGATCCCTATGCGTAAGTCAATGCGTGAAGACGGGATGGATGCTGATGTTGTTCTGCTGGCCGGTGGTGGCGCGGAGGCTTACCAAGACGCGGCTAAGGAACTTTTCCCTAAGAGCAGGATCGTACTGCCTAACGAATCCGTGGCATCTAATGCCAGAGGATTCTGGTTCTGCGGCTGATTAATAGGAGGTCGTCGTGGCTGGTAGCAAATGGGATGGAAAAATATCTAATCTGAATATATCAGAGCAAGCCTTTCCTGAGCTCTATCGTGAACTGTCCCAGATGCAGCATAAGGCGCGTAGTGATCGGCTCCGCGCCCTTGCTCTATTGGGTCTTTATTCTCTTCGATTTTCTGGCAACATTGGGTCGTTTGAACAGCAGAGTTCCGAGACTCAACCTGCACAACATCAAAAGCAGCCTATGCAGGTTGATGCAAAACTGAACTCTCAACGCAATTCACTTAAAGGAAAACTGATGAGCTCAGTATGATATGAAAGATCACGAAGCGTTATCTACGCTATCAGCGGCTGAACGTAGAGAGTTAATAATCGCAGAGTTAAAGCGTAAAAGCCGCATTCGCACTCTGTTGCGAGGGATCTCTTTAGATGAAGTTCGGGAGATTATTGACAGAATGGCTGGCGTTCTCAATGAACTGGAGGAGGAGTATAAAAAGCGAGAAGAAGATGAAAAAGAAAAAAGAGTTCAGGCCGAGCGGATAATGAACGACATGGAATCCTGTGGTGTGGACATTAGCTTGCTTAACGAGATGTTCACGAGCAAATCAGAACCTGATAATGCTAAATATTCAAAAGACGGCGTTTCGTGGAGTGGGCAAGGTCGTCGCCCGGATGCTTTTAAAGGATTGGGCGCTGTCGAGTTGGAGCGCTACCGCATTCCACAAAAGAAGTAAAAAATGAGCGCCGCAAGGATTGGGCGCTCAATTTCTGGTTTGAAATGTCATAACCTACTCAAGCACACTCTTTCTCCCCACCTCCATGTCTTCCTTGTTCTTTGCAGAAAGGACATTCAACGCCGGTTCTTTGATTAACAGAGGTGAAGTACGTACACTTGCAGCTATCGCATTCCTCCAACATTGCCTCTCCGCTTCTCAACTCCGAAGCAAGACACCAGGCATCAGTAATATCAAACGGAGCCCATCTAGCTCCTTTCATTCCTGGGACTTCTTTTCGGATAGCGTGATACATCCTAAATGCCTTGTTCAAGGCTTTGATGTTCACAGACCGCAACACAGCTTCCCCACCAATGTTGAAGTAGAGTTGTATTAGAAGAGAAGCCTGTATCTTGGATGTGTGACTATGAATAAGTGTCGCACCACCACGGAATGTTCTGGATTTTCGCTCTAGGGTATATCCGTCCCTTTCTAGGTCCTGGTAAAGCCGTCTGACCTGTTTGTAAGTCAGGCCAGTCTCGATCATGATGATTTTGGTGATGTACCCTGCAAGGGCCATGTGTCGAGCTGTAACCCAGCGACCCAATGTACCAGTGTTGCCAATGTTCATCTCCACCTCCCACGACCCTGTAGAGATTGTTGCAGTTTTTTCAATACTGGATGTGTTAGCTCTTCTCGGCTGTCATCGATAATTTCCTCAATGATGCTGGGAGCAAAACGAAGCGTAAAATGCGTAACCGTTGTTCCAGACATATGGCGCAAATGGCTGTCTGTTGCCGTAGCCACCAGCTTCGCAAGTTCTCGTGAAACACCAAACACTTCCTTTGCCATCTCTGGGTCTCTCGATGCAACGCGATTAAATAGTAACCAGTAGGCGGCATCAAATGCGTCAACGCTGTGATTGATGAAAACTACTGGGTCGTACTCACCAGAGAGTCGTGTGATGATGTTTTGCTCTGCTGTTTCGAGCTTAAAAGAGATCAACACGCCAGAGGCTAATGCTTCCAATTGGGAAGGTGTTGCCATTGACAGCTTCTGAACGGTGCTCATACTCAAAGAAAATTGTGAGGCTGCATCCTCCGGGCGTTCTTTTGCCAGAGTGCATAGTAGGTTCCACAATGTCAGATCAAACTCGTAGACGTTCCTATCAGCTTCTTCTTGGGCGAGGTTGACGGCCCTTGCATCCAGCGCACCAATAATATCCAGTTCCAACATCACGCCCCTCACAAATCCCGAAGGTTGCGATAGATAGCTAAAACTCGGCTACCATAGTTTCTTGCTCTAATTTCGTTTTGCCAGGAGTGATAGCGACCAATGCCAAGCTCCAAGTCATTTGGAGATGACTGAATGGCTTCTGATAGTACCTCTGTCCCAATCTTGACATTGGTTTCTGGGTTGAGAAGCTCTGCTGGAGAGGAAACTCTATGACCATTCCAGCGGATGTTCACTTGCATGGGCCCGACATCAATGTAATGACCATATTGCTGTTGAAACTCAGCGAGTTTAGCTTTTGCCTGCTCTTCTGATTTGGCATAGAAAGGAAGACCGGGAGCGCGAATCGTCCAAGGCCAAGGACTTATATTACCATCACCTCTCCCTGATGCTGATTCGGCCAATGCGACCGAATACACTAGAAGAGGATCGAGGTTATGTTCTTTCGCCGCTTTGTCGAAGATGGTTCCGTTCAGGTCAATAGCATTCGCTGCTGATGACAGGAGTGCCGTAGATAGAACCAGAGCTTTGAATTTATTTCTCATCAACTTTCCTCCTGATGTCTGAGGGGGATTCCATGTTCTTTGTCGTACCGTTCCGGCCATAACTCCGACGGCTTCATACCCAGAGCGGTCGCTATTTCATGCTCCCAGCGTGGGCTTGGCTTGTAGAGTGCCGTTGACACCACTTGCCGAGATGTATTGTGTTTTCTTCCTAATGCGGCCAGAGATAGCCCTTGGATTTTGAGTTTGTACTTGATCCACTCACGTTTTTTTCTGGATCACTCGGAATGTCAATTACTTGGCTCTTGTTCATTGGTTGCCACCGCTAAACTGCGTTATTGCGCACATAAAAATGCGTTATTAAATTAATGCTTTTAGAGTATTTCTATTGTCGTAAACTGACATATTTTGCGCATTTATAAGCCCAATTAATGATACTGTCAACAATAAAAAACCTTTAAAAACATGAACTTAACTTTGTACCGACGTAACAAAGTTGCAATTGTGTTAGCAATCAAGTGGATACGAGTTTTTTGTGGTGGTGATGAATGTTAATTGAAAGTGCGCCAAACATATGGCGGAAATAGCGCGCATTTGGCGCGGTATTTTTGATATTGAATAGCGTTTAGGTATAAGTGATTTTAGGGATACAGCGAGGGCTGAAATTGCGAATACAGCAGGAGCTGATGAGGCCAGAGTAGGCAAAATGCGCCCAGGCCACATGAGGATGATTGTTTTACTGATATTTGGGAAAGGTGACTCTGCTGTATTGCAGATGGGAACCAAAGCGTTAGCAATGGCCTATTCAATAGTCTATGCGATTTGTTTGATATGTTCAACTATGTAATGCTTTGTCAACAAATGCCTTATTCTGTAAGGGCTAACTTTCACATGTGAAAGTTTCAGGGCAAAGCATGAAAATTGCTAATGGTATGCTTATTTAGCCAAAAATTGTTGGGCTTCATGGTTGCATTTTTTGATGCCGTGATAAGCTGGATATAAAGGATGAGGGGGGCGTATGAAACATGTGATCAATATTTTTCTGCTGGGAATTGTCCTTCTAGGGATAGCTATGATGGCTGATACCCCTTGGGGACTTGCTGTCGCCCTAGCTCCTTTTGCTGTTTGGGGCGCGCGTTTCCTGTTTTTTATTCACAGAAGCCTTTGGGCAGCGGTTATCTTCTGGGGGGGAATTGCTTACTTCCAGTGGCAAGTTGCTTTGGCAGTAGGGGGGCTATTTGGACTAACATGGTTTATCCGTGTTGCACGGTCGGCATATCAAGAAGCTCAGCCAATTCGGCGAAGAAGAAAACATGCTGGTGGATTTCAAGATTCCTATGATTTTGATCAGCGTTACCATATTGGAGTGGGAGACGAATAAGGGAGCCTGTGGCTCCCTTATTATTTGGTTGGGCTTTTAGAACTGTTGATTTGCTATGTTGTATCCTCTGACGGCAGTCAAATAGCTTCCAGAACGATCCCCAGCTCCCGTTGAGTTTTGCAATACGTTTACCAGCTTGTCTGTGAACTCTTCGTTTTGCTGAGAAAGAACAGGCTGACCACCTTGCATCATCACTGAACCGTCCGGATTACGTTCGGCATATTCCATTTTTAGATTCTGAACTGCCTGGCTCATGCGACCTTCGTTTGTGTCAAAAGATTCAGCATAAACAGCAGATTGCGCTTGAGTCAGTCCATAGCGATTTTGAGCAATTGATTGCATAGTCTCTTTGAACTCATCGCCGTACTGGCTCATAAACTGTTGTGCTGCTCCACCACCGGCTTCTGAGGCAGAGGATAGAGCTGCTGCATAGAACGCTCCACGTTCCTCAATGCTCATCCCCTTAGCGGCCTCCGATAGGTCCGATTTACCAGTTAACCATTCTTTTGCTGCGTTATATCCGCTTGCCGCAGCTCCCATGACGTTGCGGCCAAGTTTAGCCATTCCAACCATAGCATCTCCGGCCCAGCCAAACTCTTCTTTGACTGCTTGGTCGCCACGTTGAGTTGCTGCGATGAATTGGTCGCGTTGCTCTGGTGTCATTGTTCTCATTTGATTCATTGCTTTTGAGAACGCATCAGCACCAGCTTGACCACCAGCAATGAGTGCTCCACCTGCTTGTTCAGCTCTGCGGCCCATCCAGTCGCTGGAATTATCCCATGCCCCCCATGTCGAAGCGCTCCAAGACATTTTGGGAAGCGAGTTGATCAGGTTATCTTGGGATTTTTTCATTTCAGGTGCAGATACATTTCGTTCTGTTTGCTGTGCCTGGTTTTGAAGAGCTGACGTACCGGCTGCATGTTCGTTTTGAACAAGGGGGCTATTCGTTGGTAACTGACCTGCCTCTGATGCTGGGTTAGTGCCTGCCATCCCAGCCACATTTTCTCGGAATCCGGTTGGGACGTTAGGTCCACGGCCTACAGCGCCTTGAACTTGACCTGGTAGCCCTTGAACATTCGGGCCTTCAATCCCCCTATTTCCGTAGGCGTCACCACTAAAGGCTCCATTGCGTCCAGACGCGGTATTGATCGCCTGTAGTGCGGCTTGATACCCACCAAGCTCCTTACCGGGTTCGTAATTTTTGGAGTTAGTCATTGCTGTCATTCGCGCTGCTGCTTGGGCTACCTGAGGTGACATCCCGTAGGCTTGGTATCTTTGCTGTAGTGACGCTGACTCGTCTTTAACTGACTGCGGCGCGGCATTTCGGAAATAGTCATTCAGTTGGTTCATAGCTGCTGGGGTTTGTGCCACTGCACCTCCGAGAGTTTTAAAGTCGGTGTTAGTCATGGAGCCCATTTGATTCTGAAGTTGACTCATTGTTGTGAAGGTGTCAGATGCAGACACCAGCTCAGAAGCTGACTTGGATAGGTTCTGGGATAAGCTGTCTCCCCAAGTTTGCTTAAATGACTCACTACCAGAACGGCTGAAACCCTGTGCCAATTGATTCGTCAGCGCCTGGCTGTCTGTTTGTGAATAGCCCACCCCTTTCATGAACTGGGACACATCACTCGCTGACCAACTTGAAGAGTCTTGAGCTGAGGACTCTGTTGCTCCCTTCGCTTGCGCTTTGATGTCCAACACATCACTACCGCTATCACCACCAGCAGGAACGAGGTCTGTACTGTTTGATTTAACACCAGCCGCGGCCTTCATTGCAGCTCTGGCCTTACCAACCATAGGCATAAGCATGGATGCAGCTTGGTCAGCATCAAGAGTCCCCATAGCTTGCATGGCAAAAGCACCTTTGACAGCATCTGAATGGCTATCATCTACTTGGAACTTATCCATGAAGCTCTTGGCTTGTTGATTGACCAATTGGCTCTGAGCTGTGCTTTGCGACGAAACGTTACGCCCAACATTGGATAGTCTTGAATAGGCTTGATCCTGACTTACTCCATCAGAAAAACCTCGACCGAGAGTGCTTTGGAACGCCTCCGATTTCTGACTTTGTAATGCTTGCGCGGAGCTTACGCCTGATGCCAAAGTGGAGCCAAGCGAGAAGGTGCCGATCATGCTTTCTGCACCGTTTGCAATCGAGCCACTGAATTGGTTGTGACTATACGCTGGCTGGCTTTGCATAATCGGACCTTGTTTGAGTAGATCTGGCGTTTGCGTCTTTTCGTCAACGTGGTCAGCTCCACTTATTCTCGATGCTAAGCTGGTGAAGGCATAAGTGCTGCCTGTGACGATAAACAGGGAGATTACAGGAGTGGCCGCAGCCAACATGCCGCCGGTTGCAATCCAGTGTTGTAGCACATCTCCAGTTGAGGAAAGTGCGTACATGGAGTTGAGACCACCAGCACTGAGGCTAGACATCTCATTTGACGCAGCTGTATGAATAAACAGGTTGATGATTGAGAGGACTGGCATCCATAGCTGAATCCAGAGGATGGTTTGTACATATTTACCTGCTAACTGGAGGCCGAAGCTGCCCATAACAATAATAAAAGCAATAATCGGGGTGATAGCGTAAATGAAGCCCTCAAAGAACGTCAGCATTGGTCGGACGACAGTCATGAACATTGACTGTTCTGCGGCCCACTGTGTGTTACGTTGCTGAATGGCTTGGTTTATCATCAATGCAGAGCCATAGTCCTGGAGGTCCTGATAACGTCCTGCGGCAGCTTCATAATAAAGGGGCTCCAGAACTGCGGCTTTCATGTAGTCGATTGATGAGGTGGTTGTAGCTCCCATAGCTTGAAGCGCATCAGTCAGCTTCGTTAGAGCGTTATCTCCTGTGGATGTGTCAATACCCAGTAGGCTGTTAAGAGCATCAACAACAACCGGGCTGCTTAGGTTGGCAGTCGCAGAACTAATAGCAACCCATCCATCAGTACATGTATAGTCAGTACCGTCAGGATTTGACGTGGACAAATACAACCGAGTTCCGTAGAGCTGAGAGTTGAACCGCAAAGCTGAGTCGGTTGAGCGATTCATCAACTCATCAAGGGACATTAGATTGAGATCAACTTTGGTCAATGTGCATTCCCGGATGTAATTGTTCCAGGAACGTCTCACGTCAACATAGCCTCCACCATTTGCTGCATTAAGCGCAGTGAAAACCCCGGTATCATAGGCTCGCCGTCTAACGTCATTCAAAAGTTTCAATGTTTCGGAGAAGTGGCTTTCCGTGACATTAGGGACGATTACGCCATATCCGGTTTCAAACAAATAGGTGATGGTGTATCCCACATTGGATATGACTCCTCCAGCAAAGCCTAACCCAATAGGCACATTGGCGACGACTCGGACTTGCCCTGTGTAAGCGTCCTCTATAGTCACCGTTGTGGTAGGGCCGAAGAAACAGGCATATAGAATCCAGCCCACCAGCACTTGCTGGAGGTTGATTTGCTTTGCGCCTTGAAATACGCACTGAATACAGATCATCAAGACCCCAAGAAGCAGGCCAATACTGACCATCTTCTCGAAGTCTCCGGTGCCGGTGATCATTGATACAGCTATCAGGATTTGTTCCAGAAAAGCAGAGTCACCGATAGAGTGGATTGAAAAAACTCCCATTCCAATGGCCCCTTAGTTCGTGCTAGGAGGATTGGACAAAGTTGCCAGCATGTATTTTTGCTTGCGGATGTTGTCCAGCAGGTTGTTGTATTTCTCAATCTGGCTTGATAGATCGCCGTATTGAGAGGAGAGGATTGTGTATTCTTCACGGATTTGCTGTTGCGATTGAGCGAGAAGCTCCAGCGCCTCTTTTTTGTAAGGTGACTTGCTATTAGCCATAGCAATGCGAGCTGCGCGGAAGAACTCTTCCGAGAAGCTATACATCATCGTCAGGGCTATTGCTCCTGATGACTCTGTTGCAAACAGGTTAGCGCCGTCTTGTGAAAGGACAGACAAGTTACGAACGATAGTGCCAATCCCACCAGGTAGGTTAGAAACAAAGGCCTTTTCTGGGTCGGTTAAGGTTCCAGAGTTCGTTGCGTATTTGTATATGACACCCGGCGTAGAGCTCGTTCCCAGTAGCATGTCGGTGATTTGGTTCTTGATACCTTTGAGCACGACATTTTTATTTCTGGTGCCAGCGCTCAGGCAGTTAGTCGTATCAGAATCACAGGAATAGATCTCGATAGAACCGCCTGAAATCAGGTCTGACAAGGTGATCTTGTTGCCTGGTAAGGTTGTCAGAGGGGTTGTTTTCGCACCCGAGCCGCTTGAGTTAGGGTCGTTTACCAGATCACCAATGATGACTGTACCGGTTAAAGACATGATGGCTTCAAGCAGCGTGTTATCCCCGTACTGGAACCATGTGTTAGCGTTATTGCTCTTGAGTTGCTTCCAGACGATATTGCCAATCATCTTGTTGTATTCGTCTGGCTTGTTAGCTTTCAGCTCTTCTAGGGGAGTCTTGCCGCTGGTTTCCTGTTTGGAACCGAAGAAGTCTTCATACAAGCCGGAAGTTGTCGCGGTGATGGAGGCATCAGTTTTGTGTTTGAGATCCATACCACTGGTTAGGTCGTTCACTAAACCTTGAGCGAGCTGGCAGGAGTTGCCCAGATGTTGGTTGAGTGCTTGTACTTTCTTCTGAAAGTTCTCTATCCACTTTGCGCCGTCCGGAAAAACGTTGTCGAGTGCAAGCTGGAAGGCATACCCCTTGGCGTTGGCTGCAACAGCCCGGAGGAGCTGGACAATTTGGTCCGCGTTAATGAAGGAGAGCGACCCGCCAAAGAGATCCACTCCACCGCAACCGGCTTTCCACGAAGGAGGGGCTACGCTAACTAGGTTCTCGTCGAAAATTCGAGTCTTAGCCGTGAATCGGCCACCAGCTAAAACGCCACGCCGTTGGCTTTCATAAACGCCTGGTGGAGTTGTGTTGCTCATTTCATTGAAGAGTTTGTCCATCTGAGATTGGAGGCCATTAGCGGCTATTACCCCTGTCGGAGCTATGAAGAGACTGGCCGCCACACTCAGGGCAAGCAGGCTCCTTTTCACTGTTTTGTGTGTGACCATCTTAGTTCTCCTGTAATTTGTCTTGGATGTACTTCATGAGTTGTTCCGGTGGTACAAAGTTGTCTTTATCACCGCTTGCTTGAGATAATTGTTTGAGATCTGAGCCCAGCTCTGGTGAGGCTAGGCGTTCGGCAATGTTGTTCTCTAGGTTGAGTACCGGACGTGTACGGTTGAACTCTTCGTCTGTGACCCAGGCATTGCGTTTTGCTGCGACCAAAATCCGGTGATTAAGCTCTGGAAGAGACATTGGCCCTTGTCCTATAGGTGCGAACTGACCATCTGGAGATGCGAGGTAAACGGCAGGGAAAGTCACGATGCCAAGTTGTTTGGCATGGCCTTCATCGGTCTTGTAATGGGGGAATAGCCCGCTGGGGAGAGGTTTGCCGTCCATAGAAACAGGAATGATCGAGAAGCCTTCTCCTTGTTCCAACATCTTGATGAGCGGTGCTTGTAATTCACTGTACTCATCATCTGACTTGTAAAAAAAGAATATTCCTACGCGTTCGGCAACGCTTTTGAGCAGCTTGTTTTTGGCGTTACCAGCATCACGATCCACCTGTTGTGAGGCAAACGTGGCCGCAGGTCTTCGAGTAATTTCATCCAAGAACGGATCTCCAACGACCGCCAGTTCTGTAGCATCGGAAAACTGTTCAGAGCGATCTATCGCAAATCTCTGCAAGTAGAGAAATGTCCTGACGTTTTCAACGGTAGGATTGTTCCACGCAAGGTCTTTGTACTTGGGTAAGTTTTCTCTGAACCATTCCGCAGAGAACATTTCAGGACCATTCGGTAGCGGAGCAGCAGGCAACGGTTGTGCTGGTTTTGCTTCTGCTACTGGCTTAGGTTTGGGCTTTTCAGGCTTCTTTTCCGGTTCTTTGGGCTCTTCCTTGTACCAGAACCAGCCTTCTTCTTTCCGCTCATAAAAACCAGAGCTTGTGCCATCTTGAGCCCAAGCCTGATGTGATGCCCCCAGCGTGAGCGCTGCAAGGAGCAGTAAATTCAAAGGTGATCTTTTCATAGTCTCACGCACGTATTTTCCCATACTCGATATGGTAGAGGTGGGATGCGTGAAATAAGGCAGGTGTAAGCGCCCATTTAGGGCGCTTAGAGCGTTTTATTAGTTAACTTTCACATGTGAAAGAATTGACCAAACTATTTGGGCGTACCTTCTTCAATTTCTGTCGCCACTGCCGCTATCTTCATCTGCTTCTCGATCATGCGTTTTTGGGTGATGTAGCGGATGACCATCTCTACAGCGCTGTTTAACGCGAGGATTCGCATCGCTCTGGTTGATGCGACGTAGAGCAGGTTTATTTCATCGTCACGGGCCATTGGATCGAGTTCTGGGTCCAGTACATCAGGGAAATCGTCATAGAGCTGAACAAAGTCCCATTCCAGCCCCTTGCAACGATGAGCAGTTGAAACCGTAATGTCGGCCCCAAACTCTTCTTTGACTGTATTGCGTCGTAGAGTAGTGAGTCGCTCAGGAATTTCATCGTAGCTACTGATGATCTTGACAGCCCTCATCATCTCAGGGTCTTTGGTTGCCTTCGCTACTTCTTGATACTCAAAATAGTCGTCATATTCATCAAGCAGTTTCTTATTTTTCACGCGGTCTGGCTCAGACATCGAGAACCAATACAAATCCTGGAGCTCATTGATCTGATAAGCGTCGATTCCACCAACCCAGAACACCTGTTTTCCGGATGCTGTCGCAGATAGCGCAGTTTCGATAACCCCCATTACTGTTCGGTGAAGAATTGCTCGATGGCTCACATCTTCTGGTAAAAACATGACTACCTGATCTGCGGGTCCTCGACCAACAACAGGTCGCGTTTCTCCTTTGAGTTCAAGAAGGGCGTTTGCCACTAGCGAAACGTTGGGGCCAAAGCGGAAGCTATGAGTGAGATAGAGTTGGTCTGCGTTTATGAGTTCTTTGCTATTAAGAGCGTTGTTTGCACCTCTGAACCTATAGATCTGCTGGTGGCGATCTCCAACTAGGATTACCTTGCAGTTTTGTTGTAGGACGATGCTGCTTGTGACGGGGTTAGCATCTTGGGCTTCATCAAAAAGAATAGTGGTGTAACGCAGAGATAGATTCGGCATACCGAGCTGATATTGTTTGAGGTAGCAGTCGTGTACGGTAGGGAATGGGTCTTGAATGTTGGTCATCCGCTTCCATATCAGTTCAGCACCTTCGATCACCTGAATTTGGTATCTCTCCTGTTTTGACGTAAGCACTTTACCTGTATCGGCGCGTGCAAAATGCGTATAAAGAATCCGCATGTCTGCACTGCACATGAAGGCGTTGAGCGTATCGAGAATGTCCTTGGCAAACGTCCAGTTTTTGGTGTTCACCGCTTGGGCAATATCGGTGAGCCGTAGGTTGCCGGTGAGTTTGTGATGGTAGCCCCTTCCTATGGTTGCATAGGCAAGCTGGTGGGACGTTTTGCAGTCTACGTTTGCTGGAAACTTTTCTCTTGCCTCGTCACGGATGGCTCGATTGTATGCCAGATAGAGGATGCGAGAATTGAGGTTGTTGTGAGCGTATTTCACTAGAGTGGTTGTTTTACCCGTGCCAGCGTAGGCCTTAACGACGAGGCGAGCTCCTTTGTACTGAGTAATCAGTGATTGTTCTGGTGTGTCATTGGGTAATTGTTTCATGCGAACTCCTACACTAAGCTCGTTATCGATGTTAGTGAGTTGACAAGCAGATACTTGCCTCCGGCTAACTCAGGCCCAGAATTTAGTTGGTTTTATACTTTCTCGTATTTTTGTTCTTAACCAACCATCTGTAATTGCCATTTTTAGGCAAATAAGTGTTTTTTTTTGCCACGAGTCAGAATGAAAATATGTTTTTGTTTTGATTGGTTTTGATTTGTTTTGTAGCGGTAGGTGTTCTGCATTAGGATGAAATTTGATTTGCATTCATTAATTTACGATGGCATCGGTTAACTATATAATTATTCACATGGTGTGATATTTCGTTAAATTTCAATATTGATGGAGTCATTGTACATGGACATTGAAACTAAAGATCTAATTAAGTTCTTAACTAATATTCGCTCTCTGCGAGTCTTTGCTCGTGATATGGAAGTTTCCATTTTGGAGGATATGCTATCGAAACTTACCAGTGTTGTAGATGAGCGTCGTGAGTCAATTGAAGCTGAGAAAGCAGCTAATGCTGAGCGTTTAGAGAAGTTAAAAATATATAAAAAGATGCTAGAGGACGATGGGGTTTCTTTAGATGATCTAATGTCATTAACTTTAGAGCAGCCAGCAAAAAAACGGACTCGAACCCCACGCGCGCCGAAGTATGAATACCGTGATGATAATGGAAATATGAAAACGTGGACAGGTCAGGGACGTATGCCGACTCCGATAGCTAAAGCTGTTGAAGCAGGAAAAGAGTTAGATTCATTTTTGATTAACCCTCTTGCCTAATGACATCTTTGCTTGGGGGCTTTTTGCCCCCGTAACGTTACACTGTAACGTTTGGTGTTTGATTCTTTGAATGAATATGTCAGTCACAATCAGTTAGGGTAGGTATGAATAATGAAGTATTACATTAAAAGTGCGAAAGGTTTTTGGGCCCCCGGTGGATTTGGCTATGTGTCAAATCGTGATGAAGCGGGGGTGTTTACTATTGAGCAACTCGCTAATTTTAATCTTGATGGTTGTACTTTAGAGCGGGCTGATTAGATGGTTGAGTCACATTTAAAAAATGGGGATGCTTACATATTAGATGTAAAAATTGACGGCAGTAAAAGAGCTGATGCGCATATTGCTACAATCCTAGTGAAACATGAAGAGTTCTATGAAAAACAAGATGGTGTTATTACTCGGGCTTGGATAAAAATTCATTATCAGAATTTAACGTGTAAGGGCGATGAGCAAGGGCTAATGTTTTGCGGTGGTTATGATGGAAGTTCAAATTTTGTGTCTTTGAGTTCAACAAAGATGACGCATGGGTATATTTTTGTCGGTTTGAACAAACTAGAGGGGTATGGCATTGGCTCGTTCTTTATGAATGAAATTGTTAAATGGGTCAAGCAGTGGCCTGAGTCTAATGTAAAGCCAATAGCATTGACTGACGGGCTTGCGACTCCGGACAATAAAGAGCGGCGAAACCGATTTTATGAAAAATTTGGATTAGAGTTTGAGTATAGTTCACCAGAGAGAGCTTCTGGATATTCTCGTGTTATGCTTGCTAGGGATTTAGTGTCCTTTGATTCTCCACCACCTAATATCTGTGTGATTAAAGTTGAAGAGTATCTGTATCAAATGCTTAAAACAGAGCGGTCACTGAAATTGGAACGGATGAGTTTGGTGAGAGATCAGCGTGAATTGTTTGAGGCGCAGAAACATCCTATTCGATGGATGTTCTATATGATTTTTAATAATGCTAAGAGGTCAAATATTTTTTTGATTATTTCTTCTGTCATGTTACTTGCCGTGTTGTTTTGGTTAAAGATAAGTGCGAATTGAAGGCGTTAATCTTTATTCCTGAAACGCTTCGATAGTGATACCTTTAAAAGTGCCTAACACCTCAGACGCAGCTTTGTCTGAGCGAGTTTTACGTTGTTCCGAAGCGTCGAAGTTATGTAGCATCTTAATTTCGAGCTCCTTGTCCTGAATCACGATCAATGGCATAGGCGCTGTGACGGTTTTAAGCATTCCTGCTGCCATAATGTTTGCTGCGGGCTGAATTTTAACTTTCTTACGTTCTCTTAGGCGCGTTTCCGGCGTGCTAATGATTTTCTGGATAAGCTGCTCAAGTGGTCCTTTAACATCGGGTCCAGAGCGGTCCATTTCCTCTCTAATTCGTTGTAGCAATGCCTCTTTGGCTGGGATCTTCAATGAGTCCTTCTGTTGCCATGTAAAACGAATAGAGTCAATGTCGCCATGACTATAGCAGCGAATTTGCCTGTATAGGTGTAGGGTCATAACCCCCGGACAATCAGCTCGTAGTGCCTCAAACCGTTCCTGCCTGGTTGAATACGTGGAGACAATATAGTTTTCAATGTTGGCTTTAGCCGCGTTAATACGTTCAACGGTTGCGATGATTTCATCAGCGATACCAATTCTTGTAGGTGAAAACCAGAGAACGCCAACAGTACGTCGAGCGGACTTTTGCGAATAGTCCGAGTTAATGTGTAAATCATGATAACAGCGAACTGCCAGCTCGATGGCCTCATGAGAGGTTTGTTCCGTGAGGACAATCTTTGTGACGGGCTTATTCTCAAGTCCCTTTGGAGTGGGGGGAATAACCGCAACTCGGGCGTAGCGCGGAGGGATATGGGCAATGATGGAGGATAGGTGATTTAGGCCCTGTGATAAGGATGAATACTGTTGATATATGTAATTATCAGACATGGGCTCACCTAGTGAAGTTTGTACCAACGCATCATTTATACAAATAATAGCCAAACCTAGACCATCATGCAACGAGGGGGAGGAGACACCGCCTCCTTTGTCGGCGGGAGGTGGCGTTTAGATTTGGATGTTTTGTGGAAACAATGTTGGGTCGGTTGATTTTGATTCTGGTTGAATTTGATTGAGTCCTGGATGGCGTCGCTCGCGGGAAATTAGATAGAGAAAGAGAGAAAAAGAGAGAGAAAGAAGAAAAGCGGCTTTGGCAGGGAGGATGAGGTCTATGATAGATGTGAGGTTGTTTCGGTGAGTGGTTTTGAGCTAATTTGCATGATGGTCTAACTTTGTGTGAGGTTACAAGTGGGACCGCTTGAAAAACGGAAAATATCCTGCGTTCTTTAACTTAATATGCACAAGGAAAAGAGAAATCTTGTAAGGTTGGGATTTTGTGGACAACTGCAAACTATCACTATGATTATGATAGGAAATTGCGTACATGGCTGGAATGGGAGATAATCTCTTTTAGAGATTATTTTAGAGAACTATTATGATGAATCTGAATTTTCGCTCTGCAATAGACTTTGAAGAATTTTGTTGTTACTGGATGACTTATATCATAAAGAAAGGTAACGGTGATCGCGTGCGTTTCGTTCGTTATGGTTCATCAGGCCAGGCGCAGAGCGGAGTTGATATTGTAAGTAGTCCTATCGGAAAATTTCCAGCAGTAGCTCAATGTAAATGCTATTCACGCCCTTTTACCTTGGCAGACTTGAAATCTGAGCTGGAAAAAACTGATAATTATCCTCACCCGATAAAATACTATTTTCTACTGACGACTGCGAATCCACATACTTCAATTCAGAATGAAATGTCTGATGGCTATTTGATACATAAGCGCAAAGATGGCACTTCATTTAAAGTTTATATCTATTACTGGAGCCAACTAGAGAATATTGATTTTTTGCCACAATCTGCATGGCAGCGTTATTTTCCCGAGGTAAAAATTACGCCAGTAATTCATCAAGACCCAAACGCTATGGAGAAACAGTTTGCTCTTCTAAAGCAGCTTTTAGAAGAAAAACTGCCTGTGGCTCATTTAGACTGGCTAGAGGAATGGGATTTCAGTAGTGGCTATATGAATAGCACTGATTTTGAACCGTTTCACGAACTGGTATATGAGTATAATTTGGTTAAGTCATCTTTTGACAATAGAGATCATCTCTTCCTAGATACTCCTCTACGACTGAAAATATATCAATGCCTACCAGCTGGAAATGGTTTCTTTCAAGCTCTTGTCGCGTTTCATGACAGCGTATCATCGCATATAATCGGTGCTTCAATTAATGGGAGGGAATCTCTATCCGTTCTCGACCTGCCAAACAGACATAAAATTACTCGGCAGTGGATAAGCAATGCCGAGTATCTCGCAAAAAAATATCGTGATATAGCCTTCTAACGTGGTCTCTTTCCAGATTTCTGATTCTTGGGACGGGGCCACGAATCAGAAATCACCATTAAATATGCCAGTGCCTTTTAGGGTGATTCAAACATGAAATCTAACTCGCTTACCTTCAACTAAGGTTTTTATCCATCCACGCGAGCTGTCGTAAAAGAGCTATTGTATCGGATGGGCTAACTTTCCATGCTGTGGCAAGTTGGCGAACAGCAAAGACAGCGAGCTCCATTCTGTCGTCATCACGAATAAAGTTCTGGAGCTGACTTCCCCGCTCGCTAAGGATAATCGCCACACCAGACTTACCATTATTGTATATAGCAAAGCTCTTATTTTTAGCATCACCGTGAAAAGCGCCCTTTGCTTCGCTACGTAATCCAAATAGAACGCTACAAAATGCTGTTAGCTCGCTGCGAGTAAGTTGCACCGTAATCTTATTTACCCAATCAGCACTTGCTTTGGGTTCTCTAATTGGGGCAATTTCAATACTCAACGTTGGGTAGTCGTTTCTAGTTAACGTATGCTGAATATTAATTGCTGTCCGTTTAGCGGGGTCTTGTTGTCCATCAGAAAAAAACTTGAGACTTTCGCCGTAAAACTGTTCTGTTACCACAAATATACCCTGTATTTATATTGAAGTAGCGAGTTCCTGTTACTGATTTAACTACATTAATCCACTATATCAAGGCGCTGGCTCGCTCTTTTCAAACGCTCATCTCCACGTCTGTCATATTTCTGAGTAGTGGCAATGCTTGAGTGCCCCATAGCATCCTTTACCGTTACAATGTCCTCTCCGTTATCCAGCATTGATGAAGCAAAGGTGCGCCGTAAATCATGGGGCGCGAACTTCTCCAAACCAGCTTCCTCTCTTCTAGTCTCCAGGATGTGATAGATGGCCTGATCCGACATCCGTTCTACCGTCACATCATCAAACCGTCTGATCCTCGGAAACAGAGGCCCCTCATGGGTTCCTCGAACTTCTTCAACCCATTTATCCAATCTTTTCCATGCGCCACCAGGCACATAAGCGATTCTCTCTTTATTGCCCTTACCGAGGACTTTGAGAGCGCGGTCCTTATAGATCATGCTTTCCATGTCCAGAGCAACGATTTCCGAACGGCGCAAGCCACACCCGAGGAGCACACCAAGAATGGCCGCATCCCTAAGCCCTTTAGCGCTTGAATCACTTTCACATGTGAAAAAAAGGCTGCGAATCTCATGGCGTTCAAGTGCTCGTCCCTTCGGGAGTCTGGAGCCACGAACTGAACGGACTTGCTTAATGTGCTGGAAACTGTCCGTATCAATTTGCTTCATCGTCCATGCCTCAAGAGCCACACCTTTGAGCGCTGACAGGTAGGTGTTGATCGTTGCAGGTGCCTTTCCTGCATTACTTAGCATTTCCAATACCGCCAATATGTGATGTCTTCTCATTGAGCTCCAAGCACAATCACGAAGATTCTGAAAACCGATCATCTTAGCAACGATGTTGAGAAATGAGCTCATAGTTTGCCTGCTACGTTTTGACCCTAGGCTCACTAAGTACGCAATAGCTGGATTAGTCTGAATATTTTGAAATGAGCTCGATGTAGGCAGCAAGGTCTGTTCTGCTAGAACAACGGCTTTCACATGTGAAAGTTGGATCTCTTCATCGTCGTTGGAATGGTACACGGCTATCTCTCCAGCCAATAGGCGATTAATGTATCGACCTCATGTTTTGCTAGGTGTTTTTTAGTCAAAATGCTGATGGCGCTACGTGAAAAATGCAGCACTATCTACCACATCTATCTTAGATTTTTCACTCTACTTTTTCAAACGTACATTTTAATAAGTAGAGATAGGCGCGCAATTTATGATAAACATTATTGCTTCTGTAACACGTCAGTTGCGTATCGTGGCAAATCGATGTGATGTCTCGCAGGAACATACTTGAGAGGAGTCGGCTTGACGTCGATGTTACTTACGCACATTTCGTATATTTCTTTTGTTTCGTTTATTGCGTTTTTCGATTGTTTCGACTAATCTATTTGATAGCAGCAGCAGTCACTCTAACATTGAAACCACAAACTCAGAACGCATTGAAACTACAAACTCAGAACGCATTGAAACCACAAACTCAAGAACGCTCACACTCAGGAATGCAAAAATGACCAACTCAATTCTTGATAACCTTAGCCTTCCAGCTAAAGGGGAGATTGAGGCAGCTGTACGCGGACAAAGAGATCTTGCCGCCTACCTCTCCACAAAAGTGGAAACACAAAAAATTGCAATTCAGGACGCAGATAACGTAACCCATCATATCGAGTTGCCAACATCTTCACTGAAATTGCTTGAGGCAATTTTAGGTGAATTGGCCCTCGGTAACGCGGTTCAAGTTGTTCCTGTACATGCAGAATTAACTACGCAGGAAGCAGCCAATATTCTGAATGTTTCACGCCCTCACATGGTGAAACTGTTGGAAGAAGGCCAGCTGCCTTTTCATAAAACAGGTCGCCATCGCCGCGTGCTTTTCGCCAATTTGATGCAGTACAAAGATAAGCGAGATAAGGAAAGCAACAGCGCAATGCAGGAGTTGGCAGATCTAAGCCAGGACCTTGGACTTTACTAATGAAGCATACACCTTATCCCGTAGTTTTAGACGCTTGCGTACTTTACCCGTCATTTCTACGGGATTTATTGATCCGTTTAGGGCTGACCGGTCTGTATCAGCCGAAATGGTCAGCCATTATTGAAGATGAATGGCGGCGAAATCTTTTAGCGGATAGAACTGATTTAACCTTAGAACAGGTTCAACGCACTGCTACACTGATGAATAAAGCAGTTCCCGATGCGATGATTACTGGTTTTGAACCGCTAATTGATAGTATCGTTTTACCTGACGTTGATGACCGTCACGTCGTCGCCGCAGCTGTTCGTAGTAACGCTGAAATCATAGTGACACTTAATCTTAAAGATTTTCCGACACCGGCACTTGATACTTTCGGTATAGAAGCGTTACATCCTGATGATTTTATTATGGATTTGTTCGATTTAAATAGCGCGCTCGTACTCTCGGCAGTAAGTATGCAGCGTAGCAATCTGAGGAAGCCTCCAATATCAGTTGATGACTATTTAGCAGCCTTACTGCGGCAAGGCATGGCGCAAACAGTGAAAGAGCTAAACAAGTATCGCCAACTGATCTAGGCTGTGTCCCTTAATCACCAGAGCCAATTAAGGGACACAGCCTAAGTAGCCGATAAGGTCACTGGGCTACTACTAAGTCTGAATTTACCTCTAGTCTGCTTGGTGGCCAATAAGGCCACTGGGCTACTACTAAGTCTGAATTTAACAAAGAAAACGACGTAATCATACTTACAAGCAAAAATGTATGAAAAAATTTAATTTCATTAATCCGGTTTATAGTTAATCATGTGTTTCACAGTGAAAATTAATAACAAAATGATAAATGGAAACATTAGCATTACCACGTTGTCGTTTTTCTTTCCCCATCCAAAAGGTATCTGAATCTTCACCATTTACAGTTTCAAGAGAATAACCATTTTCTTTGGTAAAACCTCTGTGCTCTCGACTTTTTATATGAGTCTTATATTTATTCAATATAGTCGAAAAATCTTTATCGAATACATATACTATGACAAATATAATATCAAACACCTCTTGATCGTACCCTGCCAATTTATCCATGTGCTCATCGATAGGGGTCGTACTCCACACAAGAAGACGAAATGCTTCAAATAACGCGATGCGTTTATTTTGCCTGCTATCTACTATAACACCATCAAGCTCTCCATAGCTTCTACCTGAAGATGAACTACCAATTTGGGTTTGGTCCATAATATGAAGTGGAGAGTTTCTTTCCCTCATATTAAAAAGACTACAAAACCATTGATTAATTCGATCTTCGTTTAGCGGCTTATTAGAGTATCCAGTTGATGATGTATTATCTCTGATAGGTATGTAAATATTCTTATTTCTACTAAGTAATTCTTTAGAAACAGCAGTGACGGATTCAACCAAATACTCTTCAACAGTGCTACCACTTACTATTTTTACATATGTTTCCAGATCACTACCATTAATAATCTTAAAGCTATTTGCTAGTTGCTCAGGGCTTCTTTGATTATTCTCTGCAATGCGGTCGATGTACTCTGTAACAGGATGCTCTCCAGCAAAAGCATTAATTATATCTTTAGCAATTTCCACCAATTTTTCAGGCAATATTTCTTCTTTACCTAAGAATCTCATGTAAGCTGAAAATGCAATATCAGCCTCTTTCACCAAATTATGTCTAAGTAGTAATTCACAATAAGGCTCAAGTAACTGAGGGATGATTTTCTGAGCGGAGCTTAATAAGCTCCATACTGATACCATTTTACTAACATCATCAATCGTTAAATAAGCATTCAGTATTCCTGCAACCCACGACAACGGGTATTTCGAAATGACAGACCACTTTGTTTTTGCCGAGCGCTCTACTTTTGACAAGGTATTCCGAATCGGCGTTATATTTGAAACTTCATGATGGTTAGCAAGATGAGCATGTAACAACATTAAAATATATTCTGGGTTATTAGTCTCTTTGATCAATCCGTCTAAAATACGGATGCTCTTATTGGTATCATGGTTGATAAGATAATATGCTAGATAATAGCGCCTAAAATACTCACATTCCATGCGATATTTTCTTTCTTCATCTGAAAATGGAATGGGGATATTGTTAATTTTTGACTGGAAATCAGTATCGTATTCATCTTGATTAACAGCTAACAATGTAACATTCAATTTATACCGATAGCATTTTATCAATTGGAGTTTTTCAACTAAGTGGCGATGGAACGGCCCTTCAAATTGGAGTTCATTCAGTTGATTATCAACTTTATTAAGAACGGTCAGAGCAAGGCCAAACTCAGAAGATTGGTACGCGGATAGAAATGTTATTTCTAAGTCATTCAATGAGCTTTTTTCAATATTATCTAATGCGAGCGTGGCAATTTTTAATTTTAGAAATTCTTTTTTTGCAGGATGAATACAAGCCTCCATTAATTGGAAAAGCTGTGAGTTGGTTAGTGTAACTTCATTTGAGTCAAGAAAGTTTTCAAAGTCTGAGTGATCGACTTTGTTTATGTAAACACAGAAGTCAGACCATAGATCATGATCATCTGGAACAAAAGTTTGAAACACCCCATCTCTTTCTTCAGAGGCAAAGCCTAGATGATCAGCAATCGACATGATTCTTTTATTTAATTTCATTAAACCCTGACAAGATTCATGATTTGCAATCTCCATCAGTATTTGGAGGTAACATCTTATAGCTCCTTTGGCGTTACACGGATATTTATTTACAAATAACAAAGCAGCCGACCAATCTGCTTTATGCCTTTTAGAAATCGACAGTAGCCGTTCAATGTTATCGTCAAAAACTAACTTATACCAAGGGAACTGTCTGATAAGGGGTGAAGCACTCAGATTTGTTTTTTTTCCTTCAAGGTTTAATGCTAGGTCTTTCTCTAGCTCATTGGTAATGAGAGAAACTAATTTAGTTATGTACTGCTGTGTAGTATCAAGTGCATTTTTTTCAATGAAATCATATGCCCACCATAACAAAAAATACTTGTCATTGCGCAAGTTAAACACCGATGAATTAGCATAATAATGCGCACTTAAATCCACACGTTCAATAGTATCAATCATTGACAGTATTTTTTTAGGGTGTTGATGTTTTAAAAAATTATCACACAGCGTGTAGTGACAAGAGTGTTTAAAATCAGCTCGGTATAGGTTTAACTTATCAGTTAATACAAGAATGATATGAAGAAAGCCATCATCGCAATCATTGTTAACTTCGTTTATCTCTACGTATTTTTTTGAAATAAGTACAGCTAATGCCTCAGTAATATCTATATTTTTAATCTTGATTGATATTTCATGATAAAATTCAGAAAGCAAAAATATTGCGAGGTTACATGTCTCCTTTATAGATAGGAGAAAGCAGAAGCATTTAGGCGATAAGCAATATTGAAACAGCTCACTGATAAATAAGTGTTTAAGCAAAGGATGTGTCAACGAAAACCTAATAAGATCTATAAGCGAACGAGGATAAATAAGTGAATTATTATTAATGACAATACTTTCCTCCAAGAGATCATTAATCAACCACTTGTAAAATCCACCAATCCTCTCGCCATAAGGTCTTGACTCAGAATAATTTCTTTTCTGAGAAAACTCATTTTTATTTATCTGGTATTGATGAGCATTAGATGATGGTAGAGAGCTTTTTGTAACAACATCTCTCCTAGGCTGACTTACATATTTTTCAGAGCTGCTAGAATTGATCTCCATTATTTTAGTGTGGCTTCGAACAGTATCTGAAAAATATGATCTATTTAATAGAGAACGCATTAAATCTTTAGGGGAAGGTATCTCCAATAAATGTTTTTGCAATTCGTCCGTGTATGCCTTGAACTCTACATCTGAGATCGCACATTGAAGAACAGGGAAAGCAGTCTCACATGTAAGGCGCATGATGCGCAGCCATTTCTCGAACGCGTCTTTAGGGCTACTGGAACTTGCTAGAACCTTTTGCCACAAAAATGTACTAACTAAGCGGTTAATATTATTTTCATTGTCATTTAATACATACAAGTCGCCCTCTTTTTCAACGCAATCTAGTAAAGAAGCGCTTCCATTGAACGCTTTCTCCCATATTTCTTTTGTAACAGAAAGATGTGGTTTTTTATAGCCATTCAGACCGCGCTGAATATTTCGCAAAGATATAATCGTTTCTATTACAGGAATTAGAGAGTCATCAACGAGATTAACAATGTTACTTTCTAAGTTACAGGTAATCAAAAGGAGATCAGCCTCGAACATTACAAGGCAGGGTAATCCCCCCGAAAAACTGAGGTGCTCATAAGTAGAATTTTCTCGTATCTTGAACGCAGGAGGTTCTACATGAAA
>NZ_JAWOUO010000014.1:0-100274 GCF_033339435.1 Vibrio sp. 378
ACTCAGAAGTGAAACGAAATAGCGCCGATGGTAGTGTGGGGCTTCCCCATGTGAGAGTAGGACATCGCCAGGCTTTAGTTTTATTTTCACTTTTTCGAAAAGTGAAGACAAAAGCGGACGCTTGCTTATTAAAGCGAGTGATACCACTGCGGAGTGGTAGTTCAGTTGGTTAGAATACCGGCCTGTCACGCCGGGGGTCGCGGGTTCGAGTCCCGTCCACTCCGCCACTTATATTAAGCCTCAGTCGAAAGACTGAGGCTTTTTTCGTTTTGGTTCCCCGACTTAGCTTAAACCCACTTTCATATTGAAACCTTGCATCGAGAGGCAGGCTTCCCTCTGGTTATGCTTTCTAAGCCCTGTATGAGTGAAGTGGAACGCAGTTTTGTGTGGTTCCTGCAGTCTCGAGCGCTAGTTTTGAGCCTCTTCATTCACCAAAGCTCCTTTTATTCGATATTAGAAAATCTAGTTATGTGACAGAGTTTAATTGTTTGAAGTGTCGTTTGTTTCTAATTTGAAAACAGGACGACTTTGAATACAAGTTTAGTCTCACTGAGATCAAGAGGGAGAGGGGCTACATTTCTGTTAAGGCTTTGATCTACCTGAATGCTAGCTCAGTTTTATCTTGGTGGGATTGCTAACCTGTTTGGGTTCTGAACGCACTCACCCTAAATGTCTCTTTCTCATAAAAATACAAACTCGCTCATTGCTAAGTATTGTGGAAGTTTAGCTTTGATATTTGCGAGGAGCCTATATTGCCAAGGGAAGAGAAGGATACAGATGAAAATGGGTAAATTAAAAGGCTCGTCTATGAATACTATCTATCGGCAATAGTTAGTATCTATGAAAATGTAGCGTAGCGATTCTTAGTATATTTGAAGGTATATCAAAGAATAAGGAGCATTCGTCCTTGAAGGGGAGTCTGAAAATTAGTTATGAAAAAAGCAGCTAGGTAGCTGCTTTTTATTTATTAAGTTACGTGTCTTTAAGAGTCCACTGGCTCCGTATGTTCCGGAGTGGTTATTGCTTGGTTGTTCTCTTCCATCTTCTTCTCTTCTGCTTTTGCTTTTTCAATCATTGGAGTGATTGTTGAGCCTTGAATGAGGATAGAGAAAACAACGACGGAGTAGGTCATTACAAGAATAATCTCTTTTACATCGATTAACTTATCTTGAATCACCCAAATACCAGATGGAATGGAAAGTGCCATTGCCAATGCAAGGCCCCCGCGTAAGCCGCCCCACGTCAAAATACGTACTGACCACGGGTTATATTTTCTGTAACGCTTAAAGCCAATGTACGAGAGAAATACGCTTAAATAGCGAGCTGCTAGTACAAGAGGGACTGAAATAGCCATCATGATCCAGTCTTCTTTGTGGAATTCAAACAGCAGCATCGACATACCGATCAGTAGGAATAACACGCCATTCAAGAATTCATCAACAAGCTCCCAAAAATGGTCAAGGTGATCTTCACTCTCTTTTGAAAAGCCAATAAAGCGTGTCCAGTTGCCAATCATAATACCGGATACAACCATTGCGAGTGGGCCTGATACATGGATGTATTCAGCAAATGCGTAACCTGCCGTTGGGACACCAATGGTAAGTAACAATTCCATTGAGTGATCATCGGTGGCACTGATCAAGTAGTGGAATAGCAAACCGAGGACTAAACCATATGTGATACCACCGATAGCTTCTTGGATGAAGAGTAAGGTGACACTACCTACAGTTGGTGCCTCAGTGCCAAATGCAATCGTAAATAGAGTGACGAAGATAACCAAACCGAAGCCATCATTGAAGAGCGATTCTCCTTCAATCTGAGTGGAGATACGTTTGGGAGCATCGAGTTTTTTAACAATAGCCAATACAGCGATTGGGTCAGTTGGCGATATTAGAGCACCAAATAGTAAGCAGTAGACCAAATCAAATTGGATGCCAATTAACTGACAAAACCCATACAGCGCAAATCCAATAAAGAACGTGGAAAACAGTGTGGCTCCAAGAGCTAAAACAGTGATCTCCCACTTTTGATCTTTAAGGTTCGGGAGTTTGATGCCTAGTCCACCAGCAAATAGTAAGAAGCCAAGAATGCCTTTGAGCAAGAAATCTTCGAAGTTAATCCTTGTGACCGTCTCCGTCGCAATTTCGGTGAGATGGAACCAGTTGTTTTGACCCGCAATTAAGATTAGAAGTGAAAGCACCATTGAACCTGCGGTAATCGCAATGGTGGTTTGCATCTTTCCTATCTTGCTGTTTACAAAAGCAATTAGCATCGCAGCTGCGGATAGAAAACATAAAGTATGATAGACCGACATAGAGCTCTCTATTTGTAACATTTTATGAATGGAATTCTCGGCTGATGCTGCTTAAATAGCAAACGTTTTTTCGTGATTATTTTGCAAGTTAAGAAGGAGATAAAATAATCATTAATTCTACGTTTAGACGTCTAGACTCCTGAAGTTTGTGTGATAGGATGGAAAGATAACTAAAGGAATGAGGCTGTACTGTGGGAAGTAACGTAAGACAACAGATTGAAGCTCAAATGAAGCAACGTATTCTTTTGATTGATGGTGGTATGGGAACCATGATTCAAGGGTACAAACTTGAAGAGCAAGACTATCGAGGAACGCGCTTTGCGGATTGGCATTGTGATCTAAAAGGTAACAACGACCTGTTGGTTCTAAGTCAGCCTCAACTTATCAAGGAAATTCACGCTGCATATTTAGAAGCGGGTGCAGATATTCTCGAAACCAACACGTTTAACGCAACAACCATTGCGATGGCTGACTACGAGATGGAAAGCCTGAGTGAAGAAATTAACTTTGCAGCAGCCAATCTTGCACGTGAAGTTGCAGATGAATGGACCGCAAAAACACCCGATAAGCCGCGTTATGTCGCAGGGGTTTTAGGGCCGACGAACCGAACTTGTTCTATTTCTCCTGATGTAAATGACCCCGGATATCGAAATGTTTCTTTCGACGAGTTAGTTGAGGCTTACTCTGAATCGACTCGTGCTCTAATTAAAGGTGGTTCTGACCTTATTCTTATCGAGACCATCTTCGATACGCTTAACGCTAAGGCTTGTTCATTTGCTGTTGAAAGTGTGTTTGAAGAGATGGGGATTGAGTTACCTGTGATGATCTCGGGGACTATTACTGATGCTTCCGGTCGGACATTATCCGGTCAAACCACAGAAGCGTTTTACAACTCATTACGTCATGTTAAACCGATTTCGTTTGGTTTGAACTGTGCACTTGGTCCAGATGAGCTGCGTCCTTATGTTGAAGAGCTCTCTCGTATATCAGAATCTTTTGTTTCCGCTCACCCAAATGCTGGGCTTCCGAATGCATTCGGCGAATACGATTTGTCGCCAGAAGATATGGCTAAGCATGTTAAAGAGTGGGCTCAAAGTGGCTTTTTAAACTTGATTGGTGGGTGTTGTGGTACAACTCCTGAGCACATTCGCCAAATGGCACTCGCGGTTGAAAATATCGCCCCTCGTCAATTACCTGAACTTCCCGTTGCTTGTCGCTTGTCTGGCCTGGAGCCACTCGCTATTGATAAAGACTCTTTATTTATCAATGTCGGTGAGCGTACGAATGTAACCGGTTCTGCGCGTTTTAAGCGCTTAATTAAAGAAGAGCTGTACGATGAAGCGCTCGATGTGGCTCGTCAACAAGTTGAAAATGGCGCTCAAATTATCGATATCAACATGGATGAAGGCATGTTGGATGCACAAGCTTGTATGGTTCGCTTTTTAAACCTTTGTGCGTCAGAACCTGAAATCTCAAAAGTACCAATCATGGTTGACTCTTCCAAGTGGGAGGTTATTGAAGCCGGTCTTAAGTGCATCCAAGGCAAAGGCATTGTTAACTCGATCTCTCTCAAAGAAGGCAAAGAGAAATTCGTTGAACAAGCTAAGTTGATCCGCCGTTACGGTGCGGCTGTGATTGTGATGGCGTTTGATGAGATTGGGCAAGCAGATACACGTGAGCGCAAAGTAGAAATTTGTACCAACGCTTACCGAATTCTTGTTGATGAAGTGGGCTTTCCACCAGAAGACATCATTTTTGACCCAAACATTTTTGCCATTGCTACGGGGATCGAGGAGCATAATAACTACGCGGTGGATTTCATTGAAGCCGTTGGCGATATCAAACGTGATTTACCACATGCGATGATATCTGGTGGTGTTTCTAACGTCTCATTCTCTTTCCGTGGCAATAACTATGTACGTGAAGCGATTCACGCGGTGTTCCTCTACCACTGTTTTAAAAATGGTATGGATATGGGGATTGTGAATGCGGGTCAGTTAGAAATCTACGATAACGTGCCTGAAAAATTGCGTGAGGCTGTGGAAGATGTCGTTCTTAACCGTCGTGATGACGCCACTGAGAGATTGTTAGATATCGCGGCGGAATACGCAGGCAAAGGGGTAGGTAAAGAGGAGGATGCCTCTGCACTTGAGTGGAGAACCTGGCCTGTTGAAAAGCGTTTAGAACACGCGTTAGTGAAAGGAATAACCGAGTTTATCGTTGATGATACCGAAGAAGCTCGTGTCAATGCTTCAAAGCCATTAGAGGTGATAGAAGGCCCACTAATGGATGGGATGAACGTCGTCGGAGACTTGTTTGGTGAAGGTAAAATGTTCCTTCCTCAGGTCGTAAAATCTGCCCGAGTGATGAAGCAAGCAGTCGCGCATCTCGAGCCCTACATCAATGCAGAAAAGCAGGTGGGACAAACAAACGGTAAGATTTTGCTAGCGACGGTCAAAGGTGATGTACATGATATCGGGAAAAATATCGTTGGCGTTGTATTGCAGTGCAATAACTACGAAATTATCGATCTTGGTGTCATGGTTCCTTGCGAAAAGATCTTAAAAGTAGCGCAAGAAGAAAACGTCGATATTATTGGTTTATCAGGGTTGATCACGCCTTCATTAGACGAAATGGTGCATGTTGCAAAAGAGATGGAGCGTCTCGACTTTAACTTACCTCTTCTCATCGGTGGCGCAACAACGTCAAAAGCCCATACAGCAGTTAAGATTGAGCAAAATTACAAGCATCCAGTGGTTTACGTGAACAACGCCTCACGTGCAGTGGGCGTATGTACTTCTCTATTGTCAGATGAACGTCGCCCTGAATTTGTTGAAAAACTTGAAGCTGATTACGAACGAGTACGTGATCAACATAATCGAAAGAAACCGAGAACCAAACCAGTGACATTAGAAGCTGCTCGAGCGAATAAAGTTGCTATCGATTGGGAAGCTTACACCCCTCCAGTGCCTGTTAAGCCTGGCATTCATATCTTCGATGATTTTGATGTGGCTATATTACGTCAATACATCGATTGGACACCATTCTTTATGACTTGGTCACTTGTGGGTAAGTATCCAACAATTTTCCAACATGAAGAAGTTGGTGAAGAAGCAAAACGTTTATTCGAAGATGCCAACGAGTTACTTGATCGAGTTGAGCGAGAAGGCCTGTTAAAAGCGCGTGGAATGTGTGGCTTATTCCCTGCTGCGAGCGTGGGGGACGACATTGAAGTTTATGCTGATGAAACTCGTACCGACGTTGTGAAAGTATTACGTAACTTGCGACAACAGACCGAGAAACCAAAAGGATTCAACTATTGTTTATCCGACTACATCGCATCTAAAGAGTCGGGTAAACATGATTGGATAGGGGCATTTGCTGTCACTGGTGGTATTGGTGAACGAGAGCTTGCTGATGAATACAAAGCACAGGGAGATGATTACAACGCAATTATGATTCAAGCGGTGGCGGATCGCCTAGCCGAAGCGTTTGCTGAGTATTTGCATGAGCGTGTCCGTAAAGAAATTTGGGGTTATGCTGCGGATGAAGATTTATCTAACGATGATCTCATTCGTGAAAAATACCAAGGTATTCGCCCTGCACCAGGTTATCCAGCGTGCCCTGAGCATACTGAAAAAGGACCGCTTTGGGAGCTACTTAATGTGGAAGAGAATATTGGCATGACTCTAACCTCCAGCTATGCAATGTATCCGGGCGCGTCAGTCTCTGGTTGGTATTTCTCTCATCCTGACTCACGTTACTTTGCGATCGCACAGATCCAAGAAGATCAGCTAGAGAGTTACGCCGATCGTAAGGGGTGGGATAGGATCGAGGCTGAAAAATGGTTAGGGCCAAACATTAACGGTTAAATTGATGTTTACCTCGTCCAAATGTAACAACTAATGAAACGACAAAGGGCTGCAGATACGCAGCCCTTTGTTTTATTGAGTTGAACTTACTTCTCAAACAACTCAGTGTGGAGTTTTTGTATGGCTTGTTTCGATACTGATTCATGGAGCAAGAAGCATAAGTTGTGAGGGCTAGCGCCATAACAAATCATGCGTAGGTTAAAATCTTCTAGCGTGCCAAAAACCTGTTTCGCGTAGCCTTTACTCTCACTCATGTTGTTACCAATTAGGGCAACGAGGCATAGGTCACGTTCAACTTCTACCTTACATAACTCTTCTAACTCTTCTCGTACAGCTTGCGGCAGCTGCGGCGCGCCGCCGGATGTATCGGTTTGATCAAGTGTTAACGATACACTGATTTCAGATGTTGTGATCAAATCGACAGATATCTTATGCTTTGCAAGGATCTCAAAGACCTTTGCTAAGAAGCCGTATGCGTGGAACATATTGGCGCTGCGTAGCGTTACCATGGTTTGGTTACAACGCAAAGCTAGCGCACGGAATAACGGTGAGCTTTCGACTTGGTGGCGAATCCAAGTTCCCCCTTTTTCAGGCTCTTTCGATGACCCCACAAATACCGGAATGTCGTGGCGCAATGCAGGTACTAGCGTAGAAGGGTGAAGGATTTTAGCGCCAAAGTTAGCCATTTCTGAAGCTTCACTAAAGCTGATCTCGGGAATTGGTGAGGCTTTTGGTGCAATTCGCGGGTCTGTTGTGTAGATACCCGGAACATCAGTCCAGATTTCTAGCCCTGCCGCTTTAACGCTCTCAGCAATTAAGGCGGCGCTGTAATCGCTGCCCCCTCGACCTAATGTTGTTGTATTACCGGCTTCGTCAGATCCTATGAAGCCTTGAGTAACAACAACGGATTGTTGGCAAAGTGGTACGAGTTTATCTTGCGCAAGCGTCGAAATTGCTTCAATGTTTGGCTCCGCGCGACCAAAGTTGTCATCAGTACGCAGCACATCGCGGATATCAAAGCGCACTGCTTGAATGCCTCGCTCACACATTAACTGAGTTAGAATGTGCGTCGACATGAGTTCACCACATGCGACTAAATGATCGGTTAACTTCGCACTAGCTTGGATAGATGCAGCCTCGGCCAGGCTGGTTACGGTATCTAATATGCCATACACCTCGGCAGCAGTTTTCGTGCTGTCTTCGAGCTGAGTTAAAATGGCGTCATGAATGTTGGCCAGATTTTGCAGCAGCTCAGTACGGTGCGTTTGATCCTGAACGCCGTTGGCGAGTTCTACCAATAGGTTGGTGACGCCAGAGCAAGCGCTGCTCACGACCAGGCGAGTATTTGGATTGTTTTCGATAATGGTGGCGCAACGACTCATTGCCTCAAAGTTGGCAACACTGGTTCCACCGAATTTAGCTACGTTAAATGCGCTCACTGCGTTCTCCCACGACTTCCTAAAAAATTGTACATCCAATGTTTAGTGAGAAAAGGAACAGAGCAAAAAGAGAGGTATTTAGAATGCTATTTGAAAAATTTACCCTCAGAAGCCCTTCATCAGACTGCGCTGATGACAGTTGATGGGATTCAGCCCAATTCAACCGACAAGTCAAATCCTGCAACTTTGACTTACCTCGGCACTACTCCCCCTCAATGATTGGTGTTGGAATTGCGGTTCCACAAATCATCTACCTGGGTAGCGCTCCTCTTCTACATAAAGCTCAAACATTGAACGGTTTTGAGGCCTTAATGTCAATCAATATTTCAACCTTTATGGTGTTTTTTATTAACGATTTTGTGACACTGGTTTGACCTCCATACTTACGGCTAATTGCTGATAGAGGAAAAATCTATTAGGGTGAAGAACCCTACACCTGAGCCATGTTATTGAATAGAACTTTTAGAATGCTCAGGATAAAAGATAATCAAGGAGCTGACATGTCGATCCAAAGCTTTATTCCGCCTCACCGTATTTTAATGGGACCTGGTCCTTCTGATATTTATCCTCAAGTGTTACAAGCACTAAGCCGTCCTACTGTAGGTCACCTTGATCCTCTGTTTATCGGTATGATGGATGAGCTCAAGCAGCTATTGAAGTATGCCTTTCAAACTGACAATGAATTCACTATTGCGGTTTCAGCGCCAGGTAGTGCAGGGATGGAAACCTGCTTTGTAAACTTGATCGAGAAAGGCGATAAAGTGATCGTCTGTCGTAATGGTGTATTTGGTGAACGCATGCGCGAAAATGTCGTCCGTGCTGGTGGCGAAGTTGTTATCGTCGATGATGAATGGGGGACGCCTGTTTCCATTGATAAAGTCGAGCAAGCACTCGAACAGCACCCAGATACAAAAATTCTTGCTTTTGTGCATGCGGAAACCTCAACTGGTGCAGTCAGTGATGCTCAAGCATTGGGGAAGCTGGCGAAACAGCATAATGCATTATCTATTGTTGATGCGGTGACGTCACTTGGTGGTGTGCCGTTAAAAGTGGATGAATGGCAACTGGATGCGGTTTACTCTGGTAGTCAAAAATGTTTGTCATGTGTACCTGGGCTCTCACCAGTGACGTTTTCTACTGCCGCGATTGAAAAGATTCAAGCAAGAACAACACCAGTACAGAGTTGGTTCCTCGATCAGAGTTTAGTTTTGGGGTATTGGAGTGGAGAAGGCAAGCGTAGTTACCATCATACGGCGCCAGTTAATAGCTTGTATGCGCTTCATGAAGCTTTATTGATACTGAAAAATGAAGGATTAGAAAACGCTTGGGCTCGTCACCAACTGATGCATGAAAAACTCAAAAATGGCTTACAAAAGTTAGGCTTTGAATTTGTTGTGGACGAAGCCCATCGGTTGCCACAATTAAATGCGATTTACGTGCCTGAAGGAATTGATGAAGCAAAAGTTCGTGCTCACTTGCTAGAAACCTATAACCTAGAAATTGGTGCAGGCCTTGGGGCATTAGCTGGTAAAGCGTGGCGTATTGGCTTAATGGGTTACGGCGCTCGATCTGAAAACGTTGCGCTGTGCTTAAAAGCGTTAGAAGAGTCACTCACTGAATAAAATCATACAGCAATGAGATAAAGAAAAGCGAAGGTCATCCCTTCGCTTTTTTTGTATTTATTACTCAGCTCCTGAAGTGGGGACTGGTGAGGCAGAGATTGCTTGAGAAGGTGGTTGGTAATTGACGTCACTGAAATCAATCTTCGGGAACAAAAACTGCGCTTCAGCTCTAATTTGCTCCGCTTTACTTGAGTCATCTAAGCCTTGGTAGGCCAAAATCAAATTATTATAAAATGCAGGACGAGGCTTATCTTTGATGATTTTTAGCGACCAATCGATATAAGGCTGAATCAAGGTTGCGTCTTGTTGGTACAGCCCAAGGTTTAAAAACGTGCTATAGACATCCCAATCAAACCTGTCTTTCCAAACCACAGGGTTACTGACTTGATTCAGAATATCAGGGTTAGTTGGTCTAGTGGTCTCAAACTTCGTCAATACATAGTTCGTATGTAATGCGCTTACCATGTAAAACGTAAACGCAACGGGAAGTACCAAACTAAAAACACGCAGCAAGCTTTTGGTCACATTACTAAAGCCGACTTGTCGATAACGAGAGACGCGCTGATCGACCCAGTACAGTAGGATAACGAAGATCAACCAATGCACGAGAGAGTGGTAGAAAGGGTATTCCAGTTGTGAGTGCAATACGATAGGTATAAACAAGGCCAGCAACGCAAGACGAGTTCCGCGTTTGGCTTGATAGATTCGATACAGTACCAGTGCCATCGCTAAGAAGATGCCGAGTATTGGCAGTAAGCCACCTTCTACTCCCCAGTAAAGTAGCTCGTTATGCGGATGATCCATGGCTGGCAAACCAGCTGGGTAATTCTCATTTAGGGCATGTTGACGAGCCGTATACAGCATGTACTCAGATTCAAACTTGCCATATCCATAACCAGTAAAAGGCTTTTCAATCACCATGTCTAATGTTTGCGGAAAAGTATACGCTCGAGGAGACTCCATATTTACTTTTTCTGCGGCTAACCCACCTCCATCAGGAAAGGCAAGATGCATGACAACGACTGAGAGTAAGAGCCCACTTACAAGTGACACAACCCAGCGGATAAAGCGCCCTTTGGTTGCAAAGCGGTACATGTATGGAATGACCAACAACACGGCGATGACCGAGGCTAACCAACCAGTGCGTGAAGCCAACGCCACAATTAGTGGTAAAGTTAAAACTGGTACGGCATAGAGAAGGTAAACATCGCTTAACTTACGATCGTATTTGTAGGGCTGACGTGCAAGTAAATAGCTGGCAATCACCAACCCTGTCGCAAGAAAGCTGGCCATTACATTGGGCTGTTGGAAAATACCATAAGGACGATTGGCCACCGTGTCGTAACCAAACGGATTGCCTGGTTTGAGATACAGATATTGTGTCAAACCAAAAATGGCTTCGATAACAACCGCAAGGACAATGAACCATAATAGGCGTTGGCGATGTTTATTACTGAAATGAAATTGTTGTAAGACAATAAAGAACAGGACACCACACCACAGGCCAATGAGCTTATTGGCTGCCAAACTGCTATTCGCATTTGGGTACAGAATGGGCACCGTCATGATAAGAGCACTAATGAACAAGCCGATGGTTAGTTTTGAGTAACGTAGTACTCGATTATTCGCAAGTTGGTAACACCCAATGCCTAATGCAAAGCTAAAAGCAATCCAAGTTGTCGCATTGAACGAAAGCGAAAGCCCCGAACCGCCGGGGTTGGGCATGAAAAAGTGCATTGCCAACACAAATAGTGTTGCCAAGGCAATGAGAAACTTGCGATTGAGGGGAACCTGTACTTTTTCGGGAGAAAGCTTTGTTCCACTTACATGTATAGTAGCCATAGTTATTGCGTTGTTTTGAATGAAAAAAGACCAGCACTTGCTGGTCTCGATACTTTACCTGTTTTTTCTACTTCAACATAGGCTTGAGGAAGTGAGCTGTGTGCGAACCCTCGATTTGCGACACATCTTCCGGAGTGCCTTGAGCGATTATCTCGCCGCCACCCTGACCCCCTTCAGGACCAAGATCGATAATCCAGTCCGCAGTCTTAATGACGTCCAGGTTATGCTCGATCACCACGACAGTATTTCCGTGGTCGCGAAGTCTGTGCAGTACAGTGAGCAACTGCTGGATATCATGGAAGTGAAGGCCGGTTGTTGGTTCATCCAAAATGTACAAGGTTTTTCCTGTATCACGTTTGGATAGCTCTCGCGCCAGTTTCACACGCTGTGCTTCACCACCGGAGAGTGTTGTTGCCGCTTGACCCAATCGTATGTACGACAAACCCACATCCATCAGTGTTTGTAGTTTGCGAGCGATGGCAGGAACTGGATCGAAGAAGGTGCGTGCATCTTCGACCGTCATTTCTAGCACTTCATCAATAGTTTTACCTTTGTAACGTACTTCGAGCGTTTCACGGTTGTAGCGTTTACCTTTACACACATCACATGGCACATAAACATCTGGTAGGAAATGCATTTCTACTTTGATAACACCGTCACCCTGACAGGCCTCACAACGACCACCGCGTACGTTAAAACTAAAACGGCCCGGCTTGTAACCGCGAGAACGCGACTCCTGTGTTCCTGCAAACAGTTCACGGATTGGTGTAAAGATCCCCGTATAGGTTGCAGGGTTAGAGCGAGGTGTACGGCCTATTGGGCTTTGATCGATATCGATGACTTTATCGAAGTGCTCTAGACCTTTAATCGATTTATAAGGTGAAGGCTGAGCCGTTGTCGCTCCGTTAAGTTGGGTATGCGCAATTTTAAAGAAAGTATCATTAATCAGCGTTGATTTACCTGAGCCAGATACCCCTGTAATACAGCTGAATAACCCAACAGGAATTGAAAGGTTAACGTTTTTAAGGTTATTACCTGTTGCGCCTAATAGCTCAACCGTTTTTTTCGGATCTCGCGGCGTGCGATCTTTCGGTACTGCGATTTCTTTAACACCACTTAAGTACTGACCTGTCAGAGAATTCGGATTCGCGACTATCTCTTCCATGGTGCCTTCCGCAACAACATTACCACCATGTACGCCAGCACCAGGACCAATATCTATGACATGATCTGCACAGCGAATCGCATCTTCATCGTGTTCTACCACAAGTACGGTATTACCTAAATCGCGCAAGTGAGTGAGCGTTTTTAATAAGCGTTCATTATCACGCTGGTGGAGACCAATCGACGGTTCGTCCAGAACATACATCACACCAACAAGACCTGCACCAATTTGGCTTGCTAAACGAATACGTTGAGCTTCACCGCCTGATAAGGTTTCCGCACTGCGTGATAAGTTTAGGTAGTTCAAACCGACGTTAACTAAGAATTGCAGGCGGTCGTTGATTTCCTTCATCACTTTTTCAGCGATTTGGGCGCGTTGACCTTCCAGTTTCAAGGAATGGAAGAATTCCAATGCATCAGCAATGCTGAGTTCAACAATCTCAGGTAGTGTCGTATCAGCAATAAACACGTTACGTGCTTCAAGGCGTAGACGAGTACCGCCACAGCTTGAACAAGATTTAGTGGAGATGTATTTCGCGAGCTCTTCACGGACAGAGTTGGATTCTGTATCACGATAGCGACGTTCTAGGGTATTCAGAATACCTTCGAATGGATGGCGCTTAACGCGAATATCGCCACGATCGTTGATGTATTTAAACTCAATCTCAGTACGACCAGAGCCCTTTAGAATGACATCTTGCGTTTTCTTTGGCAGAGAATTAAAAGGGGCATGGAGGTCAAAACCATAATGATCGGCCAATGAGGTGAGCATTTGGAAGTAGTAGTAGTTCTTTTGATCCCAACCGCGAATCGCACCTTGTGCCAAGCTTAATGAATCATCTTGAATGACTCGGCTTGGATCGAAGTATTGTTGAACACCCAAGCCATCACAAGTGCCACATGCTCCAGCAGGGTTGTTGAATGAGAAAAGTCGCGGCTCTAACTCTTGCATGCTGTAACCACATTGTGGACAAGCGAAGTTGGCGGAGAAAATAATCTCTTCACCGTCGCCATCCATTGGCGCGACAACTGCAATTCCGCCTGATAATTCGAGTGTTGTCTCGAAAGATTCGGCCAAGCGCTGTTGTAAGTCTGGACGAACTTTAAAGCGGTCTACCACAACTTCAATGGTGTGCTTTTTATGTAGTTCAAGGGTTGGAGGATCGGAAAGATCGCAAGTTTCTCCATCAATACGCGCACGAATAAAGCCTTGAGCCGCTAAGTTCTCAAGCGTTTTAACATGCTCACCTTTACGTTCTTTGACAATAGGTGCCAATAGCATCATTTTGCTGCCTTCCGGCATCTCTAGGACTTTGTCCACCATTTGGCTGATGGTTTGCGCAGCAAGAGGAGCATGATGCGTTGGACAGCGGGGTTCGCCCACACGAGCATACAATAGACGTAAGTAGTCGTAGACTTCGGTAATTGTACCGACGGTTGAACGCGGGTTATGAGAAGTAGACTTCTGTTCAATAGAAATCGCGGGTGATAACCCTTCAATGTGGTCGACATCGGGTTTTTCCATCAGAGACAAAAACTGACGAGCGTAGGCAGAGAGAGACTCTACGTAGCGTCGTTGGCCTTCTGCATACAATGTATCGAAAGCGAGAGAGGATTTACCGGAGCCACTTAGTCCAGTAATGACAATCAGTTTATCGCGAGGGATTGTAAGATTAATGTCTTTAAGGTTATGGGTTCGGGCACCGCGAACTTCTATTTTATCCATCGTTTTTGCTCTATGTATAACCAAGTGGGGCAAGTATTACATAGTGTGAGAAATGTGCAAAGAAAATTACTGGATAAAAAAACAGTAAAGTAAAAAGCCCAGCGTTGTGCTGGGCTTTCGATACAGTAATTTCGTACTACGACGATGCTTTATACAGCTTTTTGTGTTGCGTGCTTACCTAGCTCAGAGGTTTTTTCATCTTTTAGATACAGGTTTTCAAAACAATAGTTAGTTGCTTCGATGTAACCTTCAACGCTACCACAGTCAAAGCGTTTGCCCTTGAATTTGTAAGCCAACACACAGCCCGCTTTTGCTTGCTTCAGCAGCGCGTCAGTGATTTGAATTTCACCACCTTTACCAGGTTCGGTGTTTTCGATCAGTTCAAAAATATCGGGAGTCAGGATGTAGCGGCCAATGATAGCAAGGTTGCTAGGCGCCGTGCCTTCCTCTGGTTTTTCTACCATGTCGTCTACGCGATAGATGTCGTCTTTGATCATTTCACCAGAGATAACGCCGTATTTGTGCGTTTCTTCGGCTGGTACTTCTTGTACTGCAACGATAGAACAGCGGAACTGCTTAAATAGTGCCACCATCTGAGCCAGTACGCCCTCTTGCTCGTTCACACAAAGGTCATCAGCAAGAACAACAGCAAATGGCTCATCGCCTACCAATTCTCGTCCAGTTAGAATCGCGTGGCCCAAGCCTTTCATTTCGCGTTGACGTATATAAGTGAAGTTTGCAGATTCAATGATTTCACGGATATCTACCAACAGCTCTTCTTTGTTGGTACCGCTAATCTGATGTTCCAGTTCGTAGTTCTTATCAAAGTGGTCCATGATCGAGTGCTTGCCACGACCTGTCACAATACACATGCCGTTCATACCAGCTTGGATTGCTTCTTCGACACCGTATTCAATAAGCGGTTTGTTAACGACTGGCATCATCTCTTTTGGCATAGATTTCGTTGCCGGTAGGAAGCGTGTGCCATAGCCTGCAGCAGGGAACAGACATTTTTTTATCATTGGGGGAATATCCTATCTCGTTTTTATCAAGAATCTGCGCATAACTTTAACACGAGAGGTATCAATGAATCATGAATAAAGTAGGAAAAAATGTGAGACTCGGTGCGGAAAAAAGATGAGCGACTCGTCATTTCAGTTATCAGAGCCGCTAACATTGCATCACGACATTAAGTTTTGGTCTGCCCAGGCGATTGCCTGTACTCGGTTCTTTACGGATAGCTTTTTGAATATCTGATACAAGTGCGATTTGATGGTGAATTCACTGACGAATAACTCTTCGGCCATCTGACTGTTCGAGGCGCCAGCTTGTAGGCAACGCAGTACTTGTAGCTCACGAATGGTTAGGTCTACCGTAGCTGGTGCAGTATGAGTATTAATGACATTGCGGTAATAGTGTAAAAGTTGACTGGTTACATTACGCGGCAGCCAGTTTTGACCGTTAACAATGCCTTTTAACCCTTCTCCAATTTGCTCTAGCGTATCTTCAGAATAAAACACACCTTTTAATTGACCAAATGAAAGAAGTTCATCTGTGGTTAGTCTTTTAGGCACGTTGAAGACAACGGTTTCAAAGTTTTTCCATACAAGAGGCAAATTTTTGATCGATTGAACAAGTGATTTATGTTCACTGAAGTCGATCAGTAGAATTTTATTACGGTGTTGTGGCTTGGCTTCCATGAGTGCTGCGGTTGAAATCACCGGGATGCTCATATCAACGTACTTTTCGAGTGCCGCCACTTTTTTTTGCGCATTATCTTCCATACTGATCAGAAATAGCTTTCTTGCGTAAGCCGACTTTCTCACGTGTTCCAATCTCCCTGGGTTCAATAGAAGCCATAAACTGGCATTAAAGAGAGGCCATAACCATCGCTTTACTGAATAAATGCGTTCGAATTCAAAGCTTCACGAAACGATGTCTGCAACGCGAATCAAAAATGCTACACACGTAAGTTGAAATACGATTTGGGTTCTAGAGGATGACTCAATAGATCACAATGGTATTAGACTTTAATCAAAACATTAAAGCGTGCTATTCTAATGCGCTAAAATTTTATATATCCAGAGTGAAACGGAGCACATCATGGCCAGCCGTGGAATTAACAAAGTTATTTTGGTGGGGAATCTAGGTAACGACCCTGAAATTCGTTACATGCCGAATGGCGGTGCAGTAGCAAACATTACTATTGCGACTTCTGATTCATGGCGTGATAAAGCGACTGGCGAACAGCGCGAAAAAACGGAATGGCACCGTGTTGTGTTGTTCGGCAAACTTGCGGAAGTAGCAGGTGAGTACTTGCGTAAAGGCTCTCAAGTTTACATTGAAGGGCAACTGCAAACTCGCAAATGGCAAGATCAAAGTGGCCAAGATCGCTACTCAACTGAGGTAGTTGTTCAAGGCTTCAATGGTGTTATGCAAATGCTTGGCGGTCGTGCTCAAGGTGGCGGCGCACCAATGGGCGGTCAACAGCAGCAACAAGGTGGATGGGGTCAGCCTCAACAGCCAGCTCAGCAGCAGTACAATGCGCCTCAGCAACAGCAACCACAACAACAGGCTCCGCAGCAACCACAGCAGCAGTACAATGAGCCACCAATGGATTTTGACGACGATATCCCGTTCTAAATTCTGCTTATGCTTGAATCGAAAAGGCCGCGAATATCGCGGCCTTTTTTATTGTCGCAATCTAATGATTTCACAGGCTTCTCTTGGCAAGGTTAGGCGTAACAATAAAACTTATCAATGAGTGTGATTTTCTTTATGCTCCAGCCTCTCACTATCAGACTAATCCGATTGTTTGATGAACTCTTATCAAGTATAAATATTTCAATAAGGTATATGATGAATAAAAAAGGAATTTGGTATTCATGAGGTATACCCCAACTCTTAAGTTAAGCACACGGCTGGTGGCCTTTGTCACCATGATCGTTATCTGCGCCATGTTTATCTTGTTTGTCGGTGGCACCCTCTCTTTTAAACGTCTTGGGCAGGAATATCTCACCCATTATTTAGAAGGGATCGTAGAGGTGGTCGACAAGGAGATGGAAGATCCTGACGCCGCTTATTCTATGCAGCGCTGGATGCCGAAAATGCTGCAGGCTTCCAATATTGTCGAAATGACGTTGTCGACCAACAACGCCGTTGTTTATCGCTTCAAAGATACTTCTCATCAAATGGAAGCGTCAGTCTTGTTTGAGGCTGAGTACCAGTTGACTCACAATCAAGATTACACGATTCACTTTAAAGCAATTCCCCCTTACTTAGGTTACAGCTACTCAATGCAGGCGCTTTGGTCGATCACGCTTGCCGTTATATTGATCATCTTCTGCTTAATGCGCGGCGTGGCATGGCTTAAAGAGCAATTAGAAGGCTCTGAAATGCTCGAAGAGCGAGGCAGAATGATCCTGGCTGGTAGGGTGGAGCAGTATGCCAAAGGTGACAAAAAAGAATGGCCTTACACCGCCAGTGAAGCGCTCGATGTATTAATCGAAGAGTTACAAGATGCGCGTCAAGAGCGAAGCCGATTTGATACCTTTATTCGAACTCAAACCTTCCTTGATAAGCTAACCGGTACCGCTAACCGAGTGTTATTTGATAGCAAGTTGGAATCGGCGTTACTAGAAAGTGGGGCTCGCGGCGCCGTGTTGCTAGTGCGTATTCAAGACTGGAAACTGGTTGAAGAAGAGCAAGATAAGCAAATTACGGATGAGTTTATTGTTGAAGTTGGGAGTTTATTGTCCAATTTAGTTCAACGATACCCAGATGTTGTATTTTCCCGTTATTACGATGCTGATTTTGCGCTTTTTCTACCGCACCAAAGTGCGAAAGATGTGGCTAACCTTGCCTCGCAATGCATTCGCCAGTTAGAAAAGTTAATGCCGCCAGAGCCACTTGATCCAGACAACTGGTGCCATATTGGCATCACCACTTATAAAGAAGGTGAGCGACACAGCCAAATCATTGATGAAGCCGAGACTGCTTTGCGTAGTGCGCAACTACAAAATAACAATAATTGGAGTCGCTTCAAAAAATGGAACCACGATGAAGAAGCTCGCGGAAGTGTGAGGTGGAGAACGTTATTTGACACAGCACTTACACCTGAAAGTGTGATACTCTACGCACAATCTGTGCACCCAATAAGTGACGCGACGCATAAAAAATCATTATATGAAGAGTTAACATGTCGGATTCGCGATCCTGAGAATGGGATTGTTAAAGCGTCTCGGTTCATTTCTGCGATCAGACAGGTTGGTTATGAAGCGCAAATGGATAAGTCGGTTATTAATAAATTCTTAAGAGAGTTTAAGGATAATTTTGATAACTCAAGATCGTATGCGCTCAATTTGAATGTAACGCCATTTTCTAACCGAGAGTACTTTAAATGGTTTCGTGATGAACTCTTACAGTTGTCACGTGAGCAGAGAAAGTGTCTCAGTTTTGAGTTTGTTGAAGCACAATTTGTAAGACACTTAGACTTTATGCGACCAGTCGCTAAAATGCTGGCCGGTTTGGGGTGCCACTTAATGGTTGGGCAGGCTGGGCGTACCATCGTCAGCACTCACTATTTAAAAGAAGTGGATATTCGTTACCTTAAACTTCATCGCAGTTTAGTAGCAAAAATCGACCAACGACATGAAAACCAGCTATTTGTCCGCAGTATGCTAGGTGCGGCGGCAAACAGTAAAACTAAAATTATAGCAGTGGGAATTGAGAATCAGAACGAGCTCAACACATTAATTGAGCTCGGGGTTTATGGTGGTCAAGGGCGTTACTTTTCTGCGGAGCAGCAGTTTCTTCCTCGTCCCCAAGCGTTGCCGAATTCTCAATCAGAATCCCAAGTTAAATTGGGAAGACGAAATCGCTGGCGGAAAAAATAAAGATAATAATCATGGATTTCAAAGCACTATTCGACAAGCTTAAGCGATCATCTAGTGGTGATCGCTCCTGCTTTTTGGTTATTCAGCCAGACGCCGTTTATTTATCATCTTCAATCAAAAGTAGTCGTCCATACCAATTTGATATTTCTGAGTCCAATTGGGAAAAAGCCGTTGAGCAAGCATTGAGCGTTGCAGCGAGTGCGTATGATTCATTAACGGTTATTCTTTCTCATAACTATTACCAGATGTACCAAATCGACAAACCGGTCATGCCGCGTCAAGAATGGCCAGCCGCATTACCGTTTTTGTTGAAAGAACTGATCTCTGAGCGTGCTATCGACATTATTGCCGATGCGGTCGAGTTACCGAATTCAACCAAAGTGCAAGCATACGTCTTATCGCGAAAAATATTGGATAAGATTGTGTTACTGGCCAGTCGAGCCCAGTTACCATTAGAAGCCATTCTTCCTGAAGACGATATTTGGGGAGAGACTGCTGGTGAACTAGGAAACTTCCTATTATTACAACGCAGTGTGCGTGGTCATTTCCGTATAAGCGCTTTTGTCGAAAATACTATTGCGTTCCACCGCTCTATTCGCAGTGTGACGCCACCGTTAACGGGGGTTCCGTCTAGCGATTTACAGATGGACAGTCTGTCGTTAGAACTGCAACGTTCGATTGACTATCTTTCATCTCAGTTACGCCACGTGCAATTACATCAATTGAAAGTGTGCTGTGATGAAGAGGATGAGAGCGAGCTTGTTCAGGCTCTGAACTACCGTTTAAGTACTAAGGTTTCACCGTTATTACCACCAGAACATGAGCTATCAGGACATGTTTTGGCTGACACTGCGGCTACTTCAAATACTCGACGCGTCAACTTATATCCCGATTACTTAAAGCCGAAAAAAGAGCTCCTGACGCTAAAAAATATCGCGTTATCTTGGGGCGTTGCGGCGGCTGCAATTCTATTTTCTTACGGTTATGTCACTTGGCAGAGCAGCGGTTTGGAAGATGAGATTGCTATTGTAAAAAGTAAAGGCGATATCATGAAGTCAGAGCTTGAACGTTATCAAGTCAAGCTACGTAAACATCAACCTGACAATAATAAGCTGGCAGCTAAAGCCCGCTTAGAGCGTGAAGTCAAGGCGAAGCGAGACTCGCTTAAAGCTGTCGGGAAATACGATGACTCGCAACGCACGGGTTACTCTGGCGTGATGCAATCATTAGCGAAGCTAGGAAACCAAGAAATTTCTTTGTCCGAAATTCGAATCAATACCCATACCTTAGACCTGAAGGGGCTAGCGAAAAAACCGAGCTCAGTGCCAAATTGGGTCAGCCAATTTAAAAACGAAATTAGCTTGGTTGGTCGAACGTTTGACGACGTCAAAATAGGTCGAAATGATAAGGATATTGTGACGTTTGAACTAAAAACGCGCGAGGATAAAGAGAAATGAACGAATTCTGGCTCTCATTAGAAGGGCGCTTTGGCGAAATGAGTACGCGTGAAAAAGTGCTCACCGCATTGTGCGGTTTAGTTGTTGTGATCATGTTGCTCTTTACGCTGGTATTGGAGCCAAAGCTTAACGAGATCATCAGTAATGAGAGGCAACTAAGTAATTTAAAGCAAGCCAATCAAAAGATTGAAATCGATACGCTACGTATTCAGGCGCAACTTAAGAAAGATCCAAATGCTGAGATTGATCGCGCGATATCTAATCTGTTAGCTGAGAGTCAGCATCTTTCGATGCAATTAGCGGAGATCATCGAGCATCTTATTACACCTTCGCAAATGGCTGAGCTGCTTGAAAATGTGTTGGAGCAGCAAAGTGGCATTCACCTTTTGTCTCTGCAAACCTTGCCATCTGAGCCAATAACGGAAGATAAAGAAGCATCGCAATACTCTGGTTACTACGTGCATCCTGTTCGTATGGAACTGACTGGTGACTATTTTTCTATTGCTAATTATCTGAATAAATTGGAGAGCCTTCCTGCGAGTTATTACTGGCGCAGCTTTAGTTATAAAGTCGAAAAGTACCCGAAAGCGAAGCTTGTGTTAGAAGTCTACACACTAGGATCTAGAGAGGAGTTTATTGGTGGTTAACAAACTCATCATCTCATTGCTTGTTATGGCAGCGGCAGGAACCGCTTGGGCAAACCAGGACCCAACGGCCCCACTTGGTTGGGAAAAGCCAGCGGTTGAAACGTCAGCGAAACCAAAAGTTAAACGGTATCGACTGCCTAAGCTCAACAGTATTGTGTGTAAGCCAAGTACTGATTGTATTGCGATTATGGATAACAAACTTGTCGAAAAAGGCGAGCTATTTAAGGGTTATCGCGTCGCGAGCATTAATAGTGAATTTGTAACTTTAAAGCGTGGTAACCGTCAGTGGGACCTAGAGCTTTTTGATTTAAACGTAAAACAATAATAACCAGAGCCCGATCAGATATGCGCAAATTAGTTGTAGGAATAACGATTGCTTCTTTAATGGGATGTTCAATGGGTCATCGGAATCCAGTGGAAGTTAAAGAAGCGCTCAATGAATCGATCAATCAAGCGAACAGCCGCACATTGGAAGAAATCCCTTCTTCTGTTGAGGCAGACTTGATGCCAAATTTAGACTCGAACGTTGCATCAGAGCAAGGCACCTCGAAGCGTTTTCGTATTCAAGCGAATGCGGTCGATGCAAGAAGCTTTTTCGCCTCGTTGGTGAAAGGCACAGAGTACAGCGTGGCGATTCACCCATCGGTACAAGGTAATATCACCGTCAACTTGTCAGATGTGACATTGGATGAAGTTCTGAATGTCGTACAGAATATGTATGGCTATGACGTGGTGAAGTCTGGCAAAGTTATTCAAATCTACCCAGCAGGTATGCGTACTGTGACCATTCCAGTCGATTACCTACAGTTCAAGCGTTCTGGTCGCTCGTTAACCAGCATTGTTACGGGCTCTGTAACCTCGGCTGGTACGTCTAATTCTGGTGGTAGCTCAGACAGTTCTGACTCGTCAGACTCTAACAATGGAAACAACAACGATAGCTCAACCACATCTACGGGTGGTACACGCATCGAAACCATCACTGAAAGTGACTTCTGGCCTATGCTACAGCAAGCCGTTGCGAATCTAATTGGTTCAGGCAAAGGGCAAAGTGTGGTTGTAACGCCACAAGCGGGAGTTATTACGGTTCGAGCATTTCCAGATGATATTCGCGAAGTACGCGAGTTCTTAGGTGTATCGCAGGAGCGCATGCAGCGCCAGGTCATTCTTGAAGCTAAAATCCTAGAAGTGACGTTGAATGATGGCTACCAACAAGGCATCAACTGGTCAAACTTATCGGCATCAATTGGTAACTCGGGTAGTATCGTAGTCAACCGCCCTGCGTCGACATTACCACCATTGGATGCGATTGGCACGCTATTGGGCGGTCAAACTAACGTGACTATTTCGGATGGTAACTTCAATGCTGTATTGAGCTTCATGTCTACGCAAGGTGACTTGAACGTCCTTTCGAGCCCTCGTATTACCGCTGCCAACAACCAAAAATCTGTTATCAAAGTGGGTACCGATGAGTACTTTGTTACCGAGCTATCGAGCAATGCAGGCAACGGTGAAAACTCAAATGCGGTTCCTGAAGTGGAACTGACGCCATTCTTCTCGGGTATTTCCCTTGATGTGACTCCGCAAATTGATAACAAAGGCAATGTGTTCCTGCATGTTCACCCCGCAGTTATTGAAGTCACGGAAGAAGTGAAGCAATTGAACTTGGGCGGAGATTTCCAAAACATCCAACTGCCATTAGCGAAAAGCTCTATTCGTGAATCAGACTCGGTTATTCGTGCTAAAGATGGCGATGTTGTGGTTATCGGTGGGTTGATGAAACAGCAAAATCGTGAGCTTGTTTCTAAAGTCCCATTTTTGGGCGATGTACCAGCACTGGGGCATTTGTTCCGCAACGTGAATAACGTAACTGAGAAAACAGAATTGGTCATCTTGCTAAAACCGACCGTAGTTGGCGTGAACTCTTGGCAGAAAGAGCTAGAGCGCTCTCGTGATCTGCTGCAAGAGTGGTTCCCAGATGCGCAATAAGCGCTGGGAAAGGTTCTGTTTTTCAATAGGTTTGTGATTCGAGTATGTACTTGTCACACTTTGGGTTCCGAGTTCAGCCTTTTTCGTTAACCCCAAATACAGAAATGTTCTTGGGGTTAGTCCCTCACTATGAGGCGATCCAAACCATCCTAGCCGCCGTGCAAATGGGAGAAGGGGTGATTAAGGTGACGGGAGAAGTCGGCACTGGAAAAACCATGGTATGCCGTAAGCTGATCGAGCAGATTGAATCTGAAGTTGAGCTTATTTACTTACCCAATCCAGTGTTGAATGGGGAACAGTTGCAGTTTGCTGTCGCCAGAGAGTTAGGTATCGAGAACGATGATCCGCTGCGCATCGTTTCCCTCATTCAAGAGCACTTGATTCAAGTACATGCCTTGGGAAAGAAAACCGTCTTGATCGTTGATGAAGCGCAAGTTCTTTCCCCACAAGCTTTAGAAACATTGCGTCTATTTGGCAACCTAGAAACGGAACAAGATAAGCTCATTCAATTGGTGTTATTCGGACAACCTGAGTTGGATGAAAGATTGGCTAACCATGAGCTAAGGCAGTTTCGTCAACGCATTACGTTTAGCTGCCAGTTACGTCCTCTCTCTATCGATGAAGGCGTGGCTTACATCAATAATCGTTTAGATAAAGCAGGCAATGGGGCGCACATTTTTTCTATTGAACAGAAAAAAGCGATTTGGCGTTCATCCATGGGGATTCCGCGCTTGATAAACCAAATTAGCCACAAGTCGTTGCTTGCTGCATTTAATGAGCGTTGCACACTATTGAAAAATCATCACGTTTACGCCGCTATGCACGATACGTTTGATGCCCGTAAACCTAAGTTTAAAACACCCGTATTTTGGGGATGGAGTCAACCTTGAGTGCCATCAATAAAGCATTATCAGAACTTGCTGAAAAAACATCGCCGTCAGAGCTTACTCGTGCGGAGATTCCAAGTGTCTCACGTAGTAAACCTTGGCTTTGGCTTGTCGCCGGTTTTTCGTTAAGCCTTGCGGTTGGTAGCTGGGCGGTCTCTCGCGGTCCTGTCCCTTCAGGCGAGCTATCACAGTTTCAAACCGACGCTATGCCACTGTCGTCTGTGAATGTCTCACCAATTGTTTCATCGGAGCGCACTCACTCGCCAACGAGTAAAATGACGCCCGATACAACTCAAGTGGTTTACACTAAACCAACCACACAGCCGGTAGCGCAACAGCTTCACATGCAAGAGACTGATAGGTTCACGCCAAGAGCTGAGATAAATATCGCCTCTGAAGATGCAGTTTTACTCGCGCAGTTAGCAACGATGCCGAGCGAGGAACAATCTAATCACGTAACCCGCACGACATCAGAAAACAGCTCAATGCGTATTGAGCAGGTTGAGCTTACACATCGTCAGCTTTCTCTTAAGGCAGTTAGTCGAGCGGAAAAAGCACTCGATGCTAACGATATGCAAACAGCGTTGTCGGCTTATGCCGAGGCGTTGCGTTATGAGCCAATGAATGCAGACACGCGTCAAAAGTTATCAGCGTTGTACTTTGGTAAAGGTGACACGCGTAAAGCATATGAGATTATTCAAGAAGGCATTAACCTAGATACGAACAACCAAGTACTTCGCTTGGCCTTGTCTAAGTTGTTAGTGAAAGCTAATCAACCTGAAGCGGCGCTGAGCCCGCTTGTTCATTTGCCTCCAGTACCAAGTCGAGATTACTTGGCGATGCGTGCGGCATTGGCACAAAAACACAAGCAAAATGACATTGCGCTTGAGAGCTATCAACTCCTCACTCAGCGTGAACCGGAAAACGCGCGCTGGTGGTTAGGTTTAGCGATTCAACAAGAGCGTGCCCTGGCTTTTACTACCGCGATCAACTCTTACAACCAAGCTCTGGGTAAAGTTGGCATTTCGAATCAATCGCAAGCATTTATCCGTGACCGTTTGAGCATCTTGAAAGAGTTGGAGAGCGCACAATGAAAATTCAGTTGAGAAAACGCTTGGGCGATCTTCTGGTAGAGGAAGGTATCGTCTCTGAAGAACAAATCCAGCAAGCACTAAACGCACAACGCAGTACCGGGCAGAAGCTAGGGGATGCGTTAATTGACCTTGGTTTTATTACCGAAAAGCAGATGTTGGACTTCTTGTCTCAGCAGCTTGGCTTGCCACTGATCGATCTTGGTCGTGCGCCTGTGGATGCCGAAGCCGTGCAGATTCTACCTGAGGTACACGCACGTCGCTTACGTGCGATGGTCGTTGCTCGAAATGGGGACACACTGCGCGTTGCTATGAGTGACCCTGCGGACTTGTTCATCCAAGAATCATTGATGAACTTGTTAGGTCAATACAACCTTGAGTTCATTGTGGCTTCAGAGCGTCAGCTTATTTCAAGCTTTGACCGTTATTACCGCCGTACTAAAGAGATCGCCTCCTTTGCTGAGCAGCTGCATGAAGAGCATAAAGATGTACAAAGCTTTGATTACGGTATTGATGAGGCCGACAGTGAAGAGGTTACCGTTGTAAAGCTGGTTAATTCCATGTTTGAGGATGCGGTACAGGTTGGAGCTTCGGATATTCATATTGAGCCAGACGATCAAGTATTGCGTTTGCGCCAGCGTATTGATGGCGTATTGCATGAAACGCTCTTAAATGAAGTAAACATTGCATCGGCTTTGGTTCTTCGACTGAAGTTGATGGCACACCTAGATATTTCTGAAAAGCGCTTGCCACAAGATGGCCGATTCAATATCAAAGTTCGTGGGCAATCAATTGATATTCGTATGTCGACGTTACCAACGCAGTACGGAGAATCTGTGGTAATGCGTCTGCTTAACCAGTCCGCTGGTTTGCGTCCGTTAGAAGAGTCGGGCTTGCCGCCAGACTTGCTTGCTCGCTTACGTCGACAGTTGGCGCGTCCGCACGGCATGATTTTGGTTACCGGGCCGACAGGTTCCGGTAAAACCACCACGCTTTACGGTGCATTGAGTGAGCTCAACGAACCTGGGAAAAAGATCATTACAGCAGAGGATCCGGTTGAATATCGTCTGCCTCGCATCACTCAGGTACAGGTTAACAGTAAGATCGATCTAACTTTCTCGCGTGTTCTTAGAACCTTTTTACGTCAAGACCCAGACATCATTCTTGTTGGTGAGATGCGTGATCAAGAGACGGTAGAAATTGGTCTGCGAGCTGCATTAACGGGTCACTTAGTATTGAGTACTCTCCACACCAACGATGCTGTCGACAGTGCGTTACGTATGATCGATATGGGTGCGCCGGGGTACTTGGTTGCTAGTGCAGTCAGAGCCGTGGTGGCGCAGCGTCTTGTGCGCCGAGTTTGCCCTGATTGTAAAACAGAAGACCACTTAGATGAGTCTCGCCAGCAGTGGTTAGCTGGGCGTTTCCCAAATCAAGTTAGCACCATTTTTTATAAAGGCGCAGGTTGCCAAAACTGTAACTTGACTGGTTATCGAGGCCGGATCGGTGTGTTTGAAATGCTCGAACTTGAGCAAGAGATGATGGATAAATTGCGCGCCAATGATGCGGTTGGCTTTGCGCAAGCCGCGCGCCGCTCAGAAAACTATAAGCCACTGCTTGCTTCTGCAATGGAACTGGCGCTACAAGGCACCGTCAGTTTGGATGAAGTGATGACCCTAGGTGAGGGTGATGCTTCTGGTAAGACTGATCCCATTTTCATATAGGTAAGTGAATGCCAACTTTTCGTTATCAAGGTCGCACGCTAGACGGCTCATCCACTAACGGCAAAATCGAAGCAGTGAACTCAGAAGCTGCGGCGGAAGCATTGATGAACAAAGGGGTCATCCCGCTCAATGTACGGTTAGAGAAAGAGTCGGCAAAAAGCCAAGTGAGCTTGTCTAAGCTGTTTGTGCCTGCTATTCCGTTGGAAGTAATTATTCTTTTCTCTCGTCAGTTGTTTAGTTTGACTAAAGCTGGCGTACCTTTGCTGCGCTCTATGCGTGGCTTGTTGCAAAATTGCGAAAACAAACAGCTCAAAGAGGCGCTAGAAGATGTCGTTTCTGAACTGAGTAATGGCCGAGGTTTGTCTTCTGCGATGCAGCAACACAGTAAAGTATTCAGCCCACTGTTCGTTTCTATGATCAACGTCGGTGAGAATACGGGTCGGCTTGACCAAGCGCTATTGCAACTGGCGAATTACTACGAACAGGAACTTGAGACTCGCAAACGCATTAAAGCGGCGATGCGTTATCCAACGTTTGTCATTATCTTTATCACCATCGCCATGTTTGTATTGAATATCTTGGTGATCCCTGAGTTTGCATCGATGTTCACGCGCTTTGGTGTTGAGCTACCATTGCCGACGCGTATTTTGATCGCGACTTCTAATTTCTTTGTTAATTATTGGGTGTTGCTGGTTGTGGCAATGATTGGCGCGTTTACGGTGTTCAGAGCGTGGGTGGCGACGGCTGATGGTCGGGAGAAGTTCGATAAGTTTCGGCTTCGGCTGCCAATTGTAGGCGATATCGTTAATCGTGCGCAGCTTTCTCGTTTTGCCAGAACCTTTTCGTTGATGCTGAAATCAGGTGTGCCACTTAACCAGTCTTTGGCTTTGGCCGGGGAAGCCTTAGGGAACCGTTTTTTAGAAAACCGAATTCTTGAGATGAAGTCCGCAATTGAAGCGGGTAGCACCATTTCAGTGACGGCCATCAACAGTAAAATATTCACCCCATTGGTGATTCAGATGATTGCAGTAGGTGAAGAAACTGGTCGTATTGATGAGTTGCTGCTGGAGGTGTCGGACTTTTACGATCGAGAAGTCGATTACGATCTAAAAACGCTGACCGCAAGAATAGAACCATTACTTTTGGTGATTGTCGCAGGCATGGTCATGGTGCTGGCATTGGGTATCTTCTTACCAATGTGGGGAATGCTCGACATCATCAAAGGCGGCTAATAGGTGGTTGAAAATCAAAGCCGAGCAACGCTTATTGTGTTTGGGGTTATTGCTACGATTATGGCGGTGGGTTTGGCGGTCAAATTACGTCCTGTTACCGAGCAAGCACAAGTAACTGGAGCGAAGTTAGCGAGAGTTTGGATGCAAGACAGTGTTCAGCGTTATCGTCAAGCTTGGCTAGTACAAGGCGAGCCAGAACATATGCTGATGGATGGTTTTAACCTTACTATGACTGAGGACGGGTTAGTGTCTCCCTTTACTCAGCAAGGTGTATTAGATTGTGGTTATTGGCTAGCGGTGCATTACCCCCAACGTAAAATAATGACCAACAAGTTAATAGATATCAGTGGAGCCATCAAAACTGATCGTTATGTCTGTCACTACACTTATGAAAATGGTCAGTCGATTGTAGTTATCTCAACTGCTAATCAACTGAAAATAGACGTCGAAATGTCGGCGGAGTGAATTTTTTGACACCTAAGCACTATAATTGGTAATGAAAGTCGGTATAATGCAATCATTACCATAAGTAACAGGCTGTAATAGTGGGTAAACAATAATGTGTTTTTCTCATTGCAGCATGAACTGAATAATGGCGAATCGTCATTCTGCTCAAGCGGTAGATACAGTATCCACTTCACGGTCAGTTTTAGTGAACGTTGCTGCCCCAAACCGTTTTGACAATATCCAAAATGGTCGCGTGACCTAAACGAAACTTTGCAGTTGTACTGCATGCTTACATAGAGAGAGTAAACAATGAAAAGACAAGGTGGTTTCACCCTTATCGAATTGGTAGTGGTAATTGTAATCCTAGGTATTCTAGCGGTAACTGCAGCACCACGTTTCCTTAACCTACAAGATGATGCTCGAGCTTCTGCACTTCAAGGTCTGAAAGGCGCGATTGATGGGGCTTCAGGCATTGTATATGGTAAGGCAGCAATCAAGAGCCAAGAAACTGGTGAAAATGGAGCGATTAGTGTTGCTGGCTCAACTTTACAGCTGGATTATGGTTACCCTGAAGCAACTACAGAGGCTCTTAAGCTAGCGGTCGATGGTATTGATTCTGGAGACTGGGAGCTTATTGCAGACAATAGCGATAAAGATCCTGCAAACATGGTATACGGCATTAAAGGCTACAGTAAGAGCTGTGTTAGATACACTGCTGCTACAGGTGATAACACTCCAGCGAAAACTGAGATTGTTGCTAGTTCTGCAGTATGTACTAAGTAATACATTGATAAAAGGCCAGCTAGTCTGGCCTTTATCTCTCTACTTTGGTGAATTTCGGAATAGTTCATATGCGTAAATCATCGGGTCTTAGTGCAATAGAGTTTGTAGTTGTGCTGATGATCTTAGGTGTGTCGGTTATGTGGTATTACCAAGATTTATCAGCTTTGAGCCAGAAACTTACGAAGCGAAGTGGGAGAAAACTAAGCAGACCGCAGAGCATGTTTCTGAGACGCTGAGCAATAAAGAAACTTAAGATCGAATAGAAGAAGAGATTGGCCGTTCAAAAGGGCAAAATAACTAGATATTGGTCATTTGTTCGTCTGTTCACATTTCGAATCGAAAAATTATAAACCTATCATTAATCTCATAATATCATCGTATACTTATCTCGCCTGTTCTAAGCCTAAGGTTGGGTTATGAAAATTCGCAGCTCTGCATTAGGGTTCACGTTAATGGAGTTAATCCTCATGATTGTTCTCCTCTCTATCCTTTCACTTTTTGCAGCCAGCCGTTTTATGGGCTCTGGCAGTTTCTCTGCATATGCATTACAAGAACGCGTGATTTCTGTAATTCGCCAAGTGCAGGTGAATCGTATGCAGTCGAATGTTGCAAGTCCGGATAACAACTTTCGTTTGCTAGTTTCTAGCTCATGTGTTGGTTCAGTTGCTGCCTGCGCACTAACAGGCAGTGTACAAGATGCTCGTAGTGATGTGGTTATCGATAAGTCCGCAAATTTTTCTGTTATCAGCGGTGCCGCAAATACAGTTAATTTTAACCTTCTCGGCAATCCTGTAAGCGGTGCTGTAAACATCTTAATTGAAGATAAACATGGTCGAAGCCGCTGCCAAGTTGAAATTAATTCTCAAGGTTATGTTTCTAAAGGTACATGCTCATGAAGAAATCTAGTGGCATGACTTTAATAGAAATGATCATCGCGATTGTTTTAATGGGCATTGCGATGGTGGCGTTTACTTCTTTTCTTGTCCCTCAAATTCGAGACTCAGCTATACCTCATTATCAAACCCGCGCGGCCGCATTAGGCCAAGGTTTCATGTCTCAGATATTGGCGCGAGGCTTCGATGAAAACAGCGACTTTGATGGTGGCACCGTTCGGTGTGGTGAGAATGGAGTGAGCTGCACTGACGTAAATAAATTAGGTGCGGATAAAAAACTAGACGGTTCCTTGGAAACAACGCCTAGTGATTTCAATGATGTCGATGACTATATCGGGTGTTGGAGCACATCTACAACGGTTTCTCAGTGTGATGGTATCCCTAGAGGGAATATTAGTGATGTACTTGGTGCGGACAGTACTGAGCAGTACAAAAACTTTAGATTAGAAATTAGCGTTGCCTATGATGATCTGACGGATAAAGCTCCCGATGAAATAACCGAATACAAAAAAGTAACATTAAGGATTTTTGCGGGGAACACGCAGCCCCTTACTTTAACAGCTATTAAGGGGAACTACTGATGAAAGATCGTGGTTTCACCTTAATGGAAATGATAGTTACGATTGTGGTCGGCAGCTTCATCATGTTGGGGATAGCTGGGTATGTCCAGTTAGGAATGAAAGGTTACGCTGATACTATCGATCGCCAACGAATACAAACACAGGCTCAGTTTGTTTTAGAAAAGATGACGCGTGAAATCCGCCATGCTGTACCTAATAGTTTTCATGTGCCAAAAGGAACAACTAATTGTCTAGAGTTTGTGCCGATTGAATATTCTGGTTTTTACATGTTTAAGAATAACGACTTAGAGTTTTTGCTAGGTAATGACTCAACGCTTAATCCTATTCCTGCGAATCGCAGGATGGTGATAAATCCGAGCCGATATGAAGATTTACAATCAACTTCTTCGCGAAATATAGCCATTGGTGGTTTAGCTAAAACAGGTAAGGTTTTTGTTGTTAGTGGGGGGGCAAGTACGATTACGGGATCCTCTGTTTCTAGCCGTCTTTATATTTATCAAGAGAAGTCGGAGATTCGCTACTGTTTTGATACCAAGCGAGTTACGCGAAATGGTATTACGGTTGCGGATAGTGTCGATACGTCCGTAAGTGGTATGCGTTATCTAGAGCCAACTCTGCAACGAGGTGGTTTAGTTCATATCAATTTAGAGTTTGAGCAGGATGGTGAACGTAGTGTGTATCAACAAGATGTGCAGGTGCTCAATGTCCCATAGAAGAAACTCCAGCGGAAATGTACTAATCATCGTGTTGTTCGTCATTATTGTAATGGGATATTTGGCTTCCTCTTTAATGAAAGTGACATGGTCGAATCAAAGCGGATTAACAAGAGAGTTTTTGGGAACAAAAGCTTGGTTTGTTGCTCAGTCTGCAAATGAGTGGGCACTGACCAAGATGTATCCGTTAAATGCCAGTACAACAGATATCGCGGCCGTATGCAGTGGGGAGGTCAGCGGTGCCATTCCGCCGGTAGCTGTGGGAAGTAGGTGCGAGGTTAATGCGATGGCATGTACAAATATAGGTACTTTCAATGAGGGTGCCCCTGACGCTGAATCTCTTTTTAAGGTGCAGGCCACGGCAACGTGTGGTTCTGGAGTTATACAGGTACAGCGTCAGCAAGAGGTTTGGGTAAAGGATTAGAATAATGAAAAAGACCATACTATTTTTAATTTCGCTATCACTGTCTGCCTTTTCATACGCGGATACCTGGCAAGCTACGGAGTCTTGTTCGGTCCATCTAAAAGAGTCATTTTCGGTCGAAGCTAATTACCAGGTGGCAGTGAGTGATGGCGTTATTTACTTGAAAAAGCAGGGAAAGGGCAACGTCACTCTCTATCCGCTCTGGTCCGTTGAAAACTACTCCCGCAGCTCTTACCGAGGAATATTCCATGAGCAGGACCTGGAACCCGGCCAGAAGTACGTAGTTCGTATTGAATATGATAACGTTACGAAGCACGGGCATACGTATACGGCGGATTTGGCTTATCTGCTTTATAAAGAAGGCTTGCTTATAAAAGAAGTTGCTGCTAAAGGCCAATCTTTTTCACAAGTTTCAGATAGCGCTGACGTTTTGTTTGAAATCGGTAATGGGTTATCTGATTTAGATTGTGAGCCTGGGGCAAGGCCTACTCCTCCCATCCCTCCAGCATCAAGCTTTGCTGTACCGGATCACGTGTGTCAACTTTTCCCTGAGCCTGTCCAAGGCTGGCAGCAGGAAGAAAGCAAACTGATTGTGACTAATTCAACTGTCAGGGCGTTGGGCTGGTCTGACGAATATCTGGCGGACAGCCGCAACTTCTACACCTACAAACAGAACTGGGACAGCGGCAGCGAGTGGCGCAACCTGCGCGTGGGCTTTGATAGCGGTGAGCAGGCCTCACAGTTGTACAAGGACAAAACCCCTTATATCTGTAATAACGAGTTTGGCTGTTTCCCGAAAGATGGTTTGGCGGGAGATGGCAGTTTGGCGGGTGGTGATGGCCTGACAGAGCGACGCAAAGCGGAAAAACCGAGTGCTCTGAACGCAACCTTTAACGCCACTAAACAACAGGTTATTCGTACGAATCCAAGTGCAAAAAAATACTATGGCAAGGTTTGTGGTAATGGTTCAGATGTTTGTAGTTACCAAGAATTCGGCGATCGCGTTGTCATCAGCTTGAAGCGCGACCTTAAACGACTAAAGATTATTGAAAGTGCAAACAGTCAAAAGGTTGAGCTGAAGATCGCTGGTGAACGCAAAATAGAAGAGTTGGTTTACGAGTCTAAGTCCAATCTCTCACTATATTTGGCCGATAACACCAACCTGACAGTGAAAACTTTCAAAAATTTAGGCGCCAAGCCGAAGCTGATTTTTGGTAGCAACGTTACCTGGAATGTGGTGGGTACGAATCAGACGCCCGGCTCGTATGCCGGCAACAATGCTGATTTTAAACTCGAAGATGCCTATTTTGATTACCGTACCACACAAAGTGATTTGGTATTGCCGGTGATCTATGGGCCACAGGCGAGTGTGCATTTCAAAACCACCACGTCACAACAGTTTAAAGGCTTTATTCTTGCCAAGAGCCTGGTGCTGGATACCGGCGAACAAATTTATGGTGCAGTCACAAGCCGTTGGCTTGATATGCGAGGCTCAACTCAAGTTGTCAAACCGGACTATCCGCAGCCGTGCTGGACGCCTCCTCAGCCTAAGCAGTGTAAGCCATTACCACCCGAAAACTTCGATAACGGCAGCCTGGCCAACTGGTCAGTGATGGGTTTTGAAAGCAGTACCCAGCCGCAGACGAACAATGGGCGTTTCAGGCTGAATGAAAGTATACGTCGTCAGGCCACGGCGTCGGCCTACAATTATGTCTTTCCATCGGCACAAAACTATTTGCAGATTGAGTTTGATCATTACGCCTTTGGTGGTGATGGTGCTGATGGTATAGCTCTGGTGCTGTCGGATGCCAATGTGCTGCCGAAAACCGGTGCCTTTGGCGGCCCGCTGGGCTACGGGATGAAGCTGCAGAAAAACCACAGCGAAGAAGTGACTAAAGACATTGAAGGCTTTGCTGGAGGTTGGCTAGGAATCGGTCTTGATGAATACGGTAACTATTATCGTACTGGTGGAGAGGTTGTTGATAAATATTCACCACGAAAACAGAACTTGATAGGTGTTCGTGGTCCCGGCTACACGGACTCAAATGGTCAGTGGCTTAAGGGCTATAAATACATTAAGGGCTATGAACCTAGTCGAAAAGATCTGCCAGTTGAAGATATTGATGGTCCCCGCAGTGGCTTACATAAATACAGAATCGTGCTCAACTCACGTGAGTCAGGTAAATATTATCTCACGGTCGAAAGAAAAATAGATACAGGAGAATGGAAAACACTAATCGAGAAGTTTGATGTACTTCAGCAGGGCAGCTTTAATACGGTGCCAGAGAACTTCCGCCTTTCTGTCACCGCATCAACCGGTTGGTCGACCAATACTCATGAGATTGATAACTTCCAGGTTTGTGCCGATGAGGCCATCCCACTGACCGAAGGCATCCACCACTTTGAGTTTGATTATTCGGGCTCAGGCAGCACTTGTCAGGCCTCTCAAGTGGAGCTGCGAGCGTGCATGAATGCGGACTGTAGCAAGCGCTATCCGCGCGACGCATACAATAACGGGATGCTTAAGCCACTCAATGTGACGCTGACGCCTTCGGCGGGGCATGACATTGCTAACTGGGTCGGTGGTACACAGGTAACTGTTCAAAACCAGAAGGAATTAGCGCTACAGGCTTCGGAATCTGGCACTATTACCATGGGCGTGGCCAGCAGCTCGGTACCGCAGTTTGGTTTTGAAGGTGCACGCTGTCGTATTAATGGCGGCGAGCTCTTGGCAGAGAACTGTGAGGTGACTTTCGTTAAGAATGTTTTAGCGGTCAACGTGGCCGATGTGGTGGCCAACCGCCAGAGCCAGGGTGAGGATCACTTGTCGTTCTGTTCTGCTCAGGCAGATGCGGACGGTGAGTCGCGCAACGTGAGAATGTCGATGGCGTATGAAGTTGCACCGGTTGATAAAACTCAGTCGGTGTCGATCTGGTACAAGAGAAAGGTCGGCAACAACACGGTCGACTGGACAAGTGAGCCAACTTTACTTAAGACACAAAGTACAGTGTTGAATAATGTGTATTTTGACTCGCAGGGCAAGGCGTACTTTAAAATTAAGTATCCGGAAGCAGGTAAAGTGAAGCTCAATGCGAGCGTCGATGGTGTGGGCGATTCTGCTGGCTTTGCCAGCTTTGTCAGCTTCCCTGAGTATCTGAAGCTAACAGCAACCAAAGCGGATAAAAACGGTACCTGCACCAAGGCCATTTCTGGCTGTAGCAACAGTTTTGTTGCCGCTGGTGAGTTGTTTGACCTGACCGTGACCGCCTATCAGGCGGCGGATGAAAATACAGAAAAGGTCGCCAAAAACTACCAGGAGCCGGCCATTACCATCGCCAACAGCGTGAAATACCCGGCTGAGGGGGCGTCAGCCACGCTGTTGAATACCTCATTGCCGGAGGGGAGCAAATGGGCCAATGGTAAGGTGATGCTGCCGCAGTCGGTCTCGGAAGTCGGCGCATTTGAATTTAGCGTAGCTGCACCAGTTGCGAGTGATGAAAACGGCAAACCGCTGGGTACCTCAAGCTATTTAGGTAGTAGCGCGTTCAAAATTAAGGATGCAATAGCGACAATAGGTCGCTTCTATCCGGCTTACTTTAACGTTACGGAAACCAACTGGGACTATCCGGATAACCAGGGCGAGTCGGCCTACATGGGGCAGGCTTTCGATTCGGTAAGCTTTGCTGTGACCGCCTATAATGCCAGTGGCGGCGCGACACAAAACTACGGTTTGTTTGCTAGTGGATTAAAAGCCGATTTCTATCTGTCCGGTGAACATTCGGATCGCTTGAATATCGCGAATGCGGATCTCGGCGATAAAAACTGGAGCGGCGCGGTGTGGCGTAAGCAGTGGGATAATTCGGTTCAATGGAGCAAACCAATTTTGCCCGATGGGCCGTTTAACTCGAAAGTGGTGGCGGACAAATCTACCAGTACCACGATTAGCCTATCACTGAGCAATTCTGGTGGTAAAACCAGTAGCTATGTTGACCCGACATTATTCAGGTTTAAAAGTAGCGTTAACGGCAATGAACAATTGACTACCAGCGTGGCACAAGTGTTGCTGGCACAACCTGATATCCGGCTTGGTCGTGTAGACCTAGATGATGTTGGTGGAAATCAGGGGACGACCTTACATATTCCTCTAAGAATCGAATACTGGAATGGTAGCCGCTTTATCGCCAACCCTAATGACAATCAAACCGATGTGAAAGGTGTCACTGCCGCTGAAACGCATATTTGGCCAACAGGTGCTGGAGCCACTCCCAAAGCAGTCACGTTAGGAGCTGGTGGAGAAGTTGCTTCAGGTTCTTCTCGCTCTATTACTGCAACTCAAGCTGAACCATATCGCCAGCAAACGCGCGTTTGGTTAGATCTTGATGATTCAAAAAATGGCTTACCTTGGCTCAAGTACAACTGGGACAATAAGAAAGCTGGTGAAGAAAACCCATCCTCCGTCGTCACCTTTGGTATTCACCGTGGTAATGACCGTGTGATTTACCGTGGTGAGCCAGGGTTAACCGGACAGTAACAACTTAGGTTTTTGCCCTTAAGTTAGGAAACTGCAAGAAATTGAGGCTTTCTGCTCATGTTTGTGTACCAATACCTTGCTGTGACAGCGAGGCATTGGTACATTTAGAGCAATTTTTGTCTTCTATATTTTTGCAGGATGAGCGAAGAGTATGTTTAAGAAACTTCGTGGCATGTTTTCTAACGATCTATCTATCGATTTAGGTACAGCCAACACTCTAATTTACGTAAAAGGGCAAGGAATTGTCCTTGATGAACCTTCTGTAGTTGCTATTCGTCAAGATCGTGTAGGTTCTGCAAAAAGCGTTGCTGCAGTCGGTCACGCAGCAAAACAGATGCTTGGTCGTACACCTGGCAACATTTCCGCTATTCGCCCAATGAAAGATGGCGTAATCGCTGACTTCTACGTAACCGAAAAAATGCTTCAGCACTTTATCAAGCAAGTGCACGATAACAGCATCCTAAAGCCAAGCCCACGTGTTCTTGTTTGTGTTCCTTGTGGTTCTACCCAAGTTGAGCGTCGCGCAATTCGTGAATCAGCACTTGGTGCTGGTGCGCGTGAAGTTTACCTAATCGACGAGCCAATGGCGGCGGCAATTGGTGCTGGTTTACGCGTATCTGAGCCGACAGGTTCAATGGTGGTCGATATCGGTGGTGGTACAACTGAAGTTGCCGTTATCTCTCTAAACGGTGTGGTTTACTCATCGTCTGTGCGTATCGGTGGTGACCGCTTTGATGAAGCAGTGATCAACTACGTACGTCGTAACTACGGCAGCTTGATTGGTGAAGCAACGGCTGAAAAGATCAAACACGAAATCGGTTCTGCTTACCCTGGTGATGAAGTTCAAGAGATTGAAGTTCGCGGTCGTAACCTTGCAGAGGGTGTACCACGCAGCTTTAGCTTGAACTCAAACGAGATCCTAGAAGCGCTTCAAGAGCCGCTATCTGGCATCGTATCAGCAGTCATGGTTGCACTAGAACAGTGTCCACCAGAGCTTGCTTCAGACATTTCTGAAAACGGTATGGTACTAACCGGTGGTGGTGCACTACTTAAAGACCTAGACCGTTTACTAATGGAAGAAACTGGTATTCCTGTGGTTATCGCGGAAGATCCACTAACGTGTGTTGCGCGTGGTGGCGGTAAAGCACTAGAAATGATCGACATGCACGGTGGCGATCTGTTCTCTGAAGAATAAAGGTTTAGGTGAAGCTCATGTCGGGCTTCACCTTCATTTCTGCTCTCTCTGTAATTCAAACATGCTCCATACCTAAAAGTATTTAGTTAAGTATTTTTAGGTTGCCAAGTAAGGCTCAATAATCATGGAAGCAATCAGGTCAAAAACAAGATGAAACCGATTTTCGGCAGAGGTCCGTCTCTGCAATTACGTCTGTTTTTTGCTGTCATCGTGTCGGCGAGCTTAATGCTGGCCGATAGTCGTCTAGATACGTTTTCCAACGTTCGATACCTACTAAACAGTATGGTTGCACCGATTCAGTACGCAGCGAATTTGCCTCGTAGTATGTTCGATGGCGTATTTGAACGTTTTAATTCTCATCAGGCATTAGTTGAAGGCAATCGCAGCTTAAAGCGAGAAGTGTTACGCCTGAAAAGCGAGCTTATCTTGCTCGACCAATATAAAGAAGAAAACCAACGCCTACGTAAGTTGTTGGGATCTTCATTTGTCCGTGATGAAAAGAAAGTCGTGACAGAAGTAATGGCGGTTGATACTTCACCTTATCGTCATCAAGTGGTGATCGATAAAGGCCGTATTGATGGTGTTTACGTTGGTCAGCCTGTTATCAACGAGAAAGGCATCGTTGGTCAGGTTACGTTTGTCGCAGCGCACAACGCACGTGTTCTGCTGCTAACGGACGCGAAAAATGCAATTCCTGTCCAGGTGATCCGCAATGATATCCGAGTGATCGCATCGGGCAATGGTGAAATGGATGAAATCCAACTGGAGCACATTCCAACCAGCACAGATATTCAGGTTGGTGATTTATTGGTGACATCCGGTTTAGGTGGTATTTACCCTGAGGGATACCCAGTCGCGACGGTTACCAATGTGGATCACGATACGCGTCAAGAGTTCGCTTCAATCAAGGCTGGGCCGGTTGTGGAGTTTGATCGCTTACGCTACCTACTGCTGATTTGGCCGAATGAAGACCGTCAACACAAAGTACTGCGGTCCAATGTAGATGAAGGGTTAGAGCAAGAACAAGAGGTAACCGATGGCCAATAATGTATTGAGCAGCCGAATGGTGATTGGCGTCAGTTTCTTCGTTGCGCTGGTACTGCAAACCATTCCATGGCCAGGTGTGTTAGATGTGTTACGCCCTTCATGGTTGTTCCTTGTTACGTGTTATTGGGTGTTGGCACTACCGCACCGAGTGAACGTCGGAACTGCGCTAGTGTTGGGCTTATTGTGGGATATCTTGATCGGCTCAACGCTTGGAATTCGTGGCATGATGATGTCGATCGTTATCTACCTCGTGGCGCTGAATTTCCTGTTGATTCGTAACATGGCTTTGTGGCAACAGTCGATTTTAATTGCCTTTTTTACTGCGTTATTAGAAGTTTTGATATTCTGTGGGGAATATTTGAACCAGGACGTAGTATTTAATCCATTATCTCTGTGGACGGCGGCAATAAACTGTATACTTTGGCCATGGATGTTTTTATTAATGCGACGAGTTCGTCGTGCATGGCACGTAAGGTAAAGCGGTGAAGAAAAGCTTATCTCTCGTTCTCGCATCGGGTTCTCCGAGAAGAAAAGAGCTGCTTGCTCAACTGGGTTATGATTTTGAGATCGTATTGCCTGATATTGAGGAAGCCAAACAGGCTCATGAGCAAGCACGAGATTACGTGTTGCGTCTTTCTTTGGAAAAAGCTCAGGCAGGCTTAGCGTTGGCTAAGCCTGATTCCGTTGTATTGGGCTCTGATACGGTCGTAGTATGCGATGACCGTGTGCTAGAAAAACCAAAAAGTTTTGAAGATTCAAAGCGTATGCTTACTGACTTATCGGGTCGTCGTCATCAAGTGATGACTGCGGTGAGCGTTGTATCATCGGAACAACAACATTCTGTGGTCGTTACCACTGACGTGTGGTTCAAACCACTGACTCACGAAGAAATCGAACAATATTGGCAGTCAGGAGAGCCATGCGATAAAGCTGGAAGTTATGGTATTCAGGGACTCGGAGGGCGATTTGTCACCCGAATCGAAGGCAGTTATCACGCTGTAGTAGGCTTACCTTTGTTCGAAACCGATCAGCTAATTCAAGAATTTTTATAATTGTTTTGAGGTGTGCACATGAGTGCAGAATTGCTGCTTAACGTGACCCCGAGTGAAACTCGTGTGGCCATGATTGAAGGTGGAGTACTACAAGAAATACATATCGAGCGCGAATCGCGTCGCGGTATTGTAGGCAATATATACAAAGGCAAAGTAAGCCGAGTGTTACCAGGTATGCAGGCGGCTTTCGTCGACATTGGTTTAGATAAAGCGGCGTTTTTACATGCGTCAGATATTGTTCCTCATACCGAATGTGTGGCAGAAAACGAAAAACAGCAGTTTCAAGTCCGTGATATCTCTGAACTGGTACGCCAGGGACAAGACATTGTTGTGCAAGTGGTCAAAGATCCGCTCGGCACGAAAGGTGCGCGTTTAACGACGGATATCACCTTACCTTCGCGTTATCTTGTTTTTATGCCGGGGGCCAGCCATGTCGGTGTTTCGCAGCGTATTGAAAGTGAAAAAGAGCGCGAGCGTTTGAAAAAGGTGGTGAACCATTACTGCGATGAGCACGGTGGTTTTATCATTCGTACCGCGGCAGAAGGCGCTGATGAAAAAGAGCTATCTCAAGATGCGGCATTTCTAAAGCGTTTGTGGCTAAAAGTCATGGAGCGTCGCTCAAAATACAAAACGCGTTCAACACTTTACGGTGAACTCGGCTTAGCTCAACGCATTCTGCGTGACTTTGTTGGCACAGAGCTCGATAAGATCATGGTCGACTCCCGCCTTGAATACGAGAACCTGAAAGAATTCACTTCTGAGTATGTACCGGAGTTAACAGATAAGCTTGAGCTTTACGAAGGTGACAAGCCAATCTTTGACATGTACGACACCGAAAACGAAATTCAGCGTTCTTTAGAGCGCAAGGTCGAGCTAAAATCGGGCGGCTATTTGATCATCGATCAAACCGAAGCCATGACCACCATCGACATCAACACGGGTGCATTTGTTGGTCGTCGTAATCTCGAAGAGACTATCTTCAATACCAATATAGAGGCAACGCAAGCTATTGCGCGTCAGCTACGTTTACGTAACCTCGGCGGTATCATCATTATTGATTTTATCGATATGGCATCCGAAGAGCATCGTCAGCGAGTACTTACCTCACTGGAAACGGCGCTGGCGAAAGACCGAGTAAAAACCAACATCAACGGCTTTACCCAGCTTGGCTTAGTTGAAATGACGCGCAAGCGCACACGAGAAAGTATTGAACATATCTTGTGTTCTGGCTGTCCTACTTGTGAAGGCCGTGGCAGCGTGAAAACGGTCGAAACCGTATGCTTTGAGATATTACGCGAGATTACTCGTGTGAACCGTGCTTACGACGCCGATAATTTTGTCGTGTACGCATCGCCGTTTGTTGCTGAAGCGCTATTGGGCGATGAGTCTCATGCGTTGGCAGAGCTCGAAGTATTTATTGGCAAGCAAGTGCGAGTTCAGGCTGAACCCCTGTACATTCAGGAACAGTTTGACGTCGTAATGATGTAATTTGGAACATTTGTGAATTCTGGTGTTAACCGTTTTGGGCGTTTTTGTGCGTGGAGTTTAGTTACTGTATTGGTGTTATTAGCCATATTAGTAACCACGCTTCGCGTCACACTGCCGCAACTTAACCATTTCCAAGATGAGATCAAAACCTGGGTCAAACAAGGCACAGGTTTTGACGTTTCTATTGCTAATGTCGCAGGGACGTGGCGCAATAATCATCCCTCAATTGCGTTACTGGGTTTAGAGGCAAATCTACCAAACGTGCAAGATGCACGCTTCGCTGTTGAAGAAGTCCAAATTGAGTTCGACCTTATTCAATCTCTTTTTCAACTTAAACCTGTAGTTGCAGACCTTACCATTCATAACCTCGCTTTAGACATTCACACGGTAGACATTCTGCCGACTTCTCATCGTCAAGATCCGAAGCCTGAAGTGGATAAGAGCGAAGTGAAACTCATTGACCAACTCGACTCACTTCTTTTACGTCAGTTCGAAGACTTCACTATTAGCGATTCACGGATTTGGTATAAGTCGGTGTCTGGTGAAACTCGCCGTTTAGATATTGAGCAGCTTCGTTGGAGCAATCAAGGGAAACGTCACGTAGCCGAAGGCACGGTTAGCATTGCCGATGTTCGCCTGAACTCATTGTTAGTAAGCGCTAACTTTAAAGATCATGGCTCGTTGCGCGATGTATCTGGTGAGTTTTACGTGAGTGCTCAAGATGTCTCGGTCACACCTTGGCTGACCACTTACATGCAAGAAGAGTCAGGAGCAGAGTCGGGTAAAGTCAGCTTAAATACTTGGCTAACGCTCAAACATAGCCAACCGCATGATGCTTATGTTGAATTGCTGCCTTCCGAGTTGGTGTGGAATGAAGATGGACATCATGAGCTGTTTATTGAGTCTGGAATTTTCAATCTTCGACCAGATAAACAAGGCTGGAAAGTAAATGGCCACTCACTTCAGATCAGAACCGATAATACCCCTTGGCCAGAGCTAGACGTCGCGTTTGATTGGCAACCAAACGGCTGGATGCTTAATCTCTCTCAACTCGACATTGAAGCACTCATTCCGCTCATTAAGCTGGCTCCAGAGTCAGAGTCGACCAGTGACCTTATTAACAAACTAGCACCGAAAGGTCGGGTCGAAGATGTCCGATTGTCAATGAACGGTGGTTTAGACACCTTACGCTACTCGGCTGAACTGGATGAACTCGCGATGACACAATGGGAGCTCCTACCCGGGTTTCATCACGTACAGGGCAGCGTATCGGGGGATGTGAATCAAGCTAAAGCAAAAGTCACCGTCATTGATGATGTCTTTCCGTACGGCGATGTATTCCAAGCTCCGCTGAATATCAAACAAGGTGAAGTCGATATTATCTGGCAGCAAGATGATGCGGGTTGGCGTTTGTGGGCGGATAAAGTGACGGCAGCAACGCCTGATCTTCAAGTCTTGGGGGCATTCCGTCTTGATTTTCCAAAAGAACAAAGCCCATTTTTATCGTTCTATGCCGAAGCGGATCTCTACAACGCGGGTGAAACATGGCGCTATCTACCGACTCTGGCACTTGGACAAGACTTGACCGACTATCTTTCGACCGCGATTCAGGGCGGAAAAGTGAATACAGCGAAATTGTTGTGGTATGGCGAGTTAGGTGATTTTCCTTACAAAGAACATAATGGCATGTTCCAAGCTTGGGTTGGATTAAAAGACGCGAAATTTAGCTTTGATACGGCATGGCCAACCATCACGGATTTGCAGCTAGACTTGCTGTTTGAAAATGATGCCATGTATTTGGATTCAAAATCAGCCACACTAAATGGCGTTCATGCTAAGCGTATCACTGGGCGAATCCCTGAGTTGGCAGAAGGTGGACACATCGAAATTGAAGCGAAAGCAAGCGCGCCGGGTAATGAAGTCCGTGACTACATGATGGCGACGCCATTAGTGGATTCAGTCGGTGCCGCATTGACAGCGCTGCAAGTGAGTGGTCCCGTTTACTCTGAGTTTCAACTCAATATACCGTTTGATTTTGAGAAAGAGTCTCGCGCTTGGGGTTATGCAGATTTAACAGAAAATCGTGTTGATATTGAAGCGCCGCCAATGACGCTTGAAAACGCCACAGGGCGTATCACCTTCGACAATGATGTGGTTACCACATCGGGTTTGTCGGCCGAATTATTACAACAGCCTATCTCTCTTGATTTCCATGGAGAGAGTGCGGAGCAAGGCTACAACGTGACAATTAATACATTAGGAGATTGGGATGTCGAGCCTCTCAAACCCTATGTCGGTGAGCGTTGGTTAAACCTTGTTTCTGGCCATGCGCCGTGGCAAATGGACATTGACTTGCAACTCAATGATGTTGGTTTCACTTATCAGCTTGAAGTGCTGGCGCAGCTAAATCGTCTGGCTAGTCAATATCCTTATCCTTTAGCGAAACAAATTGGCGAGTCTGGACAAGCGAAACTGCAAGCATCCGGCAACCAAGAGAGTATTTCAGCAAGACTACAGATCCCAAATGTGAAGTATCAAACTGAGATAGATATCGCTGGCGATGTCCCGGTTCTGACTGCGACTCATTTAATGGTTGGCAAAGGTGGCTTCCGGATTAGTCCTATTGTCGGGCACGATGCTTCGGTGCGTGTCGAAGAACTGAATTTAGACCAATGGGCGGAGCTTGCGCAGGTCTCTGAGAGCAAGCCTTCATCGTCTGTTTTGGCAAGCATGAAAACGCCGACCATTCCATTGCCGACACGCATTGAAGTTGAAACGCCAAACTTACGGCTCGGTGGGATTGAGTTTCATGATGTGGATTTTTCAGCAAGCAAGAAAAATTTGAGTTGGCAACTCGATGTGGACAGTCAAGAGGTTAAAGGGAAAGCTAACTATCTGAAACCCTATGATCTATCGGTCTCTTTAGAGCACTTGCATCTGTACATCCCAGGGTTTGAAGAGATGACCAAAGAGCGCAGTTCAATCTTTGCGAGTGAAGATCAAAACGCACCTTTGATTACCAATTTTGACCGCAAGTTTCACGCAGAGATGCCAAACTTAACTTTGAACATTGATGATTTTTGGCTGCAAGGCTACAAAGTGGGCAAAGTGAATGTTGATTTGCAGCGTCGCGAGAACCGCTTGGAGTGGAAAAATATCACCTTTAGTAGCGGCAAAAACCGCATTGATATGAGTGGTTGGTGGGACCTGACGAAAGAGAGTAGTCATTCCAAATTAACCATGAAAATGAAAGGTGATAACAACACCGATCTTATGGAGCGCTTTGGTATTACATCAGGCATTCAACAAGCACCATTTGAGATCAATGCCAATATGGAATGGGACGGCGCACCTTGGTCAATGAAGACACAAACCTTGCAAGGAAACGTCTCAACGGAATTTGGTAAAGGCGTGATCAGTGAAGTTAGTGGTGCGGCACGCTTGTTAGGCTTGTTCAGCTTGGATTCTATCATCCGTAAGATGCAGCTCGACTTTACCGACGTATTCGATAAAGGCATGGCATTCAACTCTATCACGGGAACGGGCAAAATCCAAGACGGTGTGTTTATCACCAATGATATCGTAATGGATGCGTTAGCAGGGGAAATGCAAATCCGCGGCATCGCTAATATGAACAGCAGAATGGTTGATGCGGAAGTGAAATTCACACCAGACATCACATCAGGCCTACCAATGCTGACCGCGTTTGCCGTTGCGCCTCAAACTGCTTTGTATGTCTTGGCCATCTCTACGGTGATATCTCCGGTGGTTGAGGTCTTCACTCAAGTCAATTATGAAGTGAAAGGCCCACTAGATTCACCAACGGTGAAAGAAATTTCGCGAAGTAAAGGTGAATATAAGCTGCCAGAAAAACTGCGTGAACAGGCCAAATAACTCACCGAATATAATGGAATAGGGAGGAAACACATGGAGCGTGTTGGCATTATTCAAATGACTTCGGGTCCGGATATTAACGCGAATTTGGACTTCATTGAAAAACAGTGTGCTTTAGCGAGCAAGCAAGGTGCCAAACTTGTTCTTACTCCTGAAAATACAGTGCTATTTTCCAGTCGCGAAGCTTATCATCAACATGCAGAGCCACTTGGCAGTGGCATGATTCAACAGCGGCTCTGTGAAATCGCTAGAAAGAACCAGTTAACGCTAATTGTCGGAAGCATGCCCATTCAAACCGCAAAAGGTGTCACCACCACAACACTTGTATTTCCGCCGCACGGTAAATGCATTGCTCACTATGACAAACTGCATATGTTTGATGTCGACGTAGCCGATGGTTATGGTAGTTATCGTGAGTCGGATACGTTTATGGCGGGTAATCAAATAGTCGTTGCGGAAACTGATATCGGCAGTGTTGGATTGAGTATTTGTTATGATTTACGTTTCCCAGAACTTTATAAAGTATTGCGTCAAGAAGGGGCGGATATCATTGTGGTGCCCGCTGCGTTTACCGCTGTGACGGGGCAAGCTCACTGGGAAGTATTATTGCGAGCTAGAGCGATTGAGACACAATGTTGGATTTTGGCAAGCGGACAAACTGGAACGCATCCATGTGGACGAAAAACATGGGGACACTCAATGGTCGTTGACCCTTGGGGACGTATCCATAAACAGCTTCAGGATGAAGTAGGTTTATTGGTGACTGAGATAGATTTGTCACAAAGCCAACAAGTAAGGCAGAATATGCCGCTGACTCAACACAGTCGCTTTCAAAATGAATTGAGACGGAAATAAAAGAGCTAACTATGAGCACAAACCAAATAGAACAGGCACTCCTTGCCCCAAATGGTCTGACAGAACAAGATATTGCTGACACGCTTGCCAGCATTGCGACGCGCCAGATCGATTATGCGGACATTTACTTTCAGTCCAGCTGGCATGAGTCTCTGGTTCTAGAAGACAGCATCATCAAAGATGGCTCTTTTAACATTGATTGTGGTGTTGGTGTCCGTGCAGTAACTGGCGAGAAAACAGGCTTTGCCTACTCTGATCAAATCCAGCCTGAAGGCCTGAAGCAGAGTGCAATGGCGGCGCGCGGTATTGCTCAGCAAGGGCAAAATGGCAAAGTCCAAGCGTTTAAACGCACCGAAAACCAAGCGTACTACGCGGCTGTGAATCCACTAGCTGAATGGGAAAAGCAGCAAAAAACAGAATTACTCAAATCTCTAGATGCTTACATCCGCACTAAAGAACCATTGATTAAAGAAGTTTCGATCAGCATCAGCGGTGTGCATGAGCAGATGCTTGTTGCGGCAACAGACGGTACTTATGCAGGCGATATTCGTCCTTTGGTGCGTTTGTCTATTAGCGTGCTCGCACAAAAAGGTGAACGACGTGAACGCGGTAGTGCTGGTGGCGGCGGCCGTTTCGGTTACGATTTCTTTTTAACGGAAAGCAATGGTGTGAAACAAGCTTTTCATTACGCAGACGAAGCGATTCGCATGGCGTTAATCAACCTTGAAGCAGAAGCAGCACCAGCTGGCATGATGCCAGTGGTATTGGGTTCTGGCTGGCCTGGCGTGTTGCTACACGAAGCGGTAGGTCATGGCCTAGAAGGTGATTTTAACCGGAAGGAATCTTCGGTTTTCTCTGGCAAAATGGGTCAACAAGTGACGTCTCCGCTGTGTACCATCGTCGATGATGGCACGTTAAAAGACCTTCGTGGTTCACTGAATGTGGATGATGAAGGGGTAAACGGTCAGTACAACACGCTTATCGAGAATGGTGTGCTGAAAGGCTATATGCAAGACAAGCTAAACGCGCGGCTAATGGGTGTAAATCCAACGGGTAACGGTCGTCGTGAATCGTATGCACACTTGCCAATGCCTCGTATGACCAACACCTACATGCTTCCAGGTGAACATACGCCAGAAGAAATTATCTCGACGGTCGAGAAAGGGTTGTATGCGCCAAACTTTGGTGGCGGCCAGGTGGACATTACTTCGGGTAAGTTTGTGTTCTCTGCATCGGAAGCGTACTTGATTGAAAACGGTAAAATTACGCGCCCTGTTAAAGGTGCGACGTTGATTGGCTCAGGTATCGAAGCAATGCAGCAAGTGTCTATGGTCGGTAACGACCTAAGTATCGACAAGGGCGTTGGCGTATGTGGTAAAGCAGGTCAAAGTGTGCCAGTTGGTGTTGGTCAGCCGACCTTGAAGCTGGACTCACTGACAGTGGGTGGCACTGAGTAACTCAGTCGAATCGTTATAAAAAGAGCGCTCATTAGAGCGCTCTTTTGCTTTGTGAGTCGGTGTCAATTACAGGTTTTCTTCAGCAAATTCCGCCAAGCGGCTACGAACCACGCCGTTGAGGTGAATATTTGCGCTGCCTTCAAAGTTCTTGAAGCGCTCAACCATGTACGTCAATCCTGATGTCACTGGGGTGAGGTAATGAGAGTCAATCTGCGCCAAGTTACCGGAGCAGACGATTTTGGTTCCTTCACCACAGCGGGTAATGATGGTTTTGATTTGTGATGCAGTGAGGTTTTGACACTCATCAAGCAGTACAAACGCATTTTGAATCGAACGGCCACGCATAAAGTTGATCGATTTAAATTGAATGTTGGCTTTATCGCAGATGTACTTCAATGAGCCTTCAGTGCAGTGATCGTGTTTATGTAGTGCTTCCAAGGTATCGGTCACCGCCGCTAACCACGGCATCATTTTCTCCTCTTCGGAGCCGGGTAAGAAGCCGATGGATTCACCGATATCTGGCGTGTTACGTGTTACGATAATTTTATCGAACATGCTTTTTTCAATGGTTTGCTCCAATGCTGCTGCCATTGCCAGTAATGTCTTACCACTACCCGCCGCACCCGTTAGAATCACCAAGTCAATTTCTGGATCGAGTAAGGCATCTAACGCCATTCCCTGGTAGATATTTTTAGGTGTGATGTCCCAAGCCTTGCGATGCATTAGGCGTTCGCGGCTCAGGTCGAGAAGCGTTAGCTTGTCTTCATTGATGGTTTCTACGCGACCAGCAAAGTCACTGTCTTCATCAATAACGTATTGGTTGATAAAGGTTGGGTCGAAGGGTTCGCGACTGAGTTTGTGGTAAGTTTTTCCGCCCAGTGCATAGCTTTCTACTTCCTCAATACCGCTCCAGAAATCCCCTTCACGCAATTGAAAGCCTTTGGTTAGGTATTGAATGTCGTCAATCAGTTGGTCGGTTCTATAGTCCTCAACAAAGCGTACACCAGCCCCTTTGGCTCGCAGACGCATGTTGATGTCTTTCGTGATCAGTACCACTTCACGTGGTGCACGTTTATTTTGCAGATAAAGCACCGCGTTGAGAATACGGTTGTCACCGGCTTTGTCGGCGAAGGCTTTGACGGTTTCCTGCAGTTCAAAATCCGCCAAAATGGAAATAGTACCCTGGTCGGGGTTGTCTTTAGAAACAGGAATGCCTTCAGAGATTTCATCTGGCGTTGCTTCTTTAAACAAATCTTCCAAGGTGCGAATAGCCACGCGCGCATCTCTTGCAACGTCGCGCTTACTGTCTTTGATTCGGTCGAGTTCTTCCAACACGGTCATGGGGATAACGACATCGTGTTCTTGGAAAGAGAAGATGGCAAAGGGTTCATGAAGAAGAATGTTGGTATCGAGTACAAACAGTTTCCGATCGGTATCGCCCATAGCGTCTCCTTGCCGTAGTACGGCTCTGCATGCGAGTTGTTAGGTCGTTTCCAAATAGGTGTGAAGTGACCTAACTCTGATTGCTTGCAATAGAGGTTGTCGGGCTGATGTCGGCTAGTGTGCAACCGAGTAGCAAGACAACTTACTGCAAACCCGTGTTGATCCTAATCGTGTACTAACGCGCTTAAATCATATGCAATGGTTTTAAACGCCCCTCATTAGAAGTATACGTAATATTTACGTTCTACAACTTAATAATTGGCATGAGTATTTTACAATTTGATTGCATTTAGAGTTTGGGAAAAAAAGTTTCTGCTTGGTGCGGTTTCGGCGTGACCTAAATCACAGCTTCAAGTAAGATTAGCGACCTTTTTCTGCGTATAGGCTACGTCCGATTTATCATGTTGAGCTGGCTTAAAAAATACTCAGCTCATACTGGAATGACGAATGCTACCGGCATAGCAGAAGCCAGAATCAGATCTAAACTATTATCCATGCCTACGGGCATGAGTAGACCAACAAGAAATACGAATCAAGAACTAATAACGAGGTAGTCAATTCATGACATTTGCTTTGGGGCAGCGCTGGATTAGCGATACGGAAAGCGATTTAGGTTTAGGTACCGTTGTAGCAATGGATGCTCGTACTGTGACATTGATGTTTGCAGCGTCAGAGGAAAACCGAGTTTACGCACGTAACGATGCACCTGTTACCCGAGTCACCTTTAATGTTGGGGATGTCATCGATTGCCAAGAAGGTTGGTCTCTAAAAGTAGAAGAAGTACTGGAAGATGAAGGTCTTTACACCTATTTCGGTACTCGTGAAGACACGCAAGAAACCGCTGTTGTTCTGCGTGAGATTTTCCTTAGCAACCAAATTCGTTTTAACAAACCTCAAGATAAGTTGTACGCCGGTCAAATCGACCGTATGGACAACTTTGTTCTGCGTTACCGTGCGCTAACCAACCAGTTTGAGCAGCATAAGAGCCCAATGCGTGGCCTATGTGGTATGCGTGCAGGTTTGATCCCTCATCAGCTTTACATCGCGCACGAAGTTGGCCGTCGTCACGCGCCACGCGTCTTGTTGGCGGATGAGGTAGGTTTGGGTAAAACCATCGAAGCGGGCATGATCATCCACCAACAAGTTCTGTCTGGTCGTGCCGAACGCATTTTGATTGTGGTGCCTGAAACACTGCAGCATCAATGGCTGGTTGAGATGATGCGTCGTTTCAATCTGCATTTCTCTATCTTTGACGAAGAGCGCTGTATCGAAGCGTTTGCGGATGCAGAAAACCCATTTGATACTCAGCAATATGTGCTGTGTTCTTTGGATTTCCTACGCAAGAGCCGCAAGCGTTTTGAACAAGCACTGGAAGGTGAATGGGACCTACTGGTTGTCGATGAAGCGCACCACCTAGAGTGGAGTCAAGACAAACCAAGTCGCGAATACCAAGTGGTAGAAGGCTTGGCTGAACGTACTCCTGGTGTGTTGCTACTGACTGCAACGCCAGAGCAGCTTGGTCGTGAGAGTCACTTTGCTCGTCTGCGTTTGTTGGATCCAGACCGCTTCTATGATTACGAAGCATTCGTTGAGGAAGAAGAGCAATACGCGCCCGTAGCAGATGCGATTACTTCACTCTTTTCCGGTGAAAAGCTACCTAATGAAGCAAAAAACCAGATCACTGAGTTGTTGTCTGAACAAGACGTAGAACCACTTTTCCGTATTATTGAAAGTGAAGCGGACGAAGAAGCTAAAGCGTCGGCACGCCAAGAGCTGATCGATAACTTGATGGATCGTCATGGTACTGGGCGTGTTTTGTTCCGTAACACGCGCGCGGCCATCAAAGGCTTCCCTACGCGTAACGTGCATCTGATGCCAATGGATATTCCACCGCAATACACTACATCAATGCGTGTTGCTGGAATGATTGGCGGTAAGATGAGTTCTGAAGCACGTGCGATGAAGAACCTTTACCCGGAAGAAATTTTCCAAGAATTTGAAGGCGATGACGCGAGCTGGTGGCAGTTTGACTCGCGTGTGAATTGGTTGCTTGAAAAAGTAAAAGAGAAGCGCAGCGAGAAAATCCTCGTGATTGCTTCTCGTGCGAGTACCGCACTGCAATTGGAGCAAGCACTGCGTGAGCGTGAAGGTATCCGCGCCACCGTTTTCCACGAAGGTATGTCGATTCTTGAACGTGACAAAGCGGCGGCTTACTTTGCGCAAGAAGAAGGTGGAGCACAAGTTCTTATCTGTAGCGAAATCGGCTCTGAAGGTCGTAACTTCCAGTTTGCCAACCAACTTGTCATGTTCGACTTGCCATTTAACCCAGACTTGCTTGAGCAACGTATTGGTCGTTTGGACCGTATCGGTCAAAATCGCGATATCGACATTCATGTTCCTTACCTGAAAGGCACATCGCAAGCGATCCTAGCACGTTGGTTCGATGAAGGCCTGAACGCTTTTGCGGAAACCTGCCCAACAGGCCGTGCTGTTTACGATAAGTACTCCGATGATCTGATTGAAATTCTTGCCTCTGGTGATACCAGCACGCTAGATGAGATCATTGAAGCGTCAGCAAAAATGAATAAAGAGCTGAAATCCCAATTGGAGCAAGGCCGTGATCGCCTATTAGAAATGCATTCAAATGGCGGGGAAAAAGCACAACAAATCGTTGAGAAAATTGAATCAACTGACGGCGATACCAATCTGGTCACCTTCGCACTTTCTCTTTTTGACACGATTGGCTTGAATCAAGACGATAAAGGTGAAAACGCCCTGATTGTGACCCCATCTGAGCACATGATGGTGCCAAGCTACCCAGGTCTGCCATACGAAGGAGCGACGATCACGTTTGATCGTGATACAGCGTTATCTCGTGAAGATATGCACTTTATCAGTTGGGAACACCCAATGATCCAGGGTGGTATCGATCTTCTTATGAGTGAAGGGGTGGGGACGTCTGCGGTATCTCTATTGAAAAACAAAGCGTTACCAGTCGGGACTATTCTTCTTGAGTTGATTTACGCGGTAGATGCGCAAGCGCCAAAACGCAGTGGTATCGCGCGCTTCTTACCGAAAACGCCAATCCGTTTAATGATGGACTCGCGTGGTAATGATTTGTCTGCTCAAGTGGAGTTTGAAAGCTTTAACCGCCAGCTCAGCCCTGTAAACCGTCACTTAGGTAGCAAGTTGGTTACGTCGGTACAGAAAGATGTACACCGCTTAATTGAAGCCGGTGATGTTCTTATTGAAGAGAAGGTTGAAGAAGTACGCAAACAAGCTCATCAAGATATGCAGCACAGTTTGAATGCAGAACTTGAGCGTTTGCAAGCACTGAAAGCGGTGAACCCAAATATTCGTGACGAAGAAATTGAAGCTATCGACGCACAAATTAAAGAGCTCACTGGTTACATCAACCAAGCTCAGGTTCAGCTCGACTCGCTGCGTTTGATTGTGGTGAGCCACAACTAAGTAAGTATTTATTGCTCATTAAAAAAGGTCTTCAGTTGAAGACCTTTTTCTTTATTTACGGTTTAGTTTCTTTATGCGGAATGCATTAATCACTGATAGCTACCTCATTTACATCAACCACTTCCACCAGATAAATACAGCCAAGAAGCCAAACAAGTAAATCAGGCCTGCAATCGACAACCACTTTAGTTTAGGTCCAACAGCCAAAGGCTCAGGTAACTCAGTTTTGCTCACTAAGGTGTAATTTAGCAGAGCAAAGAATGGCGTGGTCATAAAGGCGAGGATCATCGCAAAGTTCAGCATAGGCAATAACGCAGAAGCCCAGAAAACCACAATACCCAATGCAAGTAAGGAGACTACCAGCATGATCGCTGAAGTGGTTTTAGGGTTAGTGTCTGGTTGCGAGCGCAGTAAGCGTTGAGAATCCGAAATAACGCGCGAATAGCCATCAATAACGGTAATCGTGCTGCCAAAGATACAGAAAAACGCAATTACCGCGATCAAGTAACGAGACCATTCGCCAATCGTTGCCGCATATAAGCCAACCAATTGGTGGGAGAAGCCAACGCCAGAGCTTTCAAGCGCAACGCCAGAACCATAAAGCATCAAAGAGCCTAGCGATACAAAGATAATGGCAAGAAACGCCGTGCCAATATAACCGACATTAAAGTCAAATAGAGCAGAGCGGTATGTTACTTCTTGCTGGCTTGATTGGCGTTTTAGCCACGCTGAGGTTAAACAGGAGATCTCTATCGGTGCAGGCATCCACCCCATTGTCACGACGATAAAACCAATAGCCGCAATAGACCAAGGTGACGGCGGCTCGAAGTTGGCTACTTGCTCAACAGGGTTACCAAAGGCGATAGAAACAGCGAGTAAAGTCGCGATGGTTAACACCGACATGATCACCTTAGATAGCGTATCGAGCGCTTTGTAATGGCCAGCAAATAATATGATCAGGCAGGTGACAATCACAATGATGCTGAGTGATGCCATTGATAGTGAAAACGGAATGAAGTAGCCCAGCAAGCTAGCGCTAAACATCAACAAAGCGGCGGTATTGATGACGGCCGATACCACGCTCAGAAATAGAAATAGCCATAGATAAGGCCGACCTAATTTCGCGTAGCCCTCAACCAAGGTCAGCCCTGTCCCCATGGTGTACTGTACGCCCGCTCGGAAAAAAGGGTATTTAAACAGGTTTACGAGCAGAATCAGTGCAGCCAATTGCCAACCATAAATCGCACCAGCCTTGGTTGATGCCACGAGGTGAGAGCCACCGACCGCAGCAGATGCCATTAATATGCCGGGGCCTAGCGAACGAAAAAATAAGGAAAGTTTGGATTGGGGTTTATCTATAACGGCGGAGTCCATTGCTTATTGTCCTTTTTATCTTATGTATCTTTCTAAAGAGATACATACCGCAGTACATGACAAGCTGAGCGAACGCCCTATACTGCGCAACGGTAATGTCTTTTAAATGCTGTGTTTTGGTGTATTTATTTTAAGTATTCTTTGCGAATATCATGCTGTGTGCATCTAGCACTCTATTCAGTTATGCGTCTTGTTGTCAAACTAAATTTACAACGTGCTATTTTTAGTTTTTATGCTAAAGGATTGACTTTGTTTTATTGGGTTGAACTTTTCTTCAGAATCCTGCATCTGGGTGCTATTTGGGTATATAATCGTGGCGTTTTTATTTTGTAGAGATCTCCCATGGCAATGCTTGAATATACCCCTCCCACCGACCCTTGGGTTGATATCGTTTTTGAGGATGACGACATTCTGGCAGTGAATAAGCCATCAGGGCTGCTGTCTGTCCCTGGTCGCCTTGCAGAGCATTACGACAGCATGTGGAGCCGCCTCAAAGAGTTGCATCCAGAAATTCAAGTTGTGCATCGCTTGGATATGTCGACATCAGGGTTGATGTTGCTGGCGAAAAACAAACCCGCGGAGCGAGCATTAAAAAAGCAGTTCCAATATCGCCTCACTCACAAGGTGTATTACGCACGTGTTTGGGGGCATGTTGAGCCGCAAGAAGGGAATATTGATCTTCCATTAATTTGTGATTGGCCAAATCGTCCACGACAAAAAGTATGTTTTGACGACGGCAAACCATCTCAAACTTTATTCCAAGTAGTGAAGCGTGAAGTGCACCCTGATGGCACCCATACAACCGTTGTGCGGTTACTCCCCATTACTGGTCGATCGCATCAGTTACGCGTGCATTTGATGGCGATTGGTCATGCGATTGTGGGTGATGAGTTTTATGCAAGCGAAGAGGCGTATCAGTTTTCAGAACGTTTAGAGTTGCACGCTGCGGAGCTAAGTTTTTATCATCCAGCTACGGATCAGCTGAGCAGTATTTTTGTACCCTGTGACTTTTATTCTGAAGCCGAGGCGATGATCTTTAACTATTTTTCGCCAGAGCGTACATTGCCTGATTATAAAACGTTGCCACACCCTTAATGCCAATTGCACTCAACAGCGGTTCTTTCTAGTTCGCTATTTTTGGCTATTTCGTTACTGTGGTTGATGTATCCTGTCTTTCAGCCGTGAACAAGGAGTTGTTATGTCTTTGCCAAGCATCGTATTTTTAGACCGAGCGACCATCCCAGAACATATTGAGGTCCCACGACCTGGCTTTCCGCACCACTGGCGTGAGTACGACCTAACTGCGCCTGAGCAGGTAATAGAAAGGTTAGCAGATGCCGATATCGTGATTAGCAATAAAGTCCTGCTTGACCAACATGTATTAGAGCAACTACCAAAATTACGGATGATCGCGGTTGCCGCAACTGGTTTTAACAACGTCGATGTGAACTACTGTGCTAATCATGATATTGCGGTTGCTAATGTACGTGGTTACGCGACGCGTTCGGTGCCCGAGCACGTGATGGCAATGTTATTCGCTTTAAGACGGAATTTATTTGGGTACCACCAAGATATTGCCGCAGGTGAGTGGCAGCGTAACCAGCAGTTTTGTTTTTTTACTCACCCAATCGGGGATATTGGTGGTAGCACGTTAGGTGTTGTTGGTAGTGGGGCACTAGGGCAAGCGACGGCGAATCTGGCTCAAGCGTTAGGAATGACCGTGTTGTTTTCTGAGCGTAAAGGGGCGGCAGAATGTAGACCAGGTTATGTGCCGTTTGAGGAAGTATTAAAACGCTCCGATGCGCTGACTTTGCATTGCCCGCTCAACGATCGTACTCAGAATTTAATTGGTCAAGCTGAGTTGCAACAAATGAAGTCCAACGCCATTTTGATTAATACAGGGCGTGGAGGTTTGGTGGATGAGAGCGCGCTGGTGGATGCCTTAAAACAGCAAGAAATTGCAGCGGCTGGTTTTGATGTTTTTACACAAGAACCGGCTGATGAGAGCAATCCGCTGATTGCCAATATGAGTTTACCTAATTTGTTACTTACACCGCATGTTGCATGGGGCAGCGACTCATCTATCCAACGTTTAGCGGAAATCTTGATTGAGAACATTAACGCTTTCGAGCGCGGAGACCGCGTGAATCGCTTAGTGTAACGCTGACAGTAAAACCAAAGATAAAAAAAGCAGACATTGACGTCTGCTTTTTGCGTTTAAATCGAATGCTCATTGCTTGAGCCGTCGAATTAAAACTCTTCTTCGTTTAGACCTTTAAGGATCTGAAAGATTTCGCGGTACGCTTTTGCTGGTTTCCCAGCTTTTTTCTCTTTCGCTGCTTGGCGAGCAAGTTGGCGTAGACGCTGACGATCCGCTTCTGGGTACATTTCCATTACGTCATCAATGGCTTTGTCACCTTCTTCCACTACGCGATCACGCAACGCTTCAAGTTTGTGGAATACCGCCGTTAATTGAGAGTGCTTATTACGAATTTTATCCAGTGCGGCTTGGATTGGCTCTGGATCTTCGTAACGCATCAATTTACCGATACGTTGTAATTGGCGACGACGCGCTTCATTTTTAAAGCGTTGCGCGTCAGCAATTGCTTCTCGCAAATCTTCACTCAATGGAAACTTTTCTAGAACTGAAGGTTTGAGGCCGACAAGCTCCTCACCTAGCTTTTGCAGTTCTTCCATGTCTCGCTTCATCTCGGATTTACTTACCCAGATGATCTCTTCTTCTGGTTCCCATGGCGCTTTTTGATTCTTACGTGCCATTTCAGTTGCCTGTGTTTTGATTAATATTATGACTATTTTAACAAGAATCATGGGGAGAAAGCGAAATTCTTGTTATCCTATTGTTCATCAAAGACAAGATGTGAAAGACAATGGATATTAAACAGCAGGTTGCTGAGCAACGTACCGAGCTAGAGCAAGCCGTCGCAAGAGCCTTAAAGCTTGCATCGGCAAAATCTGACGCCGCCGAAGTCGCAATTACTAAAAGCACTGGTTTAAGTGTTTCAACTCGTATGGGTGAAGTAGAAAATGTCGAGTTCAACAGCGATGGTGCGCTGGGCATTACCGTTTACCGAGGTCAACGCAAAGGCAGTGCTTCCACGTCTGATTTAAGTGAAGCGGCAATCGAGCAAACCGTTATAGCGGCGCTAGATATTGCACATTACACATCTGAAGACCCATTTGCAGGCCCTGCAGCAAAAGAATACATGGTGCAAGAGATCCCGGAGCTTGATCTTTTCCACCCTGACGCACCCGATCCAGACTATGCTGCCGATGTGGCGATTGCCGCTGAGAAAGAAGCGCTAAGTTATGACAGAGCAATCAAGCAAAGTGATGGCGCGAGTTATGATAGTCATTATGGCGTGAAAGTGTATGGCAATAGCCATGGCTTATTAGCTAGTTATGCGTCTAGCCGCCATAGTACTAGCTGTTGTGTAATTGGCGTTGGTCAAAACGGCGAGATGGAACGTGATTACAGCTACACCGTGGCACGTCATCGTGATGACTTATGGACCCCAGAAACGGTGGGTCGTAAGGCGGCAGAGAATACGGTTAACCGCTTAGATGCGCAGCGTCTAAAAACAGGTCAATACCCAATCATGTTTGCGGCTGATGTTGCGACAGGCTTGATTGGCCATCTCGTTATGGCGATCAGCGGTGGTAACTTGTACCGAAAATCTTCTTTCTTACTTGACCATCTAGGCAAACAAGTGCTTCCTGAATGGTTCAATATCTCAGAACGTCCGCATGTATTGCGTGGTTTGGCATCAAGTCCATTCGATAGTGAAGGTGTGTACACTCAAGACCGTGAGATCATTACCGACGGTGTGCTAGCAACTTATCTGTTAACCAGTTATGCCGCACGTAAAATGAAGATGACGCCGACAGGTCACGCTGGTGGGATTCATAACTGGTACGTGAAGTCGACAGGCCAAAACTTCGAGCAAATGCTTAAAGAGCTCGGTACTGGTCTTCTAGTGACAGAGGTTATGGGACAAGGTGTGAACGTGGTAACGGGTGATTACTCTCGCGGTGCCGCAGGCTTCTGGGTTGAGAACGGCGAGATCCAATACCCAGTATCAGAAATTACCATCGCAGGTAATCTAAAAGACATGTTCACCAAGATTGTAGCGGTTGGTAGTGATATTGAAACGCGCTCACAAATCCAAACGGGCTCTATCCTACTGGATACCATGAAAGTGGCGGGTGAATAAGCTTTTCTAGCAATTCAGAATCAAAAAAGCCTGATGTGTTCATCAGGCTTTTTCGTTTTTGCTGTTAGGTAATCAGTATTGTGGCAAGCCCTAAGAAGACAGATAAACCAATCACATCCGTCACTGTTGTTAATGCCATACCACCAGCTAAAGCGGGATCGATGTTCATTTTTTTCAATAGGATTGGAATCGTTACTCCGGCAATACCTGCGACCAATAAGTTGGTCAGCATGGCGGCGGAAATGATTCCTCCGAGCATCCAGTTACCTTTCCAAGCAACAACAATACCACCAATAATTAGCGCCCACATGATGCCGTTAAGTAAGCCGATCGAGGCTTCTTTCATTAACAGTTCGCGTTTGTTTGAGTCTCCGATATGACCAAGAGCAAGACCACGAATCACTAGTGCGACGGTTTGGTTACCAGCGACACCACCCATGGACGGAACAATCGTCATCAATACCGCAATGGCGGCCATTTGGTCTAATGTGGCCTCAAACATGTTAGAAACGGAAGCAGCAGCAAGGGCGGCTAATACGTTAGCGCCAAGCCAGATACTGCGTTTGCGAGCTGATTTTACAACAGGCGCGAAAGTATCTTCGTCATCGTCCATACCCGCCATACTCATCATCGAGTGTTCCGCGTCTTCACGAATAACGTCAACCACGTCATCGATGGTGATACGACCGACCAAATGCAAGTTTTCATCAACAACAGGTGCAGATACCCAATTACGGCGTTCGAACAGACTCGCAACATCTGAGTCGCTAGTATCGACGGTGATGGCCTCGTCCGCGTCTTCCATTACATCAATGATTTTTACGTCTGGCTGAGTGGTAATAAGCGTCGTGATCGGCAGTTCACCGATGAGCTTACTCTCTTCATCGATCACATACAGGGCATCCGTAGCTTCTGGAAGCTCGCCTTTCATACGTAGATAACGCAAAACTACGTCCACATCTACGTCACCACGAATTGTGATGACGTCGGTGTTCATCAGTCCACCCGCGGTGTCTTCTGGGTAGGATAGGGCGGTTTCGACCCGTAGACGGTCAGAGGAGTCCATTTGCGACAGAACTTCGCGTGACAGGTTGTCAGGCAAGCTACGCAGTACGTAAGCTACGTCATCGGTATCCATGCCTTCTGTCGCTTCTGCAAGCGCTTCTGGTGCCATTTTGGATACGAGGCTGTCTTTGACGTCTTCATTCAGCTCGTCAAGGATTTCACCATAATCTTCAGGGTCGGTGAGTTGCCAAAGAACTTCACGGCTCTTCCGTGGGGAGGCTTCTAAAAGGTGAGCGATATCCTCAGGTTCCATGTCCTGTAATTGACGACGAACATGGACGAAGCGGCCATTTTCTAGCGCTTCTGTGACTTCTTGGAGGGCTTGGTGAGCTTGGTCGAATTCAATTTGCTCTGCCATTCATTCCTCCCAATTCCTGATATTTACAATGCGTTGAATAATAACTTAATTCTAGGCGCCTTTTAATAACAACTTATGATACTAAGCAAATTTATTTATTAGGTCAGGGAAGAGAAAGATAATGGGAGGTAAGAAAAAAGCGAGTAAACTACTCGCCTTCATCAAATTTATCTTCGATCAAGTGGCAAACGGCATCCAGTGCTTCTTCCGCTTGCCCACCCGTTGCGTGGATCGTAACGTATTGTCCTTGAGCGGACTCTAGCATTAACAGGCCCATTACGCTGTCTGCTGTGGCGGTTTTGTCTTCTTCATTGTCGATGGTGATGACCGCTTCAAAGCTCTGTGCCAGTTCGACCAGTTTGACTGCTGCACGAGCATGTAAGCCAAGGCGGTTTTGAATCAATACTTTACGACTTAACTCCACGGCTACTCCTTAGCGTTTTTCTCTAGTGAGGTATGGCGAATTTGTACTTGGTGTCCTTTGTTGGCGAAGTATTCACCGATTTGCTGAGTTAAGTACACCGAGCGGTGCTTACCACCAGTACAACCGATTGCAACGGTCAGGTAGCTGCGGTTGTTTTTCTCAAGCAGAGGTAACCAATTCTCTATAAAGCTTTCAATTTGATATTTCAAACTTAACACCGATTGGTGTTGCTCTAAAAATGCGGCGATAGGAGCATCCAGACCTGTAAGCGGGCGTAGTGCTGGTTCCCAATGTGGGTTAGGTAAGAAGCGAACGTCGAATACGTAATCGGCATCGGAAGGCAGGCCGTATTTAAAACCAAAAGACTCAAATACCATAACGAGCCCTTTGCGATCTCTGCCTTCAACGCGCATACGCACGGTTTCACTCAATTCATGCAAAGACTGCCCACTACTATTCAGGACCAGATCTGCATGCGCTTTGAGTGGCGTCAAAATTTGCTTCTCACGCTCGATGGCTTGATCGAGCGAGAGGGAGGTGCCACCTAAAGATAACGGGTGAATTCGGCGTGTTTCGCTGTAGCGTTTGAGTAGCGTTTCTTTATTAGCGTCCAAGAAAAGCACGGTCACATCAAGCTCAGTTTTTAACTGTTCTAGTGTACTCGTCAGTTCTTTTAGCTTTTTAGGAATATTGCGAATATCAATGCTGACTGCAACATTCTGTTTGCTGTCAGCAACAGAATGAACAAATGCGTCTAGCAAGTTAACTGGCAGGTTATCAACACAGTAGTAACCTAAGTCTTCCAGTACACGAAGCGCAATACTTTTACCGGCACCTGAATGCCCACTAACAACGATTAGTCGCATGGAGTTAGTCCTGCTTATTGGTGAATCATGATGTCGTAAAGTTCTTCATCACTCTGAGCATTACGCAGTAGTTTTAATACTTGCTTATCGCTCAGACGTTCTGCCATAGAGGATAGAGTCTTGAGGTGCTCTTTGCACTGTTCTTCTGGTACAAGGAGCGCAAAAAGAAGATCGACAGGTCGATTGTCAATCGCATCAAATTCGATTGCTTCATCACATTGCAGTAAGACAGCAATGGCCTTGTCGCTTGATTGCATTCTCGCGTGAGGGATCGCAATACCGTTTCCGATACCGGTACTGCCCATTTTTTCTCTATTGAGCATGCATTCGAACAGCTCGGTAGAATCTTGGCCCGTTTGATCAGCCACGATACGGCTGATCATTTCAAGGGCGCGTTTTTTACTCGTGCAGTGGACCGCACTTTTGGTGCAGTCCAATGACAGTATTTCGCTCAGTTGCATGATTAATGACTGTTTAGTTTTTCTTTGTGCTTATTAAGTTGGCGAACCAATTTATCTACCAGCGAATCGATCGCGGCATACATATTTTCGTCATCGGCTGATGCGTGGATTTCGCCTTGATTTATGTGAAGCGTAGCTTCCGCGATTTGAGTAATTTTTTCAACTTTTAGTACAACATGCACTTGATTGATATGGTCGAAGAACCTTTCGAGCTTCTGAAACTTAGAATTTACATAGTCTTGCATTGAATCGGTAAGATCAACGTGATGGCCTTGAATATTGATTTGCATAGACTTTCCTTTTCAGTTAGTGCCTTATAATAGGCGTTTACGCTGACTTGAAGGGGCAATTCCCAAGGATTCGCGATATTTGGCTATCGTACGTCTTGCGACCTGAATCCCTTGGTCAGCCAGAAGAGCAGCAATCTTGCTATCACTCAGTGGTTTGGCAGTATTCTCTGCTGCGACCAGTTTTTTAATGAGTGCACGAATTGCTGTTGACGAACATTCTCCGCCGTTGTCAGTACTAACATGGCTAGAGAAGAAGTACTTCAATTCAAAAATACCACGTGGTGTATGCATAAACTTTTGCGTTGTTACACGAGAAATCGTGGATTCATGCATGTCCACAGCCAAAGCAACATCATTGAGTACCATTGGCTTCATGGCTTCCTCACCATACTCGAAGAAATCTTGTTGATGTTCAACAATACATCTTGCAACTTTGAGTAGCGTCTCGTTTCTACTCTCTAAGCTCTTAATTAACCATTTTGCCTCTTGCAAATTGCTGCGGATGTACTGGCTATCCGCGCTATTACCTTTGCCTAATTGAGCATATTGTTGATTTACTTTTAATTTTGGCACGCTATCCGGGTTTATAGAAACGGTCCATTTGCCATTGTCTTTAAAAACGGATACGTCTGGAATTACGTACTCGGTATCATCAGGAGTGATGCGACTACCTGGACGAGGATCTAACTGTTGGATAAGCTTTAAGACTTCACGAAGATCGGCTTCTTTCAGCTTAGTCTCTTTGATGACGAGCTTGTAGTCACGGTTGCCTAGGTGATCAATGTGATCCGCAAGTATCATTTTAGCTTCAGCAAGCCACGGCGTGTCTTCTGGGAAGGTCGTCAGTTGCAGTAACAAACATTCTTGTAAGTTACGCGATGCAACGCCAAGAGGATCGAATTGTTGAATGCGTTTACGAACAGCTTCTACTTCGTCTAACTCTATCTCTTCATTATCGAAGCTCTCATGAATCTCTTCAGGCGACAAAGTTAAATAGCCGTAGTCGTCAACAGCGTCAATAATCGCTAATGCAATCGTGCGGTCGGTTTCACTGAATGGTGTTAGGTCAAGCTGCCACATGAGGTAATCATGTAATGATTCAGTGGTTTCGCCCTGGTAGACGGGCATATCATCATCAAGAGCTAAGCCAGTGCTACCAGTATTCGCGCTGTAGACGTCATCCCAAGTCGTGTCGATTTCAAGTTCAGAGCTAATTTCTGATTTCTCTATCACATCGGAGCTATCTGGAACGTCAATTTCTGTTGGTTCGCTAGCACTGTTGCTATCAGCAGCCTCGACCGCTGACTTATCTTCACCGTTTGCTAGAGGCTCGTCTTGGCCTTCTTCAACTTCCAATAATGGGTTGGAGTCCAACGCTTCTTGGATTTCTTGTTGAAGATCGAGTGTCGACAATTGCAATAAGCGAATCGCTTGCTGCAACTGTGGCGTCATGGCTAACTGCTGACCTAGCTTGAGTTGTAATGAAGGTTTCATTCAGTGTTACTTACCTTGTAATGCTCAGAATCTTACCGTTCCTAATATAATCATAGACGGAATTGTTCGCCGAGATAAACTTGTTTCACCTGTTCATTATTGAGAACTTCTGCCGGAGTTCCCGATGCAATTAGGTGCCCTTGGCTCACGATATAGGCTTTTTCACATACGTCCAGTGTTTCACGTACATTATGGTCAGTGATTAACACTCCGAGACCACGATCGCGCAGATGTTCAATGATTTTCTTGATGTCATTAACCGAAATTGGGTCAACACCAGCGAAAGGTTCATCCAATAAAATGAACTGAGGGTTGGCCGCTAAAGCTCGAGCGATTTCCACCCTGCGTCGCTCACCCCCTGATAGTGCCATACCAGCACTGGTTCTGATGTGCTGGATGTGGAATTCTTCCAACAAATCTTCCAGTTTATCTTGGCGCTCTTCCCTCGTCATTTCTTGACGAGTTTCAAGTACGGCCATGATGTTATCTTCTACTGAAAGCTTACGGAAAATCGACGCTTCTTGCGGAAGATAGCCAATGCCAAGTCGTGAACGGCTATGCATCGGCAAAATACTGATGTCATTGTCGTCAATGGTAATGGTGCCTTCATCTCGAGGTACTAAGCCGACAATCATGTAAAACGAGGTGGTTTTACCCGCACCGTTTGGACCGAGCAGCCCAACAATCTGACCAGATTCAACTTCTAAGCTAACATCAGTGACGACTTTGCGTTTTTTGTAGCTTTTCGCCAAGTTTTTCGCACTCAGTACTGCCATATTAGTTCTCTATCTGATTGGGTTGCAAAATGGTCGTAACGCGCTCTTCCTTAGAGCTATCTGCGACTAGCTTTTGTTTACCAATTTGGTAACGAATCGAAGAACCTTTGATGGTGTTGTTGTCTTGCGCCAGCTGCGCTTGACCTTTCATGGTCAGTTCGTCTGTAGAAATACGGTAATCCAATTCCGTAGCTTGACCACTAAGTGTTTTACCATCGTCCATCAGCTGAGAAAACTTCGCAGGTTTACCAAATGCTTGAATCTGTTTAATTGCTTCGGTTTTAGGATCGCGAGTTACCACGATTCTATCAGCATCGATATTGATGCTCCCTTGCTTAAGAGATACATCGCCTTCAAAAACAACCTGGTTACTCTTCATATCCACCTGTTGGGTGTCAGAGTTTATGTAAACCGGCTGTTGAGTATCCGACTTGAGTGCCAGCGCTTGAGGCGCCGCCAATACCAGTGCCAGTAGGCTAAGGTGTAACGGTTTCATATCGACCTTGAACTTCATCTGTCAGAGTCGCAGTATGCTGTTTTAAGTTGCCTTGCATTGCGCCTCCAGTAGTTTCAAATTGTGGTCCAACCAACATCACTTGTTGGTCAGCTTTAAAATCACGATTGGTTAGATTAATGACCAATTTGTCTGTTGCCATGGTATCAAAACTCGCACCAGGCAGAAGATTTTGCATTAAGACTTTGTCATATAAAGTCAAAACTTGGTCTTCATCTAACACTGCTCTTGTGGCAGTCACCTTCCATTCAATGACGCTACCTTCACGGTAAACCATCAAAGTCGGGTTATTAAAAATAGTATCTCCACTCTTAGCATAATGGTCTAAGTTAGTGGAGCGAATGATGTAACTGCGGACACCATCTTCACCGTAGGTGATATTTTCTAATCCAGAACCACTGAACATGGGCAGTTCAGAATCTGGTGCTACTTGAATTGCGTCGTTGCCTTTAGGGGTTAGTAGGTAATAACCGCACCACGCTACAACGAAGATCAAGAGCAAATAAATAAGGCGAGTAAAACTCATATAATGAAGGCCTATCGTTTAGCTCAGTACTTCCCTGACCATTGCCTTTATTCGTCTAATAAATGGTTTAAATGTTTGTGCTGATATTACATCACGCCAGCTTTTAGTAAATCGTGCATGTTCAGTGCACCCACAATTTTTTCGTCTTTACATAAAATCAGAGCGTTAATGTTTTTATTCTGCATCAAGTTCAAACCTTCAACCGCCAGCATATCAGGGTGCGCTGTGGTTGGGTTTGTCGTCATGACCTCGCCAATTGCCGTCGTATGAATATCGATACGCTTGTCTAGGGTACGACGTAAATCACCATCGGTGAATATACCAAGCATAGCATCGTGCTCATCGACGATGGCTGTCATGCCTAACCCCTTTTCTGAAATTTCAAGCAGGGCATCGCGAATTAATGCGTCAGGAGAAACTTTAGGTAGCGCTTCTCCAAAGTGCATAATATCAGACAACTTAAGTAGCAGTTTTCTCCCCAGTGCACCACCTGGGTGAGACAGGGCAAAATCTTCGGCAGAAAAACCACGAGCTTGAAGCAGAGCTACGGCTAATGCATCTCCCATCACTAATGTGGCAGTCGTACTGCTAGTTGGCGCCAGGCCTAACGGACAAGCTTCTTGAGGTACCGTAATTTGCAGGTGTAAGTCAGACAGCTTGGCCATATTTGATTCTGGCTTACCTGTCATGCTGATGATCTTAATATTCAGGCGCTTTAATACTGGAAATAGAGACAGAATTTCGTTTGATTCACCAGAGTTAGAAATTGCCAGCACAATGTCACCAGGGCTGATCATACCCAAGTCGCCATGTGCGGCTTCGCCTGGATGAACGAAAAACGCCGAAGTCCCAGTGCTTGCCAGAGTGGCGGCAATCTTGTTACCAATATGGCCTGACTTGCCAATACCCATAACGACAACTTTGCCGTTGTTGGAAAGGATAAGTTCACACGCTTTTTCAAATTGATCATCAAAGTAGGTATCTAGCTCTTGCAGAGCAGCAACTTCGATATCAAGAACTTGTTTAGCAGCAGCGCGAAAATCAAATTGATTGGACATATCAGATCTCTACTTATTGATCGTGGTAATTAAGCGGTCATGTTTGCGAATAAGTACACTTGGTAACCTAAGAAGCACACAAACAAGATGGCACCTTCAATACGGTTAATACTGCGCGATTTACCCAAACACATCGCGACAAGTAACAATGAAACGCCTAACATGACCCAGAAGTCACGGCCCATCGCGTACTCACTGAGCACTGATGGATTAATGATGCCAGGAATCCCCATTACCGCCAGAATGTTAAACACATTCGACCCGATAATGTTACCGACAGCCATGTCGTCTTCACCCTTTAAAACTCCCGCAAGTGATGCGGCTAGTTCAGGCAGGCTAGTGCCAATGGCGATAATAGTTAGGCCGATAACAAGGTCGCTCATACCAAAGTGTTTAGCAATGATTACCGCGTTATCAACCAGCATGCTGGCTGCCAAAGGAAGCAGTATCAAGCCAATAACCACCCACATGATTGCTTTAGGGTTACTGACGCCTTCTGGGATCTCTGACTCTTGGTCATCAAGAAAAACATCACCTGATTTTTGCTCTTTGCGGCTGATTTGCAACATAGCAAATAAAAATGCCCCAAAGAGTACAAACAATAAGACACCCTCATAAAAACCGAGATGGCTATTCCAAAGCAGAATACCAGCGAGTACGGTTACGGCTATCATGAGTGGAAGTTCTCGGCGGATGACGGCGGAGCTAATCGACAAAGGCTTGATCAGCGCTGTAATACCTAGGATTAACGCAATGTTCGCTATGTTTGAGCCTAATACGTTACCCACCGCTGTATCTGTTTTGCCATCCCAAGCAGCGGTTGCAGATACCATCATCTCAGGGGCGGATGAGCCCATCGCGAGGATTGTCATGCCGATGACAAGCGGGGAAATACCGACGTTGCGGGCTATCGCTGCAGAGCCAAAAACAAGTTTATCTGCACTCCAAACAAGCAAAACAAGACCGACTATAAGCAACGCAACGGCTTCGAGCATGAGAATTCCTAAGTATTAAATAAGTAAAATGAATAACCGCTAATTTTGACCTTTTGCGGCCTAAAATGGAAGATAAACGAAGAATAAATTAAAGGTTAGTAACGAAAATGTATGTAAATCTCACTCATTTAAATGAGCAATTCTGGTCTAGGATTTAAACACTTCGTGCTAATTCGGTCATAAACCATGAGAAATTGCAGGGATATACTCGACTTTATTTAATTGAACAGTGCTTTAAATTCAACGCCAATGTGCTTATGATTGCAGCCTAATAAATGTACCGACGTTACTTTATTAAACGTAGAATTCAACTCCGATGAGTATCTGCTTGATGATTCCGTGAGTTGCAACGCTCCTACAGTAGAAGAGATGATATGTCGAACAACGATTTAGTCACCGTGAACAACCTCACTTTTTCACGGGGAGAACGCATGATCTTTGATGATATTGATCTGCATGTTCCTGAGGGCAAAGTGACGGCCATTATGGGACCATCGGGAATTGGTAAAACAACACTGCTGCGTTTGATTGGTGGTCAGTTGTATCCCGAGCAAGGAGAGATCTGGTTTGATGGCGACAATATTCCCTCTCTCTCGCGTAAAAAACTCTACCATGCTCGAAAGAAAATGAGCATGTTGTTCCAGTCAGGGGCTTTATTCACTGATTTGAATGTTTTTGATAATGTCGCCTTTCCATTGAGAGAGCATACCGATTTATCGGAAGATTTGATTCGCACCATGGTGTTACTCAAGCTCGAAGCTGTCGGTCTGCGCGGCGCGGCGCAATTAATGCCGAGTGAGCTTTCAGGTGGTATGGCAAGACGCGCTGCTTTGGCTCGTGCAATCGCACTTGATCCTGATCTGATCATGTACGATGAGCCGTTTGTGGGGCAAGACCCAATCACTATGGGCGTTTTGGTTGAGCTAATTAGCAATCTAAACCAAGCGTTAGGTTTGACCTCTATTGTGGTTTCTCACGACGTACCTGAAGTCATGAGTATTGCTGACTGGGTATACCTGATGGCCGATGGAAAAATCATCGCCTATGGTACGCCAGAAGAGCTGACTCAAAACTCTGATCCTCGTGTCCAGCAGTTCTTACAAGGTGATGCCGACGGTCCTGTACCGTTTCGTTTCCCTTCTCAAAGTATCGAAAAGGACTTATTTGATGGTCGATAACTTCATTCACTTTGTCGCCTCGCTGGGTCGACGCACGCTTTCTATTTGCGGAGCATTTGGTCGTGCGACTTTCATGTTGATTGGGGCGCTATTTTCTAAGCCACAACCGATCAGAAGCTTTCCTCTGCTTGTTAAGCAACTTTATTCTGTTGGTGTTCAGTCGCTGGCGATCATCGTCGTATCTGGTCTGTTCATTGGAATGGTTTTGAGTCTACAAGGCTATGTTGTGTTGGTGGATTACGGCGCAGAAGGCAGTTTGGGGCAAATGGTAGCGCTTTCGTTACTCCGTGAATTAGGACCCGTTGTTACTGCACTTTTGTTTGCTGGTCGTGCCGGTTCTGCGTTAACCGCAGAGATAGGTCTAATGAAAGCAACGGAACAACTGTCTAGCCTTGAAATGATGGCGGTAGACCCATTGAAACGAGTGATTGCACCACGGTTTTGGGCTGGGGTTATCTCAATGCCTTTACTGGCTATGATTTTCATGGCTGTGGGAATTTGGGGCGCTCAGCTTGTTGGTGTTGACTGGAAAGGCGTTGATCACGGCAGTTTTTGGTCAGCGATGCAGTCCTCTGTTGAGCTAGGGCAAGACATTGGTAACAGTATGATCAAATGTTTTGCGTTTGCAATTACGGTTACTTGGGTCGCTCTATTTAACGGTTATGATGCTATTCCAACATCGGAAGGGATCAGCCGAGCAACTACGCGCACTGTTGTGCATTCTTCTTTAGCAGTACTAGGATTAGACTTTGTACTGACCGCATTGATGTTTGGGAATTAATCATGCAACAAACACGTAAAACTGAATTATGGGTTGGCAGCTTTGTATTAGCGGGAATTTGCGCGATTCTTGTGATGATTTTTCAAGTTGCTGACGTAAAAAGCATTGGCTCTGGTGATACTTATACCCTCAAAGCCGAGTTCGATAATATTGGCAGTTTAAAAGTTCGTTCGCCCGTAAAAGTGGGGGGCGTTGTGATTGGTCGAGTAAGTAGTATTTCGCTTAACCCAGACAACTTATTGCCAGTTGTAACACTATCTATCAATAGTAAATACAATCAGTTCCCAGAAACGTCGAGCGTACAAATTTTGACATCTGGCCTGATTGGTGAGCAATACATTGGTTTAGTACCTGGCTTCGTTTTTGATGATGAAGTCATGCTGGTGGATGGTGATACCATCGAAGACACCAAATCGGCGCTTGTGCTTGAAGACTTAATTGGTCAAGTACTATACAGCGTAGGTGGTTCAGACGACTCAAGTAAGGAATAACTATGTTAGCGAGATTACTACTTTCAGTTTGTGCTGTGTTTAGCGTATTTGGAGCAACAGCAGCAGAGGTGGATAAAACTGAACCTTATAAGATGATGAAGCAGGTAGCTGAAGTCACGTTCGAAAGATTGAAAGCCGAACAGCCGAAAATCAAACAAGATCCAAATTTACTTAAAGTGATCGTTGAAGAAGAGCTAATGCCTTACGTCAACTACCGCTATGCAGGGTTAAAACTTCTTGGTCCAAACTTAAAAGGTGCTAAGCGTGAAGATGTACTTGAGTTTATCGATGCATTTCGTGCGTACCTGATTGCGTCTTATGCACAAGTGTTGACGCAATACTCTGACCAAAAAATTGAGTTTGGTCCTGAGCCTAGCATTGATGACTCTAAGCGTATTACAAGCATTAAAGTTGATATCATCGATACTCCGCGTCCAAACATCAAACTTGAGTTTAAACTGCGTAAAGACAACCAGTCTGGTGAGTGGGAAGCATTCGATATGATTGCAGAGGGCATTAGTTTGCTTTCTAGTAAACAATCCGAATGGAACAGTAAAATTCGTCAAGAAGGTATTCTATCTGTTGCTAAAGACCTAGAAAAATTGGCCGCAGAACCGATCCGCTTCGAGGCTAAGAAATAATGGCCCAGACTCCCGCTCAGTGGCAATTGGATCAAAACATTCTTAAGCTAACAGGGGCACTTGATAGAGATACAGTGCCTTCATTGTGGGCGTATGCACAGCAATGGCAACCTGCTCAATCGGAGCTGGAATGCTCGCTAAAAGAGATAGAGCGCGTCGACTCTGCAGGAATGGTGATGTTAATCCACTTATTAGAGCATGCAAAAAAGCAAAACTGTCATATAATGCTCAGTTTCGTGCCGGCGCAACTGCGCACTTTGTTTCAACTGAGCAATGTTGAATCTTTAGTGGCCAAACACATACAGAATTATCAGGGGTAAATTGTGGATAGCGCAAAAGTACAACAGTTATTAGAAGAAGCACTAAACCTTCAAGAAGTGCATGTGAAAGGTGAAGGTAGCCACTATGAAGTGGTTGCTGTTGATGCTTGTTTCGATGGAATGAGCCGCGTTAAGAAGCAGCAGCTAATTTATGCTCCTCTGATGGAATACATCCAGCGTAACGACATTCACGCATTATCAATCAAAGCGTTCACACCAGAAGAGTGGGCTCGTGATAAGAAATTGATGTCGCTTTAAGGTTTATTGATGGAAAAGTTTCGAGTTATTGGGTCAGATAAACCACTAGTTGGTGAAGTGACCATTTCAGGTGCAAAAAACGCAGCACTGCCGATTTTATTTGCGTCTATCTTGGCGGAAGAGCCAGTAGAAGTGGCAAACGTACCACACCTTCGTGATATCGATACAACCATGGAATTGCTTAAGCGTTTAGGCGCGAAAGTAAGCCGCAATGGCTCTGTTCATGTTGATCCAAGCAGTATTACAGAATACTGTGCGCCTTATGATTTGGTGAAAACCATGCGTGCTTCTATTTGGGCTTTGGGTCCTTTGGTGGCGCGCTTTGGTCAAGGTCAGGTTTCTTTACCAGGCGGTTGTGCTATTGGCGCTCGTCCTGTGGATCTGCATATTTCTGGTTTAGAGCAGCTTGGCGCAACCATTACATTAGAAGATGGTTATGTGAAAGCAGAAGTGGATGGTCGTCTAAAAGGCGCGCACATCGTGATGGATAAAGTCAGCGTAGGCGCGACGATCACCATCATGTGTGCCGCAGCGCTGGCGGAAGGCACAACAACACTAGATAACGCTGCGCGTGAGCCTGAAATCGTCGATACCGCTGATTTCCTAAATAAGCTTGGCGCAAAAATCTCTGGCGCTGGCACAGATACCATTACGATTGAAGGTGTTGAGCGCCTAGGCGGTTGTAAACACAACGTGGTTGCTGACCGTATTGAGACGGGAACATTCCTTGTCGCAGCAGCGGTATCTGGCGGTAAAGTGGTATGTCGCAACACTAATGCTCATTTGCTTGAAGCGGTTCTCGCCAAGCTGGAAGAAGCTGGCGCGCTTGTCGAAACGGGTGAAGATTGGATCTCCGTTGATATGACCGACCGCGAGCTAAAAGCGGTAAGTGTACGTACTGCGCCACATCCTGGTTTCCCGACGGATATGCAAGCTCAATTTACGCTACTGAACATGATGGCGAAAGGTGGCGGCGTAATCACTGAGACTATCTTTGAAAACCGCTTTATGCACGTACCAGAACTCATGCGTATGGGCGCTAAAGCTGAGATCGAAGGCAATACGGTTATCTGTGGTGATGTTGAGTCACTTAGCGGTGCGCAAGTGATGGCAACCGATCTACGAGCTTCGGCTAGTTTGGTTATTGCAGGTTGCATTGCTAAAGGCGAAACCGTCGTTGATCGTATTTACCATATCGACCGTGGTTACGACAAAATCGAAAATAAACTGGCTGCACTTGGCGCAAATATTGAGCGAGTGAGCTAGGCAAGTTAAACTGCACCGCAGGTAACTTGGATATCAAGAGAGCCGAAACCTGAGTTTCGGCTTTTTTATATCACTCTCATGACCATATTTTCCCTTTATGGAAAGAGAGATATTAATAGCTGTATCTGGCAAAAGCCGGTTCCTGGAGAACAAGAATGATTGCACTGTTACGTGTATTTGCTGTCGCTATCTTTGCGATTGTTATGTTTATTGGTGGTTGTGGTTACTGCCTATTAAGCCCTAGAAACCCTAAGCACGTTTTCACTTTTGGCCGTTTGTTTGCCAAGATGTCTCGTGTGTTTGGGATTAAGTTAGAGTTGCGTATCCCTGAAGATGCGTATTCACGCGGCCAACATGTTTACATTGCTAACCACCAGAACAACTGGGACATGTTTACTGTTTCTGCGGCTGTGACTCCGAAAGTTGTGACAGTAGGTAAAAAGAGCTTGGCTTGGATGCCACTGTTTGGTCAGCTTTACTGGCTTACGGGTAACATTCTGATTGACCGAGCGAATCGTTCTAAAGCAAAAGGTACTATCGATCAGGTCGTGAGCAGCATGAAAGAAAGTGATGTTTCGGTGTGGATGTTCCCAGAAGGCACGCGTTCTCGTGGACGTGGTTTGCTGCCATTCAAAACAGGTGCTTTTCATGCGGCAATTGGTGCAGGTGTGCCAATCATTCCTATCGTATGTAGCTCGACGAATAAAATTAAGCTGAACCGTTGGAACAATGGTCATGTGATTGTTGAAATGCTACCTCCAATCAGCACTGAAGGCTATGGTAAAGAGGGCATTCGCGAGTTAGCGAATATCTGTCGTGAACAGATGAAAGAGAAGCTTGAATCGTTAGATGAAGAAGTCAAACAGCGCAACGCTGCTTAAGTTTTACTGCGATATCATCACGAAAAGACAATAAAAAACGGGTAGCCTGAGCTACCCGTTTTTTATTGTTTGTCAGCAAGTGCAATTATTTGCGAACAGCGATTGCTTCAATCTCGATGCCAACATCTTTTGGTAGGCGAGCCACTTCTACACAAGAGCGTGCAGGGTAGTTTGCTACGCCGTGCTCATCAAAGAACTTGCCGTAAACTTCGTTCACTGTGCCAAAGTCATTTAGGTCTTTAACAAAAACCGTTAGCTTTACAATATCAGATACTTTAAGACCTGAAGATTCAACTACAGCCTTTACGTTTTCTAGAGACTGACGAGCTTGTTCTGCGATATCAGCAGACACTTCACCTGTCGCTGGGTTTACTGGGATTTGGCCTGAAGTAAGAACCATGTTACCTAGATCTACGCCTTGAACGTAAGGACCGATTGCTGCTGGTGCAGACTCAGTGTGAAGTACTTTCGTCATTTGATTTTTTCCATCAGTTGTAGGGAATAAAGATTCTCAGTTTGCCTCTAAACCCTCGGTAGGTAAAGAGCAAAATACCCTGGCATTGCAGGGTATTTTAAACGTATCACAGCCTAGTCGTGCGGCGTGTTTATCGCTCGGTTACGATCTCGCGTGAGAACACTTTCTCGCAGTATTTACACTTTAGGCGGATTTCTTGTTTTTTCTCGAACACGCTAAAGCTGCTTTCTACTGGTTCATTATGAGAAATACAGTTTGAATTTGGGCATTCAAATACATCATTGATGCGCTCAGGAAGCTCTAACGCGAGCTTTTTCACCACTTCATAATTCTCGATTTGATTCACGGTCGCGTGAGGAGCATACAACGCTAGCTTGCTCGCTTGCTCTTCATTGATAAACACATTTTCGATTTTGAGTAGATCTTTATGACCGAGTGCTGATGATGGCAAGTTCAGTCCAATCGTTACGCGTTGTGATGAATTGTGCATATCGAACAGTCTTAATACTTTGATGCCGATTTGCGCAGGGATGTGGTCGATGACCGTACCATTTTTGATTGCTTCTACCTGCAATTGAGTTTCTTTAGCCATGATTTTTCCCCTCGATTACAGTGTTTCGTTTAGAACAAGCGCCAGCAGTGCTTGGCGAGCATACACGCCATTTTGAGCTTGCTGGAAGAAGTAAGCATGAGGCGTTTTATCAACATCAGTTGTGATTTCATCCACACGTGGTAGTGGGTGCAGCACTTTCAAGTTCTCACGCGCGCCTTCTAGTAGTGCCGCCGTTAGGATGTAAGCCGACTTAATATGTGCGTATTCCGATTCGTCAAAACGTTCTTTCTGTACGCGTGTCATGTACAGAATATCCAGTTCAGGAATCACACTTTCCATGTCTGTGTGTAGGCTATATTGAATGCCAGATTCGTCTAGTTCTTCGCAGATGTAATCTGGCATTGCCAGCGCATCTGGTGCAACAAAGAAGAAGCGGATGTTGTTAAACTTTGCTAAGGCTTGAGTCAGTGAGTGCACTGTGCGGCCATATTTTAGGTCACCTACGAATGCGACGTTCAGGTTGTCTAGACGCCCTTGTGTTTCCGCGATGGTGTATAGGTCGAGTAGCGTTTGAGTTGGGTGTTGGTTTGCACCGTCGCCCGCGTTGATCACTGGCACGCCATTTGAAAATTCAGATGCCAAGCGAGCGGCGCCTTCTTGTGGATGACGCATCACAAAGGCATTGACGTAAGAAGATATGACTTGTACTGAATCTGCGAGTGTTTCGCCTTTTTTCGCCAGAGAGGTATTACCATCATTATCAAAGCCAATCACGTCACCACCAATGCGCTGAATCGCTGTTTCAAACGATAAACGTGTACGTGTTGATGGTTCAAAGAAACAACTTGCAACGACTTTGTTTTTAATCAGTTCTGGTCGAGGTGCTTTTTTAAGGCTACCTGCTGTTTCTACGATAAGTTCCAGTTCTTCGCGTGAAAGCTCTGGAATAGAGATGATGTGCTTCTGGTAAAGCGAGTTCGCCATGATCTTCTTCCCTATAACATTGATGACTACATCCAAATAACCGAAAGGAATTTTGGACATAAAAAAACCTCCCCAATGGGGAGGTTTTAAAATTCAATAGAATTAACGAAAATAACACCACGTAAGCGTAGTCGCTTAGCGAGAGCAAATCGCGTTTTTACGTCAGCAATCAGCGTGGTCATTTCTTAATCCTCAGACAAATTGCCGAGCATTATACGCTTAACTTTCGTGAGCGCAAGCGATTACATCATGGTTTTTATCGGCTGTTTTTGCGCACTGGTTTAGCTTCCTAGCGTCGCAACTATCACGGCTTTGATGGTATGCATACGGTTTTCAGCTTCGTCGAATACGATGGAGTATTCCGATTCAAATACCTCTTCTGTTACTTCAAGGCCTTTCATACCGTATTTTTCAGCGACTTCTTTGCCGACGGTGGTTTCATCATTGTGGAAAGCTGGAAGGCAGTGCATGAATTTCACATGTGGATTACCCGTTTGCTCAATCACGTCCATATTGATTTGATAAGGTGTCATTAACGCTACACGTTCATCCCATGCCTCGGCAGACTCACCCATAGACACCCAAACGTCGGTGTATAGGAAGTCACAACCTTTCACACCTTCCTCAACGCTTTCTGTTAACGTGATTTTTGCACCGGTTTGTTGCGCGATAGTTTGACAAGTTGCCACGAGCTCTTCTTCAGGCCAGAACGCTTTTGGCGCGACAAGGCGAATATCCATGCCCATTTTCGCTGCGCCCACCATAAGTGAGTTACCCATGTTGTTGCGTGCATCACCTAGGTAAGCGAAGGTTATTTCATGTAGCTGTTTACCACGGCCGTGCTCTTGCATGGTCAGGAAGTCAGCAAGGATCTGGGTTGGGTGGAACTCATCCGTTAAACCATTCCACACTGGAACACCAGCATAAGTACCAAGCTCTTCAACAATGGATTGGCCAAAGCCTCGGTATTCAATCCCGTCGTACATACGACCAAGAACACGAGCGGTGTCTTTCATCGATTCCTTATGACCGATCTGCGAGCCAGAAGGGCCGATGTAAGAGACTTGAGCACCTTGGTCAAAGGCAGCGACTTCAAACGCACATCGGGTACGAGTCGAAGATTTCTCAAAGATTAGTGCGATGTTTTTACCTTGAAGTGTCTTCTGCTCTGTTCCTGCATATTTAGCTTTTTTCAGCTCTGCAGACAGTTCGAGCAAAAACTGGATTTCTTTGGTTGAGAAGTCCAATAGCTTCAAAAAGTTGCGGTTACGTAAATTGAAAGCCATAGCTCGTCCCTTAGTACATGTGATTAGATTAATAGAATCCATTAAAACATATAAATGCTTTTATTGTGAATAATTATTTTCAACTGAAGCTAAAAAAGGTTGATGTATTCACATCAACCTTAGTTTTGATTCGCCTAATGTAAAGGGACGAGTAAGTTATATATCGTCTCGTTCTATTGGACAGCTCATACAGCGAGCGCCACCGCGACCACGACCAAGCTCGTTACCAGGTACTGTCAGTACTTTGATGCCAGCTTTATCGTATTTTTCGTTGGTGTATACGTTGCGTTCGTAACCAATTACTACGCCCGGTTTTACAGTTAGAACGTTATTGGCATCATTCCATTGTTCGCGTTCCGCTTCATAACTGTCGCCACCAGTGGTGATGATTTTCAGCTGATCTAAGCCAAGAGCGGACTCAATCGCGTGCAGATAGTTATGTGAGGCTTCAACATGCATTTCACCGTTGCCTTTTGGTGTTAAGCGCCATGTGTCGAGATCTTTGCGCATGATCTCTGGGTAGACAGAGAAAGTATCTACATCCATATGGGTCATCACAGTGTCTAAATGCATACATGAGCGGTGTTTAGGCAGATCAATTGCAATAACTTCGGTAGCTTGGCCTGCTTTAAATAGGCTCGCTGCAAGGTTCTCTACACCTTGAGCAGTCGTACGCTCAGACATACCGATAAGAACTGCACCTTTACCAATAACCAACACATCACCGCCTTCGACATTCGCATTATCATAATGCAGATCATCGTCACCGAAGTATTTGATAAAATCTTGGCCAGCAAAAATTGGGTGCCAACGATAAATTGCACGTAAGTGGTTTGTTTCACGTTGGCGTGCAGGCATCATCATTGGGTTGAGCGATACACCACCATAAACCCAACATGAGGTATCACGAGTAAAGAGGTGATTAGGCAGTGGCTCAATAACAAAGTCGAGAGGACGCTTCATTTTTGGCAGCATAGAAGATGAGGAGATCGGTAGCTCTGAGTAAGCTAAGCCACCTAAAAAGATGCAGGCAAGATGTTCATCATCCATTTCTGAAAAGTATTGGCGTAGGTCTCGCGCAAATGTTGGCCCGTAGCGAAAGTCAGAAATCTGAGTGTTCAGCAGCCATTGTTTTGCTTCTGGAACGGCGAGGGTTTCGACCAGTAAATCGTGGAGGAGAAGCACTTCAACGTCTTGCTCGCGCAGCGTACGTGCGAATGCATCGTGCTCTTCACCTGCCGCTTCTACAGCAAGAACGTCATCAAATAGCAACTCATGACAGTTTGACGGAGTTAAGTGGGTTAGGGCGCGTTCAGGGCGATTTAATAGAACTCGTCGAAGTTGACCAACTTCTGATCCAACGTACAGCTTGCTCATTTTGTATCCTTACAAATTTTCCAGCCATTAGTTATGACAAGCTTCCTAGAAAGATGCAAGTTATCAAGCTTTGTTTATATTCTGGTGTTTCTGGTTTTGTGAGTTTTTTATTTTTATTTTGATTCTTATGAAATTTATTATTAGATATAAATGCTATTTTACTAAAATTAGAGTGCGTGCGTTTTTATTCTAATTTTCCCGTTGAGAAAGAATACACGCACAGTGCATAAAACGTGCATTTTTATTCTAAACTATGCATTATTAAAGTGAATTTATTCGTTATGCTTCTTCGTTTTACACGTGAGTGTATTCAAGAAAGCATCATAAACACGCATAGAAAGAGAAAATAACCACATTAAGTGTCAATTAGGATGTTCTGAATATTAAAAAATGCCATTCTTTGTTAATTTTTTGTTTCTTTGTGTGGTCGGTTTAATATTTAGATTCAAATAACCGATAAGAATCGCAGTGGTATGATGTTTGTTTGTGGCTTTTCATCGCAATCCATGCCATATTTCACCGGATCAGCATACTCAGTATCGGGTATTGTGTTTCCATCAAGTAACTAATCTGGAGCCAAAACATGTCTCACGAAGATGAATATCTATCAGTAGAAGAATTAATTGAGATTCAAAAGGAAGAGACTCGCGATATCATTGCAGCATTGCTAGAAGATGGCAGCGATCCAGATTCGCTATACGAAATTGAGCACCACCTGTTTGCAGAAGATTTTGACACGCTAGAAAAAGCGGTAGTTGAAGCATTCAAGATGGGCTTTGAAGTTCTTGAAGCAGAAGAAACTGAAGATGAAGATGGTAACAAGTTGCTTTGCTGTGATGCGACTATGGAGTCCGCACTTGACGCAGAAGCAATTGATGCGCAAGTTGAAAAATTGATTCACTTGGCAGAAAAATACGACATCATCTATGACGGTTGGGGTACGTACTACGAAGGCGAAGATGCGCTTTACCCTGAAGAAGATGAAGACGGCGAGTAATCAAAGCTCACTACTTTTGGAAAAACCAGCGTTTAACGCTGGTTTTTTTATACCTTGAAAAACTGACGAATGTGGAGACGATAAATAATTCACATTGAGTTTATAGGGGATTTCTCCCTATAATGCGTGAAAATTGATCTAGCTCAAGGTGTATATGCAACTCTCACTCGCCGGTTTATGGCAAGTCTCTCCACTGACGGACCTTTCTATCCCACAGGATGACATTACTTTCCCTGCTCCTTTGAGTCAGGTATTGCCAGCTGAACTGACAGAAGAAGCAATTCGTCAGCAAGAGTGGCACCTGATGCATGACATTGAAGTGGACGAATCCATGATGGCATTCCCAGCGGTAGAAATGGTGTTGGGTGGTGTGGATTACCATGCAGAAGTGCGTTTGAACGGAGTAGCATTGTTTGACTGTGACGGTTCTCAAAATGTCTACAAGAAAGACATTCGCCCGTTCATGCAGATGGGGCGCAACCGTTTTGAGATCCTATTCCTTGAGGAAGAAGAAGATCTTCTGTTGGATGAGGATAAACCGGAGTTGTGTTCACTTGCAGATCATGAATACCAAAAGAGTGACGAGCGCTTAGGGGTATGGCAAGAACCGTATCTGCAGTTCATTCGCAATGTACGTTTAGACCGCGTGGCAACCGAGCAGATTTGGCACCACGGTGGTGGTTGCGAGTTTAAAGTAGACTTGTACTATCAAACTTTTGCGCCGGGTCTGGTCTCTGCATCGGTTAAGTTTAATGGTATGACTTACCATATTCCTATTGATGTCCGAGCGGAGCATGCGAGCGCTTTATTCCAGATCGAAGCGCCAAAGTATGCCGATCTTACTGATCCTGATCCAAGTGATCTCTACCAGTTGTCTGTTGAGTTGGATGGGCAGCACCAAAACTTCACTGTTGCCTTGAGCCAGGAGCTTTGTGTTACCCATGTTGTGCTTTAACTCTTAGTAATGCTCTTTATTACAGTGTTTTAAGCATCACTACTTCACATGCATCATGCCCTGTTTGTCCAAGCGGGGTATCGAGATGCTCAAAGCCTAGCTTTTCATACAAGCTTACCGCTTCTCTCAGACATTCAGTTGTCTCTAAATAGCACTGCTGATACCCAAATTGTTTCGCCAATTGTAAGCTCAATGCGACGATGCGTTTGGCTAAACCGTGCCCTCGTGTTTGAGGTAAGAAGTACATCTTTTGTAGTTCACACACATTTGGCTCGCCAGCTAAAGGGGCAAAGCCACCGCCACCAACGATCTCTCCGCGATGTTCAATGACCCAGTAGGCGGCCCCGCATTGATTGTAAACCGAATACATATCATCAAGCGTTGGATCGGCCACACCATAACCTTTGTCTGCGGTTAAGCCGTATTCTGCAGAGACTTTACGAATCACATCTGCGACTTGCGGGTTGTCTGCTTTAGTAAGAGGTCGAAGAACGTATTCCTCAGCCTGACACACTTTTGTTAGCCCTTTTAGGTAAGTCTCTAGACCAAGTTTGAGTTGCTCTTGCTCGCTGTCATCGAGTTGGGTAAGCAGCTGTTCAAAGAAGTGGTTTTGCTGTTGGTCCAATTGCGATAACGCCTGTTGGCCTTGCTCTGTAATCGCTACGAGTTGACTACGTTTGTCTTTTGGGTTTTCGATGCTCTCGACCAAACCTAATTTAATCAAACCAGTAACGGTTCGGCTCGCGTTGGACTTGTCGACATTAAGCTGCTGTGCCAGCTGATTGATGGTCAATGGCTGCAATTGGATTTCACCCAATGCGTGCGCTTGCACTGGAGTGAGAGCGACATCGCCGCATTGTTTATCAAGCATACCAAGCAATCGGACGGCTTGACGGGAGTAGTGTCGAAGTTGACGAGCGTTCATTATCACTTACCTCTAAAAATAAAGTTGCGCATCGCAATTAAATTAATTGCGGTGCGCAACCTTGTCAATGGTAAATGTCATTTTTCTCGTTAGGAGACGTAGTGAGCCTCCATGTTTAAGCGTGGTGATGTAAACAAAACTGCGGTGCTGGAGCTTTTTCTGATGATTTACGCATCCATACTTTCTCGTGGAAGTAGTAAACCACCGTGTTCAAACTCGGCTCTAGCATCGCCATTACGCCGCCGACGAATGCATCACCTGTTAGTAAGTAAACCACGGTAAAAGCGACGCTGAAGTGCACGGTCGCAAAGCTTGCGGTTTTTAATTTGGTCATCCACTGACGAGCTTTAAGTGCTGGGACTTTTGCCCATGCCTTTTCATGAAAGTAGAAGGCTACGGTGTTCACTGAAGGCTCAATCATGGCAATTAAACTACCAATTAGAATGTCGCCTGTGAGTACGTAAGCGACACTAAATGCGATAGTAAAATGCAGTGCTGCGAAAGTTAGTGTCTTTTTCATGATAATTACTCAATCGTGTTTGTTTCGATGAGTTCATTATCGATAATAATTCTCATTAATGCTAATGGATGATGAGTATTGTTGCGATAGGGGAAAGCTATTGATGATGGTTTTTGGTGAAAGATATACAAAAAAGGTTGACCATGATGGCCAACCTTTGGATTCAAAGTGAGAAGTGTTAATTCTTCTCTTTCACGGAGGCTTAAAGTGCAGCGATCGTTGTCTTCTGCTCTTCTAGCTTAGCTAGTGTCTCTTTGTAGCCTTCAAGCTTCTCACGCTCTTTAGCAACAACAGCTTCAGGTGCTTTCGCTACAAAGCCTTCGTTGCCAAGTTTGCCTTCGATACGCTTGATTTCGCCGTGCGTCTTCTTGATTTCGCCATCTAGACGAGCAAGCTCTGCATCTTTGTCGATCAAACCCGCCATTGGGATCATCAGCTCAGACTTGCCAACCAGTGCCGTTGCACACGCTGGAGTTTGTTCGCCAGCTTCAAGCACGCGTACTGCTTCTAGCTTCGCTAGTGACATCAGTACTTGCTTGCTTGCTTCTAGACGAGAGGCATCTTCTGCATTTGCTGCTTTCAGCATAACGTCAAGCGGCTTACCAGGGTTGATGTCGTATTCAGCACGTAGGTTACGGATGCTGGTAATGAACGCCTTCACCCATTCGATATCATCTAGCGCTTCTTGGTTGAAGTTTGCTTCGTCGAATTGAGGCAGTGCTTGAAGCATGATTGTCTCACCTTCTACACCTTCAACTAGTGGCTTGATGCTTTGCCAGATAGTTTCAGTGATGTAAGGAATCACAGGATGAGCCAGACGTAGAGTCTTCTCAAGTACCGTGATTAGTGTACGGCGAGTACCACGCTGTTGCGCTTCAGTACCTTTCCATAGAACGGGTTTAGTTAGCTCTAGGTACCAGTCACAGAATTGGTTCCAGATGAATTCGTAAAGCGTGTTCGCAGCCATATCTAGACGGAAGTTGTCGATATGGTTGTTGAATGCTTTCGCTGCAAGTTCAAACTGAGACTCGATCCATTTGTCTGCTAGTGAGTATTCAATCTCACCACCGTTGAAGCCACAATCTTGCTCTTCTGTGTTCATCATTACGTAACGGCTTGCGTTCCATAGTTTGTTACAGAAGTTACGGTAACCCTCAAGACGCTTCATATCCCAGTTGATATCACGACCTGTTGATGCCATTGCTGCAAGAGTGAAACGCAGTGCGTCTGTACCGTATGCTTCGATACCGTTTTCAAACGTCTTACGAGTGTTCTTCTCGATCTTCTTCGCTAGTTGAGGCTGCATCATGTTGCCACAACGCTTCTCTACGAGAGACTCTAGGTCGATACCATCAATCATGTCGATTGGGTCAAGTACGTTACCTTTCGACTTGGACATCTTGTCGCCGTTTTCGTCACGGATTAGACCAGTAACGTAAACCGTCTTAAATGGTACTTGTGGCTTGCCGTTTTCGTCTTTCACGAAGTGCATGGTCATCATGATCATGCGCGCAACCCAGAAGAAGATGATGTCGAAACCAGTTACTAGTACGTCTGAAGGGTGGAATACTTTCAGATCGTCAGTTTGCTCTGGCCAACCTTGAGTACCGAACGTCCATAGTGCAGAAGAGAACCACGTATCCAGTACGTCTTCGTCTTGGTGAAGTTCAATGACTGACTCTAGGTTGTTGTTCTTACGAACTTCTTCTTCAGTGCGACCTACGTAAACATTACCTTGGTTGTCGTACCAAGCTGGGATGCGGTGACCCCACCATAGCTGACGAGAGATACACCAGTCTTGAACGTCACGCATCCAAGAGAAGTACATGTTTTCGTATTGCTTAGGAACGAATTGGATGTCGCCGTTTTCTACTGCTTCAACTGCGGTTTTCGCTAGAGGCGCAGTACGCACGTACCATTGGTCAGTTAGCATTGGTTCGATAACCACGCCACCACGGTCGCCGTAAGGAACTTGTAGATCGTGATCTTTCACTTCTTCAAGTAGGCCTAGCTCGTCGAATTCAGCAACGATAGCTTTACGAGCGGCAAAACGCTCCATACCGTGGTATTTAGCTGGTAGCTCAGTGCTGTAAGCGTCGCTTGCTTCGCCGTTAGTGTTGAATACTTCTGCTGAGTCGCGGATGTTCGCGTCGAAAGTCAGAATGTTGATCATTGGTAGCTGGTGGCGCTTACCTACTTCGTAGTCGTTGAAGTCGTGCGCAGGTGTGATTTTCACACAGCCAGTACCTTTTTCCATATCTGCGTGCTCATCGCCCACGATTGGGATGCGACGATCAACGATAGGAAGGATGATTTCTTTACCGATAAGATCTTTGTAACGTGGATCTTCTGGGTTAACTGCAACACCCGTATCGCCTAGCACGGTCTCTGGACGAGTCGTTGCAACAACGATGTAGTCTTTGCCATCCGCTGTTTTTGCGCCATCTGCTAGTGGGTAGCGGAAGTGCCACATGTGGCCTTTAGTGTCTTTGTTCTCTACTTCTAGATCTGAAATCGCTGTGTGTAGCTTTGGATCCCAGTTAACTAGACGCTTACCGCGGTAGATTAGATCGTCTTCGTATAGACGTACGAACACTTCTTGAACGGCGTTAGATAGACCATCGTCCATCGTGAAGCGTTCACGATCCCAGTCTACAGATGCGCCAAGACGACGAAGCTGCTTAGTGATAGTGCCGCCAGATTCGCCTTTCCATTCCCAGATTTTGTCGATGAAAGCTTCACGACCGTAATCGTGTTTTGTTTTGCCTTCTTCTGCAGCGATCTTACGCTCAACAACCATCTGAGTTGCGATACCAGCGTGGTCAGTACCTACTTGCCAAAGGGTGTTTTTACCCTTCATACGTTCACAACGGATAAGCGTATCCATGATCGTATCTTGGAACGCGTGGCCCATGTGTAGGCTACCAGTGACGTTCGGTGGCGGGATCATGATGCTGTATGATTCTTTAGTAGTGTCACCGTGTGGCTTAAAGTAGCCTTTCTCTTCCCAAGTCTGATACAGAGCTTGTTCGATTGAAGTTGGGTTGTATGTCTTTTCCATAGCGCTCTTTTAATGGATACGTTGATGGTTGAATCTTAGTCAATCTTTATAAGTGAGGGATCTTAACAAGATCGCCTTAACTATAAGGATTGACCGTTAAGGATATTGAATTTCGATCGTTTGCAGCTGGTAACCTGCTTGACGGTAAATTTTATATCTTTCTCTTGCGAGTTGTTTAGCTTTTTCTTCGCAGGGCACGAAGTCTACCACTTGAGCAAACTTGTTCGCAAAGGTTGTCTCATTTTCCGCCAAATTAATTACCAGCTGACGGTTCCAATTAGGTTTTACACCTTCATGGCCGATTTCAATATTGGTGGCGTATTTCGGTCCCTCGCCTACGAGGTTATGTGCCATGAACTTGTCTGCATCAACTTGCCAAAAGGCTTCAGCGAGCTGCTCGGCGTGTGGTTTGTCTTGGCAGTTTAAATACACTTTAGCGCCTTGGCGAGCAAAGTGCTGAGCCAAAAACACGATGTATTCTTCAAAGCCAGCCACCGTTGCTTGCGGGCTCTCTTCGTTAATGATGTAGAAGGTTGCAGTTTGCATCATTCTCTCACTTGCCTTGGGTCTCTTCCTAAGACCATCTTAAGTCCCACTTTCATTTTAGAAAATTAGGATAATAAAAAAGGGCCTTGCGGCCCTTTTAGATTCTGTTCAGAAATTACTCTTCTGTCTCTTGGCCGCTGCGGTTCAAAAGGAATTGGACAAGCATTGAGACAGGACGGCCCGTTGAGCCTTTCGCTGCGCCTGATTTCCACGCGGTACCTGCGATATCGACGTGTGCCCAGTTGTACTTCTTCGCGAACTTAGATAAGAAGCAACCCGCAGTAATTGTGCCACCAGGGCGACCACCAATGTTTGCCATATCCGCAAACGGGCTTTTCAACTGTTCGTGGTACTCGTCTGCCATTGGTAGACGCCATGCACGGTCACTCGCTTGCTCAGAAGCGTTTACTAGCTCATGAGAAAGAGGGTTGTGGTTAGAGATTACGCCGCTGATATGGTGGCCTAGTGCGATAACACAAGCACCAGTTAGCGTTGCAACGTCAACCACGCAGTCTGGTTCGAAACGCTCTACGTAAGTCAGTGCGTCACAAAGAACAAGACGGCCTTCAGCATCCGTGTTCAGAACTTCTACAGTTTGACCAGACATGGTCGTTAGGATGTCACCTGGACGGTAAGCGTTGCTGCCAGGCATGTTTTCACAGCCCGCTAGAACACCAATAACGTTGATTGGTAGGTTTAGCTTCGCTAGCGCTTTCATTGTACCGAATACCGATGCCGCACCACACATGTCGTACTTCATCTCATCCATACCTTCGCCCGGCTTTAGAGAGATACCGCCTGAGTCGAAGGTTAGACCTTTACCTACGAGCACAATCGGTTTTGCATCTGAGTCAGGGTTACCTTTGTACTCGATGATAGACATCATAGATTCGTTTTTAGAACCACGGCCTACTGCTAGGTAAGAGGTCATACCCAGCTTTTCCATCTCTTGCTCACCAATAATTTTGGTGGTTACAGTTTCGTAATCGTCCGCTAGACGACGAGCTTGAGAAGCAAGGTAAGCTGGATTAGCTACGTTTGGCGGCATGTTGCCAAGGTCTTTTGAGGCTTTGACACCTGATGCGATAGCAAGACCATGAGTGATTGCTTTTTCACCCAAGTTCAATTCACGACGCGTTGGTACGTTGAAAACAAGCTTGCGCAGTGGGCGGCGAGTCTCAGGTTTCACGCTCTTGAATTGATTAAATGTGTATAGACCATCTTTAGTCGCTTCTACAGCCTGGCGCACTTTCCAGTATGTATCACGACCCTTAACATGCAGTTCAGTTAGGAAACATACCGCTTCCATTGAGCCTGTCTCGTTAAGTGTGCTGATCGTCTTTTGAATGATTTCCTTGTACTGGCGCTCGCCAAGTTCACGCTCTTTGCCGCAACCGACAAGTAAAACGCGCTCTGACAAAACACCTGGTACTTGATGCAGTAGCAGCATCTGACCAGGTTTACCCTCTAGATCACCACGGCGAAGTAGTGAACTGATGTAACCGTCACTGATTTTATCAAGTTGTTCGGCTACTGGAGAAAGGCGACGTGGTTCAAACACACCAACAACGATACATGCGCTACGTTGTTTCTCTGGACTGCCACTTTTTACACTGAACTCCATGCGTACTCCTACATCCTGAAGACAAATTGCTCTAAATGTTAGATAATGATCGCTTACTTGTTGAATTTTAGCTCCAGGCTTACATGCAGAGCTGATTAAGCGACTAACATCTAGTTTATAATTTTTAAAAAAATAAATGGTTCAACGGGAAACTATAGTGATTCGACCAAAAAAACAAGTTTTGTATAGGTAATTTCAGCGTGATTATTGTTAGATATTTGATCCGCGAAACACTCAAGAGCCAATTTGCGATTTTTTTCGTACTTTTTTTGGTGTTTGTAAGCCAGAAATTCATAAGTGTTCTTGCTGATGCTTCTGATGGGGATATTCCTGCTGGATTGATTTTCTCGATTGTTGGTTTGAACATGCCAGCAATGGGTCTGTTAATGCTGCCTTTAAGTCTGTATATCGGCATATTGATCACATTTGGTCGTCTGTATGCAGAGAGCGAAATTGTCGTAATGAACGCGACAGGTATTGGTAATAAATTCTTGGTTCAAGCGGCCTTATACCTAGCGTTGATTACTTCAGCGGTGGCGGCTTTCAATGCGTTGTGGCTATCGCCGTGGTCTCAAGACCGCGTTGAGCAGCTTTATGAGCAGGTAGCGTCAGAAAACAGCGTTGACCTACTTAAAAAAGGTCAGTTCCAAGGTACACCAGACGGTTCATCGGTTGTGTTCATCGATGACATTAAAGACAATACCTTGAGCAACGTTTTTGTTGCGCAGATGCGCCCTCGAGATTCGGTGTTACCGAGTGTGATGTTCTCATCTTCTGGTGAGGTAAAAGAGCTTTCGGACGGTCGTCAGATCATCACTATGAAAGAAGGTACGCGTTATGAAGGTGTGCCTACTCGCGTTGAATATATGATCACGAAATTCGATGAATACGAAGGTGTTATCGGCCAACGTGAGGTCAAAAAGAAAGGGCGAGACTGGGAAGCATTCCCAACGGTTGACTTGATAGGTCACCCAGATCCAGAGGCGCAAGCGGAGCTACAATGGCGAATTTCGTTATTTGTGTGTATTCCACTCTTAACGATGCTCGTTATTCCTTTGTCTGCGGTGAATCCGCGTCAGGGACGGTTTGCCAAAATGGGGCCTGCGATTCTGATCTACCTAGCGTATTTCTTGGCGATCAGTGCAACCAAATCTGCATTAGAAGATGGTGACATCCCGGCTGCTATTGGTATGTGGCCAATCAATGCGATGTTGCTGATTGTTGCTATCATGGCGAATATGATGGACAGCGTTGCTGCTAGACGAATAAAAGACAAATTCCGCAAGAAGAGGCTCGCGTAAGCTGTGTTCAAAATCTTAGACCTTTACATCGGTAGAACCATCATCTCTACCACTGCCTTGGTTTTAGCGACGTTTGTTGGCTTATCAGGCATCATCAAATATGTAGAACAGCTACGTAAAGTAGGGCGAGGTGTGTACGACCTCACTCATGCGTTGTACTTTGTGTTACTCAGTGTGCCGCGTGATATCGAAATGTTCTTTCCAATGGCGGCATTACTCGGTGCCCTGATCGGCTTAGGTATGTTGGCTTCAAGCTCTGAGTTGGTGGTGATGCAAGCTGCTGGTTTCTCTAAGCTGGATATCGGGTTATCGGTACTAAAAACGGCCGTCCCGCTCATGATTGTCGTTATGGCGTTAGGTCAATGGGGCGCTCCTGAGGCCCAGAAGATGGCCCGTGACTTACGTGCGTTTGCGATATCAGGTGGTAGCATTGTGTCTGTGCGCTCAGGTGTGTGGGCTCGTGACGCAAACGACTTTATCTTTATAGGTAAAGTCGAAGACGACAAGCTTTATGCTTTAAATATGTGGCGTTTTGATGATGATAAGAATCTACAAAAAGTTATTTTCGCCGAAGAAGTCGACTACCAACAAGATAACAACTGGCTGATGCGCTACGTACAAATTACCGATATGGAAAATGAAAACGTAATTTCGAAGCAAGACATCGAACAGATGGAGTGGCACACTTCTTTGGCACCAGATAAGCTAGCAGTGGTGACTGTGAAGCCAGAAGAACTGTCACTGAGCGGTTTGTATGATTATGTGACTTACCTAAAAGCGTCGGAACAAGATGCATCTCGCTATGAGTTGGCATTTTGGCGTAAGTTGACTCAGCCGCTTTCAATTGCTGTGATGATGTTAATGGCGCTATCTTTTGTTTTCGGTCCACTCAGAAGCGTGACCATGGGGGCAAGGGTATTGTCGGGCGTGGTTGCCGGGTTTACTTTTTACATATCCAGTGAGTTCTTTGGCCCATTAAGCTTGGTGTATGGCATATCCCCAGTGTTTGGTGCTTTGGCCCCGAGTTTGGTGTTCTTAGCTATTGCGATTGCACTACTACGAAGAAAGCTATAACTGAAGCATCATCGAATAAACCAAGTTTTACCGAACCAAATGTAAAGGAAGGCATTACGCCTTCCTTTTTTGTGTTCCTAGACAAGTTAGTTTGCCTTAGGTAATACAACAACCTCTGTTTTGGCCCAAATGTCGTGGAAACCACGTTTCTTCGGATCAATCGGTACAGTCAAATTTGCCAAGCCAAAGCCAGATGTCGAAATACGAATCAGAGCTTGAGTTACCGTAATTGGTGCTCCGTCTTTGGCATTGCGAACTCGAAGCTTCCAAGCGCGCATCCCAAGAGTTTGTCCTGCTCGCGTCCAGAAGAACACAAAGAAATATATCCACACACCCGCAAGATAAAGTGTAAATAGAGGGCTCAATACAGGGTGCTTTCCGAGCATATCTGCGGCATCAGCGTACTCGCCATAGCTCAACAATCCTGCTGCATTTAGTGCAAACACAACGGCCATAACAATACCAGCGGCCATCATTTCAATTGCGATAATAATCAATGTGTCGTAAATCAACGCTGCAAGTCGACGAAAGAGACCAGCAGGTGGAAGAGTTGTAGACGTTGTCATTATTCCATCACTTACCTTAAAAATTGTGCGTCAGAATATAGATTCCCTCACCAAGAGAAAAGAGACCTAACGCACAGAGTCTTTAATTGTGTATAAACGAAGTGACTTTTCTGCCCTACGTTATCAGCACATGTCATGATACACGAGGCCGTGCAGCAATATGTTTCAACTGAATTCGATTCTCTTAACCATTGGCTCTTTGGTCTGTGACCAGATTAGATAGCTGAGAGAGTTGGTGTTTCTCATCTTCGGTATAATGTTGGCTTAACGAAAGCTCTAAAGCTTTTTCTGACAGCTTGATTGCTGGTGACAAAAATAACTTAGGGTGCATACTAGAGAGAGCTAGCAAGGCCTTTTGTAGGCGAATCTGTATTTGGAGTTGCGCTGCACCATCATGTGCTATCGGCAAAAAGACATCATCAAACAAATCCTGGCAGCTCAATGCGGGCACAAATAGTCTAGGATATCGAGTTTTGGTAGGCGGCTCACTGAGTAGGTCTCCCCATAATGAAAGTGCTCGTACAGAACGCCCAAGAACGTCAATTGCGGTGCCATTATCATTTACAGCCGGAGATAGTGCTCGTGAGGCAATTTCCGCCATAACGACTAAACCAAAGCGAGGGTCCTGATCATATGAACGCTCCGTTCGAATCGTGAAGGCTGCCGTTACTTCGCTTTCGTCTGGCAACTCACCACAAACCAAAGCCAATGGTTGACCTACGTACACAAAACTTCCCGGTTGTCGCTCAAGGTAGATGGTGCATTGGTTTGCTTCAGCAATACTATCGAGGTGATGCATATCAACATGCTGTAAGTAGCCAATTTCTTGGCTCAAAATAGGTTTACTTCCTCTGGGCTTATGCTCTGGGTAGCTCCATGGGTGAGCACCTAGCCAGCGCTCTTTGCCCCGTTTTCTTATCGCATCTAACAAGGCTTGCTCTACGTATGAAGTGGTTTCACTGACCCTTCCTAGTACGGAAAGGTGCTGAATCCAACGTAGCAGAGTGAGTATGATCATCACGATTACGGCGATAGTCACGATGAATAGATAAATTTGTGCTTGTTGATGATAGGCCCCAATACCTAGCGCGATAATTCCTACCAAACTAAATAGAAAAGAGCCAAGAAAGGTTGCTAAGGCATTTTGTGTTGTGCTGTCTTCCATCAACAGTTTTGTCGCTCGCGGCGTTACCCCTGCACTAGCGGCACTGTACGCTGAGACCATAATATTGAGAGAGAATGTAGTCACTGCAAGCATGGAGGTTGCGAGGATATTTAATATGTTGTTCAACAAATCCTTGCTGACGTTGATGGCAGGGGGCAGAGTAATGAACTGGTTTAAAACAATCGACATTAAGGCGGTAGCAACAGCTAGTAATGCGTAGAGTGACGTCCGGACCCACAGTTTTCGTGTCATCTGTTTCAGTAACCACTGCCATTTTGACCCAGTCATTCTTTGCTCCTATTCAGTTCTCACTAGAAAGTCGATAGAAAATTCAGAAAGTTATTCTTGCTTAAGCATAGGTTAAATGCCCGTCGTTCTGCTTGATATTTCATGCATCACGAAAGTAAGAAAGCTGCTTGCTTCAAAGAATGGTGCTCTTGAGGTGTGAATTACAACGATTCTGTTACCTTAATTGATAGATGAATTAAAAGTATGTGATTGAAAAGAGGTAGCGCATGATTGTAATTACAGGTGCAAGTAGCGGCTTAGGGGCGGAACTAGCAAAGCGTTATGATGCGGAAGGCAAAGAGACGTATGTAATAGGAAGAAATACAGAAAAACTATCCGCACTAGCAAAACAACTCTCTCATAACGTTGGTTATCAAGCTTGCAACCTCTCATTGCACCAAAATGTGAAACAGCTCTTTGATGGGGTGAAACAGTCCCCTGAAATGGTCATTCATAGTGCGGGAAGTGGTTATTTTGGCTTACTGGAAGAGCAGGAGCCGGAAGAGATTCAAAAGTTGATTGATAACAACCTGAATTCTGCGGTTCATGTGCTAAGAGAGTTAGTAAAGCGTTACAAAGATCATCCAATAAAAGTGGTCATGATCATGTCTACAGCCGCGCAACAACCTAAAGCGCAAGAGTCTACGTATTGTGCAGTGAAATGGGCCATCAAAGGATTAATTGAGTCGGTTCGTTTGGAGCTAAAAGGAAAACCTATGAAAATTATCGCGGTTTATCCTGGTGGAATGGATACGGAATTCTGGAAAACAAGCGGCAATACGATGGACACGAGTCACTTCATGCAAGCAGAAGATGCCGCAGAGATGCTCCATAATGCGTTGTCGAGCATTGGGAATGGTTATGTTTCTGATATTACAGTGAATAGAACTTAAAAAGAGTTTCGTATACTCATTTTCATCTGGAAGAGTAGTAGAAAATGGAGCGTACGTTTCTTATGAGTACAGCTTTGTCACACTTTGTGGCGAAATTATCAGCAAACGATAGTTATTTAAGGTATTTCTGCTTGCGCAGGTCAAAAGCTTACGTATAATGCCAACCATCAAAGGGCAATAGCCCAAAGATGCCGGTGTGGTGAAATTGGTATACACGACGGATTCAAAATCCGTTGCCTTCGGGCGTGGCGGTTCAAGTCCGCCCACCGGTACCATATTAGAAAGGTCGCTTTTATAGCGGCCTTTCGTCGTTTTAGGTGTTCGTAAATATCAAAAGAAAGTTAGCGTTGCCTTCGCGGTGGCGGCAGGAATGCCAGTCCAATCAACTCCGTCCACCGGTACCATATTTTAAGACAGAGCCTCGATGAAAGTCGGGGCTTTGTTGTATCTGGATCTTCAAAACAAAAAAGCGCGAGGGGTATGCCTCGCGCAAACTACTACATGGTGATAGTAGGAACAGCCTATAGAGCTGTGAACAAGGTATTTTGAGTGTTCGGAGTCCAGTCTGCTTGGGACACGTGCGGTACATCAACTAGATAACGCAAACCTTGATAAGTCACCACATCACCTTGTTTATAGGAAACATTCTGAGTCCAGTTAGTGGCTGGGTCTGCATTTGTCCAAAGGCTAGAGGTTGGAGACGGTGCCCAATCTTGTTGCGCAGTATGGTTTGTTACAGCCTGGTATACAGTACCTAGGTGTAAGACGTAATCGCCAGCGTCGTAGTTATGACCAACTTGCCAGTTCGGTGTGTAGTTATCCATTGTGTCGAAGTCATAACCCGCTTGTTTTGCTAACTGTATAAACTTAGCGAGCTTAGGTAGGTTTTGCGTTGCACCCATGCCACGCTTACCATCTTCAAATAGGAACTCGTGAGTTAATACGATAACTTTATCGGCGTGTAAAGGTGTACCACATGGGAACTCTTGAGCTTTGGAGTTGATCGGGTTAATCGTTGTTGGTGCACAAGTGTTTAACGCGGAATCCACATATCCAAGAAATGCTTCTGCTTCTGTAAGGCTGTTTGCTGGCATTTCAATGCCCCAATTTTCGGGTGCCCAGTCCACATCCCAACCGTGAGTTTGATAGCCGTTATTCGCTAGGATATTTTGAACCTCGATAGCTGCTTTTACACTGTTGGATGGGTTGGATGTATCGCATACATATCCTGGTTCCCAAGGTTTCAGGTCATCAGACGTGGCACATAACCCATCTGCTTTGAAGTCTTTCGTCACGCGCCAACCGTTGGTGTAGGGCAGTCTAGCAAACTCTGTTGCCTTGTAGTTCGGGTAGCTTGTAATGTTCGGCAAATACTTTGCTAACACAGATAAGTTTTCCGTAAACATTGAGGCATCGTAAACAGGGTCTTGATACGAGTTAAGCTGGTGGTCCCCGGTCGCATTACACTCCGCAGCACTGTTCGGTCCAAACTCATCCACGCAGTTGTGCACCATGTGATCGTAACTGTGGTTCGCAACAATATGACCAGTGTCTAATGCGAGCTTTAAGGCTTCTAGGGAACGGTCTTCATTCTCATCACCAATTCCATCTAAATGCCAAGCATTAAAGTAAAACGTCGCTTTGATATCTTCCTGGTTAAGTACTTGAATAACGTCAATAGATGCATTGATTGGTCCATCATCAAACGTTAGATAAATTGTGCCTTTAGAGTCGGTTTGAGCAAATGAGTGTTGTGATAGTGCGGCACTTACAAGCGTTGCAATAGCCAATTTATTAAATTTCATTCTCTATTCCTTTTAAGAAATTAATAACGACGTTGTCAGTAGTAAAATATTGATAATTTGAAACTTAATGTGATGTCTTAAATTATTTTATGACTTTTATCCTAGACCTAAATAATTACAAAAAAATAGGTGGTATTTTCTAAATTGGGATTGTGTTCACGAATAATGCAACCGGTTGCGCTTTTTTGTCTTGGTTATTTTTGCTACAGTTTTTGCAGGTTGAAATTTACACAACGGGAGTAAGGCTATGAAAAAGATCCTTTTATGCTGTAGCGCAGGGATGTCAACCAGTATGCTTGTTAAGAAAATGGAGCAAGCTGCTGAAAATAAAGGAATTGAATGCAAAATTGATGCGATGTCAGTGAATGCATTTGAAGATGCAATTAAAGAGTACGATGTTTGTCTTCTCGGGCCTCAAGTACGTTTTCAGCTAGAAGAGCTAAGAAAAACGGCGCAAGAGCATGGTAAAAACATTGACGCGATTTCTCCTCAGCATTATGGAATGATGAAGGGAGAGGAAGTACTAGAGCAAGCATTAGAATTAATTAACTAAACCATAGTTTTAAATTAAAAAAGATAACTGTACATCAAATATAAATATTTGATGTGGGATTCTTTTGCCTAAAATAAGGATGGATTCTATGAAGCTTTATGACGCAATTATAGGCGCAGTCGAAAAGCATATAGCCCCTATAGCAGCTAAAGTGGGGAATCAGCCCCATGTTCGCGCAATGAGAGACGGTTTTATTGTCGCAATGCCGTTTATTATTGTTGGTAGTTTCATTTTGATTTTTGCATTCCCCCCATTTGCCGAAGATACAACCTTTACTTTTGGTCGAATTTGGCTCGATTTCGCCACTACACATTTTGATACCATAATGATGCCCTACAACATGTCGATGGGGATCATGACCATTTTTGTTTCGCTGGGCGTTGCTTATAGTTTAGCGAAGGCTTACAAGATGGATGGGATCACGAGTGCTGTATTGTCACTAATGTCTTTTTTACTCATTGCAGCCCCAGCTAAAGATGGCGCGTTGTCTATGTCTCACATGGGCGGAACCGGGATCTTCACCGCAGTGATGTGTGCATTTTTCTCGGTGGAGCTCTACCGTTTTATGAAAAAGCACAATATTACGATTCGCATGCCAGAGCAGGTGCCACCGGCGATTGCGCGATCATTTGAAGTATTGCTACCAGTCTTAGCGATATTCATTACCTTATATCCACTTAGCCTTTTTGTACAAACCCAGTACGACATGCTGATTCCAGATGCTGTTATGGCTATCTTTAAACCGCTAATTAGTGCGTCTAACTCATTGCCTGCCATTATTGGCGCTTTATTGCTTTGCCAGCTGCTTTGGTTTGCGGGTATTCATGGTGCTGCAATTGTTGTTGGACTGCTTTCTCCAATCTTTTTGACCAACATTGGTGCCAACATTGAAGCCTTTGTTGCAGGTGAACCGATTCCAAACGTATTTACTCAGCCGTTCTGGGATTTTTACATCTTTATTGGCGGCTCTGGTGCAACACTTGCTCTTGTTATGCTGATGTCGTTTAGCCGTTCTGTTCACCTTAAGAGCATTGGTCGAATGAGTGCGGTGCCTGGCTTTTTCCAAATCAACGAACCTGTGATCTTCGGTAGCCCAGTTGTGATGAACCCGACCTTGTTTATCCCGTTCGTCTTCGCTCCAGTCATCAACGCTACGATTGCGTATTTTGCTGTGCATGTCGGCTTTGTGGGTATGGGTGTCGCTACAACACCTTGGACAACACCGGCACTGATAGGTGCTTCGTGGGGTAGCGGTTGGACCTTTGCGCCAGTATTGCTCGTCATTGGTTTATTAATTCTTGATCTAATCATCTACTTCCCATTCTTCAAAATGTTTGAGAAGCAAATGTTGGAGCAAGAACTACCAACGACGAAGGAAACTAAAGGTGACACGCAGCCGTCAGGCGAAGGCGTTACTGCTTAACTGTGCTTAATGGGCCGCAATTACCGCGGCCCGATTTTCGGAGAGAAAATGATGGAACAAGAATTGGTTGTAATGGAGATCATTTGCAATGCTGGTGAAGCCAGAAGTTTAAGCTACGAGGCATTGCGTTTATCTCGAGAACAAGATTTTGAAGCGGCTGATGAGAAGCTCTCTCAAGCAAGAGAGTGCATTAATAAAGCCCACTTAATACAGACTCAGCTTATTGAAGAAGATCAGGGAGAAGGGAAAGTCCCGATGACGTTAGTGATGGTGCATGCTCAAGATCACCTAATGACTACGATTTTGGCTCAAGAGATGGCTGTAGAAATCGTCGCACTGAACAAAAAAATCTCGAACAAATAAAGGGGGATGAAAATGTCTAGAGAGGCGATCAAACTTGCCATTATTGGCGGTGGTAGTAGCTATACCCCGGAATTGGTTGAAGGGGTTATTAAGCGCTTAGAATATTTACCCGTTAAGAAGATTCATTTTGTGGACATTGAGTCAGGAGCTGAGAAGCTTGAGATCATCAAAGGATTGGCTCAGCGAATGGTCGATAAAGCCGGAGCAAAAATTGAGATAAAAGCCGGTTTCGATCGCCGTGCTGCGATAAAAGATGCGGATTTTGTGATGACGCAGTTTCGTGTTGGTGGCCTTGCTGCACGCGCTAACGATGAGCGAATCCCAATCAAGTACGACGTCATCGGCCAAGAAACAACGGGCCCTGGTGGTTTTGCTAAAGCACTGCGAACCATTCCGGTCATTCTTGATATCTGTAAAGACATTGAAGAGTTGGCTCCAAACGCATGGATGCTCAATTTCACCAACCCAGCGGGTTTAGTTTCCGAAGCGGTCAGTAAGTACACCAAAGTAAAGAGTATTGGTTTATGCAATGTGCCCGTTTCAATGGAAATGATGATTGCAGAAATGATGGAGTGCGAGCCAAAAGAGCTGCAACTTGAGTTTGCTGGGTTAAACCATCTCGTGTGGGTACACAAAGCATGGCTCAATGGGGAAGATATTACTCAAACGGTATTAGAGAAAGTCGGTGATGGTGCCAACTTCAGTATGAAGAATATCTGGGAAGAGCCGTGGGATCCGGCATTTCTAAAAGCACTGGGGGCGATACCATGTCCTTATCATCGTTACTTCTACCAAACTGATGCCATGCTTGCTGAAGAGAAACAAAGTGCCGATGAAAAAGGCACTCGTGCTGAGCAGGTAATGGAAACAGAAAATGCGCTATTTAAGCTCTATCAAGATCCTACCCTCGATCATAAGCCGAAAGAGTTAGAGGAGCGGGGTGGTGCTTATTATTCTGATGCATCACTGAACCTAGTTGATTCAATTTATAACAATCGTAATAGTATTCATGTTGTTAACGTTTTAAATAATGGAGCGATCAACGGCCTACCTGACGATGCTGTGATTGAATGTAGTGCCGTGATTGGTAGCTGGGGGGCGAAACCTCTTGCGGTTGGCGAGTTGTCAAACAATATCAAAGGATTACTCCATCAAGTTAAAGCGTATGAGCAGCTAACAATAGAAGCTGCTGTCGAAGGTAATTATGACAAGGCGCTTATGGCATTAACCAATAACCCATTGGTGCCTGACATTGGCCGCGCCAAGTCAATCCTGGATGATATCCTAGCGGTGAACGCTCCGTATTTACCTCAATTTAAACTAACGACGTTGTAAGACTAAGGAAGGGCGCCGATGAAAGTCATTTTTAATGCTGATGATTTTGGTTTAACGAGAGGTGTAAATAGCGGCATCGTTAAAGCTCATCAGCAAGGTGTGGTTCATTCAACCACCATGATGGTGGGTATGGATGCTGAGCAACATGCCTTAGAACTAGCTCGCCATAATCCAGACTTGAAAATTGGCGTTCATCTTAGGTTTACAGCAGGTGTGCCTATAACGAAGCATCCTAACTTGACCAACGGCCGAGCGCACTTTATCAACTATGACGAACTTTGGAGTAAGCAGGACTTCGAAACTCAGGTCATTTATGATGAAGCAAAAGCTCAGGTGGAACATTTTTTATCGCTTGGGTTAGAGCTAAGCCACTTAGATAGCCATCATCACGCGCATACTCACCCTCAAATTTTGCCCGTTATTAAAGAAGTAGCGAATGAATACAGAGTGCCACTGCGGGGCACTGGCTTGTGTCAAGAATCGATGACAATCAGGTATATCTTTACTGATGAGTTTTATGATCAAAAAGTGAGCTTGGATGGCTTAATGGCACATCTATTGAGCTTAAAAGCTGACTATGACTTGGTTGAGGTGATGTGCCACCCGGCAGAGGCCGATCAGGCGCTTATCTTAAAGAGTGGCTATGCGCTTCAGCGAGAGCTAGAGTTACAAGTTCTTACCTCTCCCATTTTAAAAGAACAGTTAGCTCATCATGGCATAACTGTCACGGATTACTCTGAGCTTGTTTCTACCAATCAAATGGTCGGTGTATGATTAAAGGCTGCCAGCTTCGCCCCCTATAGCACCTTACGAATTGCTGGCAGCCGTTCTACACAAACGAATATTTAATAACAATTGCAGTTGGACCCAATAGCATTATGGCAAGGATTAAAGATGTAGCCGAACTCGCCGGTGTAAATCGCTCTACCGTTTCTCGAATTATTAATGGAGAGGGGAAATTTCGCGAGGAAACTCGAAAAAAAGTAGAGCAAGCTATGGCGCAATTGAATTATCGTCCTAGTGCAATTGCTCGTTCACTCGCAACCTCATCCAGTAATATGGTTGGGTTATTGGTGACTTACTATACGGGGGGCTTCTTTGGCGAGATGATGGAGCAGGTTCAGACCGAGCTGGATATTCATAAGAAGTTTTTGATTACAGCTCAAGGCCATCATTCTGCACAAGGTGAAAAAGAGGCAATTCAGCGTTTTAATGATTTACGTTGTGACGGCTATGTACTTCATAGTCGTTATTTGTCAGATGATGACTTACGTGAATTAGCTAAACAGCCAACACCTTTCGTTCTTCTGGATCGCTACGTGGAAGGAATAGAAGAGCGTTGTGTTACCTTTAACCATCATCATGCAAGCCGTATTGCCGTTGAGCACCTTTTAGCTGGTGGTCATCGAAAGATTGCTTGTATTGCCGGTCCATCCCAACGTCATAACAGTGTATTGAGAAAGCTTGGGTATATTGATGCAATGAAGGATGCTGGTATAGATATTGATGAAAGCTGGTGTGAAGAAGGGAATTATGGTCGGCAAAGTGGTTATGATGCAATGGCTGCAATTTTACAACGACACCCTGATGTGACGGCTGTCTTTTCGTGCAGTGAAGAAATGACGGTTGGCGCAATGCAGTACTTACACGAGCACAGTATTTCTGTACCAGAGCAAATCTCATTAACTAGCTTTGACAGTGTTGATCTTTGTGAAAGTCTTTACCCTACAGTATCAGCAGTGCACTTTCCTATCAGTGACATGGCCCGTGTAGCGGTACAAACGTTAATGGGGCTAGTCAAAGATCAAGAAGTAATAGACAAGCCAGTGTTCGAGGCCAAGCTTAAAATACGCAAAGCAGATCGCTCCTTAAAGTAGCTTACTTCTATCTAATTAAGTGAGTCGCTTAGAAATAACGGTTTGATGTTTTGATAGTTACTGATGAATTTATTCACAAAATTTACTAGTATTCTAACTCTCTTAAGAAATATAAATCAGTAGTGAATAAGTGGCAGCCATTAAACTAACGGTCGATCGTATTCAACCCGGATTACATATCCGTCTTCCGCTAAAGTGGAACGATCACCCCTTTCTACTCAATAGCTTTAAGATTAAAGACCAAGAGCAAGTCGAGATGATCCGCCACCTCGGCGTAAAGTTCGTTTACTTTAATCCAGAGCAAAGCGATGCCGTTCCACTCCCTGTTGATCAAAGACAAGCTGACAGAGTAACAAATGAAGCGTCGTTAGATCATGAAACTCAAAAAATGTGGCAAGAAAAACAGAACCGCATAGAAAAGTTAAGTGCATACCGTCGACGCGTGATTCAGTGTGAAAAAGAGTTTGAGCGCTCTCTGGCACGTATGCGTTCAGTCATGACTAAAATCCGTAACCGTCCGACAGCAGCAGTTGATGAAGCAAAGCTTCTTATTGAAGATATCGTCGAGAAGTTAATGTGCGATGATAATGTTACGTTACATCTGATGAACGGAAAAAATGAGTTTGAAGATATTTATTTCCACTCATTGAACGTGGCTGTTATCTCGATGATGATTGGCCGTGCTAAAGGGTACTCAGCAGCACAGTTGAAAGAGCTTTCCTTCTCCGCACTATTCCATGATATCGGGAAAATAAAAATCCCGACTGCAATATTAAGAAAGCAACTACCTCTAACAGAGCCAGAAACCAACTACTTAAAGTTGCACACTAAATATGGCGTCGATCTTGCGAGTCAAATCGAGGCTTTTCCCGAAGTCGCGAGAATTGTGATCGCGCAGCACCATGAGCTAAGAGATGGGTCTGGTTATCCTAAAGGCCTGAAAGGAGATGAGATCAACGAGTTTGCTCAAATTATTGCTGTAGCCAATGCGTTTGATAACTTGTGTCATACACCGATAGTCTCAGATCAAAAGATTCCTTATACCGCACTCTCTCATTTATATAAGAACTGTAAACACCTATATAAAGAAGAGAACCTGAACATCCTAATTAAGTTTATGGGCGTGTTTCCTCCGGGTACCGTAGTTCAGCTTTCTAATAATATGGTCGGCCTGGTTATCTCAGTGAATGCATCGCATTTATTATTCCCGAATGTCTTGGTTTACGATCCATCAGTACCAAGGACGCAAGCGCCAATCATTGATCTTGCCTCAAAAGATATAAAGATAGTTAACGCGATTCATCCGTCAAAATTACCGGATAAAGTAAAAGAGTATCTAAATCCGCGTTCGCGTATTTCTTATTTCTTTGATAGTGATGAGTAGTTATCCACAGCTTTTTGTGGGTAAATTGTATAAATCCTGAGTGTTATTTCTGGGTAATTTTAGGGTTGGATGGAAAGTATCCATTTGGCATGTTTTTTTAGAAAAAATGCATTTTTAGTATTGCCAAAGAAAATCTTCTCCCTATAATGCGCATCCATCGACACGGCAGACGCCACAAGGCTTTAGCAGGGTCGAAGAGGTAAAAAGCTTCTACAAAAAATTAGTTTAAAAAAGTGTTTGACACTAACAACTAAATCGCTAGAATGCACCTCCGCTTTGAGAGAAAAACTTCTCGCAAAGCAAGCTCTTTAACAATATAGACCTATCAATCTGTGTGGGCACTCGTTGATGATAATCCAAATAGTTTCTTCGGAAACAATTTAGGTTTCAATGATACGAAGTGACCATTGAATCGAAAGATTCAGCACAGTCAATTCAAACATTACTTATGTAATGTTCAGTATTCATTGAGCCGAACAAAATCTTAAATTGAAGAGTTTGATCATGGCTCAGATTGAACGCT
>NZ_JAWOUO010000015.1:0-91255 GCF_033339435.1 Vibrio sp. 378
GTCAGTTTAGTTACACCGTATTTGGCTTTTGCTTCCTTGCAAGCTTCATCAGCTGTCTTGTATGGGCCATGAACTTCGATTCCACCACAGCGACCACTTCTGTATCTGACACCATGCACGTTGGTTTTGCATCTTGCTCATTCAATATGAGACAACATGGACACGCATTTGCTTAACCCAAACGTGTAAGTACTATATTATCTTTATAGGAACAAGGAATCTATTAGATGTAAACTCTCTACTTTTCAATCTATACCTAGATCTTTCTTCATATGTTCACTCAACTCGTTAGTGGTTCTTACATTAATCTTATGTTTGCAATGATGGATTCTCAACTCTTCACCAAATAATTTTACTAGTGATTTGGTATACAAAGTACTAATATTATTTATTATTCTATACAATGTATCTTTCTGATAAACAGATCTTTTCGAATTTTGTATTGCAGTCTTCATATTTAAATATCCTCACACGTTTAACTTTATAATTTAAAGAGTCAATTTCAACTTTTATTATTACTTTTTTCGATATGGAATGAGTCATTATCAATGATACACAATAAATAATTAAATCACCCGAATCCAACTTAGTAATTTCACGAGACAAACTTTTTATTTTTAAATCTTTATTTTATATATTTAATCCGATTAAGTTAATTCCTTCAGGATATCGGTTTAACTTAATATCCAATATGGTTTTATTAAGATAGTAGTCTGCCATTATTTCATGGCGGCTTTTAAATATCATTGTCCCCCTCCGATGATGCAAGTTATACTTTCCCACCAGTTAAAAGACAACGTGACTCAGAGTTGCAAAAAGGTAACAATCATGGAATTGATGAACAATGAGCTGATCTGCTTTGCAGCCATTTGTAAACACCTCTCTCTTACAGAGGCATCAAAAGAACTTGGAAAGTCTAAAGCTCAAGTCAGCAGGCAGCTAGCAGCATTAGAAAAACAACTTGGCGTAACACTCGTCCACAGAACAACAAGGAAACTCGTTTTAACTGATCATGGCGAAAGCATTAGAGAACTTGCTATCAAGACGTTAGAGAGTTTGCACGAGTTAAATTACAGAGCTAGCTCGTTGAGTGAATGCATTGATGGAAAGTTTAAAATCACAATGCCCAACTCTATAGCCTCTTCTATTTTTGGTTCTGTTCTTAAAGACTTAAAAGAACGATATCCAAAAGTTGATTTTGAAATATCGTCAAGTAACAATGTAGAAAATTTATTAGAAAGCAACGTAGATTTAGCGATTAGGCTTAATAATGTTATTGATGACACTCTTATTGCACATAAAATTGGTGATTATAGTGATGTTTTGATATCTAGGGTAAGTAATGCCAACAACAAAACACTATTAATCTACAAACATCATTCGAATAAGGAATCAATTAAAAATCAATATACTGATGTTATCGAAGTTGATAACACCTCTATTTTAATAAACTTTGTTTCTGAGGGAGTTGGGGTTGGTGTCATTCCAAACTATCTTATTAAAAGTAACTATATAGACAAAAACATCCGAATATCGCAAACCTTTGATATAGAACGTTCCATGTATATTGCCTACCCTTATCAAAACCCTTTGCCAAGAAAGCTAGCTGAGATATCTACTTTTATTAGGTCTGAGTTATCACAAGTATTGAAGAGTGAGTCATTTTAGGGCGGTTGTTCAGATTTAGAATTTTGCGTTGTCTACTCAACTAGGCCTAACGCTAATCTTTGTAACATATTGTTTCGGCGGTATTTATTAACACCCCCATCTTTATGCTTGCTATCACAATGTGAGATGCTCTGCCGTCTTGTTATCAAGGTTTTGCGTGGAATAAATCACGTGGGGTAAACGATAGATTGACTTACATTAAAATTTTCATCAAAAGCAACTTTATATAAAATTGATTTCATACCAATCTATGTGTATCTTCTACCCATATCCCCACAATAACCAAGGAGAATGCCATGGATAAGCTACTCGCGTCTGCATTAGAAATTAAGCAGCGAACTATGGTGACTGGCTTTTTTGCTAGAAATGGATTCAAAATCGCTATGACCGATTTTGATGATGTCACTTTTGAGCGAGAAGGCGTGCAAGTTAACGTACATTTTGATCTGCAGTCAAACGCGGAGTCTGCATCTGTTTTATCTCATGAGGCATCAATCATTCCTGGCTAAAAACTTTTATTATCGCCGATACACCAAGCCGAACATAAACGTTCGGCTTTTTAGTGACAAAAAATGATGAGTGCGAACAAGAGTTGTCGATCACTCGTCTAAATAGACGATTAATAAATCAGCTTCAACTTCGTTCACAACCTTTGGTATCGATGAAAAAAAGCGACTCAATAAGTTGTGATGATGACCACATACAACTAAGTCTATCCCCTCTTTTTTGACGATTCCCGATAGTTTTATATGAAGATCGCCGATTACTACCATGGTCTCGTTTACTGGATATAAGCATTTATCAGCGAGCTCTTGCAGCCTTCTTTCCAATTCTTGCTCTTCCTTCGCTTCCATGACTATGCGATCAACATCTACGTAAACAAATGAGAGTTTGCTGCTTGAGTTATCTGCTTGCATTATTGCTTTTTCGATAACGGCTTGGCTAGATTGAGATAAGTCGACAGCAACCAAAACGTGCTTATAACCCATCATTCCTCCCTAGGTTAGTTTTTGTTCTCATATTAAGTCTAGTCCACATAGAGCGAACACAACATCAAAACTACTGCTACATGATAGTTAAAGGAGTTTAGTTTAAAACAGGCAAATAGTTTTCATTGCAACCTTGTTGCTTCCTCTCATCCAAAGATAAACGATGTTTTTCCAATTTCTTCTCTAATTATCGGACTATTTAACAGGAAGGATGCCAGAAAACGTTACGTTGTAATGCGCGTTACTGCTCTTGATTTCTACTACTCTTGAGGATTCATATTACCCACTTCAACGTCGCCTAGTTTAGTAAAACTACTTTAGATTAAGCATATTCAATATGTAACGCTCCGCTCAAATCCAGGAGACGTATTTCGGCTAAAAAAGCAGCTCAATAAGATGAATTTCGATTCATCTATTACATATGTCTGCGAGTGCTTACTGTTCTTATATCGCTTATTTAATAACTCTAGTTTAATTATCGTTATAAGTTACGGTGTCTCTTTTTTCTTTTTTTAGCATAATCTTCTGTCTGAGAACAAAGCTCTCTTGGGCTTTGTAATTAAATTACAAGATCAATCGCAACCAATATGGTTGGCAGATTAAATGCCCGCGGTAAATAATTGATATTATTGAGTTTAATTTATGAGTTCTTTAAAAAATGCCTAATTACCTGTGCTACGAAAACTAAGGTTAACACGATTAGGTAAAATTTTACCAACTCGCTATTTAGTCTTAAAGGCAATTGAACAAGATTAAAACCATATAGGTTTAGTAAATTGTAGTTACAGCGTAATTAGGGTGGTGTTTGGGAATGTAAAGGAATAGAAAATAGAAAGGCAAAAAAACAGGGCGTATGCCCTGTCCATGAATTGATTAGTTTTGTTGTTGTTGTTTTTCTGCGTACTCAGAACGAATCCGTTCGGCAACAATTTTGATAGCTTCTGCAGTACTTGTGCCCTTCGCCATCAATTCTTGAATTCTCTCTACAGCTTGTTGTTGTTCTTGGTGAGATAGAGGGGGTAAATCGTCAAACATAAAAAGCTCCTCATTTTGAGGAGCTGACTATAACGATTCAATTAATAGGTAGCAAGGAAATTAATGGATGCACCCATAGCGTTCTCGTTTGTGTACTGAGCTGCGATATCCAATTCGAACAACTTAAGTGGAGACAACCCGATACCAGCAGTAATGGTTCCTTCGTCATTACTTCGAGCTAAGTTCTTCATATACCCTGCTCGTAATGCCATTTGACGCAAAATATCAAATTCAATACCAGCTCGAATCATTTGAGTATTATCATCAAAGGATGAAAAACGTTTTTCTTCGTTAAGATCGTAGTCAACACTCATCGTAAAGTAATCGGCAACAATCCCTGCCCCAACGGTGTATACAGGACGCATGCTATATTCGTATGATTTTATCGTATCGCTGCCATATTGGAATGATTTTGTTTTAACGTCTCTTCCGATCAAATTTTTCGCTGAAATACCGAGACGATATGGGCCAAAGAACCAAAGTGCGCCTGCGTCTAAGTTAAACATCGTTTCCGCGGTCTCATTTTCACGTAAGTCTTTAGTATCAAAATTCTGAAAACTCGTGGCGTATGAGTATGTGTATATACGCTGAAGTTTAGGAGTAACACCAAAAGAAAGGTGTTGGTTCATGAAATTAGTGTATTTAGCAAGTGAAATACCAGCTTCAGCCACGCCAATAGAAACACCTTGTACATAGCTATCATCTAATGGATTAGTACCTGAGGTATCAACATTTGGTTGTACGAATGATTCAGTGTATAGCTTACCGTATGCAGTTGCAGATAAGAATTTGTTGGGGATACCAATGGCAACGACACCACCAAGATCAAAGTCTGTCTTTTTCCCATCGATAGCATCCATCGATTTTTTGATTTCATCGACGTCTGTTAATTTGCTGATGCGTTCGATCTCATCAACTAGATCATATTGATCATCGTAGCTGCCACCAAAACTTGGCACGATCATGCCTGCATCGTCATTTCGGCGATAAATCGCAGTAAGAGCAGGGTTGAAAAAAGGCGCAGTTAGATAAGTTGCTGATACGGTACCAACGCCACCCATTGCATCACTACGAGCCTCTATCGCATAAGTAGCAGCAGAAGCAGTATTAGCGAAAAGAATAGTAGCAACAGAAGTGGCAAGAATTTTATATTTGTTTTTCATACTACACTTGTGATTTTAGTTCGTCCTGAACCTTTATCGGCACAAGTAGTATTTCTTTAACTATTCTTCCTGAGAAAGATCATAGGTTCGGCTAATAGTTTGAGCCTGCTCAACAATTATATCGCCCTGCCAACGGCGACTATTGATACTTACCGCCAATACGTATCTATCGTTTGGGACACCCGCTAGCTCCAATGAATTTGGATAGTTAGACTCATAAGTCTTTTTCCACATTTGCTCGTACTGGCCATCAATGTAGTCATACAAACCAACTTCAAGTTGCGGTAATGGACAATGGGGATTACGAAGTGCGCTCTTTTCTACTTTCCAATTCTCTTTAGATGTCCAACGAACATATTGAGAAGAGTTTGAATCTCCAAGTATTACCCAAGTTCGATACTCTTGTTTATCAGTAGAAACAACGGTTAAGTGATATAAACCAGCTTCAAGCTTGCCTGTTAAGTTATAGCGTTTCGAGTAACTACGCTCGTTGGCAAGTTCTGTCCCGTTCGGCTGTTGTTCATAGCTGAATGAACTGTCCGCGGATATAGAATCATCCACCCATCGATTAAATGAAATATTTTCGATGTCAGTTGTAGCTCTTAGCTTGATCACCAATCTAAATGTATCTCGCCCAGGGCTTTGAATAGTCTGACGAATAACGTTCACACCACTTATCCAATCAGGCAGCGTTACACCAGTGAGAGCCTTGCCACAGTTTTTAGATAGTGACTGACCAAGAAGATCATTAAGGTGAGGAGTCAAATCTTTACTTGGTTCCGTTTGCCAGAGTTCAACAAGAGAGTTGAACATACCCGCAAGATCATCTTCAAGTAAGTGTTGATGTGCCTGTGTTAAAGGCGTGTTAGTTTGAAACCAGTCCATCGCATGGACTGGTTTCACTAACGCTAATGAGACAACTACAGGGAGTAGTATTTTCATTACGACTTATGCTTTCATCTTGTAGCCAACACCACGAAGTGTTTCAATTTCCAGTCCTGGCAGTTTTTGACGAAGCTGTAATACATGTGTATCAACCGTACGTGTTGTCGGGAAGTGATTGTAACCCCAAACGTGGTCAAGTAGCTCATCACGAGTAAACACGCGACCTAAGTTTGACGCCAAAAATAGCAGCAAATCAAACTCTGTTCGAGTAAGCGTAATTAGCTCGTCTTTATAAGTCACTTCACGAGTCGAGCGGTCAATCTCTAAGTCTTTTGTAATCACTTTATCAGCGTTGCTTTGTTCTGCTGAATCCGGTGCTCGTAGCTGTGCACGGATTCTCGCAAAAAGCTCCGCTTCAGCAAAAGGCTTTGTTAAGTAGTCGTTCGCGCCGGAATCAAGGCCTGCAACTTTATCTTTTACGGTAACAAGTGCCGTTAACAAGATAACTGGTACGTCTTTAATCTGTTTCCATTCTGGGAGACATTGTACAGAGTCACCATCTGGGAGTTGGCGATCGAGAATTACCAAGTCAGCTTTTTTCCATTGTGGCTCTACGTCTGCAATACGCTCCACATGTAAACACTCATATCCTGCTTGTTCCAGGCTTACTAACAGGCCGTCAGCCAAGTTTTTATCGTCCTCAACGAGAAGCAGTGTCTGTTTCACAAGGTATCTCCAATATAAAAGTTGTAGGTGGTCCCATTAAGGACATTTTTCCGCCCATGCGGCCTACCATAGATTCAACGATTGTTAATCCAAGTCCTAACCCGCTCTTACTTACGAACGGTTTCTTCAAATTTGCCCAATCTTTAGCCGTTAGGCCTCCTGCATCTCGGACTTGGAATACTATTTTTTCTTCACTAGTTGAGACATCCAATTCAACCGGTGCGACACCGTACTTAAGCGCATTACGAAGCAAGTTATCGATACAAGTTCCTAACCAGTACACATTAACTTTAGCAGCCACATCTTCATTGATGTTAAAAAGCACGGCACTATCAAATTCTTCTTCGATCTTAAATTCTAACCAATCTGCAACGGATGGTACCCAGTCTGTTGCAAGCATTTGGTTATCAGATTGCAAATAATCTTTACTCGCTTCTGCCAATTGACGCAGGCGGCGCGTATCTTCACACAATCTGCGGAATTCGTCATACACACTTTCAGGCAAATGCTCGAACTCTCGACGAAAGCCCTCAACCGTTAGTGACAGAGATGCAATCGGTGTTCTGAGCTCATGCGTTAAAATTTGCAACACGAGCATTCTACTACGTAGTTCTTCTCGCTTGCTATTCCAACGGTACACCGCCCAACCAATCACCAAAAGAATATTGGCGATTACCAGTATGATCATACTGATCCGCAAAACTTGCGAGTGATCTTCTACATCCCAACAAATATTACCTCGTTTAACAAAGCAACTTTTGCTTTGAGACGCTAGAGCGTATGACAGACCCGCATTCGCTACGTTCTCTTGCCAGATATCTTTCTCGAAAACAAAGTAACGGTCACCACGTCTTAACCAAAGTTCGTTACCTTCAATAAACATGCTCGCGCCTGCAATCAAAGCATTAATGGCGTCGTCATCCATGTTTTTCAAGCTTTCTAGCAACTCATCCCGTTCCTCGTTATCACGCTCTTTTATATGCATGTACTGAGATAGTTTGGGTTTGAGTTCTGGATACTTATCCACATAACGTGCCGCATACGTCCCACCACCAGGGTGAATGAGACCACTACGCGAGAACCAACGAGGTGTCAGCTGCGTCCCTTTACAAATCGCCCTTGTAAATACTAAAGGCTCAGTAATTAAAGGACTTAATGGTAATTTGCCACGACAAGTATTCGCCAAGCTGTAAAGCTGTTGGATATCTTTTAACGGATAGTCAGACGTTTGCGGCAGAAGCGAATCTGGCGCAAGTAACTTGGTAGGATAATTTGATTGCAGAATACGAATATCGTACGACTTAAGAGCTACTTCATAGTTAAATAGCTCTGTAAACGTATCTATTCTTTCTGGTAGTGAATCGGAAAATGCAGGTGCCGAAAAAAGCGGCAATACAGTTGCAAAACCGAGCAAAAACTTTTTAATCAAACTGTTACCGTCACTTGTTACATTAGCCAAAACTATACATCAATCTACAAGCAATTGACATCTGCTAACAGAAGGATTTGCATTACTATAACATTGAAACGGAACAAAAAAGGGCCAGCGATTGCTGACCCTGTATAGTTTTAAATCAAGAATGGTTAAAGTGCTTTAAAAATAGACTCAACACTTTCTTTCGCATCACCAAATAGCATTGATGTATTTTCTTTGAAGAACAGTGGGTTCTGTACTCCTGCGTAACCAGTATTCATTGAGCGCTTGAATACCACTACGTTTTTCGCGTTCCATACCTCCAATACGGGCATACCAGCGATTGGGCTGTTCGGATCTTCCAGTGCGGCTGGGTTGACCGTATCGTTAGCACCGATAACCAATACGGTATCGGTTTCTGCAAAGTCATCATTGATTTCATCCATTTCAAGAACGATATCATACGGTACTTTTGCTTCAGCGAGTAACACATTCATATGCCCCGGTAGACGACCCGCTACTGGGTGAATCCCAAAGCGAACTTCAATACCTTGTGAACGAAGTACATCAGTAATTTCATGAACAGGGTATTGTGCCTGAGCTACTGCCATGCCATATCCTGGAGTGATGATTACTGATTTTGAGTTCTTCAACATCTCTGCAACTTCTTCAGCCGTTGTTTCACGATATTCGCCCTGCTCTTCGTCACCTGAAATCACTATCTCTTGACCAAAACCACCGGCAATAACACTGATAAACGAACGGTTCATTGCTTTACACATGATGTAAGAAAGAATCGCACCTGATGAACCTACCAAAGCACCTGTTACAATCAATAGATCATTTGCTAGCATGAAACCTGCTGCCGCTGCTGCCCAACCTGAGTATGAGTTCAACATAGAGACAACAACTGGCATATCAGCACCACCAATTGAAGCGACTAAATGGTAGCCGAATGCGAACGCAATCAAAGTCATCACAATAAGAGCGAACATGCTGCCATCTGCTTTTACGAAGTAGATCATAAGAAGCGTAGAGATAACAACCGCTGCGAGATTCATTTTGTGCTTATGAGGTAGGTTAAGTGGCGACGAAGAAATCACACCACGCAGCTTACCAAATGCGACAATTGAACCGGTGAAAGTTACGGCACCGATGAACACACCCAAGAATACTTCTACAAGGTGGATAACATGCTCAGCATGTGTTGCTGCTTCTGGCGCATCTAGGTAACTGTTGTAGCCAACTAAAACCGCAGCTAAACCTACAAAGCTGTGTAGAATCGCAACCAGTTCTGGCATCTCGGTCATTTCTACTTTCTTCGCATAGAAAATACCGATCGCACCACCTATCGCCATCGCGATAATGATCCAACCAAAACCTTGCGCATCTGGGCTAAAGATCGTCGCTATTAGCGCGATCGTCATACCAGCGATACCGTAGTAGTTACCATTACGAGCAGACTCTTGCTTTGAAAGCCCCGCCAAACTCATGATGAAAAATAATGCAGCAACAATGTAAGCTGCTTGTACTAATCCTGCAGACATTGTGACTCCTATTTATCTTTGCGGAACATTTCAAGCATACGCTTGGTGACGGTGAAACCACCGAAGATATTGATACTCGCGATCAATACGGCAATAAAAGATAGGAATGAAACGACGCCATTACCTTGTCCAATTTGCAGTAATGCACCAACGACAATAATGCCAGAGATAGCATTCGTTACTGACATTAGTGGAGTATGAAGTGCATGGGTAACATTCCATACTACGTAGTATCCGACAACACACGCTAGAACGAATACAGTAAAGTGAGAAAGAAACGCTGCCGGAGCAACCGATGCTACCCATGCAAAGGCTCCAACAGCCGCTGCCACACCAATAATTTTCTTCGTTGGAGACGTAGGTTCTTCTACTTTAGGCTCTGGCTTCACAGGCTGTTCTTGTTTCACTTGCGGCTGAGCTGAAACCTGAATTGGTGGCGCTGGCCAAGTAACTTCACCTTCTTTCACCACGGTAACGCCACGGATAACAACATCTTCAAAATCAATATTGATGTTGCCATCTTTCTCTTTACACAGCAGTTTTAGAAGGTTAACAAGGTTTGTCGCGTAAAGCTGAGAAGATTGTGTTGGCAAACGACCAACCATGTCAGTGTAACCAACAATTTTTACGCCGTTATCCGTCATGATAACTTGGTCTTTCACTGTATATTCACAGTTACCGCCATTAGCAGCTGCCAAGTCGACAATTACACTGCCCGCTTTCATGCTGTCGACCATTTCTTTGGTGATCAACTTCGGCGCAGGTTTACCAGGGATGAGCGCGGTCGTAATAATGATATCAACATCTTTAGCTTGCTCTGCGTATAACTCTGCCGCTTTTTTGTTGAAGTCATCAGACATTTCTTTTGCGTAGCCATCCCCAGAGCCAGACTCTTCTTGAAAGTCAACGGTCAGGAACTCAGCGCCCATCGATTCAACTTGCTCTTTTACTTCTGGGCGAACGTCAAACGCACGGACAATAGCACCTAAGCTACCTGCAGCACCGATAGCCGCCAAGCCAGCGACGCCAGCACCCGCAACCAATACTTTCGCTGGAGGTACTTTACCGGCAGCCGTAATTTGACCTGTAAAGAAACGACCAAACTCATGAGCTGCCTCAACCACTGCGCGATAACCAGCGATATTAGCCATCGAAGATAGCGCATCTAAGGCTTGTGCACGTGAGATACGAGGAACGGAATCCATGGCAAGAACGTTAATGTTCTTACTTGAAAGTTGTTCCATCAACTCAGCATTTTGAGCCGGCCAAATAAAGCTAACCAGTGTTGCTCCATCTTGCAGTAACGCAATTTCGTCAATGCCTTGCTCATCATCCACAATTGGCGCATTAACTTTTAAAATAAGGCCAGATGCCCAAACTTCTTCACTAGAAACGATTTTCGCACCAGCTGCTTCATAAGCGGCATCATCGAAACTCGCTAGCACCCCCGCTTGGGATTCAATCGCGACATCGAATCCCAATTTTATTAACTGCTCAACCGACTTCGGCGATGCAGCCACTCGCGATTCACCCGCGAGTATCTCTTTAGGTACACCGATTTGCAAAACGCATACTCCTTGTATACATATCAATAAATTAGTCCCAAAACAGAGCGTCGCTCTACTCTAATTCTTTTTTATTTCTATCTGTTTACCACGCAAGACAATTGCAAACGAAAGATGATGTTTGGGGACACCCATTTGCACAATAACACCTTGACTAACAGCCCTGTTATTATTCTGTTTGTATCGAACGCGTCTCATTACTTCAAGTGTTTTGTAATTTAAATACTAAATTTCATTACATATAACGCTAAGTAATGAATGATTGTCGCTCTGTGCACGAAAAATAACAACGCAACACCGTACTAGACTGAGGTCTAACCAGGTAACGATTAAATACTGACTTAACAGAGATTTAAGCGTTAAAAAGAAAGAGCCACTAGCATATACACTAATGGCTCTTTTTAAGATGACTGGAATCAAATTGCAGTAAATTGCTAGTCGAAGATTTTATCGCCCATTTGATCAATAAACATTTGAGATTTCTTCAACATAAGGTCATTGGCATCTTGCTCTGAGCCAAGCAAATCGGAGCGAATAAACCGATGTGTTTTCACTTCATCATTGTCATGCTTTTCTATTCGACCAGCGATGCGATATTGTCCGCCCTCTGAAAGGCTCTCTGGGTAAATAAGGAAACCTTTATATTCAACTGGTTCGATATTTTTGGCTTCAACCGTTTTCTCACTACCACCAAACAAACGCGAAAAAAATCCCACGATTCCTCCTTGGGTCAGCTCACTAGTCAACTGAGCGACTCTTACTTAATATTAACGTTAAGGATCGGTTTTTCATACCAATCCAACTCTTTGTCATCATCATAACTAGTATGGGAAAAAATTACAGGCACATCATACTCTCGGTTCTTACGCCTGTCTTCTTTCACCATTTCTGCGGCGTTTTTCACCGCTATATCCGCGCTTTGCTTAAACTGGCTTAATTTTTGTTCAGGAAGTGAAGACAAAAAATCAATATCATAACGGATATAGACAGGCTTGAGCTGGATAAGCGCAAGGCAAGCAATATCGGCTAACTGTTCGTTGTCATACTGTTCTAAAAATTCGGGCAAACTGAGAACCTGACCTACTAATGTTTCCATGTAATTGTGCACATCTGAGCTTATCTGCATCTGTAAATCTCCTTTTTCCTATGAAATGAGTATAGCAACGACTTGTTTATAACAACTTATTGATTGCTCTTAATTTAATCAATCTCTCTCTTTTTGCGGTAATGTCTTCCAAAATACTTGGGAAAAGGAACAAATAGACGTATTCTTGCTAGTTCTCAAAGTTCGAAATTCAATAACGGATAAATATCCATATTGATAAAACGATTTACCTAACCAATTATATAGTCAACTATTTTCAGGCAGTTTGTAATAGATGTCCTCATCGTCAATGACTTCATCAGGCTTCAGATTCTTATTCCCTTTTTTGCTACTGGGCATAGTGAGTTCGGGCATGGACAGCATTATTCAGATGACTCAGGCAAACTGGGGCATTGCCGCAAACTTGCCGTACATACTATTAGGTTGTGCGCTACTCCTTTGTTATTCATTTAAGCAAGGCAGAGAGTCCATGGTGTGCTTGGCAATGTTGCTAGCCTATTTCGTGATACAGCACCGCCTACAAGTCCCGCTTCAAAGTGGTACCGCTTTACTTGAGCTAACCATTTTAGCCACGTTACTTCCTGTCTCGTTTCTTACGGTATTTTTGTTTAGTAAAGAAGGTTTTGACTCTAGAGCCATGTTGACTTACATCTTGATGTTAGCAATGTTCGTTCTTTGGTCTTATCTAACGCTAGCATATTACGTTGAAGGAGGGTTTGAACAATGGACAAGCGGTATTTTATTTATTGTACCGACGGTCTCTAAACTGCCTTTCATTCTTGTTTTATATTGCGTGGGTATTGTCTGTTTTCTTGGAATTCTTGTTTTAAAGAAGAATGAAATTATCCATGCGATGACCTACTCTGCCATGGTATTGGCGTCTGCGACGTTCATTTTCTTTGATGTGCAGTACATATCAAGCACCATGTTTACGCTAACAGGGCTGCTTATCATTATTTATGCCGCTTCCGCTAGCCATCAACTGGCTTTCACCGATAGCCTAACGCTGATTCCGAGCAGACGTGCACTTGATCTCGATCTAAAACACATGGGTAAGAAGTTCACGATCGCAATGCTTGATGTTGACCATTTTAAAAAGTTTAACGACACCTACGGTCACGATACTGGTGATGACGTTCTAAAAATGGTCGCTTCGCGCCTCACTAAAACCCCAGGCGGCGCAAAAGTTTATCGATTTGGCGGAGAAGAATTTACCATCGTTTTTAAAGGCAAATACGCTGACGAATGTAAGAACTTTTTGGAAGAAGCTCGCAAATCGATTGCAGAATACGAGATGATATTACGCGATGAAGAATCTCGCCCTGAGAACCATAAACAAGGACAAAAACGTCGTGGTAGCAACAGTTCGAAAAGAAAGTCGGTTTTTGTTACCGCAAGTTTCGGAGTTGCTGATAGCCGGAATGGGCAAGCTCCTCTGGACGTTATTAAATCAGCGGACGAAGCACTTTACAAAGCGAAAAAGGCCGGACGTAACTGCATAAAGCTTCGTTAGACCCTCACCAATCGTGAAAGTTAACAAGCTTGTCTGGGTTTAAAACAAAACCGAACTTCCCCATCAGCATAATAACTGCACTCATCGTTGCCACTATCCCGATGTTATCTATCTAATCAAAGGTATAAGGTATACGCCCGATTGCGACATTCCGTTCGCACTGTTTGCCTATCTTACTTTGAGTTAACTTTAAAAGAATTACCAAAACGTGACAACGCAACAAAAAAGTGGCATTCATAAGACTTTGTTTTAAAAAGAATTAACTACAGTATGTGTGTTTCTTCCCAAAGATTTTGATGTATATAGTGCTTTATCAACGGTTGCATACAAGTCTGATTGCACTTCTTTCCCTGTTGGTTGAAAAACAAAAATACCCTGTGACACTGTCACTCTATTTGACACACTAGAATACTCATGTGGGTAATCGAGAAAATACATAGCCTCTTGTATACGCTCGGCTTCTCTTTCTGCTGTTTGAGTGTCGGTACACCCTAGCAACACAACAAACTCTTCTCCACCATATCGACCTACATATTCCCCAGAGCGACAAAACGTCGCCTTTAGTTGATTCGCAATCGCTTGCAAGCAACGGTCGCCTTCAATATGACCGTAATTATCATTAAACGGTTTAAAAAAATCGACGTCCAATAGAATCAAAGCCATTGGCATATTGTGACGGCCATGCCATGCAACCATCGATTCCAACTTATGGTCGATATAACGGCGGTTATAGAGTTTGGTTAGGCCATCTTCATTCGCTTGCTGAGTCAAAAGTTGATTAACCTGCTCCAATTGAGCTGTCGCTTGCTTAAGCTCTCGTCTCATATGAGCAATACGCTGCATTGCGATAAGTTTAGAGTTCAGTACCAGTTTATCTACCGGCTTAATTAAATAGTCATCACCGCCCGCATCTATGGCTTTAGCAATCATTTCTGGCTCTTCGTGACTACTCAAGAAAATAATTGGGATCCAATCCGGAAACGTTTCTCTTATATGAAGAGAGACTTCAAAACCGTTCATATCTGGCATTGATATATCGAGTAACACCAGTTCCGGATCAAAACTCTCATAGGTATTTAACGCCTCTAGTCCACTACCTACGGCTTTTACAATATGTCCAAGTTGCTTTAGACGAATAGCCAACTGCATCCTGTCTAGCTGAACATCGTCAACCAGAAGGATTCGCATCGATGTCCCTGTCGGTTGCATAACGCGTTCCATTTTTAATTATGTCTTTATTAAACATATACCATACTCATAGAGTTGTTGCATTCGACTCATAATTAAGTGCTATATTTTTGTTTGAATATCACGGAATCCATTGCATAAAGCAGTTAGACTGGACGTTACCCTATCTAATCATGGCCTGTGAGCAGAAGTTCAACAAACTCATTCACTTTGGTCATCTTGTGGATTAATGGGTATAGCTATTTGATGCATTTGGTATTAATATTCCCGCCTTTTTGTAATGAGAGACACACCATGTCAGAAGCAACTAACAGCGAAAGCAAAAAAATCGATCTAGCCAGCATTTCTCCAGAGCTACGTAAAGTTATCGAATTTGACGAAGTTCCAGAGCAAATGTTCGAAATGGTTACCTCTATCCATGAAGTGTCTGAAGAAGCGGTACGTGAATCATGGGACGAAATGCCAGCAAGCGCACAGAACATTCTAGACAACTTTGAACAGTTTCATGCTCTAGTTTCTGTAGGCCAAGCATTCGCTGGTATTAATGTGATGGAAGAGTTTCCTACTCTTAATCTGCCAGAAAACATGACAGATGAAGATAAAGAAGAATACCGTGCTCAACTACTTGATAATGTGCTTCACAACTGTGTGAAAGACATGGTTAAGCAACTTAAGAAAGCACGTCGTGACCCACTTCTTAAGCGTGAATTCAAAGAAGTATTCGCGAAGTAATTCCGACATTCTTCTAGTAACAAAGGCCGCACTTTGCGGCCTTTTTTGATCATGAAGCGTAAATCAGTCTAAACGGTTAATGAGGCGCTAGTGCCATATCTTTTTGTGTCACACTGACACCTTTAATTTGTGCAAAAACACGGCTACCAACTTTTAGGTTGAGATCATCAAGGGCCCACGGTGTGATCGTTGCCCACAAATAACATTTCTCGTCTAGCTTGAGTGATACATTAATACTCTGCTTGTCATCGGCTGCGTTAAACGCCTCGATGGAATCGACAATAGCAGGCAAAATATTTCGAATCGACGTCGCCTTGGGTTGCTCGAGCGTGATAGAAACGTCGTTGGCACGCACTTGCAAGCGTATTGGCGTGTCTGGTGTTCCGTCGATCTTTTGCACCCACAGGAATACATTAGGTGCAAGGCTGATACAAGTCAGTGCATAACGTTCATGATGTTCAGCAATCCGGCCTTCAAATAAGCTGCTTTGATCTGAGAAAGATTGCCATGGACGCATAACATGAGAAGCCCACACTTCCTCAAGCTTACCTGAACTCGAAATTTTACCTTGGTCAATAATTGCAAGGTGCTGAGCAAGCCTTAAAATTTCCTGGAGACTGTGTGTGACATAGATAATAGGGATATTTACCTTCTCCGACAACTCCTCAAGAAAAGGCATTACCTCACGCTTTCTTGGCATATCGAGTGAGGCAAGTGGCTCATCCATCAAAAGCAAATTGGGTTTAGATAGCAATGCGCGCGCAATCGCAACACGTTGCTTTTCACCACCAGAAAGTGATACCGGAAAGCGCTTTAGTAACGGTTTGATAGACAAGAGTTCGGTGACTGCATCAAAATACTCGTCATCTTTTTCTTTAACGCCATATAACAAATTGCCTTGAACCGAATAGTGAGGAAACAAACGTGAATCCTGAAACACATAACCAATACCACGCTTGTGCGTTGGTAGGTTGATTCCCTGTTCACTGTCAAACAAAACATGCTCACCAACCGCAACATACCCTTGCCTTGGAGTGACCAATCCGCTGATGATGTTAATCAACGTCGTTTTACCTGCACCAGATCGTCCAAACAAGGCACTAATTCCATTACAGGGTAACTTAAGTTTGATGTCGAAGTCAGTCTCACCAAGCATTTGTTTAAATTGGACTTTAATCGTCATTGCTTCGCACCCAATCTGCTTGCCGCCTTACGATTTAGCCATTCAGAGATCATTAATGTAGACAAGGCTAACGCGATAGAAATGATACACAGACGAGCCGCCTGCATTTCTGCACCTGGCGTTTCAATAAAGTTGTACATTGCCAGCGGAATCGTTTGGGTCTCACCCGGAATGTTAGAGACGAAACTGATCGTCGCCCCGAATTCGCCAAGACTACGAGCAAATGACAGCATCGTGCCCGTAATAATTCCGGGAATGGTCAGTGGTAACGTGATGGTGAGAAACACTTTTAAAGGAGAAGCGCCTAACGTAGAGGCTGCGTGCTCCAATTTAGGGTCGACGCTATCTAAGCTTAAGCGTACTGAACGAACCATCAAAGGCAAAGCCACGACAATACAAGCGACTACTGCCCCTTTCCAATTAAAGCTAAATACTACCCCTAAATTTTCATAGAGCCACTTTCCAAGGAACCCTTGTCGTCCTAAAGAAATCAACAATAAATAGCCGATTACCACTGGCGGCAATACCAGTGGTAAATGAATTAAGCTATCGAGAATCGATTTACCAAAGAACGTTTTTCGAGAAAGTAGCCAAGCAAGAAAAACGCCGAGAGGAATCAGCCAAAGTACTGCGTACGCGCCTACTTTGAGGCTTAACATTAAGGCTTGGTATTCCAGTTCTGTCACGCTTCGTTCCTATAATTGAAGGCCGGTTTATTGCTGAAAGCCATATTGAGCAAAAACGCGTGCGGCTTCGTCCGATTTTAGGTACTGGAAGAACTGCTCCGACTCAGTAGAATCATTCACAATTGCAGCCGGGTAAACAATAGCCGCATGCGTATCACTCGCAAATTCGCCGAGAATTTTGACTTTATCAGTTAACTGAGCATCGGTTTTGTAGACCACACCTAAAGGCGCTTCTCCACGTTCAACCAACGCCAAAGCTAAGCGCACATTCTTTGCTGGTGCGACGTGAGTTTGAACCGCTTTCCATACACCCAGTGTAGTCAATGACTCTTTCGCGTACATACCAGCAGGTACTGACGTCGGATTGCCTAACGCAAGACGATTTCCATGCAATGCCTTCTCCCATGCCTTTGCATCAGAAAAGTTAAATGAGGTTAATTCTGAAGACTGAGGAGCAATCAACACTAAGCTATTGCGCACTAAATTTGTGACATTGTCACGATAAATGACATTTTTATCGACCAAATAATCCATCCATTTCGTGTTCGCAGAAATGAATACATCCGCTGGTGCGCCATTGATAATTTGTCGAGCGATAGAAGAAGAACCACCATAAACGGGAGTGATAGAAACGTCATACTTTTCTTCAAAGTTTTGCGCGATCTCGTTAATCGCATTCGTCATAGAAGAGGCTGCATACACTTTTAGGTTCGTTGCTGCGTTTGCTGAAAATGAAATGCTTAATACTGCCGCAAGGCAAGCATGCTGTTTCCATGCTTTCATAGAGATACTCCAATACAAGGCAAGCGAAAGAACAGGTTATTTGAATATAAAGTTCAATCAGTTAATGTGCTATTTAAACAAAAAATCAAGGCGCATATGTTGTTCTATCGCATCTGCGATGCGATTAATGCCTTGCTCCTTTAACTCTTCAAAGTCTTGTTGTTTGATTTGGGTGCCGTTTACCCATTCTGATACCAGGCTTAAGACATCTGCCTCGTCAAAGAACCCGTGAAGGTAGGTTCCCATGATTTGGCCACACTCGCTGATCGCCCCCTCCGCTTCACCGGAACTGAATGTAAGAGGTTGCAGGCCCCGTACTTCACTTCGCCCTACGTGGATTTCATAACCCTTTACATTGGCTGTTTTGCCGTTAAGAGAAAGCTGTGCTTGTGTGTTTGTAAGCTGTTTGCTGTTAGTTAGCGTCGTAGTGATATCAAGCAAGCCAAGTCCTTCGCTTTGACCTGGTTGGCCTTCGACGCCGTTTGGATCATCAATCAAGTTTCCAAGCATCTGGTAGCCGCCACAGATACCAATCACTTTTCCACCAAGACGAATATGACGCAAGATATCTTTATCCCACTCTTGGCTTCTTAGATACTCTAAATCGTCTCTCACTGATTTGGTCCCAGGCAAAATAACAAGGTCGGCTTTATCTATTTTTTCGCCTTTACCTACATAACGTAGATTGATATCTGGATTCAATCGCAGCACATCAAAATCAGTATGATTACTAATCCGGGTTAAAACAGGCACAACAACATTCAGTTTTACCTCAGAGTGCAACTCTTGATGCGCAGTGATCGCGTCTTCTGCTTCTAAATTCAAACCATGGAGAAAAGGAAGTACACCAAGTACAGGTTTACCTGTTTTTTCTTCTAGCCAATCGAGGCCCGATTGCAATAAACGAATATCACCTCGAAAACGGTTGATAACAAATCCTTTTACTCGCGCTTGTTCAGATTCAGAAAGTAACGCAAGTGTTCCGTACAAATGTGCAAACACTCCACCACGATCAATATCAGCAACAATGATCACTGGTACATCAGCGGCCTCAGCAAAACCCATGTTTGCAATATCGCCTTCTCGTAAATTGATTTCAGCAGGACTCCCCGCGCCCTCGATAATGATCGAATCAAATTCTTGAGTCAGACGAAAGAAGGAATCTAACACCGTATCCATCGCCACTTTCTTGTAATCATGAAAGCCAGCCGCATCCATATTGGAAATCGCCTTACCCTGCAAAATGATCTGAGCACCTGTATCACTGTTAGGTTTAATCAAAACCGGATTCATATGTACGGTTGGCTCAACATTACACGCCTGTGCCTGAACGGCCTGTGCTCGACCTATTTCACCGCCATCTTTGGTTACCGCACTATTTAGTGCCATGTTTTGTGGCTTAAATGGGGCAACATTTATCCCTTTTCTTACTAATACACGGCATAAACCTGCCACAAGGACACTTTTTCCGGCATCCGAAGTGGTGCCTTGAACCATTAAAGATGGGATCGCTGATTTCATGAACATTTGTAAGGAATAGAGGAAGATGAACAATCATAACGTCATCGTCCCCACTTACTCAAGCAAATGAATAGAATATGAATGTTGAAATCATCATTGGTTCAAACAAGCCCTGTTTTAATGAACCCATCAAAACAAACCGATGAGGATGTAACATGAAAAAGAATACAATTATCGCAACAATCGCCGCCTTAGCTATTGCTCCTTCTATCGCGTTCGCGAAAGATAACGCTCAAAACCAATCAAACTTGCAGTTTAACGGTCCTGTCACTGTGGAAAAATTGGATGCCTTGCTAAACGACTCCAATATGTTTACTGAAAAAGATGTGGTCGTTGAAGGTAACTTATTGCGTCAAGTTCGCGCGGATAAGTTTGTCTTTAGCGATGGTTCCGGTGAAGTGATGGTCGAACTCGATGACGATATTCAGCTAAACACTCCGATTGATCACACGACTAAAGTCCGTCTGTTTGGCGAATTTGAAGGCGGGAACAAACCAGAGATTGAAGTCGAACAACTCGTGGTCATGTAAAACAAACCCCGATTGCTGTGCATATCAACATGATGTAGTGACGATTACAGCTAAATAGTGACGGCAAGCACTTAAAATGATAGCTTTATCAATCTTGGTCTGCTTTTTGCAGACCATTTTTTTGTTCATTTTATTCATCTTGCCCGGAGACACCATGCTAGGTAAAGCTCTAAAGGTTGCAGCCTTTGGTTTGTGTGCTATTTTGCCACTTTCCGCACATGCAAATAATTTCAACTACAACACGATGGAATTTCGCATGGGCACTAGCCCTGGTACATTTGGTGGCGAGTTCAATACCTACTTTACAGAGAATACCCATTTCATTGCTCGCGCAGACAGTGAATTCAGCGGAGACTGGGACATTGCTGGTGGTATAGGCTTTAATGGGCCAGCAGGCCAATTTGCAGATATTTATGGCCAAATGTTGGTACACAACATTAAAGAGAACGGCAGTGATAAAGTGGGCGACGAGTGGCGCACGGAAGTGAATATTGGCACTCGTATTTGGTTTATGCAAAATGTTGAGCTACATGGCCGTATCGGCCAAATCATAGATAATGACGATTCGAACACCATTTACAATCTGGGCGCACGATTCCACTCAACTCAGCAACTATCGCTTGGTGCAGATTTCAAAAATAATGGTGTCTATGGCCAGCAAATTGTAATGTCTGCTCGTTTTGCATTTTAGTGGACATGACTATGACTACCAGGGCATCACAAGCAAGCATATGATTCAATAAAAATGGCCTCCAATTTTGGAGGCCATTTTTTGTTAATCACGAATTATTAGCTTGTAGCAGAAACTAGCTGTAATACATCAGTTTTTAGCGGTTTTTTTAGGTTTATCTTGCACATATTTTTTCGATACATCTACAACGGCGATATCTCTAAAAAAGCTTCGACCAAGCAAAATTGGAAACGTCATATGTCCGCGATCCGCTAACGTAAACTCTGTCTTTTCTTTGTGATCCCCAACGGTAATGTAGGCTTTTACCACCGCTCGTTTATCCACCTCTTCTGACGAAGACTGCTTAACTTTAGCCCAGCGCTCAACGGGTACTTTAAATTCTTTGGTGTCTTTGTCACCTAAATCTATCTTAAATTTAACCCAGTCTTTACCATCACGCTCAAACGGAACAATGTCAGTCGCACTAATTGATGATGTTGTCGCACCTGTATCGACTCTAGCCTTGAAAGTCTGGTCAATTTCAGGAACATAAACCCATTCTTCAGAACCAAGAATTAACATGCCATCGGGTGTTTTTGTGACCTTGACTGGCTTCTTAGGCTTTGGTTCCGGCTTTTTCTCAGGTTTCGCTTCTGGTTTGGGCTCCACCTCTGGCTTTGGATCTACATCAGGTTTCACTTCTGGCTCGACTTTAACGGGCTCTTCGACCTTTGGCGACTCTGGCTCAACAGGTTCCTGCGTCGTTTGAGTTGACGTACAAGCAATTAAACTGCCGCTCATCATAAGCGGCAGAATCAGTTTCCAGTTTTTCATCCACACTCCAATTAAGCTTGAGATACTTTCTTAATTGCGTCCGCTACGTATGGAATATGAGTTTCGGTAAGTCCGGCAATGTTAATTCGACCATCGCCAACACCATAAATGCCATAATCTTCACGCAGTTGCGCCATTTGGTTTCCACTAAAGCCTAGCACAGTAAACATGCCTTTGTGACCCTCAATGAAATCAAATTGATCTGTATTATGGTTGTTTCTCAACTCGTTACACAAACTTTGACGAAGGCTAACCAAACGATGTTGCATTTCACTCAATTCTTGCTTCCAAACGGAAGTGAGATTGTCATCTTGCAGAATGGTCTTAACTAAAGCTGCACCATGGTCGGGTGGCATCGTGTAAGTCGAGCGAGCTAGAGTGAGGAGTTTACCTTTTGCATTGGTTACATCATGCATGTTCTTACCAACCACAATCGCTGCACCAGTTCGTTCACGGTACAGACCAAAGTTCTTCGAACATGAAGTAGTAATCAACATCTCTTCAACGTTATCTGCCATAAAACGAAGGCCTTTTGCGTCTTCTTCTAGGCCATCACCGAAGCCTTGGTAAGCAATGTCCACAAATGGGATGAAACCGTTCTTCTGCGACAATTCTGTAATGGCTTGCCAAGCAGAGAAGTCAATATCCGCACCAGTTGGGTTGTGGCAACAACCATGAAGAAGTACCACATCTGAAGGCCCAGCTTTCGCAAGATCATCCATCATTTTTTCGGTGTCTACTTGTTTCGTTTCCGAAGAGAAATAGTGGTAGAACTTAACTTTAAGGCCTGCTGCTTCCATCACTGGCTTGTGGTTTACGTAGCTTGGGTTGGAAATCCAAACCGTCGTATCTGGCTGTGCGATCTTCATTAGATCACCGAGCATACGCAGCGCACCACTTGCACCTGGCGTTTGAATAGCTGCAACACGATCCATTGCAGACGTTCCCGTCAGCAGCAAATCGATCATGCTTTTATTAAATTCTTCGCAACCCGCAAGACCAACATAAGACTTGGTTTTTTGAGTTTCAACAACGACATCCTGCGCCATTTGAATGGCTTTCATAATCGGCGTTTCGCCTGCGCTGTTTTTGTATACGCCAATGCCAAGGTCAACCTTGTTTGGACGTTCATCGTTACGGTATGCAACGGATAGAGATAAAATAGGATCTAATACGGGAGTTGGGAGATTAGAAAACATGAAAGTCATAACCCTTTGAAATTCAAGTACCGAACCTCACGTTAACACCATCGCAAAAAATGACGAAATGATTTTTCACTTATTTCATCAATTAGAGAACAAAATTCTGGATTGCGGTGAGTTTTGTGCGCTCTATCGTTCAGAAAAAGAACGATTCACTCCTCGTCGTACCAATCCACTCTACCGTTTTTTCTAAACTCTCTTGGTGTCATGGTCGACCACGCTTTAAAACGTGTACTAAAGTTTGCGCTGGTCGGATATCCGACTATTTCTCCAATATGCTGAATTGGCCATTCTGTTGAACGAAGTAACCTAGCAGCATATTCCATGCGCATACGCGTTAAATGTGCCATTGGGCTTCGACCAAACTGCTTTTGAGTCAGTCGATGCAAATGAGGCTCCGAACATGGATATAGAGCCGCCACCTGCTCAACGCTCCAATCCTTATGGAGCTGACGTTGGACAAGGTCAAATACACGCCGAAGCCTCAATTGGCTGCGTGATATCGACTCTGAGGGCGGCATGTTTAACATCAGCTCTAACTGAGCCACACTATGCTCACCTACCGCACCACCATAATCGATTGGAAGGTGAATGCTGCGTAGTAGTGTTTGGATACATGCATACATCACTTCAGGTGTAGATGAAAGCTGATAGCGAACATCACATTCTAATATCGGCCACTCTCTATCAGTAGCAAGAAAAAGCCACGCGATCTGCCAAGGTTCTTCTTCTATACCAAAACCGTTTTCAACACCTGCGGGTACTGTAATCAACGAGCCCGGTTCCAAATCGTATCGATAAGTCCCACTCTCTAGCCACCCTTTACCACGCACCGTATAGAGCAGCATGTGTTTCTTTTGGTTTTTACGATAAACAGAGAAGAAGTCACGACAAGTGGCAATGCCGCACTGCACAATGCCTCTCTCCTCAAGTGCTAATACTCGACTGTGATCAATAAACTCTTGATAAGTTTTTTCTGAAATCGCGTAGCGTTCTTGTTTATCTTCCATGATTTATTGGCTCACATGTGCGTTAGTAGAGAGTTTTACAAAGGTTTTGGATTCCTTTGAAAAATACACCGCCAAATCATGAGGATAAACTACTCGCATTAATCTTTAAGGAGAAATGCGATGCTCTTAACACGCGAATACATCGATAAAGCATTTTGGCAAAAGCTGATTACGATTGGCCTACCTGTTTCACTTCAGTCCATGCTTTTTGCTTTGCTCGGCGTCGTGGATATTTTCATGGTAAGCCTACTCGGAGAATCTGCAACGGCAGCAGTTGGAGTTGGAAATCGTATCTTTTTCTTCAACCTAGCGGTTGTCTTTGGCCTGTGCGGTGCAGTTACCGTACTTGCTTCTCAATACTACGGCTCAGGAAACCTAGCCGGAATTCGCAGAACGTTGGCGCAATCTTGGTTTATTTCCATTTTGGTGACGCTGCCGTTTATCGTTCTTTATGCGATTTTTGATGAAGAGATCGTCTCTTTTATGTCAGACGATCCTGAATACGTCACTTATGCACGTGATTATCTTGTGGTTACGGGCTTTAGCCTCATTGCTACGGCGATAGTAGTACCGATTGAAGCGGTATTGCGCTCCGTGGGCCAAACCAAACTGGCAACCAACGTTAGTATCTCCGCCATTGTCGTTAACGCCGCGCTTAATTATGTTTTGATTTTTGGTTTATTTGGTTTCCCTCAATGGGGCGTATTTGGTGCAGCCGTAGGTAGTTTTGTTTCTCGATTTTTCCAAACCGCCGTCTTGATTTATTTTTTCTACAAACGATATGCTTACCTAATTCCGACTAAGTTCGATTGGGTACAAGGCCGCTTAAAACAGTATCGAAAAAAGTACTTTAAGGTTTCTTTACCCATGTTGGTCCACGATGCGCTTTGGACTGGTGGATTGATCGTTTACAGCATCATCTATGGTCAATTGGGCGTTTCAGAACTGGCGATCATCTCATTCTTATCACCGATTGAAGGGGTACTGATTTCAACCTTTATGGGATTTGCGGTCGCTGCATCCGTTCTTCTTGGGAATGATATTGGTGCAAAACATTATGACCGAGTCGAGAAAACGGCGTGGTGGTATGTGTTAACCAGCGCAATCTTAGCCACCTTGCTGTTATTCTTAGTGTGGTTGAGCTCGCCCATGATTCATCACCTATTGGTACTGAGCCCGTTAACCGATGCAGACATGGCACTTAACGTATGTTTAGTCATGGCGCTAGGTATGATTTTGAGGGTGTTTAACATGGTTGGGATTGGCGGCGTACTAAAGAGTGGCGCTGATATTCGCTATAGCATTTTCATCGACACGTTCGGTCAGTGGGCTATTGGCATCCCCCTTACTTATTACACAGGCATGGTGTTAGGGCTGCCTTTGCATTTTGTCTTGATGTCTCTGCTCGCGGAAGAGTTAGTGAAAGGCGTACTGACGACTTACCGTATTCAATCTAAACGTTGGATAAATAATATGGTTGAAGATGACCAATCGGTGACAGCGTAACCAAAGAGACATTAACGAACTCACACCAAAAGGGCTCACCCGTTATGCACGCGTGAGCCCTTTTTATGTGCGGAGAATGCTTGATTAGATGTCTGTAAAGCGATGAATGATTTGGTTTGAACTGCCACGCCATTCGAGATTGAGGTCTTTCTTGTCTTGTTCAAACTTACCATCAATCAAAACATCGATGTATTGCACCACTTCCCTTTGCGCGTCATTCAGTTCCGTCAGCGTGTAGCCAGTCCAAACCCAAATGTCTTTACCTGGGCACTCCTCTCTCACCCTTTTCACTATCTTCAAAATATGAGGCACATTAGCAGGGTGAAGCGGATCTCCACCCGACAACGACAAGCCACGGCGTTTGATACGCGTGTCGTTTAAGTCAGCGATGATTTTGTCTTCCGCTTCTTGCGTGAAAAGTACACCAGAATCCAAACGTTGCGTCGACTGGTTATAACAGCCACGGCACCGATGCACACAACCCGACACAAACAGCGTGCAGCGCGTACCCGGTCCGTTAACAACGTCAATTGGATAGTATTGGTGGTAATTCATAATGCATCTCTGTGTTATCGCGAAAGAGAAAACCAACCTGTTTAAAGTTGATTTTCAAAGTGTTAAAACGAGTGGTAGTAAACCTTACAGGTGTTTAACTCGGCGCTTCACTTCTTCTTGCTTACCGAAGTTAAACGGGCGTGCATCTGGGCTGCCTAGGTAGCCACAAACTCGACGTGTTACTGATACTTTAGTTGAGTCATGGTTACCACAACTTGGGCAAGTGAAGCCTTTACTTGTACAGTCAAACTCGCCGTTGTAGCCACACTCGTAACACTCATCAATTGGCGTGTTTGTACCGTAGTAAGGCACTCGGGTGTAACTGTAATCCCATACGTTTTCTAGTGCTTCAACGTTGCGTTGCATGTTCGGGAACTCGCCGTAACAGATAAAGCCGCCACTTGAGATTTCTGGGTAAGGCATCTCAAAGTCGATCTTGTCGTACGGGTTCACCTTCTTCTCAACATCTAGGTGGAAGCTGTTGGTGTAGTAACCTTTGTCTGTTACGCCTTCAATTACACCGAACTCTTTCGCATCGATTCGGCAGAAACGGCTACATAGGTTTTCACTTGGCGTTGCATATAAGCTGAAGCCATAACCTGTTTCGTCAGCCCATTGATTCACAGCATCTTTTAGATGCTTGATGATCGCGACCGCTTTTTCACGCAAAACAGCGTCATCATAAACGTGCGCTTCTGTACCGAATAGCGCGTTAATTGTCTCGTGTACACCGATGTAACCAAGAGAAATAGACGCACGACCGTTCTTGAAGATATCTGCGATTGAGTCGTCAGCTTTCAGGCGAACACCACACGCACCTTCCATGTAAAGGATTGGTGCAACGCGTGCTTTCACGTTTTCTAGACGCGTGATACGTGTTTCTAGCGCTTTACGAGCAAGACGTAGGCGATCGTTTAGAAGCTCGTAGAACTTCTCTTCGCTGCCGTTTGCACGGATTGCGATGCGAGGAAGGTTCAAGCTCACTACGCCTAGGTTGTTACGACCTTCGTGAATCAACTCGCCGTTTTCTTCGTAAGTACCAAGGAAACTACGACAGCCCATAGGTGTTTTGAATGAACCCGTTACTTCTACTACTTTGTCGTAGTTAAGAATGTCTGGGTACATACGCTTAGACGCACACTCAAGCGCAAGTTGCTTGATGTCGTAGTTTGGATCTTCCGATTTGTGGTTCAAACCATCTTTGATGCCGAATACCAGTTTAGGGAATACCGCTGTTTTACGGTTCTTACCTAGACCAGCAATACGGTTCTTCAGAATCGATTTCTGAATAAGGCGTGATGCCCAGCTTGTACCAAGACCAAAACCAAACGTAACGAATGGTGTTTGACCGTTCGCTGTGTGTAGCGTGTTTACTTCGTATTCTAGAGATTGGAATGCGTCGTAACACTCTTTCTCAGTGCGCGCTTTTGCGAACTCTTCTGGCTCAGCAATGTTCCACTCTTTTGCGATCTCTAGGTGTTTCTCGTAGCTTGTGATTACGTACGGTTCTAGAACCTCATCAATACGGTTGATGGTTGTACCGCCGTAAATGTGGCTCGCGACTTGAGCAATGATTTGCGCTGTTACCGCTGTTGCAGTCGAAATTGATTTTGGCGTATCAATCTCAGCGTTACCCATTTTAAAACCATGCGTCAGCATGCCTTTAAGATCGATAAGCATACAGTTAAACATTGGGAAGAACGGTGCGTAATCTAAATCGTGGTAGTGAATGTCACCCACTTCGTGCGCTTGGACCACATCGCGAGGAAGAATGTGCGTCTTCGCATAGTGTTTCGCTACGATACCAGCCAACAAGTCACGTTGAGTCGGAATTACTTTACCGTCTTTGTTCGCGTTCTCGTTGATTAGATCCAGATTACTTTCTTCAATCAAACCTTCGATTTCGCGAGTTAGTGCACTTTGCTTCTCACGAGCGATGTCGCGATCGTGGCGGTATTCAATGTAAGAACGCGCTAGGGCTTTGTAAGGACCTTGCATGAGTTCATTTTCGACTAAGTCTTGAATCTCATGGATGTGAACTTCATCGTGTTCTCTTAACTGTAACTCGACAGCAAGAGCCACATTAAGAGCATAAATAGCGACATCTTTATCTTTGTTTTCCGCTGCTGCTTCAACTGCTGCTTGGATACGATCCCTGTTGAACGGAGCTCTTGATCCGTCGCGTTTGATTACGATTGGTTTCACCTTGTTCTCCTTACCCGAGCATACTCACAGAGTTATCCACAAACACACTATATGGGGTTATTTTTTATTTTAGCAACACAATATATTGTGGCGTATTTAACGAGAAGCACCACTCGAAAACATTGATTTTGATCAATAAAGATTGGCTAGCGAACAAGAAGAAATCGATCTTATTGGCGTTGATCTCAGTTGCGAAGAAAACCATGAAAATTGCAAAATTGGTACTAAATCTACTTGCTATTTTTGGAGGTCTTGTAGGATAAAGGATGGAAAGGAATATGCTAAAAGATAGGAGTGCAACAGGCCAAAATGCGATCACTTTTTGTTACGTTAATATTACTTTTTAGTTCTCTTTCATTTGCTCAAAACTCCATCAATCTAACCAGTTGGAACATAGAATGGTTATCTATAGATGGTGGAAAAGTGTCGAGAACACCACAAGATTTTGAAAAACTGACCCACTATGTGGATAAAACACAAGCCGACATTCTTGCTTTTCAAGAAGTCGAAAGTGCTGCTGCCATCCAAAAATCCGTTGGCAATAACTTCACTATTTATCTTTCCGATCGTTCAAACGCCTCCAACCGACACCTTCAGTTTAACGACACCAACCAATACACAGGCTTTGCCGTGCGCAATGGCGTAAGCGTATTAGACAAGCCAGACTTCTCTATCACACGAGGCAACAGCAAGCTGCGCTTCGCGAGCTACCTTGTTTTAAATCCAAACCAAGAAAACGAGACTCACTTACTCTCTGTACATCTGAAAGCGGGTTGCAGTGGCGCGTATCGTAATAACCGCGATTGTAAGATAGTGAAACAACAAGGACAGGCACTAGCTAAGTGGATAAAGGCGCGCGAGGACAACAAACAACATTATGTCGTGCTTGGCGACTTTAACCACAACTTGGGTTATCAAGGAGATTGGTTATGGGACGTGATATCGGACAATACTAGTGCAAAGCTAGTGACTAAAGACACTAAAGCGGAATGTAAAGTGCGTTCTAATCGTAATCCGAATAAAACCCACCAATTCCGCTCGGTGATAGACCACATTATTGTGAGTGGTGATTTAAAGGCGTCGTCTGGTGTTCAAACCGTTTTCAAAACACAAGATGTACTCGACTATAAACTGAGTGACCATTGCCCGGTTTCTACGACACTCACTTTTTAGCGTTTAAGTTCTCTGTTAACGTTGAGATACTCTTTTTTGCGTTAAAGAACTCTTTAGCCACGAACCATTCTTTTAGCGGTGAATGACCCAACCAACATTGCCGCTATAAAGAGCAGAACTTGTGTGTTGCCAGTAAAAAAGCTGGCAACCGCAGGACCAGGACACACACCCAGTAAGCCCCAACCAATACCAAACAGTGCTGCACCACCGACTAACTTTTTGTCTATCGTTTTAGAAGTCGGACAGACAATCTCATCACCAAACACAGATTCGCTTCTTGGCTTTATTAATAAAAGATAAGCAGGAACGAACACAACAAGTGCTCCGCCCATTACGAAGGCTAAGCTTGGATCCCATGCCCCAGTAATATCGAGAAAGCCAATCACTTTTGCCGGATCAGCCATACCAGAGACCACCATACCAATACCAAAGAGCACACCAGAAAATGCAACAACGGACATTTGCTTAATACTTTTCATTACGTGAGTTTTCATAACGACACTATTCCTCACGATACTAGCAAGACGGTTAACATGGCTGTGGCCATAAAAGTACACGTCGCGACCACAGAACGGATTGAGAAACGCCCTATCCCACAAATACCATGGCCACTAGTACAACCATTGCCGATACGCGTACCAACACCGACTAACAAGCCAGCAACGATAACTAAAATAAGAGAACCGCTGTACTGATCTGGTACATGCCCGCCAAGAACATAAACAGCAAACAAGCCACCTAATACCATCGCAATTAAAAAAACAATTCGCCAAACGCGGTCTGCGCTCTCAACGGCACCGTTTAAGATCCCACTGATCCCAGCAGTCTTGCCAGTAAATAGCATCAGTGTTATCGCTGATACGCCAACTATTATGCCGCCCAAAAGCGACATCCAAGGAACTTCAAACATAGCATCCGCCAAACTAATTACTTACAGAAAACTTGCTTAAACGCTTCAACCAGCGGACCAACTCTTTCATCAGAAATTGAATAAAATACCTGCTGAGAAACCTTCCTAGCTTTAATGATGTCGTGCTTTCTCAATACGGTGAGATGTTGTGAAAAAGCAGATTGGCTTAATGATGAACCTTCAAACAGTTCACCGACCCCTTTCTCGCCTTCAATCAGCTTACACATCACGATTAGGCGCTCTGGATGAGCCATAATTTTAAGCAGCTCACTCGCTTCGGTCGCACTTTGTAGCATACTGTCGCCCATTCTTATGCCTCTTCATTACTACATTACATTTCATTAGATATTACTAATTAATATTATTAAGTCAATGCTAATGTAGATTAAATAACATTAGACTAAGCTAATTTATTTAAGTAAGGTGTAGGCGTTTTCGATCATTCAGCAGGAGAAATCCATGAGCAAAATCGTGATTATTGGTGGGGTTGCTGGAGGTGCATCTGCAGCAGCTCGCGCTCGTCGTTTAAGTGAAGATGCAGAAATCATTATGTTTGAACGCGGTCCATTTGTGTCATTTGCAAACTGTGGCTTACCCTATCACATTGGTGGTGATATCCAAGAGCGCAGCAAACTGCTTCTTCAAACGCCTGAGAGCTTTTTAGCGCGTTTCAATGTTGATGTCCGTGTGATGAACGAAGTGGTTTCAATTAACCGCCAAGATAAAACGGTTACGGTTAAGAATTTGCTTGATGGCTCGGAATACCAAGAGAGCTACGACTTTCTTCTACTCAGCCCTGGCGCAGGTCCAGTTGTGCCGCCTATTCCGGGTATTGATAACCCGTTAACGCACTCGCTGCGCAATATTCCAGATATGGATCGCATCATTAAAACGATCGAAACCAACAAAGTTGAACACGCTACGGTCGTTGGTGGTGGTTTTATCGGTTTGGAAATGATGGAAGCCTTCCACCAGCTAGGCATAAAAACCACATTAGTTGAAATGGCGGATCAAGTGATGACGCCCGTTGACCGTGAAATGGCTGGCTTCGCACATGCTGAAATTCGTGAGAAAGGCATCGACCTTAAACTTGGCGTCGCACTTGAGTCGGTGAAATTCGTACCTAACGAGCACGTGGCAAGTTTCGACTCTGGTGAGAGCGAAAAACACCAACATCTAGAAGGTGAATTGGAATTAACACTAAACAATGGTGAAAGACTCACCACCGATATTTTGATTATGGCAATTGGTGTTCGCCCCGAGACCAAATTAGCAAAAGAAGCTGGCTTAGAAATCGGCGCTCTTGGTGGTATTTATATCAATGAATACATGCAAACCAGCGATCCTTCGATCTACGCTGTCGGCGACGCGGTAGAAGAGAAAGACTTTGTGACTGGCGAGCAAACTCTAGTGCCACTTGCGGGCCCGGCAAACCGTCAAGGCCGAATGGCAGCAGACAACATGCTTGGCCGCCAAGAAACTTACCAAGGTACGCAAGGCACGGCGATCTGTAAGATTTTTGATTTAGCCGTCGCTTCTACTGGTAAAAACGAGAAACAGCTGAAACGTGAAAACATCGCTTATGAAAAAGTGTATGTGCATACAGCAAGTCACGCGAGTTACTACCCAGGTGCAGAAACCGTGTCATTCAAAATGCTGTTTGATCCAGTAACAGGTAAAATATTAGGTGCGCAAGCAGTAGGTAAAGACGGTGTTGATAAACGTATCGACGTAATGGCAGTTGCTCAGCGTGCTGGTATGACGGTAGAGCAACTGCAACACCTCGAGCTAACTTACGCGCCACCTTATGGCTCTGCTAAAGATGTAATTAACCAAGCGGCGTTTGTGGCAAATAACATCATCAAAGGTGACGCGATTGCGATTCATTATGATGAAATGGATTCACTGACAGAAGACCAACTGTTACTTGATGTTCGTAATCCTGGTGAATTGGAATCCGTTGGTTATCTTGAAGGTGCAATTAATATTCCTGTCGATCAACTACGTCGTCGCATGCACGAACTTCCTAAAGACAAAGAGATCGTGATTTACTGTCAAGTTGGGTTACGTGGTAACGTAGCATACCGTCAGCTGGTCAACAATGGTTACAAAGCCCGCAACTTGATTGGTGGATACAGAACTCTCAAATTTGCTCGCTTATAACTTGATAATAAAAAGAGAAAACCACGTGCTTGGTTTTCTCTTTTTTTGCAGGAAAGAAAGCGTAGATCATTCACCTTCAATTGCCAAACGGACTGCTGCTTGAGCATGGATAGAAGTGGTATCGAGTAGTGTAACATCGGTGTGACTTTGGTTTACAAGTAAGGCAATTTCAGTACACCCGAGAATCACAGCTTCAGCTCCCTGCTCTTTTAGTTTTTCAATAATTTGCAAGTATATCGTCCTTGACTCCTCTTTGATTTCACCTTGGCATAACTCTTTATAAATAATGTTATGTACTTTAGAGCGGTCGTCTTGATCGGGAATTATGACATCAAGCCCATAGAGGTCTGAAAGCCTTCCTTTATAAAAGTCTTGCTCCATTGTGAATTGAGTACCAAGGAGTCCGACCTTTTGAACCCCTTTCTCACGAAGTAACTCAGCAGTCGCGTCTGCGATATGTAGTATAGGGATATTAGTACTGGCTTCAATTTGAGGCGCAACTTTGTGCATTGTGTTAGTACAAATAAGAATGAAGTCAGCGCCCCCTTTTTCTATTGAAGATGCAGCATCAGATAGAATGCTTGCCGTTTCTTCCCATTTACCTTGATGTTGAAGCTTCTCTATCTCTGAAAAATTCACGCTATACATACAAATTTTTGCAGAATTTAGGCCGCCTAACGCCTCTTTGACTCCTTCGTTGATCAATTTGTAATAGCTAAGCGTCGACTCCCAGCTCATACCACCTAGAAGGCCGATAGTTTTCATATAACTCTCCAATCGTTATACACCACCGTGCCAGGGGTGTTTTTACAAAAAAATCAGCCACTTAAATAAGCAGCATTCAAGCGTCTTCACTATTGAGCATTGGGTAACACGAAAATAAAATCATTCCCACAAGGACCGCTACGCGATTCTCATATATCCTCGCAATATCGTTACTGCATTTCCAGAAAGCTTAACGTGCTCAGTGCTTAACAACTCTGTATGGACGACCCCACTTCTCTCGGAGGCTTGGAAGCCTTTCAGTTGCTTTTTGTTGAGCTCTTTAGCCCAGTAAACACATAAAGCGCAATGTGCAGAGCCTGTAACTGGGTCCTCATTAACACCTACCCAAGGCGCGAAGTATCGAGAGACAAAATCGGCGTCAGTACTTGATTGAGCAGTGATGACGACGCCACGGCCCTTTTGTTTAAGCAGCGCACCAAAATCAGGGTCGAGCTGTTCAAGCACAAATTCATCATTAATGACGATCAACTGCTTATTATCAAACTGACCGTAGGCGACTACATTGGCGGCATCTAGCCCCAAGCCATGAAGTAAGTCTTTGTTAATACTAGCTTTCATATCTAAAGTTGGAGCAGGAAACACCAAATGAATTTCTTCATGATCGAGTTGTGCAGTTAAAACCCCAGATAGCGTAACGAACTCAATCGTATCTCCAGTATTATATAACCCCTGCTCTTTCAGAACGTGCGCCGTTGCAAGTGTGCCGTGTCCACACAAAGCAACTTCCGTCCTCGGTGTAAACCAACGAAGTTGCATTGTACTGAGTGACAGAAATGCCGTTTCAGATAACGACATCTCGGCCGCGATGGCCAACATCGTTTCCTCATCAAGGCTTGACTCTGTGATACAAACACCCGCGGGATTGCCTTTGAAAACCTCTGATGTAAACGAGTCAACCTGAAAAATTTTAACTTCCACGAAATATCCTTAAGTTCTATCAAACACGTAATTCTGTATCACGTGATTTTTAATATCTGTTGTTTGAGCGAAAAAAACTATGAAATTTTCTACCAACCTTATAGGTCTTGTTGGAAGCGCTAACAAACAGGAGAATGTAGTTAATTATGCAAAACGTAAAAAGCCATCATCAATGTGACTCAATTGGATATCTTATCGGAGTTTTCGGCGTTTCTTTAGTTCTAATATGGATTGGTATTTATAAATTCACACCTACAGAGGCCAAGCTTATACAACCGCTCGTTGAAAATCATTTTCTGATGAGTTGGTTGTATGATGTGATGTCAGTTCAAGCCGTATCAAACATCATTGGCGCAACAGAAATCATTGTCGCTATTGGATTAATCGTTGGCCTTAAAAACACACGAGTCGCTTATTTTTCTGGCATAGCCGCCGCAATTATTTTTCTTGCGACACTCAGCTTTCTAATTACGACACCGAATACATGGAAAGTGTCTGATGGGGTTTTGGTGACAAACTTCTTTTTAGTAAAAGATATTCTATTTTTAGCCATTGCGATTAGCGTCATCGAACGAAACAAGCCAAACAGAGAATAACTCTAAATAGTTCGAAATCTTGTTTTTCCAGAACGTAGCCTGAAAGGTGCAAACGACTTACAAGTCGAATGGTTCTGTCAATAACTCTAAACAAAGGCTCTTAAATTTAGAATGTTTAAGAGTCTTTGCCTCTTAATTATGCGAAACAACATCCTAGCGTAAAGTGAAAAGAAAAGCCTTTCACTCTACTGCTAAGGTTTATTGATACTTTGCCGAAGTAATGAACTCACCGAATGTCTCGCACCATACAACAACCGTATTGTATTCAGAAATTGAAGTGCTTTGAGGAACCTCAACAACGAAGTTATCGAACGTTTTGACATCACCAATTAAGCTCATCTCAGATTTAAGGTCATTAAACTCTTGTTCCGTTTCGACAAACTTAGGAGATAGATAGAGTTTATAGTCTGGTCCGGGAGCGAGTTTTCCTACCAACGTAATGACTTCAGAACTCAAATGAATCTCTCCCTCTCCCCAATGAAAAGCATCGCTACCTTTGAGTTCCCTCTTAAACACTGCGCTGTATTCTGCACCTTGCTTGCTCTTAGCAACTTGTTCATCGGTCGGCGCAGGTGGTGCAATAAGGATCGGTAAAGTATAGATACCTATCGCAATGCCAATAGAAACTGCCACTAAGTGACTGATTGTTAATTTAATTATATTTTTCAAGGTCATAAGCATCTTCTTATTAGTTTTACTACTTGAAATTAGATTCAAATCGGCCTTATCTGTCTATTATCGAGCAGCATAATGTCATTAACATTATACACAAGCTATGCGCACTAAATGCAGACTGAGCGCAATTAAAAACGGCTGATAATTAATATCAGCCGTTTGCTTATCGGAAATGTCGTTGTGCCGGTTTGGTCACTATTCCGCTTCCACCAAAGCGATCTTATCGGATGTCGATTTTTCCAATTTTATCGCAATAAACTTAGAGGTTGGCGTAAACGTTCTATCCCCATAACTGTCCAAAGGAACTAATGGGTTTGTTTCTGGATAGTAAGCCGCCGCCTGACCTGCTGGTACATCATAGGCAACAAGCGTAAATCCGCTCACACGGCGCTCAACGCCATCTTCCCACAATGACACCATGTCCACTTTGTCGCCCGGTTCAAAACCGAGTTTACGAATATCCGCTTCATTGATAAACAGCACTTCGCGCATACCAAATACTCCACGATAACGGTCATTCAAGCCGTAAAGTGTCGTATTGTATTGGTCGTGTGAGCGCATGGTTTGCAAGATCAAATCTGGCTTTTGGCCTTTTTCGAGTATCGCTTCGCTGATCAACTGCTTCGGCAACTCGCTAGAGCTGAACTGTGCTTTGCCGCTTGGTGTATTCCATCGACGCTCAGCAGCTGGGTTTACCAAGTGGAATCCACCCGGGTGTTTAAGCTTATGGTTAAAGTCGGTAAAGCCCGGAATCGTGTCGGCAATCAAATCGCGAATACGGTCGTAATCTTCAATCGCCCACAACCAATCAATTGGTTTTGCCCCGAGTGTAGCATTGGCAATACCGGCAATAATCGCTGGTTCTGAACGCAAATGCTCCGAACGCGGTTTTAGCTGACCAAATGAGATATGTACCATGCTGAAGGTATCTTCAACCGTCACGCCTTGTGGGCCAGTCGCTTGCTGATCAATCTCAGTACGGCCTAAGCACGGAAGAATAAGCGCATCTTTACCTGTGACAAGGTGAGAACGATTTAACTTCGTCGAAATGTGTACGGTTAAATTACAGTTTCGCATTGCGTTGTGCGTACGTTCTGTGTCTGGCGTTGCTTGTGCAAAGTTGCCGCCCAAACCGATAAATACTTTCGCTTGCCCTTCTTCCATCGCTTTAATGGCTTGCACAGTGTTGTGGCCTTCACCGCGCGGGACGGCAAAGTTAAATCGACTTTCAATGCGATCCAACAACAGCTCTGAAGGTTTTTCATCAATGCCCATCGTACGGTCGCCTTGAACGTTACTGTGACCACGCACTGGTGAAAGACCCGCGCCCGGCTTACCAACGTTACCTTGTAACATTTGCACGTTTGCGACTTCTTTAATGGTTGGTACAGAGTGACGATGCTGAGTCAACCCCATCGCCCAACACATGATCACACGTTCTGCACGTCGATACATGCTCGCCACCATCTCGATTTCACTTAAATCAAGACCCGATTGTTCCGCGATGTGTTCCCAAGACGTTGCATCCACTTCAGCCAAATACTTATCAATACCTATCGTGTGTTGTTTGATGAATTCGCGGTCAAATACCGCTTTGCCACCGTTTTGCAATGCCTCGCGCTCCCATTGCAACAAGAATTTCGCGATGCCACGAAACACTGCCATGTCTCCGCCTAAAGCAGGACGCAGGTACGCCGTGTTGGTAGGCTCTGAACCGTTACTCAACATCTCAATCGGCATTTGTGGGTTTTGGAAACGCTCTAATCCGCGCTCTTTCAGCGGGTTTAGACAGATAACCTGTGCACCACGTTTTACCGCTTCACGCAGAGGTTCAAGCATTCGTGGGTGGTTCGTACCCGGGTTTTGACCAATCACGAAAATCGCATCAGCTTCTTCAAAATCATCAAAGATCACTGTGCCTTTACCAACACCAATGGTGTCTTTCATCCCTATTGCGCTGGCTTCGTGACACATGTTGGAACAATCTGGAAAGTTATTGGTACCGAATGCGCGGACAAATAGCTGATACAAAAACGCCGCTTCGTTGCTTGCACGACCAGAGGTATAAAACTCCGCTTGGTGCGGTGAATCCAATTGATTGAGATGCTTCGCGACAAGTGCAAAAGCCTCATCCCAAGAGACTGGCACATAGTGATCGGATTCTGCATCGTATCGCATTGGGTGCGTGATACGGCCTTGGTATTCCAACCAGTAATCGGTTTGCGTTGAGAGAGAAGAAACGCTGTGATTGGCAAAAAACTCAGGATCAACCAGACGATTGGTCGCCTCCCAGTTTACCGCTTTCGCGCCATTCTCACAGAAATTGACTTTACCACTATCTGGCGACTCGCCCCATGCACATCCCGGACAGTCGAAACCGCCATTTTGGTTGGTTTTGAGCATAGTGCGAATGTTTTTAACTGCATTTTCACTGCCCCACCAACTTCTGGTTACGGCTTTCAGTGCACCCCAACCACCAGCTGGACCTTTGTATGCTTTTATTTGTTCCTTTTGGCTCACGACTTTACTCCTCGCAGATATACCAGCAAGCAGGGTGCCCGTGAAAACAAGCGCGTTATTTATTGAGATAATGCGGAAGTATTGAAGGGCTTAGTTTCTAATCCATGTATTTTTTAATCCAAATAAGTAACCACTCAACATGCTCTCGCCTGTCCGAGCGTTTACTTATCTAGATTCTTGATATCGGATACCCGCCTACTGTTTCTAAGACTGTTAGATTCAATTTGCATTGTTGCGTCTTGATCTAAATCAAAGATTAAGTCGATATTCAATATGCGTCCAATTGATAATCCTGACCGAGTGATAAACAAAATCTATGACGAATTTTTCCACTGACGGTCATCACATTTTTAATCAATACAATTTATGAGGTTAATCGTTTTCCCATTCGATTCTACCTAGTTCGATTAACGAACTCAATAAAATCGGCACTCTTGATAATAGATAATATCTATCACACTATAGATACTTTAAATTTGACCCTAATTAATATCAGGAATAGCCTTGATTCAGATCAATTTTGAGTGTGGTTTTATTCTTGACTTGGTTTTGGTTTTCCATTCCCTAGTTAAAACGCTCCAGCGCTTAAAAAGTACGGTAGTGCTGTGCCCTTTTTAGGGAGTTCCCCGTACATGTGACTCACAACGCAAGGTTAACAAGCCATTATGGATATCAAACAACTTAAATATCTCATCGCACTTGAACAGACCAAACACTTTGGTCAAGCCGCCGCATTGTGCCACATTACGCAGCCTACCTTGTCCATGAGAATCCGAAGCTTAGAGGAAGAACTCGATCTCGAATTAATCCAAAGAAGTCAACGATTTGAAGGATTCACTGAAGCCGGAGAACGCATTTTAGCTTGGGCAAAAACCGTCTTAGCAGCTCATGATGGATTGCAAGCCGAAGCCGCCAACTGCCGTGGTCAGTTAGTCGGCTCTCTTCGGCTTGGAATGGTGCCACTCGCCAGCCAAAACCCTATGCAATTGCTCAAACCATTAGCTCAACAGTTCCCTGAGTTACGCTTTCAAATACTCTCCATGACGACCGAACAGATCATAGACCAACTCAATCGCAATCAACTTGATTTGGGGATGTGTTATGTCGATCAAGTTAACACCGCTTACTTCGATGTTATCGAGCTAGATTCAACCAAACTTGGCGTTTTATTCGATGAACGTCATTTTGATTTTGCCGAATCTGAAGTGTTATGGGAGTCACTCAATAACATTCCGCTAGGGCTGCTTTCGAAGGGCATGCACTATCGCCACTCCATTGATCTTAGCTTTGTGAGTAAAGGGCTGGTTCCGCAAACCGTCATTGAAAGTAACTCCACCTTTCACTTGATCCAAGCAGTAACCAGTGGCCTTTGTTGCGCCATTATGCCGCTGAATTGTGGATTGGAAGAGTTGAACGATACGCTTCGCATTATCCCTATCGAAGAAGCCGCCGTTCACGCCCCGCTAGGTTTGTTAAAGCGAAAACAAGAACCCTTCTCCGCGCTAACGGATCAGTGCTTCGCAGAAGCAAAAAACATATTTAATCGATAACAAGAATCCACACGTCAATTTTTGGCATACATAACGGCTTATGAGGTGATTTCATGAGATGTACTACTCAATCTTATTTTGAACTGTCCGATTTCAATCAAGCACCACCTCAACCAAGTGCGTTCAATTACCGAGAATTGATTGATGGCCGCCCAGTGCAACAAATGTCGCTGGCGAGTGAATCCGCCTTAGCTATCAGCTACAACGGCATTAGCCAAGCGGTCATGATGGTGACGCCAGGCCATCTGGAAGACTTCGTGAAAGGATTTAGCCTAAGCACAGGCATCGTCCACGACTTCAAAGAGATCAAAGACATTGAAATTGGTGGCGATCACGAATCTCATTATGCGGAAGTAGAAATCAGCAACCGCGCTTTCTGGGCGCTAAAAACACAACGTCGGAATCTTGCAGGCACAACCGGATGCGGCATTTGTGGCGTCGAGGCTCTGGAACAAGCTTTGCCTGATTTAGCACCGCTAACACCGTCTCTTCCTCCGCGCTCCGATGTATTCGAAGGGCTGCGAGACAAAGTCGCACTGCATCAAGAAGCCGCACGTGAATCTGGCGCGCTACACGCCGCTTTATTTTCAGATTTACAAGGCAACATCAAGTTGTGCCGAGAGGACATCGGCCGTCACAACGCGCTAGATAAGTTGATTGGCGCATTGGCCAACAATCACATCGAACCTCAAAGTGGCTTCGCAATCATGACAAGCCGTTGCAGCTTAGAGTTGATCCACAAAGCCGTTCGCGCGCGTATCCCCACTCTGGTTTGCTTATCTGCACCTACAGCGTTAACTGTCGAATGGGCAAGAAGAAACCATTTGAACCTAATTCACTTACCAAAACACGGCTCGCCGCGTCTATACAGCCCTGCGCCTTAACACGTCAACCTAGCCGAATTCCTAATATTTCTAACAGAGACCTCTGGGTCTCTGTTGTTTGCTTCTCGTTCCCAATTGATACTTAGCGACAAGACACTATTCTCTCCAACCAAACGTGCTCACCCCTTGTCAGCACTAAGCTTGCATATATTAACCTGCTTGCATTTGAACGCTTTCCAATCCGATAAGAACCCTGTCAAAAACCCATAAATTAGTAAGGATTTTGTGTGACTCTTTTCACGCTTTTCCGCCTTCCTAGGCATTTCTAGGAATTTTTCCTAGCCGATCTAGGCAACCATCTCATGTGCCTCACAAAACCACTCTCTAGAATTCCGCTCAGTCAAAGGTAACAAGAGCACATAACGGTCGCCGTTGTGTTTCTAAAACAATTACAAGAGAGTTCATCATGTTAAAATTCCTCGAACAGGTGCGGAAGCCGACCCTCGATCTTCCTGTCGAAGTTAGAAGAAAGATGTGGTTTAAACCGTTCATCCAATCTTACTTGGTCGTATTTATCGGCTACCTAACCATGTACTTGATTCGTAAGAACTTCAATGTCGCGCAAAACGACATGATCTCAACTTACGGTTTGAGCATGACAGACCTAGGTCTTATTGGCCTTGGCTTCTCCATCACATACGGCATCGGTAAAACCGTTGTCTCTTACTACGCTGACGGTAAGAACACCAAGCAATTCCTCCCTTTTATGCTGATCCTTTCTGGTCTTGCAATGCTTGGTTTCAGCTTCAGCATGGGCGGCGGTAGTGCAAGCCTGTTCTTGATGGTGGCTTTCTACGCTCTGAGTGGTTTCTTCCAAAGTACTGGTGGCCCTTCTAGTTACTCAACCATTACAAAATGGACACCTCGTAACAAACGCGGCTCTTACCTAGGCTTGTGGAACATGTCACACAACGTTGGTGGTGCGGGCGCAGCGGGTGTTGCTCTTTTCGGTGCCAACTACCTATTCGACGGACACGTAATCGGCATGTTCGTGTTCCCTTCTATCATCGCGATCATCGTTGGTTTTATCGGTATGCGCTTTGGTAGCGACTCTCCAGAAGCTTACGGTCTAGGTAAAGTAGAAGAACTTTTCGATGAAGCAGTGAGTGAAGAAGACACCGCCGCTGAAGAAAACCAGATGACCAAAAAAGAAATCTTTGTTGAATACGTTCTTAAAAACAAAGTTATCTGGCTACTTTGCTTTGCCAACATCTTCCTTTACATCGTTCGTATCGGTATCGACCAATGGTCAACGGTATACGCGTACCAAGAACTTGGTCTGTCAAAAGAAACGGCAATCTCTGGCTTTACTCTATTCGAAGTCGGTGCGCTTGTGGGTACTTTGATGTGGGGTTACTTATCTGACTTAGCAAACGGTCGCCGCGCATTGGTTGCTTGTGTGTCTCTTGGTTTGATCATCGTATCGCTTGAGTTCTACCAACACGCCACTAGCGAGTTCATGTACTTAGCCTCACTATTTGTATTGGGCTTCTTGGTGTTTGGTCCGCAACTTCTTATCGGTGTTGCCGCGGTTGGTTTTGTCCCTAAAAAAGCAATCAGTGTGGCTGACGGCGTAAAAGGTACATTCGCTTACCTAATCGGTGACAGCTTCGCGAAACTTGGTCTCGGTATGATTGCAGACGGTACACCTATCTTCGGCTTAACAGGTTGGAAAGGTACCTTCGCAGCTCTAGATACCTCCGCCATGATTTGTATTGTTTTGCTTGCTTTCGTCGCTATCGCGGAAGAGAAGAAGATTCGACACGCGAAGAAGCTTCAACTTGCACAAAACCAAGCCTAACTTCTCTGCGCGCTTTACTTCGGTAAAGCGCGCAAGATCATTAAAATGAGTTGATCAATTCAGTATCATTAAAGGTTTTTCTATTGGCTCCTGTTGGAGCTTATTGTTGTTAGTCGTCTGCTCTATTTGGTTGTAATAATGATTCATGTTGCTCTAGTTGATGATCACGTCATCGTGCGTTCAGGTTTCGCACAATTATTAAATTTAGAAAGTGATATTACCGTTGTCGGTGAATTCGGCTCTGTCGCCGAAGCGCGCAAAGGCTTGCCTGCGGTACACCCTCATGTCGTCATCCTAGATATCTCCATGCCAGATGAAAGCGGCTTAAACTGTCTTAGCGAAATACCAACTGGCATTGCCTGCGTGATGCTTAGCGTGCATGACTCCCCTGCGATGGTGGAAAAATCACTAAAGCTAGGTGCAAAAGGCTATCTTAGTAAACGCTGTAGCCCAGACGAACTTATTCAAGCCGTGAGAACCAGTGCTTCTGGCGGCTGTTACCTCACATCAGATATTGCACTTAAACTTGCAACGCCTAGCGACAACACCACCTCTCTATGCCAACTGACAAAACGTGAAAACGAGGTATGTCAGCTACTTGCCACTGGGTTGGATGTAAAGTCTGTCGCGGCAGAGCTTGGCTTGAGCCACAAGACTGTGCATGTTCATCGTGCGAATGCCATCGACAAACTCGGCGTGAAAAACAACGTTGAGCTCGCCAAACTATTTTCTCAAGAGTCCTTTTAATGCGAGCTTATGCTGTTACCACCATTTGCGGACTTTTTGTTATGGCTTGCGCTTGGTTTTGCTTTTGGGTGATTGCCTATTACTTTGTCAATGATCCCGAGCTGGCGATCTTATTGTTTCCTTTCGCTTTACGATTAGGTGTCGCCCTTCACACTCGCACCGCTTATTGGCCGACGATTTACCTTTCGGAGTGGGGACTTTCCATCGCACTTGCGATGTTACTGGGTCAACCGCAGTGGCTTACCGTGCTGATTGCGAGCATTGCCAGTATCCCGGTCACACTGATTGCGAAAAAATACTACTACGGTGACCAAAACCGCCACTTAGCCGTCATGGGCATTGTGATCATCATTACCGCCTTCATCAACGTAATGGCGGTCGGATTTCACGTGCCTTCTGTTTACATGGTATGGCTGGCTAGCATTTCTGGAGGCTTGCTCGTGGTGCCTATGTGCTACCTGTTGTGGAGCTATTTGTTCCAAAGTCGTTGGTCTCCGCTCAGCTCTCTCCTACTTAGTAATGCCGTTGTATTTCAGGTGCGTCATATCGTGCTTTATGCGCTGCTTTTGATCGGCAGTATTTTGGTGCAAACCAGTTTGCCTGAAGAGCTAAAACGATTTGCGCCGTTTTGTATGGCGATTCCAATCATCGTGCTTGCTCTGCGTTACGGCTGGCAAGGTGCTCTGCTCGCCACCATGCTCAACAGCATAGCGCTGATTGCGGCTCGTAGCGGCGTATCGAATCTAGAAATCACCGATTTGTTATTATCTCTCTCGGCGCAAACCATTACTGGCATTATGCTCGGTTTAGGGGTTCAGAAACAAAAAGACCTCAATCACAAACTGCGCGGTGAACTTGCGCGCAATCAGAATTTGTCTCGCCAGCTTATCAAAGCGGAAGAATCGGTAAGACGCGATATTGCGCGCGAACTGCATGACGAAATCGGCCAAAACATCACGGCGATCCGCACACAAGCCAACATCATTAAGCGGGTAAATAACACAGAAACACGCGTTGGTTGCGCGGACATGATCGAAGGGCTTTCGCTCAACGTGTACGACACCACTAAGCGACTGTTGAGCAAGCTAAGACCCAAAATGCTGGATGATTTGGACTTGAAAGAATCCGTCGAGCAACTGACGCGAGAGATGGAATTCGCCAATCACGGAACGACTGTTCAACTGAACTGGCAAGGCGATTACACCAGCCTGAGTGACACACTCAAAGTCACCCTATTCCGTTTATGCCAAGAGTCATTGAATAACGCAGCCAAGTATGCAGGAGCGCAGTTGATCAATATTGAGCTGACAATTGGAGAAACGGCGGTGTCACTGATGATTCACGATGATGGTGTCGGTTTCAAAGTTCAGGATAGCATGAAAGGCATGGGCGTTCGCGGCATGCAAGAGCGTGTGCACGCGTTAGGTGGAAAAATGGTTATCTACTCCACCAGCGATCAAGTGATCGGCACACAAATCAGCATTACTTTACCTAAGGTGTAACCCAAGATGTTTGGATTTTTACGTTCACCTAAATTTACTCAACCGAGTCTGAGCAACGAGCAAATCGACCAACGTTACCACCATTGGCGTTTGCACATTATGTTGGGGATGTACATCGGCTACGCAGGTTTCTACTTTACCCGTAAGACCTTTAACTACGCCGCACCAGCGATGATTAACGATCTTGGCTTAGATAAAGGCGATTTGGGTCTTATCGGTACACTTTTCTACATCACCTACGGCTGCTCGAAGTTTATTTCTGGCACGATTTCGGATCGCTCTAACCCTCGTTATTTCATGGGATTAGGATTGATTGCGACAGGTCTGGTCAATATCGCGTTCGGTTTTTCTAGCTCACTCGCGGCTTTCATTACTCTGTGGATCTTAAACGCCTGGTTCCAAGGCTGGGGCTGGCCTTCATGCTCCAAGCTGTTAACCACTTGGTATTCACGTTCCGAGCGTGGCTTCTTATGGGCGATTTGGAACACCGCACACAACGTTGGTGGCGCGCTGATCCCTATTTTGGTGGGCTATTTAACGTTGCACTACAGCTGGCGTGAAGGTTTTATTCTACCCGGCATCATCGGGGTATTGCTCGGTCTATTCGTTTGTTGGCGATTGCGCGACAAACCCACAACAATGGGTTTACCAAGTGTCGGCCAATGGCGCAACGACGCACTAGAACTTGCGCAAGAAAATTACGGACGTGGCCTCACCTACCGCGAAATTCTGAAATCGTACGTATTTAACAACAAATACATTTGGCTGCTCGCGTTCAGTTATGTGTTGGTTTACATCGTCCGAACCGCAATCAATGACTGGGGAAACCTGTACTTGACCGAGCAGCATCACTATAGCCTGATTAATGCCAACGCTGCTCTGTCTATGTTTGAAATCGGCGGTTTTGTTGGTTCATTGGTTGCGGGTTGGGGCTCAGACAAACTCTTTGGCGGTAACCGTGGGCCAATGAACTTGCTGTTCGCGATTGGGATTTTCTTATCTGTCTCTGCGCTTTGGCTAATGCCTCTGACCAACTTTGCATTCCAAGCGGCGGGATTGTTCTCCATCGGCTTCTTTGTCTTTGGGCCACAAATGCTGATCGGTATGGCGGCGGCGGAGTGCTCTCACAAAGACTCTGCCGGCGCGGCAACAGGATTCGTGGGCTTGTTCGCCTACATGGGCGCAGCATTGTCTGGTTATCCACTGGCGTTAATTCTTGAAGAATATCATTGGACGGGTTTCTTCATCACCATTTCAGTTTGTGCAGCCGTCATTGGCCTTTTGTTGCTGCCATTTTTGCAAGCGCAACCATCACGAAAACCACTCGAACCAAAACCTCGGTTGTAAATCGACTTATCGCCCTTCGGGCAAATTGGCGAGTGACCTAACCGCGCTCGCCCACCTTATTTAACGTATCTCTGCTCAATTTTTCTTCCGATTCAGTTCGGAGGGTTAACTATGGGAAAAATTCATGAATTTGAACACTATTTCATCGCATAGCTTCTTTCAAATGAACAACAAAATCCAAAACTACGCTTGGGGAAGCACCTCTTCTATTCACGATTTGTTTGGCTTTTCTAACGAAACGAATGAGCCTCAAGCAGAAGTATGGATGGGTACTCACCCAAACGGCTGCTCTGAAGTTCAGATTGAGCAGAACACGCTGCCTTTGTCTGAACTGATCAAACAAAACCAACCCGCTTACTTATCAGCAGAAACCGCAGCGAAATTTGGCGACCTGCCCTTTCTGTTTAAGATCTTAGCGGCCGAACATGCACTGTCGATTCAAGTTCACCCAAGCAAACAAGATGCCGAAATAGGCTTCGAAAAAGAACAAAGTGCCGGGATCCCACTAAACGCAAGCCATCGTAACTACAAGGATCCAAACCACAAACCAGAGTTGGTGTACGCGCTGACAAGTTACCAAGCCATGAACGGTTTTCGCTCGTATGCCGAGATTATTGAGGCATTTAGCCTTTGCGATATCGATGAGCTACGCGCGCCTCTTGACACATTCAAACGCGAAATCAACTCACAAGGTTTACGCGATTTCTTTGTGCACATTCTTACCATGGAAGGAGAAACAAAAGAGCGAGCACTGAAACAGCTTCTTGCCCACGCTTCACGTCAATCGGAGCAAGGCACTGACAGCGACGTTTTCCAGCTCATCTTGGATCTATCCACTCAATACCCTGGCGATGTCGGCTTGTTTGCGCCATTACTGTTGAATGTCATCACGCTGCAACCTGGCGAAGCGATGTTCCTGAGCGCAAGAACGCCACACGCTTACATTAAAGGTACGGGATTAGAGATCATGGCGAACTCAGATAACGTTTTGCGTGCAGGACTCACGCCGAAACACATGGATGTTGAAGAACTGGTTAAATGCACAGACTTTGTGCCTAAGCCGTTTAACAGCCTTGTTCTAGAACCCAATGCCGATGGTTGCCAAAGCCTTTATCCGGTCCCAGTGGCAGACTTTAGTTTCAGCATTCTTAACCAACCGAACAATGAAGTGGTTGATGCCAATAGCGCAGAGATTTTGATGGCGATTGATGCCGACCTGACACTCATCAGTGATAACGGTGAGACGTTAACCGCCGCGAAGGGACAATCTGTATTTGTTCCTGCTTACGTTGGCCATTACCGTATTCAAAGTGCGGGACGTGTGGCTCGCGCCTTCAACTAGTTTTTGAACAACCGATTCAAACTAACGTCTGACCCAAGGGACTGGGTTAGACAATTTATTCCTTTCATAGATTGAACCATTCCGCTTTTAAGGCGCTCATGCTTACACCTTGTCGAATCCAAACACCTACAGGCCAGTTTCTCTAAAAGCCATAACCTCCCGGATCTGCCATTTACTGCAACATTCATTGTCAAAACCCATTTATGTCCGGTAAATTCGTCGCTCCAATATCAAATCACTTGGATAATAAAGGCGCTTGCACAGTGGTATTTGTTGCAAAACGTATAATCAACGTTGTAATCAAAGCCTCAATCACTACAATCTCTGGTTCGATTTTTCAGTTAACGTTTGTATGCCGAAGTTAAACCAAGATAACCCTGTTCAAAGCTCCGCCCTTTCCGATATCGAAACCAGCAGTAAGATTCAATCGGCATTAGAACCGAAGTTTCACAAGCCAGAGAAACGTCTCTGCTTAAGCCCTGGCCTGTCGGATAAGCATTTGGCGCGCCGTTGGCAAGTATTGGAACACGTGACCAATAAAGATCATCTCCTTGATCCTTTCACGCAGTCACATTGCGATGCTTACTCCAACAACATCGAGCACTTCATTGGTACTGTTAATGTGCCGGTCGGCATTGCAGGCCCTTTGCGCGTCAACGGCTTGTATGCGAACGATGACTTTTTGGTTCCGCTCGCAACGACAGAAGCCGCGTTAGTCGCTTCCTACAACCGTGGCGCAAATCTTATCACCGCCGCTGGTGGCGCGAGCGCATTGTTACTAAGTGAAGGGGTGAGCCGAACACCAGTATTCGCCTTTAATCACCTTGCTGACGCCGGCCAGTTCGTCAGTTGGGTTGTGACCCAGTTTGACGTATTTCGTCAAATTGCGGAATCCACCACCTCACATGGCAAACTCAAAGACATCAATGTAAATATCGAAGGAAACCACGTTTATTTGGTCTTTGAATACGTGACTGGTGACGCTTCCGGACAAAACATGGTGACCATCGCAACAAACGAAGTGTTCCATCATATTTTGGCGACCAGCCCAATCAAACCAACTCAAGCATTCTTGGATGGCAACTTATCAGGCGACAAAAAACCAAACGCGCACACACTGCGCTCGGTACGCGGTAAGAAAGTATCCGCCGAAGTGACCATTCCTGCTGAGTTGGTGGAAAAATATCTGCATACGACGCCGGAGTCTATGGTTCAATTTGGCAAAATGACCACAGTGGGCGGTTTACTCAGCGGGACAATTGGCGTCAACGCGCATTACGCAAACGCGCTTGCCGCGCTGTACATTGCTTGTGGTCAAGATGCCGCTTGCGTTGCAGAGTCTGCCATTGGAATCACTCGTATGGATGTGGACGCTCAAGGCAACTTGTACGCGTGCGTGACCTTGCCAAACATCATGGTGGGGACGGTTGGTGGTGGTACTGGCCTTCCAACGCAAAAAGCATGTTTGGATATTTTGGGTTTGCACGGCAACGGCAATGCGAAAGCGTTAGCCGAAGTCGCAGCTGCGCTTTGTCTGGCTGGCGAACTCTCGATCGTGGGCGCATTTTGTGCCGATCACTTTTCTCGTGCTCACCATAAGCTTGCCCGAAAATAACCTTTGTTGCTTTGTACAAGAGAACATCCGTGTGGTTTTCTCTTGTGCAAACCAATGGACTTTATTTATTGGCTCAATAATTTCTTGAAACTAACTTAAGCCTTAACAAACATACCAATCTCTTGTTAACAGTACTTTAGCTGTCCCCCTTCTATATCCATTGCGATATCTCTGCTTATTACTCTTCACTGGCCATATTTAATATCAGTATCTTAGAAAAAATAGCATCAAAAACTTCTAGCACTATAGTACCAAATTCACCGTTTGAGTTTTTTGTTCACCACTTATAGCTACTATACTCGCCTATGCAGCTGCTTGATTTTCATAAATTTACTAAACAGCTCAAAAGAGCTTAATAACTCCCGTTAAATGGACTTAAATCGTTACTTCGGGTAAGCGAGTTAACTATGAGACGTCAGAAGCTAAATAAAATCTCTGCTTGGGTACTAGGATTGGCTATCTTATTGCTGAGCCATGTGTCTAATGTATCAGCACAAATACAGCAATCCCCATCCGATCAAACCGTTGCGCGTTTTCTCTATCAAACCTCTTTTGGACCAACACCTGCGTTAATTAATGAGGTTAGGGAAAACGGGTTAGAGGATTGGATACAGAAGCAAATCAACCTGCCAGCAACCTACCATCAACCACTTTATCAAACGCCTTTTTCTAAAGGCCTACAGTCAAACCGAGAAAATGCTTGGTATCAAATTGTTGTTACTGCTGAAGATCAGCTCAGACAGCGAACGGCTTATGCATTGAGTCAGATCGTAGTCGTTTCTCGTTATGGCGGCGTTCTTTCCAGCAAACCTACAGGGTTAGTGAATTACTACGATCTGTTGGTTGAGCATGCGTTTGGCAACTACCGAGACCTGTTGTATGACGTTTCCATCCATCCAGTCATGGGGAGCTATTTGTCTATGCTCGGTAGTGCAAAAGAAAATAGTGCGACAGGAACGCTTCCCGATGAGAACTTTGCTCGAGAGTTAATGCAGTTATTCACTATCGGTTTGTATGAACTCAATTTAGATGGCAGTAAAAAGCTAAACCACGCAACAGGCAAACCTATCCCCACGTACAATCAAACTGATATTCAAGAGCTCGCGCGAGCATTAACTGGATGGAAAAATTCCGACATCGCATTCGTGAAACCGATGCGAGTTATCAGTCAAAGACACGACACCGGCGAGAAGCGATTTCTAGGGAACGTGATCCCATCGGGTCTAACCGCACAAGAAGAGCTTTCAAAAGTGATTGATATGTTGATGTCTCACCCAAATGTTGCTCCATTTGTTTCAAAGTTACTTATCCAACGTTTGGTCAGTTCAAATCCAAGCCCAGAGTACGTCGCGCGTGTTGCTACGATATTTAACAACAATGGGGAAGGAGAAAAAGGCGATCTAACCGCCGTTGTTCGAGCCATATTGCTCGACCCTGAAGCATTAGGGATGACGGATACCCCGCCTATAAAAGTGAAAGAACCGATACTGGTCCTGACTAATTTTCATCGAGCATCAGGTTTTACGATTAAAGGATCACGTTACGAAGACGCAACAACGATGATGAACATCGCTAATCAAGGGCCGCTTCGTTCTCCTTCCGTGTTTAATTTTTACTCTCCAGACTATCAGCCGTCTAACGAGTTTACGGAGTCTGGTATTAACTCTCCAGAGTATGAACTTCTCAATTGGTCTGTTTATACCGATTTGGTCAACTATATGTTAACCAGCACTCGTAGAGGAGGTGGTGATTCCTACCACTTCGATCTTAACGAGTTTTATCTTCTTCTGGACGATCACCGTGCCTTAGTCGAATTGGTTAACGAGCGTTTCTTTGCTGGAACGGCTTCTGCTGAATTGAAAGAGCTCATGCTCACCGCCCTGAATGATTATCGTGGGGACTATGTGCCAACAACAAAACTCGCTCTAGTGATATTTACCGCCATTTCTGGCGACGAATTCTATATTCAGGATTAGGAGTGAATTATGGATATTTCACGACGACATTTTATACAAAGCACGCTATCGATGGGCGCATTAGCCTCTCTTAGTCTGCCAGGTTACTCTCTCGCAGCGCCATCCAATGACTTTCGAGCATTAATATGTGTGTATTTAGCAGGCGGAAACGATGCATTCAACACCGTACTGCCATTATCGGAGGCGCATTATCGTCAATATTCCAAAGTCAGAGGGCCACTCTCTGTCGCCAAAGAAGACATACTCCCTATCAATTTGAGTGCTGTCGATAGCTCAAATCACCCAGTGAAGCTCGGCTTACACCCAAAGTTAAATGCGTTAACTTCCGTTTTCGAACAAGGCGATGCCAGCATCGTGCTCAATAGTGGCATTCTCAACCATCCCGTCACCAAACAAGCTATTGAGCAAGGTGAAGCATCACTTCCCGAGCAACTGTTTTCTCATAATTCTCAAACAGACGCTTGGTTACTTGGTGGAATGAGCGAGTCTAAAAATCTTGGTTGGGCTGGCAGAATGTTGGATGTATTAAACTCTGAATCAGAAATAACACCGCTATACAGTGTGCATGGCAACTCGCTTTGGTTACGGGCAATGGAACACCGCCAAACCGTCCTGAAAAAAGATCGCGCAGTTCAGCTTACCGCGATTGATAACCCGCTATACAAGGGGATCTATGATCGCCTTCTCTCTCATCAAACTGACAATCCATTTAATGGTCATTTTAATTTGATGGTTGATGAGTCGATGGTAATGAGTAGTGTACTGAGCGAGCAACTCAACCACATTGCTGACGAGCCGCTGTTTACGTCATCGACGCTCGGCAAGCAGATGCAAACCGTGTACAAATTGATAGCAAGCCAAGATGTCCTGAAGCAGCAACGACAAGTCTTTTTCGTTAAACACTCTGGGTATGACCTGCACGATTCGCAATTGGCACGTCATCCAGTGTTACTTGAGGATCTCGCGACAAACCTTTTAGCAATGTATCGTGCGGTCGAACGGTTAGGGCTAAACAAACAAGTCACCTCTTTCACTATGTCTGACTTCGGTCGACGGATGATGAGCAACGGAAATGGTACCGATCATGGCTGGGGTGGCCATCAACTATTAATTGGAGGCGCGGTAAATGGGAAACAACCTATCGGTACATGGCCGGAACTAATACTGGGCGGAAACGATGATTACTCTCAAGGCCGACTCATACCCAAAATTGCCGCTGATCAAGTTGGTTCAACACTAGCACAGTGGATGGGCGTGAGTGATAACGCTGCACTGGAATACGTCTTCCCGAACATCCGTAATTTTACTCATTCAAACCTGGGTTTTATGGCTTAAGATATTTTTCAGGTTAGCTGTAGAACGCATCATCAAATAAGGGAGCCTCGCGCTCCCTTACCCATCTTATGTTTGCAGAGTGTCCGTTACACCTCGTCGCGACGGCGTTCGTTACACAGCTTAATGGCACGCTCAAGTAATTCTAACGCGGATTGCTCACATTCAGGCAGAACCGCATCACTTTCAGAAACTGGCGTTACGCGGTCACCCCATTTCAATACTGCCGCACCCCATGTCAAACCTGCACCAAACGCAGCAAGAAGCATATTATCACCTGGGTTAACTCGACCTTGCTCTACCGCTTCACACAATGCAATTGGCACCGTCGCAGCTGAAGTATTGCCATAGTTTTGAATGTTAACAAACGCTTTGTCGTGCGGAATTCCAGACAGGTCACACAAGGTTTGAATAATACGAATATTCGCTTGATGCGGAATCACAACATCGATTTGTTCCGTCGTTAACTGTGATGCTTTCAGTACGGTTTTCGCAGCTAGCCCCATGCCTTTTACTGCACGTTTGAAAATTTCTTGTCCTACAAAGTTGAAATCCCAGTAACCGTTGTCTTCCGCAAAGCGATCCATACAAGTACCAAACTTTGGTACGGACAGAATATCGCGGCCTTTTGCGTCACAACCGATTTGAGACTGCAGTAAACCCGTTTCTTTTTCCGTTCTTGATAACACAACGGCGCCCGCACCATCACCAAATAGAACAGCGGTATCTCGCATTGCCCAATCGATGTAGAAAGACAATCTTTCCGCACCAATAATGATCGCGTTACGATAGTTACCTGATTGAATCAAACGTGTGCCCGTTTCTAGGCCATAGACAAATCCCGTACATGCGGCATTTAAGTCAAAGGCAGCGGCTGCACGAATACCTAGGTTCTGCTGTACCTTAGACGCGATATTTGGAATCAATGAATCTGGTGAACAAGTCGCCACAATGATTAAATCCACGTCTGTTGCATCGACGCCTGCTCGAGCTAATGCATGTTTAGCAGCAACGGTCGCCATGTCTGACGTGTTTACATGACTAATACGGCGGTTTTCGATACCAGTGCGGGTACGAATCCACTCATCGGAAGTATCGAGGAAAGTGCTAAGATCATCGTTAGAGAGCACGGCTGGCGGAACACATTTCCCCCAACCTGTAATTTCAGCGTAGTAATTTGTCATCGCAGACCTATTTATTGTTGTATTTTAATAAAATTTCTTAGAACCTTAGGCTCAAATACAAACCTGCGCTGCGTTATTTCGGCAGGTTAAAAAATAAGTATACAAATAATGAGGCTGACTGGTAAGTCATGTTTTCATCAATACGTAATAAAGGAAGAAGTCATGTCATCGTTTAAAACTCGCTGCCCTTCGTGCGGCGGTCTAAATCGTGTCCCTAATGAGCGCGTTGCCGAATCTGCAACTTGCGGTAAATGTAAAAGTGCACTTTTAGACGGCTCGCCTATCGAAGGTACACAAGATAACTTTTCTGCTCTATTACAAAGTGATATGCCTGTTGTAGTAGATTTTTGGGCCCCATGGTGCAACCCGTGCGTTGGTTTTGCTCCTGTTTTCTCTGATGTTGCTCATGAGCAAGCCGGAACGGCTCGTTTTGTTAAGATTGATACCGAAGCTCAACAACAACTTGCGGCGCAATTTGGTATTCGCAGTATTCCTACCATTATGGTTTTCAAGAATGGTCAACGCGTTGATATGATCAATGGTGCGTTACCTAAAACTCAATTCGATCAATGGTTAAATCAAGCACTTACTAAATAATCTTCCACGCCAACCTTGTTTGTAGGTTGGCGTTTTTATGCAACTTATCAACCTATCTAGTTAACAAATATTATTTGTCGAAACGACTTAAATTTATCATTTTACTTGCCTAACTATTAGCCTCATATTCGCGCCGAATAACCCTTAGATTTCATTTAACTTATAGGCGCAAAACAGTGGAAAACACAGTCGTTCCTGCAGCATCACCACGAGTTACAGCTCCAGTCGTCGCACTGTCTCTTTATGCGGTGGCTTCGGGCTATTTAATGAGCTTGATCCCTCTCATGCTCGGTGAATACAACATCTCAGCAGATTACGCGAGTTGGTTGGCGAGTGTGTTTTATGGCGGCTTATTAACCGGTGCTATTTTTATTGAACGTATCGTACGTCAAGTTGGTCACCGTAACGCGTTTATTGGTTGCTTGGCCGTATTTTCGCTAACTATCGTCACACTACCCGTGTTTGCTAACGGATTGATGTGGCTTGCCGCTCGCTTTATTGCGGGTATCGCGGTTGCTGGTGTTTTTGTCATTGTTGAATCTTGGCTAATGTCTGGAGACGAAGCATCGCGTGCGAGACGTTTGAGCTTGTACATGCTATCGCTTTATGGTGGTTCAGCATTAGGCCAGTTTGGTATTGGCGTGCTTGGCGTAAGTGGCGGCGTTCCGTTTATTGCGATCACGACGTTGATCCTAATGGCGATGCTGGTGCTAATGTTCATTGAGTGTGAGCAGCCAAACAGCCATGAATCAACCGCTTTATCATTTAAGCAAATTGCCAAACTAAACCATGCAGCAATTATTGGTTGTGTTGTTTCAGGTTTGACCTTAGGTGCGATCTACGGATTAATGCCAGTTGAGTTAACTAACCGTAAAATTAGCCATCAAGACATTGGTACATTGATGGCGCTAGTGATTCTAGGTGGCATGCTAGTTCAACCAATGGTGACCGCGTTAAACAAATACATGAGCCGCACAGTGCTAATGGCGTTTTTCTGTATTTTGGGTATTTTTTCGATCGGTATGACGTTTATTTCCTCGTCAGCCGTGGTATTGGCTGCTGCATTATTCTTTTTAGGTGCAGCTACTTTTGCCTTGTACCCGATTGCAATCAACTTAGGTTGCGAAGGACTTGATGAACGCTTTATTGTCTCTGCGACACAAGTCATGCTGTTTAGCTACAGCATCGGCTCTGTTGCTGGCCCAGTTGTCGCTGATAAATTTATGGGCCAAGAACACGGCTTACTAGGCTACTTGTTTGCCGCTTTGGTTGCGACTGGCGTATACATGCTACTTGCTGCGAGCAAAACCAAGCAGCGTATGGCCGCTGGCCTCTAATCACGCCGCTTCTACTCAACGAAAACGAGGGCATGTCGCCCTCGTTTTTTTATTCTTCGCATTTTTGTTTAGATAAACGCTTGTGACGGTTTGACGCGTTCGCTGCAGGCTTTTCCGGTACCATGCGCTTTTCATGAAGCAAATGACGAACCGCCAAGATGGGATGTTTCAGTAACATTCTGGGGCCAGAGTAACGCATGACCAAACGCATTTGTTCTTTCGGCTCTGGTTTGTAGCAGTGAATCGGACATTTATTACACGTCGGTTTATTCTCTCCATAAGGACAGCGGTCGAGGCGCACTTCTGCGTATTCAAGCAGCTCACGACATTCTGAGCATAAGTCACGTTTTGTTCCATGATGGTCATGACAGTAAACCTCTACCATGGCTTTTACTGTCTTAAATTCAGTGGCGAGTTTGCCAAGTAAAATATCGCTCATGCGCTATCCAAAAATCACAACATCATTGTGTAAAGTTCTAACGTGCGGCCATTATCATATTGCTGCTCAACTCGTTCAAACTCAAAGCCCAGTTTTTTGAGCAAACTTATACTACGAATATTGTCATTGTTGGTGATGGCAACCAAATTATCGAGTTTCATTTCCTCTCTAGCGTATTCCAGCACTGCGGTTGCAGACTCCGTTCCGTAGCCGAAGCCATAAGCGGAAGGTAAAAATCCATATCCGAGATCATAGTGTTGTAATGTGTCACGTTTAACCAACCCACAAATCCCGATGGGTTGTCCATCTTCTTTCTTCTCTACAACGAGTAAACTCACGCCTCTAATTTTTTGCATGCGTAGCATGTTTTCTTTTATGTAACGCGCCGCTTCATATTCGGTACGAATTTGTTTGTCTCCGACAAAACGGTAGAAGTCTGGGTGGTTATAAAGTTCTAGTATAAATGGTGCATCATCTACACTCACAAGACGCAGTATCAAACGTTCGGTGTACAGTGTTTTCATTTGGGCTCCATTAAAACGAGATAGATGATTGGACATAGGAACGTACTTGAATTTTGCGACCGATACCGGCGCTTATTTAGTTGTAACTTGATAAAAAAGTAACTATCCTGCCTCGCTAAATTAAAGGACCACCACCATGAACCGCAAGAAGAAAATCAATCAGATCTTGAAAGCGAAGCAGAAGAAGCATAACGCTAAGCTACATAAGAGCAATAAGCCGCGTTATATCTCCAAAGCTGAACGCGCGAAAATGGAAGCTGAAGAACAAAACCAAGCTTCAGAACACACGGAAAACGTTGTAGACACAGCGCAGACAGATCAAGCCTAAAAGAAAAGCCGCTTCAAGCGGCTTTTTTGATATTTGGAGCGAGTTAGCTTTAGTATTCAACACTGTAGTTCAGTGTGAATGTGCGACCTCTTCCTTTGTAGTCGTACGCTGCTGCATCGTAGTGTGCTGCATAAAGAATCTGCGCACGTTGTCCCCAAGCGGTTGTGTAGTCTTCGTCAAATAGGTTTTGAATACCAAAACCTAACTGCCCGATAGGTAGTGTTATGTTACCAAGAAGATCAAACGTAGTGTATCCATCTAGTTTATTGTTTGCGTCATCTTCGTAATCAAACATCGTCTGGCTTTGTAAACGTACTGAATAGCCATCCTGATAGTAAGCCGCCCACGCGTTCGCTTTTGATGTACTTGCTTTACCCGCGCTTAGATCTTCCCACTTACCGTTGGTTTTAAGCTCAGAAACCACATAGTGACCTGATGCACCTAACAAAATATCACGGTTTACCCAGTAGTTAATGTTTGCTTCGGCACCGTATACACGTTGCTCGTCATCAACATTGGTGATTAGGAGCGTCTTCTTGTCATACTTGATTGAGTTATCCGAAACCGAGTAGTAACCCGCCGCTTGCAGTGCGACAGTATCGGTATCTAATCGGTAACCAATTTCATAGCTGTCCGTTTTGATGCCCGACATTTTTGAGTCAGATACATTAATGCTATTGTTCAACGCGTAGTGACCATTTGCATCCGCGGCATCGTAGCTACCTTGGCCGTAGTACTTTGCAGGATCAGCGAGTTCGAAACCTTGAGAGAAGTTCGCCCAAAGCTGAGATTCATCGTTAAGCTGATAAATAGTGCCCAAATTAAATAAGCTCACAGAGTAGTCGGTGCTGCCACCTGGTACCGCATCCGCTGATACACCATTACCCGATGCGATCTTCTTTTGTATACTATAGGCAACAAAATCATCAATCTTATTGTCCATGTATTGGTAGCGGTAGCCTGCTTGTACTGACCAATCTTGATTGATTTGGTAATCCCCCTGGACAAACATTGCGTAAGACGCCACATCAACATCAGGGTAACGCCCCACTTCGGCATAGGTTCGATTAATTAAGTTCCCAGAGCTGTTCGCAATGGTTGGATCGAACAGAGCCTGGTTACTTTCAAAACGGTCTAAGTACGCATCGACACCATAAACAAGTTTGAATGACTCCCAGCTTTTAGCTAACGCTAAGCGCCCAGCAAAAACTTCTGTTTTTTGTTGAGAGGCACTTTGGTAATAAGGAGTAAAGGTTTGGTCTTCACTACGGTAAGATAACTCGCCTATCAGTTGATGACCGAATACGCTGTCGTGAGCGTAGTTCGCACTTAAGAGAACTCGCTCTGTACCATGTTCGCGGTCGGAATCGAACCCCTCTCGTACATCAACAAATTTATTGTTAACAATGTACAAACCGTATGGCGAGTCTTGCTGGCTGTCATAGTATTGTGCGACAAGGTTTAACTTGCTGGCATCGGAGATTTGAATCTCGGTCGATCCCATAACATCGAGCGTTGAATTATACTGCAAAGAGCCCTGTGAAATGTCTGGGGTGACAATGTCGCCATTTGCGTCAAATGCACCTTGTGTCTCGGTGTACACAACCGAACCTCTAGCGGCAATTCGTTCATTACCACCCGAGATAGACTGAGCGAGTTTGTAATCAAAATCATCGCTGCTATTAAAACCGGTAGTGCCACTCACGTAGGATTCAAACGACAAGTCATCCGAGTACGCTTTCTTGGTGATAATGTTAATAACACCACCAGTAGCGCCTGCACCATAAATGGAGGTTGCACCAGATAGTACTTCAATTCGCTCGATGTTGAATGGGTCTATTGCATCTAACTGACGACTAATCGGGCGAGAAGACTGTAACGAGACACCATCAATCATTACCAACATTGCTCTACCGCGAAGGTTCTGACCATAATTAGTTCGACCACCGGTGCCGACGTCTAAAGAAGGGATGGTTGCAGAAAGAATATCACCCAGTGTCTTGCCCGCACGATATTGCTGAGCAATCTCTTCTTGGCCAACAAACCAAACCGTTCCTGGAATATCGGAGATCGATTTCGGCATCACACTGCCTACAACAACCAATTGCTCATCGCTCGGAGTCGATGTTTGTTTAAGATCTTCTGCTGCTATTGAGCTAACTGCGTATCCACTGCTCATCGCAAGTACGATGAGATTGAAAGAAAACGTCCTTTTCATCATTGTATTTATCTTTTTGTTGTCAACAAGAGCATGCAATGATACTTATTCTCACTCTCAAATCGAGCATTGTTACACAAGTTAAATAAATGTTAATTAAGCACCTTCTTGCTCATAAGCTGTCGATTTTCCTCTAAACGAGGACAATCTGCACAAAGCTTTCTGCCTTCACACTTATAGACTAAACAACAGCTTTTTCTTACTAACTTTAGCGGCTGATCAGATTCCGTCTCATGAAGTGAGCGGCTATTATCAACATCCAAACCCATTGCGCTTAGCCACAAGACCGCATGCTCCTGAAGTGTCGAGTTAGTCATTTGCGGAAAGCGCCGTTGGAGACGAATTAAACAAGCCATGATTCCGTCCGACATCAATTGATGGGTGAAGCCAGGACGAATGCGTGTCCATTGACTCATCTCTTGTTGATAGAAGTCGAACAGTTCTCGGATTTGACGCCCCGCCTCTTTTATCAACGCTTCTGACTCGCCATGTATATGCGCTTCGTCGGCGAATCGGTACCCAGAAACAAAACAAGGTTTGAGGTGCTGCGCTATCTCGCGAATGTTTGGCAACGTGTGGTAACCGTAAATAGAGATGAATGCGACATAAACTGGCTGCCAACAAAGTAAATCCCACGTTCTTGTCAACCAATATGCTTTTCCCGCTTCCGGATGAGCCTCCGAGATTTGCTGGTAAAGGCCTTGGATGATCGGGGTGATATCATTCTCGATATGGATAGCTTCTTGCCCTATCTCGCCGATATCACCGTGTAGATAAGGTGTAATCTCACTCGAAGTTTGAAACAGTTGCGGGAAAAATTGCTCAGACATGATGGCTTATTGTTGGTGTAGTCATTCTGACACCTTTATACCCAAGCACCAATCGCAATGCAAACTATTATCCTTTGCGTTTTCATAACAAAGAAGCACTCTTAGGGTTAGTTATGACTGTATTTCCGCATTCTGTGAAACTGTAAGGTCTGGTTACGTATGCGATGAATAGCAACAAACTCTTAAACCTCTTCGCATTTAACGCTCACATGATCGCAAAAATACACAGCATAAAAACACCCTGATAAAACTGTGTTAACAGTTCCCCTGTGTAGCGTGAGTTATTGCCAATAATTGAATATTGCTGTTTCTTATCCAGCGGATTGTGAACAACATGAAGTATTTTCTTTCTGAATATCGAGACAATACAAAGAGGTAATTTGGCTATGTAGCCCTCTGTTTTGAATAAGGAAATCCACATGTTGTATCTTGAGTTTCTATTTTTGCTCGTGATGCTGTATATCGGCTCACGTTATGGTGGTATAGGCCTTGGGGTCGTATCCGGAATTGGCTTGGTGATTGAAGTCTTCATCTTTAAGATGCCGCCAACCTCTCCTCCTGTCACCGTCATGTTGATCATTTTAGCGGTGGTAACATGTGCTTCCATTCTTGAAGCCGCTGGCGGTTTGAAATACATGCTGCAAGTTGCCGAGCGTGTGCTTCGTAAGAACCCAAAACGCGTCACCCTTATTGCTCCGTTCGTGACTTACTTTATGACCTTCCTACTTGGTACAGGTCACGCGGTTTACTCTATCATGCCAATCATTGGCGACGTTGCGCTTAAAAACGGCATTCGTCCAGAGCGTCCTATGGCTGCCGCTTCTGTCGCCTCTCAAATCGCAATCACAGCCTCGCCAATTTCAGCAGCAGTGGTTTACTACTTGGCGCAACTCTCCGACATTCAACACGAGATCACTCTGCTCTCAATTCTGCTCGTTACCGTACCTGCAACGCTATTCGGTACGTTGTTGATGTCACTTTACAGCCTAAAGCGTGGTAAAGAGCTAGACGACGATGAAGAATACCAAGAGCGTTTGAAAGATCCTGTGTGGAGAGAAAAAATCCTCAACACAACTGCAACGTCTCTTGATGAAGTACTACCAACAAGTGCTCGTAACTCTGTATTGCTGTTCATTGCTTCTATCTTGGTTATCGTCGTTATCGCGATGTGGCCAGACATTCGTACCATCGTAGATGGCTCGAAGCCAATCAGCATGGCAGTTGTGATTCAAATGATGATGCTCTGCTTCGGCGGTATCATTTTGCTTGCGACCAAAACTGACCCGCGTGACGTACCAAATGGGGTGGTATTTAAATCTGGTATGGTGGCGGCGATTGCTATCTTCGGTATTGCATGGATGTCAGATACCTACTTCCAGTACGCTATGCCTCAATTTAAATCTGGCATCGTAGAGATGGTAACCAACTATCCTTGGACATTCGCGCTTGCGTTATTCATTGTGTCGGTTGTGGTGAACTCTCAAGCTGCAACGGCTCGCATGATGCTGCCTGTTGGTCTCGGCTTAGGTTTGGAACCTGCGCTGCTTATCGGCTTGATGCCAGCGGTATACGGCTACTTCTTTATTCCCAACTACCCTTCAGATATCGCGACTGTGAACTTCGATACATCGGGCACAACTAAGATTGGTAAGTGGTACTTCAACCATTCATTCATGTCTGTGGGCTTAATCGGCGTGATTGGTGCGTGTTGCTTGGGTTACTTGCTAGGGCAAATGATCATTCCTTCGTAACTAGCCAAATCAACGATAAATTAGAGGCGAGTCATTGTACGTTTTCGTACAGCCTGAGTGACTCGCCTTTCTTTATTGCACTATTAACTACAGCAAGAAATCGTCATCAATCGCGACAAAATTGTCGGCACAATCAATCAGAGTTTGAGATGTAAGTTTAGGTACACCATAAACGGTCACCGTTTTATTGAAGCGCTGCTGAATTCTCTCTACTAGCAGACTAAAGTCTCCATCTCCCGAAACTAGAATCACTTCCTCAACTTCGGGAGCAATTTCAATTGCATCGAGAGTAATACCCACATCCCAATCGCCTTTCGAGCTACCATCACGACGCTGGATGTAGGGTTTCAGCATCACCTCAAAGCCAACACCACGAAGAATATGGTGGAACTGACGTTGCTTGGGATCATTGCTCGCAATAGCATAAGCACGAGCACTTACCACCTCTTTCCCTTGTGTGGCAACATACCAAAACTGGTTGTAATCAAAATTGCTTCGATACGCTTCGCGACAGGTGTAATACACATTCTGTACATCAACCAAAATAGCGATTTTTTGTTTGCTTTCCGAACTCATCTATTTCTACGCTCAATTTATTTGCTGCCTACCCTATGCCAGTTTTGGAAAAAGCACAATGAGCCAATTCCACTAAACTTAACGTATAAAAAGTTATTTGGGTTTCTAGGGGAACTGTCATGGGCGGAAAGTTACTAGTGATACTACTTTCTTGTATCTTGTCATCGACAGCATTTGGTTATCCAGCGCACTCCAAATACTGGCCACATAGAAGTGTGCTCTACTTTGCGCCGGAAAATGATGAATACGTCAAACAATTCTTGCTAGAAACACTTATGAATGAGTGTGAGTTGGAAGACAGAGATGTCGTCACACTGGTCATTACAGAGCAAGGGTATACCTTTCCTGCTTGGCTTAAAGAAGAGTTCGACTTAAAAATGCTAGCTCGTCTTTATGAGGTCGAAAAAGGATCTCACACCGCTATTTTGCTTGGTAAAGATGGTCTAGAAAAGCACCGCTGGGGCGCAGAAACAGACTGGCCGTTTATCAACAACCTCATTGATCAAATGCCTATGCGTAAGCAAGAAATGCAGAGGCAGCAAAGCCCCTGTAAAATATAGTCACTTCTGGGCAATGTTACTTTGCGAACCAATCCAACTTGTTGTGAAGTTGAGTCACGCTACCAACCACAATCAATGCTGGGCTCACGGCTTGCTCTGCCATGATCGATAGCTCGTTCAACTTTCCTTGGAACACGCGCTGCTCTGGGCGCGTACCGTTTTCAATAATGGCGCATGACATCTCAGGATCTAACCCATGAGTGATCAGCTTATCCATAATATGGCCGCTTTGCTTCAAACCCATGTAGAATACAAGCGTGTTATTAGACTGAGCTAGTGAATGCCACTCAATTTCACGACCATCTTTTTGTACATGACCAGTGATAAATTGAACGCTTTGTGCATGGTCGCGGTGTGTTAATGGAATACCAGCATAAGCCGTTGCACCCGCTGCTGCTGTGATACCCGGAACCACTTCGTATTTGATGCCAAATTCGGCTAGCTCTTCTAGCTCTTCACCACCACGGCCAAAGATAAATGAGTCCCCACCTTTTAGGCGCACAACGCGCTTACCTTCTTGCGCTTTTTGCACCAAGATTTGGTTGATTTGATCTTGAGGCACACAGTGAAAATCGAGTTTTTTCCCAACATAAATCATCTCTGCTGATGCATGAGCCAACTCAAGAATCTCTTTTGATACCAAACGGTCGTATACAACAACTTCAGCCGCTTGAATGGCTTTTAAGCCTTTTACTGTGAGCAAATCAGGATCACCTGGACCTGCACCAACAAGAGAAACAAAGCCGCTGTTTAAAGATGAGTGAGCAGTAGTCATATCAACGCCTATCGAAAAATTTAGATATAAAGAGTAACACTCGCGTTATGCACTTAGGGCTAAAACCACTCTAAGGAGTTATTACTTTTTATAGCTAAATCAATAAAATATGTCGCGAAAGTGAAAGTTAAAAATTGAAATCTAGTTAGAGAATAGTCCCGCCCATCCAGAAGCGGGACCATATTAAGCGAATTACCCGTTAATGGTTATTTAGCCATTGCAGGTTGCGCTTTTACTTCTTCTTCAGCATTGATAGAAGGCGCAGTTTTAGCGTGAGTTAGGTACAGTGGAATACAAGTCATTACTAGACCACCAACAATGTTACCTAGGATGGTTGGGATAAGGTTGAAGTTCAACCAAGTCGCGATACCAAAATCCGCACCTAGAATCATACCTAGTGGGAATAGGAACATGTTTACTACTGTGTGCTCGAATACTAGAGCGAAGAAGATGAAGATTGGGAACCACATCATTGCTACGCGACCAGATACTGAACGTGCTGTCATGTTGCCGATAACGCCTAGACATACCATTAGGTTACAGAAGATGCCGCGTACGAAACACGTGATCCATCCGTCCATACCCATGTTTTCAAAACCAAGGCTACGCGCGGTAGAAACAGCCACAAATTTCTTCGCTACTGCGTTCAGTTCTAGAGAGAAGTTACCTGTTAGAGAGATAGCCACTAGGTAAGCAACGATCAGAGAACCGATAAGGTTACCCAAGCCTACAAGACCCCAACAACGGAAGATACGACCCCAAGTGATGCCCGGACGGTTAGCAAACTTAGCCAGAGGCGCTAGACCAAAAACACCGGTTACTAGGTCATACCCCATCACACTTAGAATTACGAAACCAACGGGGAAAACAAGTGCTCCTACAAGACCGATACCCGTTTGTACAATCGCGGTAATAGCAACCACCACCGCAAGCGAAAGAATAACGCCAGCCATCGTACCGCGAAGCAGAAGGTCTCGCGTGCTTGTATTGGTTTTCGCTTCACCAACATTGATCATGGTTTGCACGAATTCTGCAGGCTTAAAATCAGTAGACATGAATGTGTCCTTATCCAAAATTGAAAGTTAAAAAGTTAAAGATTGAATAGAGAAAGGCTTCCCGTTGACACCTGAACGCTGTCTACAACACCTCGCTTCCCTGTTCCCCTGAGATGATGCTTGGAAAGCCTTTGTCTATTGAATCTAGGTTTCAGTTCATTCCCTCCCCCTAAGAGGAGGGAATGAAAACCAAGCTTACGCAGAGATTTCTACTTCGCCGTTGGTTACGCGGGTTTTGTACGCTTTCACGCTAAAACGCTCGTCTTCCATGCACGCACCTGTTGTCAGGTTAAAGCGTTGCTTCTTAAGTGGGCTAGCCACCCAAAGCTCGCCTTGGTGCTCACAGATCAAACCGCGAGAAAGCACGTTTGATTGGAAGAACGGGTCTGTGTTGCTGATCGCCAGCACTTCTTCTGCTTGTGTTGGGCGGAATACCGCAACTTGCTGACCATCAACCAGTGCACAAACACCTGTGCCCGGTACGATGTCGCTGATTTGGCAAATCTTTTCAAATGACATAATCAACCTTCCCTTATGCTTCAGTGATCGCTACGTGTAGGATGTCGCCTTTCGCTTCAGGATGTTTTTCCGTGAAGGTTGCAGGGCGGTGCTGTTCACGCTCTTGTACAAACACAACGTTTTCATCGCGCTTGTCAGAGTTGATGAAGTGCGCGAAACGAGTCAGTTGTGATTCGTCGTTGATGGTCGCAGTCCACTCACACTCGTACTCGTCTACAAGCTTCGCTACATCAGCTTCTAGTTGAGTGTTGATGCCAAGTTTGTCTTCAACAATCACTTCGCGTAGGTAGTCAACGCCACCTTCCATGTTTTCCATCCAAACTGATGTGCGTTGTAGTGGCGCAGCAGTACGGATGTAGAACATCATGAAGCGGTCGATGTACTTGATTAGTGTTTCTTTATCTAGGTCACTTGCAAGTAGGTCTGCGTGACGAGGTTTCATACCACCGTTACCACATACGTACATGTTCCAACCTGCGTCAGTCGCGATAATACCAAGGTCTTTACCTTGTGCTTCCGCACACTCACGAGTACAGCCAGAAACACCGAACTTCATCTTATGAGGTGTACGAATGCCTTTGTAACGGTTCTCGATGTAAGAACCCAGACCAACAGAATCTTGAACGCCGTAACGACACCACGTTGAGCCAACACAGGTCTTCGCCATACGAAGGGCTTTTGCGTACGCTTGACCTGTTTCGAAACCAGCGTCGATAAGCTTGCGCCAGATCTCTGGAAGATCGTCTTTTTGAGCACCGAACAGACCAATACGTTGAGCACCGGTTACTTTGGTGTATAGGTTGTATTCTGCAGCAACGTTCGCTAACGCACCCAGTGCCTGAGGTGTTACTTCACCACCCGCCATACGTGGGATAACAGAGTAAGTACCGTCTTTTTGGATGTTACCTAGGAAGTTATCGTTCGTGTCGTGCAACTTAACCAGTTGTGGCTTAAGGATGTGCTCACCCCAGCAAGAAGCCAAGATAGAACCTGCCAGTGGCTTACAAACTTCACAGCCGTAACCTTTACCGTATTTCTCTAGAAGCTCATCAAACGTTTTGATCTCTTCAATGCGGATTAGGTGGAACAACTCTTGGCGTGAGTATGCAAAGTGCTCACACACGTCGTTCTTCACTTCGATACCCGATTTAGCAAGCTCAGCATTTAGAACAGACGTCACTAGAGGAATACAACCACCACAGCCTGTACCTGCGCCAGTCACTGCTTTGATGTCGCCCAATGTGTGGTGACCATCGGCAACCGCCTGTGCGATCTTGCCTTTTGTCACGTCGAAACATGAACAGATCACTGCGCTTTCTGGTAGAGCGTCTGCACCTAGTGCTGGTTTCTCAGCGCCTGCGTGTGCAGGAAGGATCAGCGCATCTGGGTGTTCTGGTAGGTCGATTTCGTTCAACATAAGTTGAAGCAGGTCGCCGTAGTCAGACGTATCGCCAACCATAACCGCGCCAAGCAGTTTCTTGTTGTCTTCAGAAACGATAAGACGTTTGTAAACTTCTTGCTCTTCGTTTTGGTAAACGTAACTCTTACAGCCTTCAGTACGACCGTTCGCGTCACCGATAGAGCCTACTTTCACGCCAAGAAGTTTCAGCTTCGCAGACATGTCAGCGCCTTCGAATTTGCTTTCTGTGTTACCTAGTAGGTGATCAACAGCGACTGTCGCCATCTTGTAACCAGGAGCAACAAGGCCGTAGAACATTTCGTTCCAAGACGCACACTCACCAATCGCGTAGATGTTCTCATCAGAAGTCTGACAATGGTCGTTGATAGCAACACCACCGCGAGGTGCCACTTCTAGCTCCATTTGGCGTGCCAGTTTGTCTTGTGGACGAATACCTGCAGAGAATACGATGAAGTCTGTTTCTAGCTCTGAACCGTCAGCAAAACGCATAACATTGCGTGCGTTTGTGCCTTCTGCCGCAATCTCAAGAGTATTTTTGCTGGTGTGAACGTTCACGCCCATACGCTCGATCTTTTGACGAAGTTGGTTACCACCAGCAAGGTCAAGTTGCTCTGCCATTAGCTTTGGTGCGAACTCAACAACGTGTGTTTCTACACCCAGAGCTTTCAATGCGCCCGCAGCTTCAAGACCTAGCAGACCACCACCGACAACAACGCCTGATTTGCTCTTCTTCGCACACGCTTCGATCGCTTTAAGATCTTCGATAGTACGGTAAACAAAACAGTCTTTGCTTTCGTGACCTTTGATAGGTGGAACAAATGGGAATGAGCCAGTAGCAAGAATCAGCTTGTCGTATTGAACTTCGCGACCAGTGCTTGAGTAAACAATGCGGTTTTCACGGTTGATGTTAATCGCGCGTTCGCCGATCAGCATGTTAATACCGTGTTTCTCGTAGAAGCCTTCTTTCACTAAAGAAAGTTCATCTGCAGTATGGTGAGAAAAGTAAGAGGAAAGGTGCACACGGTCGTATGCGACACGAGGTTCTTCACAGAAAACCGTAATGTCCATATTAGACATATCAGCTTTCTCGACTAAGTCTTCAATGTAACGGTGGCCTACCATACCGTTACCGATGACTACTAGCTTCAACTTGCTCATTGTACTTCCTAAGGGTTAGGTTCTTATCACTGAGCGCATTGTTAATTGTGAAAGAAAATTAATACATGATGTAAATCAATTACAATTTCAAACTACCCTAAAGGGGTAGATGAACGTATTTATCTGACTATTGCGAAATAAAAAGTAATTTATTAACGGATATTGGTAGTTTTAACAAACTGAGATAACCGAAGCCATGCTAGCAACGGACTATACCGTTTTGCTTTATGAAGTAAGGCTGACCATCGAAACCGAGCACACCTACGATAAATCCTGTTTTGCTTCTAAACGACGCACTCACTTGACTTCACTGTTTCAAGGTGATCAGAGAACAATATCTGAAGTGATTGAAAGATTTAGAAAAATCAAGCTTCACAACAAAAATTTTTTACTAGCTAAGTCGCACTATAAAGACTAAAATCAGGTTTAGTTCATATGGAATAGCGTCCATATGATTGATACCGTAATTGACATATAGAGTGCCGTCCCATTTTTGTGAGGCGGCCTTTTATTTGGGAGTCATAAAATGTCAGAAAACAATTCTATCTACATCTCAAGCTTAGATATGAACCGAATCACGGCCTTGTTGGATAAAATGCCAAACATCGCAGCGGAGCTTGTGGAATTAGAAGCAGAGCTCGACCGAGCAACAGTTCTTGAGCCAGAACAAATGCCAGATAACGTGGTCACGATGAACTCGACTGTAGAGTTTAAATTTTCAGGTGAAGATAGAACCATGACAAAGACACTGGTTTACCCTTCTGAACTGAAAAGCAGTGATGATATCTCTATTTTTGCGCCCGTAGGCAGCGCACTGATCGGTTTGTCTGTTGGTCAAAAACTTGAATGGCCAATGCCAAATAATCAAGTGAAGACAATTGAAATTGTCGATATCACCTACCAGCCTGAGCGTTGTGGTGCACTAAACCGCTAACCCTCAGTAGTCCCGGTGCAAAGGCCTCCATTTAAGACTTTGCACCAGGAGAGCCCCTCGCTTATCCCCTATTTCCCTCTTTGTTTTTCCAAGCATTTACTTTGCTGCTCTTAAGTAACATCACCGATTCTTTATTATTTACCGCATATTCAATACTTATATCTCCAAGCTCAATCATAGAAATTGCAAAGTATTTTTCGTATATTGTCGCTCCGAAAACGACGTAAATTATGCGCAAAATGGAAGAATATCTAACTCGAATTGCCGTCTTAGAAAAAGAAAATGAAGAGCTGAAGCGGAAAAATGCGCGACTACAAGAAAAGTTGAATGCTGCACTCGACAGTAATGGACTGTGTTTGTGGGAGCAGCATATTCCTTCAGGTACTTTGACGATATTCAATATGCAATGGGGCAAAATGCTAGGTTATCAGCCCCATGAGTTAACCGCGACGGTTGAAACGTGGAAAAACAATCTCCACCCTGAAGATTATGATCTTGCGGTGGGTGCATTTGAAGATCACCTAGCTGGCAAAACCGACCTTTATGAGGTAGTTCATCGCATGATTCATAAAGACGGCAGTGATAGTTGGGTCTACGATCGAGGGCGCATCGTCGAGTATGGTTCTGATGGCGAACCACTACGCATGATGGGCACTCATATCGATATTACAAAAGAAAAGCGATATGAGCAGCAACTGGCTAAGTTAGCTTCGAGTGATCCATTGACCGGACTATTAAATAGAAAAGCAATTGAGGAAAACTTTAATCATCAACCTCAAACCAAGCCGTCTCAGCAGTCTGCCTTAGTGTTTGTTGATATAGATAATTTTAAAGCAGTTAACGACCAGCTAGGCCATCATACTGGTGATACTCTCCTCATTAATATAGCCAATAGCTTAACAGAGCTTGCGCCAAGCAAGTCTCAAGTCGGACGCATAGGAGGAGATGAGTTTGTCGTTTTAAGCTCTTATTCAAATCAAGAAGAAATATCTCAACTTTGTGATCGACTCTTAAGTTCCATCATTCCTGTGATAAATCAGGACTTAAATAAAGTAACGATTGGAATGAGCATCGGTGTTTGTCTATTTGATAAAGGAAAACAACAGTTTAATGAAGTTTATCAAAAAGCCGATCATGCAATGTATGAGATAAAGAAAAATGGCAAAAATGGCGTTGCCTATATCCAGATATAATAAGTCTCTTGTTTTTTGAAATTAATATTTCTTTAATTTGAAAATTTTCTCTATGGAATTGATAGCGTCTTATTTTTAATAAGTAATTTATATATAAAACAAAAGAAATAACAAACAATTAAGAGTGTTGCATACTACACGGTGTAATATTACTACTGTCTTTGTAACTACTTTTGTTGCATACAATATTGTCTCTTATTATTTTTATAAAAACCACCAATAAAAAGTAGTTAAACATTATAATTCATGAACTTATAAAAACCGAAATGCATGGTTGAATTTTAACCACCCCTTCTGCTAATATCTCGCCTCGTGTTTAAAAGTAATAAACACACACAAATATAAAACAAACTTTATAAAACATAATGCACACTTGATAATTACTGGTTCTATTTGGGTAGAGCTCGTTATTTATTTTATTTAAAACATTATGAATTTGTAATTTCATTTAATATCAAAATATTAAGTAGGTATATAAATTGAAGAAGGTCATCCTCCCTCAATTGGGCTTTGTTGCGTCAAATTTACGCTTGCTAGCTCTTGGCTTTGTAACCCTCGTGTCAGCATATTCTTTTTCATCAGAGGCTTATGTTGAGCAAGTGGCCAGTGGTGAACAAAAAACATTAGTTGTACTCGTCAATTTCCAAGAAAACCCTCAAGAGATCCCGATCTCTAAAGAAGACGCCCATCATGTTGTTTTTAATACCGTTAGCGACTTCTATTCGCAAATGTCCCAGGGGCAACTTTGGCTAACTGGTGATGTTGCTGGAACATTCACCTTGCCGATATCAAACCAAATTTGCGATGATGATGCTGTAGCTGCGGAAGCCAACAAAATGGCTGAAACTGCGGGATATCAACTATCAAACTATGACCGTTTTATCTACTTAACAACCAAAACTGGATGTGCATCAGAAGGCTCTGGTAGTCAAGGAGTAACTCCCTCTAGAGCGTCAATAAATGCGGTTTTCGAGCCTCGAGTTATCGCCCATGAATTAGGACATAATTTTGGATTGCATCACGCTTCCGCACTCGACTGTAAAGACGGTACGTTGGCTGGTGATTGCCGTGTCATAGAGTACGGTGATAGCTACGATACGATGGGTAACTACGATATGGGTTACTTTAGCGCCTTCCAACTGGAAAACTTAGGGTGGCAGACCTCCCCTGCTCAAATCATTTCTAGTGATGGTGTTTACTCTATTGATGCCTATGAAGACTTTGAAAGTACTTCATCAAAAGTTTTAAAAATCCCAAGAGGTACCGATCCAATTACAGGCCAGCGCCAATGGTTTTACGTTGAATATCGACAAGCTCTTGGCTACGACAGCTTTTTACGTGACCGTTCGTACATCGTATACCGCCAAGATGTGACAGAAGGTGTGGTTGTGCGCCTAGCGACAGACGGTGATCTTAAAAGTAGCCGCTTGCTACACATGAAGCCTGACTCCACTTTCAAACAATTATTTGGGAGTAATGACTGGGAAGACCCCGCTCTTCCAATCGGTGGAACGTTCACCGATCCAAAAACAGGCGTGTCGATTACTTTGGAAAGTGCTAATGGTCAAAACGCACAGGTCAGTGTCATATTTGGTGGTGAATCAGGGCAATGCGTTGCGACATCGCCTCTACTCTCTCTAACCCCACTTTCAGGTTCTGATGCTAATGCCGGAGAAACATTAGCGTATAATCTAAAAGTGACGAACCAGAACAATACAGAATGTGCAGACGCGACCTATACAACAGCTTTAAGCGTTCCTGACGGATGGAATTATGACGCAAGTGCCTTGACGGTTCCTTCCGGCATGAGTGCAGAAACGACGGTCATGGTTACGTCAAACAGCGATGCTCAACCGAACTCTTACAGCATAGCCGTTGACGTTATAGATGCTGAAAATGAACAATCAGCCAAAACCGAGCTACCTTACACAGTGTTATCTGAGTCAACGTCACCACTTGAAGCGGTGAATGATAGCGTAACGATCAGTGATAAATCCGTCGTTCGCATCCAACAGTTAAATAATGACTCATTTGAACAATCGACTTCTCTTGCAATTACGGTCGCTAAGCCAAACAAAGGCAGCGCCCGTGTACTGAGCGATGGCTCCATTGAATACATACCTTCGAAGAAGTTTAAGAATAATGATTCATTCACTTATACGATCAGTGACGGTCAATCTTCTTCAACCGCGACGATTAGCATCACCTTACAATCGAGTTCTGGTGGTAATGGTGGTGGAAACGGTAAAGGGAAACCGAACTAAATCACGCAATTCAATATGAAAAAGCCTGGAGAATACTCCAGGCTTTTTATTCACAAGACGTCAATTAGTTGCTTGGTGCAGGACAAATGTCACAGTCTGCAGAAGCTGTATTCGTCGCTTGAGTATTATCGATTTTCAAGAAACCAACCGCTGTCACAGTATCACGGAAAGATTGTGTTTCTGCATTGCTAAATGCCGTTGGGATATAGCTACCAGTATAAGACTGACATTGATCCGAAGCGAGTTCGATATTATCTACCACTTTCACGTCATCAGAAGTATCCTCAGGCGTACCTGAGTCATCCACAACAGAAACATTCACTAAAGTAAGTCCAGGCGTTGTGTTACATACCATTCCCGAGAAGCTCACTTCTGCAATGATACCGTTTTCAGTAAGTTTGAAGCCGCTTTCACATGATTTCGTTACACTAATCATTGGAGACAAGCTCAATGACTCACATGGATCACTCGCTGTATCAGTAATGGTCGCTTGACCACCCGGAGTCGCAGCTGCTGTGACTCTTACTGTATTAGTTAGACCGTTATTTGTACTTTCAAAACTGCCGCTGTATGAAGCACTGTCACCTGAAGCAATGGCACCTAAGCTATGTGTAGTACCTGCTTCTAAATCCTCTACAACAACATCGTATAGCGTACCAACACCATCATTAATCACGTCGCCGCTGTATGAGTAAACGTAACCATCTTCTGTTTCATTCACGACCGCTTGATTACATGTTTTAGTGATATCAACACTACACAACTCAAAGTCACCAACCACAAAGTCTTTCAACTGAGCGGTAATACTGCTTGATGCTCTTGTTTCGGCTGCAAATGAGCTAAAACAGGTGTCTGTTTGTAGAAGTTCAGTAAGGTTTACACCACCTTCAAAGAAGGTTTCTGGAGGGAAGACATTTTCGACACCACTTTTTGGCGTATACGCCCATGGTGCAGGTGAGTCAGTTGTATTGGTTGAAGCACACACATCTTGCGCGCCCGGTGAACACAGTGCATTTGTCTTAACTTTCAAACGTAAGTTTGTCGCAGCACACTGACCATCTTGTGGATTATTGTTATCAGCTTTCGCACAAGTTGTGTCCCATTCAAGAACCAAAATTTCTGGCCCCTCATTTGCCCCTTGCAAATAATTCACCTGAATCAAAAGGTCGCCAGCAATATGTTGACCAGTGAATGTACCGTCTGGGTTTGTACTGACTGAGTCTTGATAAAACCAAAAACCTAAGAAGGCATCACCGCTGTTACCAAAGCGGTCTGCACCAAAGGTGAGTACAAGGTCATTATTAATGTTGTATGCCGCTGCATACGCATGAAGAATATCCCCTTTATCAAGTACCGTCCCAGTCTTCCAACCGAGTTCTGGTATGTCTTTGATGTCTTTATTACCACCAGTAAAGATTGTATCCGGTGTTGCCGTGTCATTCTCAAAGCTAAATACTAATGCTCCACCACTGTTTGGCGGCGTTGACCAGTCATCTGGAGCTCCCACTCCAGAGTCATCTATCGCATTAGCATTTGCTTCTAACTCAAATACGCCATCTGTTGGTGTTGCAAATGCAGAGCTACCTATTAGCAAACTTGTAAATATTGCATAAAGAAAGCTCTTCATCGTATGCCAGATACCTGACTTACAAGAATTCATAACCTACTCCTTAGAACGCTTCTAAAGCTAGACGAAGGTCCCTATGTCATTAATTGCCTTTTAAGAAAGAGTGAAAGCGAGATACAACTTTCGTTTCGGCTTGTATAACGCATAGAGCATGCCACTACTTAAGGTTATGATTTTATTAAACTAAATATTTTCAACAGCGAAGAGAATGAACAGAGTGTTCAATTTTAAAGAAAGAGAAAGAAAACAAAAGAGACAAAAAACCTACGATAACAAAGATATATACGTGTTCTAGGATAATGTTACAGATTGACACTTTATTGTTTACACCTGTGACAGGTGCACAAAAACGACGGTATTGAAACTGTCCACTATGAATATGAAATATACGCTTACTCACCTGCTCCAACTAATGTGAAGGTGATGTGTAACACGTGTTTGCATAGTGTTACATCCTTTACACATCTAATTGAATACTCATTTAACTAAAACATATTCAGTAGTTTAGCGAATAAGTTTTAGCCCAACCATTTATGAAAATATAAACAAACTGTTCACCCCTCTGTACAAAAATAAAAAATAACCAACAAATACAAAAGGTTAAATATGGAACACTCTATGCTAGTCAACCGACGCAGTTTAACTCTGTGAGAAAACTATCACGTATGTGGGCTCAAGGACGTAGCGAGCCCACTTACACAAGGAGGTTTTATGAAAACCATATTTAACTCTTGGTGGGGCAATAAGAGTTACCGTTGTTCCACTTTATGTAGCCAGAATATACTTACAGCGATCAATATCAGCAGCATGTTTAAGCTGTTTACTTGGGTCATAGCGGTTAGCTTAGTGCTGAGCTCTCAAATTGTTTACGCATCCGCTGGCGACCCTTCAAGCCGAGGCGTGCAACCAATATTTGTTGAAGGGAATAACACCTGTCAACAATTACTTCCAGGGATCGATGGTTTGATAGAATACAAGCTTGAGCCAGTTACAGACGGCACTTTCGGTGATGGCATGCTTGAAGTGGTTATTGATCAACAACCTGGGGCAAAAACCTTCAGTTGGGATCAAGGTGATAGCCCTGTGATTATGCAAGCTATCTTTGTTAAAGGTGGTCCTGACGGAAACCTATATAACTACTTCACAGATGGATTATTGTATCAAGATGATGCCTTGCTGCATTCACCTGTAGGGAAAAATGGTAGATACTATGGCTTAAGTCATATTTCATTCTGTTACACACCAGGCGTACCAGACATTAAAATCACTAAAACTTGTACATTTGGTGATATTGTCAATGGTAACACTTTGAAATACAACTATAAACTCACTGTAGAAAACACCGGTGACTTTGCATTGTATGATGTTGTGGCAACAGACACTACAGCCGTTGACAACGATATGGCTGCTGGTGACCATGTGTTCAATTTAGCGATGCTCGCCGTTGGACAAACGCAAGAGTTTAATGGTTCGTTTATTATTGACCAAAACGGTATCACTAACTATGCAGAAGTAAGCGCAGCACTTGAAACTGGTGGTGGTGTTGCGGTTTCTGACAACGCAGATTGGGAATGCCCAAGCCAAAACATCCCTGGTTCATTGTCTCTAGAGAAAGACTGTAGTGTCGTCGTCGTGAATCGATTTGAAGATACTGGTATTAATGAATACGGTCTTCAAGTCAATTACAGTGGTAGTGTATGTAATACCTCCAATGTCACCATTGACGGCATTGTCGTAATCGACAACAAAGACTCGAATCCAATCCAGGTTGGTATGCTTGCGCCTGCTGAGTGTTACGACTTTACTGGTAACTACGAGCCAATCCCAGGAGATGGTGAAGGCCTTCCATTACCGGGTGAAGAAGTCAGAGCGTTTACAGATACTGTGGATGCGAGTGGTGAAACTATCTTCGGTAATGTTGTCGTAGAAGCGATAACAGCGTCTGCAGAATGTACGCTATGTCCAACTTGTCCAGAGCCTGTTAACTGCCCTGAATAAGGTCTACTTACAACTTAATAAAACAACGCCTGACGTTAACTCGTCAGGCGTTTTCTTTCGAACTATATCGTTCTATTTATTCTTACCTTTCCCATTGTTACCAGAGTTGCCAGAATCTCCACCAGCTGAGGACTCTAACTTCACTGAGACCTGAGCGGTCGAGCTGCTTTGACCATCACCTATGGTATAGGTAAAGCTGTCATTATTTTTGAATTTCTTCTCAGGTGTGTAACGCAGGGTGCCATCTGATAACAGCTCTAGTCGCCCCTTACTTGGTCTAGTAAAAGAAACCACGCTTGCAGAGTTTTGCTCTCCAACAACATCGTTTGCCATCACATCGATAATCACCGACTGTTTCGAAGACATAGTCACCTGATCATCAACAGCAACGAGCTCTGGTGATGGCGAGATTTCATTGGTTACAGAGTAATTCACGGATGCTGCGGTTTGCAGACTTGAGTCTTCTCCGTGCGTCACGATCATCTTCAAAGCATAGTCTTTATCACTAGCGTCAACCGAAGATACGACTGATATCATTACTTGTCCGGTTCCACCTGCTGCTAGCGTGATTGAATTGCTGCTTGCTTTCCAACCAGTTGGCACTGACGCGTTCACAGAAAAACTGCTCGCTGAACAATCTGCACTATCTTTGTTAGTAATAGTGACCTGATATTGAACCTCATCGCCGGCTGCAACCGAGTGGCTTGTTGCAGCTTTCGCAGTCACTGATGGAGCATTAACAGTACAAGTCCCGATATTACCGTTGTCAGAGTCGTCAAAGACAACGCTTACTTCGGCGATGCCGTTCGCTGCACTCACCAAACTCAATGTTACACCTGAGTCTGGGTCAGTATAGCTACCACCGACCGGCATAGATGGGTCAAACCAGTCATTTCGGCCAAAAACCGCACGATATTCAGAATCAGTTTTAAAGTGAAGCAGATTACTGCTGCGCCCATCGCCTTCTACAGCGCTTCGAATGATGATGCCATCCGTAACGTCCCCACGATAGAACGAGTAAGAACGAGCATCTAAAAAGTCGTCAAACCCAATAGACTGGCGGTATTCAATGTAAAACCATTTTTTTGCACCTGTAGAAGGATCAGTACCACGAGGTACTTTTATCGTAACTGGCTGAGCACTAGTCGTCTCGTAATTCGCGATGGAGTATGTACCATTTTGAGTAACTTCCAGTGTCTTTGAAGCGTGCTCTCCCTCTAGCCATCCTAGTCGCTCGCGCTGGAAAGTATTCAAATAGCCGATGTCTGGACCACCCATTACATCATAGGTATCACCGTATTCACGCAACGTACAGTTGTCTGAAAGCGTATGCTCGCCACAATCAAGAGCACGAGAGTGATGCAAACCAAAGTTATGTCCAAGCTCATGAGCGATATTCATCGGAGAAAAATCACCATTGATGTGCGCGCGTGAAGGCATGCCATCAATAGTTGCGGATCCAGCGACACCACATGCCGTTTTTGTCATCAAGTAAACAATACGATCGTACTCTTCAAGCTTCACTCCCGCTGCGATGGCTTCTTGATCCGCTGCATCTTGAACAGCGGTAAAGTCACAAACCTGATTAGACAACGGTAGATTAAACCAACCCACGACTTTCCCAGACAGCCACATTTGATCAAAAGAGCTTTCACGGTAGAAGTCATTGACTGTACCAAAGATTAGATTATTTGCTTCTGACAAAGTTAATGGCTGCTCATTTGGGTTTTCTTTGAAGTTCAGCAGGATAACCAATGTATTTTGCTGTCCCGTCGTATTTCCTGCTGCACTGGCGTAATGGATGCTCTGTAAACAAGCGAATATTACCAATAAAAATGACAACCCTTTATTTAGGGTTGTTCTATTTATTTTAATATTTTTTATCACTGCTTCACCTAATTTTAATTTAATAACGAGTTCACCTTCCTGCCAATATAAGCAGAAATGGTAGGGTAAAATCATATAAATTTTAGGCAATAAAATGCCCTAGCCTATAAAGCCAAATATGTTCCTATATACATCAACATGGTTATAAAAGGATAACCACCAAAAATATAAGAGCCGGAATCATAGCAAAGCAACCGGTCAAAATTCAACCAGAGTGATAAGTAATTTAGGTTAAGTTTGTGTAATAATAAATTTATCCATTTTTGTCAGTTACTTAAAATAACCTTATGATTGTTTTATATGAACAACCTTTGTATTCAACAATGACTTTAATAAATCACTTGCACTACAGCCAATTTAAATCATTAAAAATCAAACAAGTAGAAATTTAACTAAAACAATCTCAATTTCATCGCATAAAGTTATAACCTTTAAATTCATCAACTTAATAACGAGTCATTCTAATAATATACCTCAACAACTCATGAGTAATATTATCCACCTTTGATTGTTAAATTTACGTTAAATTAAAGTGGTGAAAATTTTTGGCTCACCTAGTTTTATACTCGATTAAAAGACAGACTGAGAGATACAGTGCAATATCAACTAGAGACATATAGAGAAACAAGCAGGATATATGCGCAACTTTATTTTCAATATTGAACTAAAATCACATTGATAATATAACGCTATAGATAGCAATTCAGGAAAACCTGTTAAAGAGTGATTAACTGATAATTGAGGTTGGTATTTGTACAAAAATTAATTATTCAATAATAAATGTGTATTAGAATAGTTTGACAATACCAGATAGTAAAAAACCGGCACAAGGCCGGTTTTTAGAAATAGTGGAGGCGCATCCCGGAGTCGAACCGAGGTCCACGGATTTGCAATCCGCTGCATAGCCACTCTGCCAAGGCGCCTTTCTGATTTTTTATCTCTGTCACCAAAGATTTTGATGGTGCCCCGGGCCGGACTTGAACCGGCACAGCGCGAACGCCGAGGGATTTTAAATCCCTTGTGTCTACCAATTCCACCACCAGGGCAACGCAATCATGCGATGGGTTAGACACCATCTGTCTCAGCGACCTTTGCCGTGAGAACGAGGCGTACTTTAACGGATTAATTTATCTGGTCAACAAAAAATTAGTCTTTTTTATTCAAATGGTTAAAAAGCCAACTCAAACGAACAAAGGGCGATCATTTTGCTCACAAGAACATCAGCATGCTTTGCTCTCGTTTACTTTGCTTCATCACTTCATGTCAATGGGGAATCGACAAGTCGCACAAATTGGCAGTATGCGTATAAACTTAACTCGTACTGCAGGGGACAAATAAGCGCTCATCATGTTTCGAAAGTCATCATTTCAATTACCGCTACACACTGATTCCGAACTCGACTTCGTAGTGCCCTACTTCTTCCTTAGTGAATTTGATTATGCACGCTCTCTGGAGCTGGGAGTCATCGAAGACTTGGATCCTGAATATACTCACCAGTATCGCGTCACACTGAGGCGCATACGCTCACTATGCTTACTACTTCGCGAACTGCTCCCTCCTTTTGAACAGCGTATTTTGAAACCTCATTTAAAAATAATGATGAAGAAAACAAATAAGCTGCGTGATTTGGACGTATTTATCTTGGACAAAAACCAATACATTGAAATGCTCCCAAATCACAAATCGTCTCTTGAGCAGCTTTTTGGCTTTATCGAAGCCGAACGTGCTTACGAACAGGCAAAAGTTACGCGTTGGCTAGCTACAGAAGAATACACAACGCACTGCACTTTGGTCAGGAATAGTCTGCTGCGAAGTACGCAACACGAACGAGTGGATAGCAACGTACCTGCGTTACTCTTCGCAAGCCAAAAAATCTCCGATCAATTTAAAAAAGTTGATAAAGCACGACGCAAGATCTCGGACAAAAGTCGTGACAGCGTGATTCATTCGATGCGGATAAAGTGCAAAGCGCTTCGTTATTTGTTAGAAGGATTTTCCACGCTCTATCCTTCCCAACAGCACAAAAACAACGTGAAACAACTAAAACTATTGCAAGACAAGCTCGGTGACTTTAACGACACTTCAAGTCAAATTGAATTTTTCGCACAACTCAAAGAGACAGCAAATCTCAATAAACAAGATCGTAAGGCTTTGAAAAAGCTAATTAACGTGCTTAGCGAACATCATGCACTCTCTCGCCAAACCATCTTGACGCATTTAAGGCAGTTTGAGTCTTTCATTCGCGATACCAATACACAGAATCTCTATCGGCTCTAAATCAAGGTTCACGTATTTTTAATATTCATTAATTACAGTCAATCGTTAGGCTCCACTAAGAAAGATAACGTGAAACCATTAAAACGATACCAATACGAGCGCTATGCGGTGCTTTGTAATCTCGCCTACCCTCGCGTCTTCAGGCAAACTCAATACGGGTTCGATCCTAATGGGCAACGAGTCATTAGAAATGAACACGGTAAGATTATGATTCGCGTGCTCTGGAGTAAAAAACAGAGTGAAGTGGTCGTAGTGATTAAAGGCTCACACAGTATCAGTGATTGGTTGTTGAACTTCGCGATGTGGACGAGAAGCTGTCGAAGGTTGGGACTAAACTATCGCATTCACGCGGGTTTCTATCATCTTCTGTTTCAAGAAAGTTTACCGAGCCGAAATGAAGATCGGTTGGGGTTGACCGTGCTCGAGCGCCTCGAAGGTATCGTTGTACCGCTCATTCTCAGGGGAAAAAGAATCACTATTACTGGCCACTCTTCAGGTGGCGCGATTGGCAGTGTTTTTGCTGACTATATTGAGAAAAAATACCCAAAAAGCATTAAACGCGTGGTCACTTTCGGACAGCCCGCTGTCGGGGATTGGACGTTTAAGAAACGCTACCGTTTGGGGCACAAAACATACAGGATTTGTTGCGACATCGACATCGTGACCTTTATGCCGCCCGTACCTTTTTTGTATTGGCATGTAGGCAAAATGCTATGGTTATACAACGGGAGAATATACGAGAACACCCCAACGCTCATACGGCTTGGGCGCTCCTTATTTAGTTGGTTAATGCGACCGTTCTCTTATCACTTTATGAGTAAATACATTCGCGACAAAGACTTTTTTGATGAACGCTGAGTTAAACATCCGAAAGGTATGAAGTATAGACACGAAAAAGCCGGACTTCGCCGGCTTTACGATTAAGTGGTGATCTACAGAGAGGCAATTTCTTTTTCAAGTTGATATTTGTTATCTGTGACAATTCGCTCTAACACTTCAACACGTCGCTTCAAGTCACCAATTTGCTTGTTAAGGTTATCTTGTTCTTCTCGGCTCATCGTATTACGTTCAGATATCTCCAACGCTCTTACTTCTTTACGATGGTTCAAGATTAACTTTATTATCCCGCCCCCAAATATGGCACCGAACACAATAGCCACAACCAATACATCAGCAATAGATTCCATTCTTTATCTTCCTCTAGATTATGCTCAACTATAAGTTACTCATTTGTCGAATGAATATCAAATAACACATTGATTCATTGAAGAGTTTTATCAAGAATTGCCTACTCTGTATCAAAATCACAGGAATGGATTATTCAACGCCAACCCAAACCGAGACAGATCCGCCGTTTACTGGGAACTCAGCCCAACCATTCGCATCAGTCCAAACTTCTTCAGTTCGGATACCCAACTTGTCTACGTAGCGAGCACTTGGTTTACCCGTATACATCCACTTCGAGCCGCCAGGTCCATCACTCATGATCACGGCCATTGAATGTGGATGCTTTGCATCACCTTCTCGAGTCCAACCAATTACGTCCCAGTGGTCGAGATAAGAATGTTGTTTGCCATACGCATAATCTTTACGCAGTGTTACTAGCTCTTCAATGTAAGGCACTTTGACCATATTGATGTCATGCCCTTTATCACTGTACTGCGCGCCGTAGTAATCTGCATAAAACACGGATGGATAGCCTTCTTCACGCAATAAGATAAACGCGTAAGCGAGCGGCTTAAACCACCAATCAACCGTCGACTCCAAAGCCTGCAAAGGTTGAGTGTCATGGTTTTCTACTAAGGTTACCGCTTTGACTGAATTGTCCTTCATCAGCGTACCATCCATGATTTGACGCATATCGTAGCTACCACCCGATTTAGACGCATTGTAGAAGTTCATATGTAACGGTGCGTCGAATAGAGACATGCTGCCAGAAGTTTTGGTGATAAAGTTATGCAACTGATTAACATCGTAGTTCCAGTACTCTCCGACCGTGAATAGTTCTTTCCCTGTTTTCCAACGTAGGTGATCAATCCATTCTTGCAGGTATTGATATTTGATGTGCTTCACCGCGTCCATTCTAAACCCATCCACACCCGTCATGTTGATATACCACTCGCCCCAGTCTTTCAGCTCTTGCTTCACTTCAGGGTGATCCATGTCTAGATCAGCGTACATAAGGTAATCGTAGTTGCCTTTTTCCGAGCTAACTTCCCAATCCCATGCCTTACCCTCACCTTTGAATTTGAAGATAGCTTTTTCTTCGCCAGCATCGTCCCAATCCACGCCATCAAAGTGGTACCACGTCCAATGAAAGTTTGAGTACTTGTCGTTGCGCCCAGGGAAATCAAACTCTACCCACGCTTCAATCCATTTATCACCAAGTTCAATATTTCGGTTGTTCCAATCTACTCGCTTGGTATCAACCCAAGACTTTCCATCCGCACCACCGCGATGGTTGAACACCACATCGCCATAAATCTGGATATTGTTTTTATGGGCAGCATTGATGGCGCTTAGGTACTGATCTTTGGTGCCATACTTGGTGCGCACCGAACCTTTTTGATCAAACTCTCCCAAATCGTACATATCATAAACGCCATAACCGACGTCGTTGCTACCACCAGCACCTTTATAGGCGGGTGGTAACCATAACGCAGTAAAGCCGTTATCAGATAGTGCCGAAGCGTTGTTTTCAACTTGTGTCCAGAGTGCACCGTCATTTGGCACATACCAATGGAAATACTGCATCATGGTGCCATTTTGTGCCGCCATTACAGGCGAACTGAGCAGCAAAGTTAAGGGTAAAAGTGTAGGTTTAAGGTTGAATGTTTTCATTATTTTTCTCTCACGTTAAGGACTAGAATCCTCCTTTCTGCATATACGCACCAAGCGATACTAACTATGACGCTAGCTAGGTTGCTGCCTGTAATACAAAAAGTTCGGATTACAATCGAAGAGAAACTATCACCAATCACACTATACAATTATTGAGTTGTCTAACATTTATAAAATCAATGATTAGCGCGTTAAAAATATTGAATGGTGATCAAAACATGGGAGACTTTAGGAAAGCGCGAAGGGTTACGAAAAGGCGGACTAAAAACGAAAAAAGCCAGTCATTTAAGACTGGCTTTCGAAATAGTGGAGGCGCCTCCCGGAGTCGAACCGAGGTCCACGGATTTGCAATCCGCTGCATAGCCACTCTGCCAAGGCGCCTTTCTGATTTTATATCTCTGTCACTAAAGATTTTGATGGTGCCCCGGGCCGGACTTGAACCGGCACAGCGCGAACGCCGAGGGATTTTAAATCCCTTGTGTCTACCAATTCCACCACCAGGGCAACGCAATCATGCGATGGGTTAGACACCATCTGTCTCAGCGACCTTTGCCGTGAGAACGAGGCGTACTTTAACGGATTAATTTATCTGGTCAACAATAAATTTTATCTTTTTGATTTAAGTGCTTAAAAAGCGATCTGCCTAGTATATTTGGCATTCAATTAGACCAATAAGCACTCGTTCCCTTTCATTATCTATTAAGTCATACGCATACTAGTGCCCGTAACTGCTTCGAGGTAAACACGCGACTATCACGTTATGAACGCTGATCTTTTCACCGCTGTAACATCTGTAACAATTTGATTCCCTACTCTTGGCACGACTGCGTACAGAACATCATATTTTGTTACCGATAACTTTATATCGAATGTGGTCGTACCTTTATAAAATCATTGACTTTTTTTATTTTCAAACAAAGCTCAATTCATTATCGAAAATATCAATAAATAATGGTACGTTACACGAGTTGCAGTAATTTAATGGACATATATCACATATAAGGATGTGGTTTACTTTGGCGACACAACATAAGAAAAACAAGGTATATCACTAATGTCTATCAAGAATCTTTCTATAGCGAAAAAGATATCGCTATCGTTTTTACTCATTGCCATCGTCAACATTGCATTTGGCGTGTTTTTATCTACAGAGCTCAAAAGCATCAAATCTGAACTTTTAAACTATACCGATGATACGCTTCCTGCAATGGAAAGGGTCGATTCGATTCGAGACCACTTGTCTCGCTGGCGCCGAGCTCAATTTGCTGCGTACACTTATGAAGACGCAGACCAAGTCAAAACTAAAATTTCTAACAATATTAGAGAACGCGAAAAGATCACTAGAGAGCTCAACGCTTACGGTGAAACTATCTGGCCTGGCGAAGAGCAGCAAACTTACCAGCGTCTTATGCGTCAGTGGAAAAAGTACTTGGATACTATGGACCAGTACAATGAAGCGATGCTAGCTAACGACAAAAGCAAGGCCCACCCTATTTTGGCGAACTCTTTGTCTGCTTTCGAAGCGGTTGACTCAGAGTTAGGCGAACTAATCCGTCTCCTTAAAGAAGCTATGGACAGCAACAAAACTCATATCCTGTCCTCTGTAAATGGATTGAGTAATTCTTCAATTGCAAGTAACGTGATTATTCTACTGATCATGGTAGGCATGACATACGTGCTGACTCGGCTAATTTGTGGCCCACTTAAACTTGTTGTTGAGCAAGCAAATGCCATCGCGACAGGTGATCTATCAAGTGACATTGACCGTAAAGCAATCGGCAATGATGAGCTTGGTGAACTGGCAGACGCGACCACTAAGATGCAAGATGACTTACGCCAAGTTATCGATAACGTGATTGCTGCAGTTACTCAGTTAAGCAGCGCTGTCGAAGAGATGAACCAAATCTCCGATATTTCTGCGTCTGGTATGAAAGATCAACAGCTGCAAATTACGCACATCGCAACAGCAATGACAGAAATGAAAGCGGCCGTAGCCGATGTTGCTCGTAACACTGAAGACTCAGCGAACCAAGCTAACGAAGCAAACCGCCGCACACAACACGGTGTTCGTGAAACCCAAGGTATGGTTGACGCGATTCAAGAAGTTTCAAACGTAATTGGCGCTGCAGGCGATACCGTAGCAGAGCTTGAACAGCAATCGAATAAAATTAACGTTATAGTGGATGTTATCCGCGACATTGCCGATCAAACCAACCTACTTGCACTTAATGCAGCCATTGAAGCGGCGCGTGCTGGTGAGTCTGGTCGTGGCTTTGCCGTCGTTGCAGACGAAGTTCGAACTCTTGCCGGCCGTACGCAAGATTCAACGAGTGAAATCACTTCGATCATTGAGCAGCTACAATCACTTGCAAAAGACGCAAAATCAGCTACTGAACTTTCTAGAACCAGCATCTCAGAATGTGCAGAACAAGGCATTCAATCAAAACAGCTGATGAGCGACATTGAGCATTCGATTTCGGACATCTCAGACATGGGTACCCAAATCGCCACGGCTTGTAACCAGCAAGACTCTGTTGCGGAAGAGCTTAACCGCAGCATTGAAAACATACATTTGGCATCTCAAGAGGTCTCTCAAGGTTCGGAGCAAACCGCACAGGCGTGCCGCGAACTAAGCCAGCTATCCATTTCTCTTAAAGATGTAATGAGCCGCTTTAAACTGAGTTAAACTCAGTGGATACCTTAGTAGATACCAAATCAATCCCGATTTGCTTAAATAGAATGTCATCACTGAGGTATATTTAGGTATATATTAAATCATTATCTTAACAAACGCTCCAAAGCACCACTTGGAGCGTTTTACTTCGTCAGGTACTTTCCCCAAGTACTCAATAACATAACCAATACAAAAAACGCGTACGGAGACTTTATGCGCTTAAATAAAACCTTACTATCACTGACTATCGCTGCTGCAATCGCGGTTCCTGTAATGCAAGCTACTGCTGCTCCTCTTCAAATTAGCAATACAGCAGCAAGAGCAGAGCAAGTTCAAGGTGCTAACGCTTGGCTAGAAATAAACTTAGGTCAGTTCCGCGATAATATTGAGCAGTTTAAATCGCACATGGATGGCAAAACGAAAATTTGTGCCGTGATGAAAGCCGACGCATACGGCAATGGTATCGCAGGCCTGATGCCGACTATTATCGAGCAACAAATTCCTTGCGTTGCCGTTGCAAGTAACGCCGAAGCACAAACTGTTCGCGACAGTGGCTTTAAAGGCCAACTTATGCGTGTACGCTCAGCGGATATTGGCGAGATTGAAGCCGCAATCGACCTAAATGTCGAAGAGTTGATAGGCACAGCAGAGCAAGCTAAAGCACTGTCTAAACTAGCCGAGAAAGCTGGTAAAGAAATCAAAGTGCACCTTGCTCTGAACGACGGTGGTATGGGACGTAATGGTGTTGATATGACGACAGAAGCGGGCAAGAAAGAAGCGCTAGAAATCGCTCAACAAGCTGGCGTTAATATTGTTGGTATCATGACTCATTTCCCTAACTACAATGCAGACGACGTGCGCCAAAAGTTAGCTTCATTCAAAGACAGTTCTGCATGGCTGATTAAAGAAGCGAATCTAAAACGCGACAACATTTTACTGCACGTAGCAAACTCTTACACCGCGCTTAATGTTCCTGAAGCGCAGCTTGATATGGTTCGCCCTGGTGGCGTTTTATACGGAGACCTACCGACTAACCCTGAGTACCCTTCTATCGTGTCTTTCAAAACACGCGTGGCATCCGTTCACCACCTGCCAAAAAATAGCACAGTCGGTTACGACAGCAGCTACACAACAAGCAAAGAAAGCTTAATGGCGAACATTCCTGTTGGTTACTCTGATGGTTATCCACGAAAAATGGGGAATACGGCAGAAGTTCTGATCAATGGCCAACGTGCAAAAGTTGCGGGCGTTGCTTCAATGAACACCACAATGGTAGATGTTACAGGTATCAAAGATGTTGAGCCTGGTTCTGAAGTTGTTTTGTTTGGCTCCCAACAAGGCAAAACGATTTCAGCTGCTGAGATGGAAAAACACGCAGAAGTCATCTTCCCTGAACTATACACGGTTTGGGGAAGCGCGAACCCTCGTGTCTACGTAAAATAAACCTATTCAGTTATTCGTAACAGAGCGAAAAAGCGAGCCTCGTGCTCGCTTTCTTTCTTATTTACTAATCTGTACTAGCTCGTGATGTTATCAATTAAACAGAGCTTACTATTTCTGTTGTTTTAATCTCCTTTAGCACTACCAAGTGCGACTCTCTACACTCTGTTTCTTAAAGCCGCTTGGATGGCTCATTTTTATATAGCACTTAGTGTTTGAAAGCCTCTCTAATTGATGTTAAACATGAAGTTTACAAAAGAATAACAAACACACTCGTATGGCACTGCCCCTTTGCCTGCTAGCTAGGTATCTCTATGACAGAAAATACTCAACATCTTCAACGCTCCTCCGCTGAGTTGCACGAATTTAATCGGCTTGACGTCTGGAACGGATTCACCCAACTTTTACCCCTCTCTATGTTCGTGGTCATATTTGGCCTCGCTTTCGGTGTTGCTGCCGTACAGACTGGACTAGATGTATTTCCCACTATGTTGATGAGCACACTGGTCTTCGCCGGTGCTTCACAATTTGCCACGTTAGAAATGTGGGGAGCAGAAGTCCCTCTCATTCCAGTTCTTATTACTGTATTTGCTATTAATGCTCGTCACCTCTTGATGGGAGCCACACTTTATCCATGGTTACGACAACTCCCACCAACAAAACGTTACGGTGTAATGCTGGTTGCATCAGACGCTAACTGGGCAATGGCACTCAATGCATTTGGTAGAAAAGAACCAGGCTTTGGCTTGCTTGTTGGTGGCGGCTTAGCGATGTGGTCTTTTTGGATTGTGGGCACCTGGATCGGCATTTATTTTGGTAGCGCAATCAAAGATCCGGTGGGCCTCGGGCTCGATATGGTTATGGGATGCTTCCTGCTATCTATGGTGGTGGCCGGGCCGAAAGACTTAAGAATCTTTGCGATTTGGGCCATAGCAGCAGCCTCTTCTATGTTGGCGTATTGGTATTTGCCAGAGAATAGCCACGTAGTGGTTGGCGCCATTACTGGCGGAGTATTGGGTGCTTGTTGGAAGGAGAAGAAAGCATGAACATCGAAACAACCTTAGGTGGCACACTGCTTATCATCATCGCTATGGCGTTAGTCACGCTCATAACCCGCTGGGGCGGAGTGTATGTTATGTCATTCATTCCAATTAGCGAACGGGTTCAACGTTTCATTACTGCGATGTCAGGTTCCGTACTGGTTGCGCTTTTAGCTCCGCTAGCAGTAGAGGGTGATAATGGTGCTAGAGCAGCACTGTTTTCTACTGCCGTTGTCATGTTCATCGTGAAAAAGCCTCTACCCGCAATTGCAGCAGGCATCATCGCCGCCGCTGCAGTACGTGCTCTTTAGTCGCTGTTTCAACGCCGATACCAGTCGTCAATAAAAAAGACCCAAAACACAAAGCCCTGATGTCACAAGTATCATCAGGGCTTATCTTATGCTCATCATTTGAATGATGAACAACGATTATTAATCATGGAGAGACAGCACATTACGCACAGCAGTTACAATTGCGCTTATATTTGTCCATTTTACCAATACCAGGGTTAAAGGTATTGGTTGGGTCTAATTCGTGGTAAAACTTCTGCAACGAGTTTTCGGCTTCATACAAGTGACCCACGTTATGTTCTGCTGGGTATTTGGCACCACGGCTATTGAGGTGCTCTAGCATCAGCTTTTTCATCAACTTCGTGTCAGTCCCTTTTTTGAAAATGTAATCTTGATGGAAGACGTAACACATAAAGTGACCATAATAGAGCGCTTGAACAAGGTTCTTACTTACCTCTTCAGGCAAAGTTTCTAGCCACTCTTCATCATTACGTCGCAAAGCGATATCAAGTGCAACGATGTCTTCTACGTCTTTTCGGTGAATCGTCTCGTAACGAATTGCTGCACCTGCTGCTGCAAAGCGATGTAAATAAGCTTTTTTACCCTCTTCCGGCGTACACTCGAAGAAATCACAGTCGTCTTCAACAGCCCAAACTTCTTTGAGGTATTTTTGTGCTTCAGCAATACCACCATCACTCATTTTCAATACCAGGTGATGCTCATACTTGTCACGGAAATCCAGCATTCGCTCTGGTAAGTGTTGTGGGAACAACTTGCTCGCGTAGTACAAAATGGTGTCTGGCAGATATTTACTGACAAACGGGATGCGCTCTAAGAAGTTTTCTACCTTAGCTTTAAGTGCGAACATTTTTGGCAGCTTATCTGTGCCTAACAAGTCGATGGATAAGAACACATCCTTGCCGTACTTCTCTGCCATGTTGAAGATATCTCGATGCAAGTATTCTCCCATCTCAGGCAAGTTATCAAACGTAGATAAGAAGTCTTTTCGCAACTTCGTTAGTTTCGCAGGGTCATTGGTGCCAAGGTAAAAAACCTGCTCTTTTTCGGGTACTGGGTAGCTGTCAACCCGAACGGCAAAAACACCCAACTTGCCAGCGCAGCCACTGGCTTCAAATAATCGGCGTTCATCGGCATTAAAGCGAGAAGGAATGTCAGAAGTCACGTCTCGAACACGTTCATCGTATTCTTTGTCTGATGCCATTCGCTCATCATGAATGATCTTCGCTGGGTCAAAGTTCCCTTCTTGCAGGTTTGTTAGAATTTCTTCTGGCGTTTCACCTAATCCTTCAATACCAAGGTGGTTCACCAAATGTAACTGGCCTTGCTTATCGACCTGCGCGTAGATCGCCAGTTCCGTATAAGCAGGACCACGCTTAACTAGCGCACCGCCTGAGTTATTAGCGATACCACCGACCACAGTGGCACCTAGCGATGAAGAGCCGATGATAGAATGCGGTGCTCGGTTCACTGCCTTCAACTCTTTCTCCAAAGAGTGTAAGCTCGCACCAGGCAAGCAAACCGCCTGCTTACCACCATCTAATAAGTGAATCTTCTTGATTTTGGTAATATTGATCACAACTACATCGCGATCATAATCATTACCACTCGGAGCCGAGCCTTCTGTTAAACCTGTTTTAGCCGCCTGCATGATAATGATGCAGTTTGCTTCAACACACTGTTTAATAATCTTCCATTGTTCTAGAAGAGTGTTAGGAAACACGATAGCAAGCGCATTACCACTACCCGAACGAAACCCCGAGCGGTAATATTTCGTTTTAACCTCGTCGGTTAGAACATTTTCTTCCCCCACGATGGTTTTAAATTCTTCAATCAGCTGCTTTTGTTTCATATCCGTATCTCTAGTTATTGTACTTCGCTCACAACACCGCTTAGCGGCAGACATGGCGTTTGCGCCACTATAAGCAGTCCATTTCTCTGCGTCTATGTCAGGCGGACGAACAATACGTAATCAATAAACAACAAACAAAATAATTCTTTATTTTTCTGTTACTTATCTTTCACATTTGAGAAATTTAACGTAAGAAACAGACCGTTTCTTAAAAGAAACAATAGCAAAACCATTTGTTAACAGTTGTGCGAGGTATCTTGTTATCAATATTAGTGAAGAAAACGAGGAGAAGCGTAAGCTCCTAAATTTAAGAGGACTCTTAGAAATGAAGATGGAAACATAAGCTCAACACCAACATAACGATCGGTGTTGAGTTATTGGCTTAAAATCGATGGTTTTGACTTTGAAAGCTTGTGTATAGATGATCGATAAAGATCTTAATTTTTTCTGGTTGCTGACGAGTGTAAGGATACACCGCATAAATACCCAAACATTTGGCGGTTTCGTCTTTAAATAACTGAATCAGACTGCCTTGCTTTAAGTCTTCATAAACCAATACACGCGGTACATAGATGATTCCCTGCCCTAACAGCGCCACATTTCTCAATACAGAAGAATTGTTAGTACAGAGGTTACCGTCGACGGTGATTTGATATACCTCGTCTCCATCTTTAAACGCCCACTCATGCGCTCCGGTTTCTTGGTAGGAATAGACTAAACAATTGTGTTTAGCCAAGGCTTGAGGTTGTTTAGGTATGCCATGTTTAGCTAGGTATTGGGGTGACGCGCAAATGATCCAATTTGCATCCACCAGCTTTCTTGCAATCAGACTAGAATCTGGCAACACACCCGTTCTAATTGCCAAATCAAAACGTTCATTCACGATATCGACGAAACGATTATCTAGATCCATATCGATATTGATGTCTGGGTATTTCTGATTAAATTCATTAATCACTTGAGGAAGAATTAATTCACCAGAGATAGTAGGCACCGAAATTTTAATGTTTCCAGATAAGTTTTTACCTAAACCCACAATGGATTCTTCCGCCGTTGCCACCGCTTGATAAACCGCTTTTGCATGAGTAAAAAACGCTCGTCCTGCTTCAGTCAACGTTAGCGTTCGCGTTGTTCGGTAGAGAAGCTGTACACCAAGCTCTTGTTCAAGCTTGGCAATCCGTTTACTGACGACCGATTTGGTCAGTGACATATGTCTCGCGGCAGCACTGAATGAACCTTGCTCGATCAAGTGATAAAAAATGATGTAATCGTCGGTATTTCTCATGCGTCTTCGTCAAATCCTTTGGAAGCCCGTATTGTAAACTGAAATTGGCTGAGGTGCGAAACATCGGGTCACACTTAATATCAGAAACTCGTGACAGAGATGGGGTTGCTAAGCTCACAGGTAATGAAAAAGAGATGGTGTGAATTTATCAGTCTTCAGATACAAAAAAACCAGCTTTCGCTGGTTTTAAGTTGATGCACTTGGCATCGAGATACCGCCATGGCCATATCTGAATAATTTGGAGCGACACACGAGGTTCGAACTCGTGACCTCAACCTTGGCAAGGTTGCGCTCTACCAACTGAGCTAGTGT
>NZ_JAWOUO010000016.1:0-81731 GCF_033339435.1 Vibrio sp. 378
TCAGCGAGGTGGCATTATAGAGATTGCGATCACATTGGCAAGCCCTTTTTCTCGTTTTTTTTGATTTTTTTATCGTTTGGGTGTTTTTTATTCTAAAAGGCGAGTTTTCACTACTATTCTACCTCCATATACCCTGTAATCGCCCTGAATAAGGAAAAAAGATGAGCTCAATGAGAAGCTACAAAGGTATAAAGCCTGAACTTGGTGAGCGTGTTTACGTTGACCCAACCTCTGTTTTAGTCGGTGATATCCGAATTGGCGATGATTCTAGCATTTGGCCATTGGTAGCAGCGCGAGGCGATGTAAACCACATTCACATTGGTGATCGAACGAATATTCAAGATGGCAGTGTTTTGCATGTCACCCATAAGAACGCCGAAAACCCAAACGGCTACCCATTGATTATTGGTAATGACGTTACGATTGGCCACAAAGTGATGCTGCACGGTTGTGAGATCCACGATCGTGTTTTGGTTGGTATGGGAGCTATTGTTTTAGATGCTGTTGTAATTGAGTCAGAGGTGATGATCGGAGCAGGCAGTTTAGTGCCACCTGGGAAAGTATTAGAAAGTGGCTACTTATATGTTGGAAGCCCAGTAAAACAAGCTCGCCCTCTATCAGAAAAAGAACGAGCTTTCTTGCAAAAGTCTGCCAACAACTATGTGCAGAACAAAAACGACTACTTAAATGAAGTAAAAGACTTGAACTAAAACCCTGTTAACCGATGATGATATGGCCTTCTTCGTTGAAGGCTTCATCTTCTATTAGCTCTTCAGCCATTTCTTCTAGGTCAAATCGGTAATCAGTAAACACTTTAATTGCCGCTTGCTCAGTTTCAATCAGTGAACCACTGAGCTTTTCTAACTTTTGTTTCGTCACAAAGCACTCTATTAGTGCGCCTGATTGTTGCGCCGAAAAGTTTACCGATTGTGATACTTCATCCCATGATTGAATATCTGGGAATAAGATGGATTGATTCATCGCTTATTGACCTTCAAGGTTCTTTCTTAGTTCTCTGAGAATTTGTTTGGCACCAGGACGTAAGCCACGCCAGAGCATAAAGCTTTCCGCAGCCTGCCCAACTAACATTCCAAGACCGTCATACGCATGAGCGGCACCATTCTCTTTTGCCCATAAGTTAAAGCTCGTCACCCCTTTGCCATAAATCATGTCATAGCTTGTACTGTTAGCGGCAAAGATGGAGGATGAAATAGTCGGCAGTTCACCACTAAGAGAAGCGGATGTGGAGTTAATGATGACATCATACTCTTCATCAATACTTGCTATCTCTTTGGCGAGGATAGGACCGTGAGAGACAAACAGCTCTGCAAGCTCCTGTGCTTTACTAAAGGTACGGTTGGTAATGGTTAAAGAGGTCGGCTTTTGATCAAGTAGTGGCTTAATAACACCACGAGCTGCACCACCAGCGCCAATAATTAGGATTCGCGCGCCTTCCAATACAACCTGATGCTGAAGCAGATCTTGCACTAAACCTGCACCATCAGTGTTGTCACCGATGATTTCACCATCGTCTAACTTCTTGAGGGTATTTACCGCGCCTGCTAACTGAGCCCGTTCTGTCAATCGACTAGCAAATTGATAAGCATCTTCTTTAAATGGCATAGTGATGTTGCACCCCTTGCCACCTTCAGCAAAAAACACCTTCGCCGCGTCAATAAAACCATCAACAGGTGCACTTTCTGCGGTGTACACCAAAGATTGATTAGTTTGACGAGCAAACAAGGTGTGAATGAATGGCGACTTACTGTGTCCGATAGGATTACCAAACACGGCATAGCGATCGATTTGCTGGGTCATTTCCTTACCTTTGTTCCTTACTTAGATATAGAGAAAACAGGGCCACCTGATTACAGATGACCCTATCACTATCTATCTATATAGAAAAGGAGATTCCGTGCTTACCACTCTCGGGGCGTTAGGTATCGCTCGTAAAGTTCAGCTTCTGGCGATCCCGCTTCTGGCTCGTAGCAGTACTCCCAGCGAGCGAGCGGCGGCATTGACATCAGAATCGACTCAGTACGCCCACCACTTTGTAAACCAAATAAGGTACCACGGTCATACACTAAGTTGAACTCTACGTAACGGCCGCGACGATATAGTTGGAATTCACGCTCACGCTCACCATACTCGATCTCTTTACGACGAGAAACGATCGGCAAGTAAGCCTGGCAATAGCCTTCACCGACTGCTTTGATGTAAGCAAAACACTTATCAAATTCCCACTGGTTTAGATCATCAAAGAACAAACCGCCAACACCGCGAGTTTCATTACGATGTGGTAGGAAGAAGTATTTGTCACACCATGCTTTATGCTCTTGGTAAACATCGTCACCAAATGGCGCACAAAGCAGTTTTGCAGTGTCGTGCCATGATTGGCAATCTTCTTCAAATGGATAGAACGGCGTTAGGTCAAAACCACCACCAAACCACCAAATTGGGTCTTCGCCATCTTTTTCTGCAATAAAGAAGCGGACATTGGCGTGTGAAGTCGGTACATAAGGGTTTTTAGGGTGAATAACCAAAGAAACACCCATCGCTTCAAAACGACGACCCGCTAGCTCTGGACGATGCGCTGTCGCAGATGCTGGCATTTCTTTCCCTTCCACATGCGAGAAGTTCACGCCTCCCTGCTCGAAAACAAGGCCATCACGCATAACACGTGAGCGCCCACCGCCACCAAGACGTTCGCCCGGTTCACGATGCCATGCATCCTCGACAAAGACGGCCTTTCCATCTTCTTGTTCTAACTGCTGACAAATGGAGTCCTGAAGTGACATCAAGAACTGCTTTACGGCGTGCTTATCGATCGCTGACATACGTTATTACCTATTACGTGAAACCTAATGATGGCTGGCTAGCAGGGTTAACCCTGTCTTAATATTTGTGAAGTTTTGGCGTCACGAATCTCGCTGGGTTTATCACGACCGCTGGTCTCGCCACGAAGAATGGCGACCAGCTTATCACCCAACTGCTCTTCGACTTCTTCCGTGGTCATACACGGTGGTAAGCCGGAAAGATTCGCGCTGGTAGAGGTTAACGGCTTTCCGAATGCATTACACATTTTTTGCACCAAAGGATGATCAGTCACACGAACCGCAATTGAATCAAACTGCCCTGAAACCCAGTTGGATACTTTATCGCTCGCTGGCATGATCCAAGTGTATGGGCCTGGCCAAGTGGCATGAACAGTCTGTAATTGTTCTTCAGTCAACTGAGATTCATCAATATAAGGCAAGAGCTGATCATAACTTGCCGCGATGAGAATCAGCCCTTTTTCTACCGGACGCTGCTTGAGCTCTAATAGCTTTTGAATTGCTTCTGGGTTATCTGGATCACATCCGACACCAAAAACCCCTTCTGTTGGATAGGCAATCACTTCGCCTTGCTTGAGTGCGTCGAGCACTTGTTCAAAGTTATCCACCGATTACTTCCTATTTGTTTGACTGTGTTGTTTTCACTAAGTGTACAAATATTCATTCTCAGACACTAAAGCAATTTTTTTATAAAATGTATCAATAGCGCCAACAACAAGACGCAAACGTTTGCTTGAGATAAAAATCCCCGTATAATGCGCACAAATTTATAGCTCACCTAATTTTTGCAGCTTAAAGGAGTTTGAGATGAAAGTCGGTATCATCATGGGTTCTAAATCCGATTGGCCAACCATGAAACTAGCAGCGGACATGCTAGACCAATTTGGCGTGCCTTACGAAACAAAAGTCGTGTCAGCACACCGAACTCCTCAATTACTGGCTGACTACGCCAGTGGCGCAAAAGAACGCGGCATCAAAGTTATCATCGCAGGCGCAGGTGGTGCAGCCCACCTACCAGGTATGGCGGCGGCGTTTACTAGTTTGCCAGTGCTTGGGGTTCCCGTTCAGTCTCGTGCACTGAAAGGTATGGATTCACTGCTTTCTATTGTACAGATGCCAAAGGGAATTGCGGTTGGTACATTGGCGATTGGCGAAGCGGGCGCAGCAAACGCCGGTATCCTAGCAGCGCAAATCCTAGGCACTCATGATGAAAACATCATGGCGAAGGTAGAAGCATTCCGTAATGAGCAAACGGAAACAGTTCTCGCAAATCCAAACCCTGCAGAGGATTAATCAGATGCATGTACTGGTTCTTGGTGCGGGTCAGTTGGCTCGTATGATGTCTCTGGCTGGTGCGCCACTGAATATTCAAATTTCAGCTTACGATGTCACCAACGGTGATGTCGTTCACCCTTTAACTCAACAGGTACTTGGCCATGGTTTGGAAAATGCGATTACGCAAGTTGATGTGATTACTGCCGAGTTCGAGCATATTCCACATGACGTGCTCAAGGTTTGCGAAGCGAGCGGCAAGTTCCTACCAAGTACGCAAGCCATCAAAGCAGGTGGTGATCGCCGTATTGAAAAAGCACTGCTTGATGATGCCGGCGTGCGCAACGCGAAATACTACGTCATTGAAACTCGTGAAGACTTTGACCGCGCAATTGAACACGTTGGTATGCCAATGGTTCTGAAAAGTGCATTAGGTGGTTACGATGGTAAAGGCCAATGGCGCTTAAAAGAAGCTTCTCAAGTCGACGACATTTGGACTGAGATGGCAGAGTGCATCGCGGCAACACCAACTCAAGCGATTGTTGCTGAAGAGTTTGTTCCTTTTAACCGCGAAGTATCACTGGTTGGTGCTCGAAGCAAAGATGGCAGTGTGGAAGTGTACCCTCTGGCAGAGAATGTTCACACCAACGGTGTATTGAGTCTTTCTACTGCGATTGATGCGCCAGGGTTACAGGAACAAGCAAAGCAAATGTTCACGGCAGTCGCAGATAGCCTAGATTACGTTGGCGTATTAGCGCTTGAGTTCTTTGATGTCGATGGGGCACTTTTAGTGAATGAGATTGCTCCACGCGTGCACAACTCTGGTCACTGGACACAGCAAGGTGCAGAAACGTGTCAGTTTGAAAACCATCTGCGCGCAGTGTGCGGCTTACCATTAGGTAGTACGAAATTGGTTCGTGAAACCTCAATGATCAATATTCTTGGTGAAGACACACTACCAGATGCATTGTTATCAATGGATGGTTGCCACCTTCATTGGTATGGCAAAGAGAAACGTGCAGGTCGCAAGATGGGACACATCAACGTGTGTGGCGACTACCCAGGAGAATTGCACCGTAGGTTGTGCGCCCTGGCAGACATCTTAGACCCAATAGCTTTCCCAGCCGTGCAAGCGTTCGCTAAACAGCCTCAACACTAACGTTTGGCAGCAAAAAAACAAAAAAGGGTCGCACGATGCGACCCTTTTTAATTCCTTTGATGTATTTACCCTTGCTGGGTGTGCTGACACTTACGATTAGCACATTGCAATTTCACACCACTGGCAAGTTTCTTCTCCACCAACAGAGTAAAACCACACTCTTCGCATCGCCCCTTGACCGGAGCAAGGTTCACAGCAAATTTGCATTTAGGGTAGTTATCACACGCGTAGAAGGTTTTGCCAAATCGGGTTTTACGCTCAACCAAATGTCCTTTGCCACATTCAGGGCAAGCGTGTTGCTCTTGTGACTGCGCCTCTGGCTCTGGTTGATTAATCGACTCAATATGATGACAAGCCGGGTAGTTACTACAACCGACAAACATGCCGTAGCGCCCTTGGCGGAGTACCAACTCATTGCCACACTCAGGACAAGGCACACCCAACTCTTTCACGATGTGCCCATCATTGCTGTGTAGCGGTTTAATGTAATCACAGCTTGGGTAATGGTTACAGCCGAGAAATGGGCCATGTTTTCCGTGCTTGAGAGTCAGCTCACCACCACATTTTGGACACGGCTCGTGCTCCAAAGCGTGTTCATGGGCAGAGAAAAGGGTGTTGTCGATTTTACTACTCATACTTACCGTTTCGTGAAAAACACACAAAAAGACAAGCTCGCGTTTATTCTAGTTAAACTCGAACTTGCCCAGATGGTTAGTGAAGAATCCCTTGTTCCTTGGTGTACAACAGCTCTTCCATTAGCGTGTAAGCGTTTTCGTTGCCAGGCACATTAAACAGCACCATCAGAATGATCCATTTGAGGTCTTCAAGCTCAAACTCACTCGTTTCTAATCCCATCACTCGGTCAATCACCATTTCGCGAGTTTCTGTGGTTAACACATTGATTTGCTCAAGAAACAATAGAAATCCTCGGCATTCCAAATCTAAACGCTGCATCTCTTTCGCTGTGTAGATACGAGTTGATGACGAAGCCATGCAAGTCGAGATTGCAGAAGAGGTGTCACTTTGCTGCAATGCGGCAAGCTCTTCTAACCAGACAAGGGCTTTGTAGATATCTTTTTGTTGGAAGCCTGCACGAAGCAACTCTTCTTCCAACTCGTCTTGTTCGACCTGTAACTCTGCATCGCTATGGATGTAGGTTTCGAATAGATACATCAGTATATCCATCATCATAGCTAGCCCCTCCCCTTTCGAATATAGCCACCTGAAACCGCAACGACATGCCCAGAGAGTTCTAACTCTAAGAGCTGCATCATGACTTCTTGGACAGGTATATTGGTCCTGTTTGCAAGAATATCAACCGGTGTAGCTTCACTTCCTACGTTAGCTAACAGCTGAGGAAATGGCAATTCTTCTTCATCATTTAACGTAGAAAATAAATCGGTACTCTGATTAATAGACCAATCAAGCAAGGACTGTATTTCATCTAAGACATCTTTCGTCTTTTCTACGAGGCAAGCGCCATGACGTATCAACTGGTTTCCACCGCAGGCATTGGGGGCATTGATTGACGCTGGCAGCGCAAATACTTCTCGACCTTGCTCAAGCGCGTAACGAGCTGTAATTAACGAGCCGCTCTTTTTCGCCGCCTCGACGACCAGTACACCAAGCGATAATCCACTAATAATACGATTACGACGCGGGAAGTTTTCTGGGCGCGGCTTGGCATTAGGCCGAAACTCAGACACCAAAGCCCCATGTTCAATAACACGTTGCGCTAAACCACGATGACGTGCCGGATAAATATTTTCTAAGCCAGATCCTAGCACCGCAATCGTCTTACCACCCGCTTGCAACGCACCATCATGCGCATGACCATCAATGCCTAAAGCGAGACCACTGGTGACAATAAAATCGTGCTGAACAAACTCTGCAGCAAACTGACGTGCATGCTGTAATCCATCAATACTCGCATTTCGACTTCCAACCATCGCGATTTGTGGCTGAGAAAGACAAGTAGGGTTTCCTTGAACAAAAAGTAGAGGTGGCGGTGCAACGATTTGTTTGAGCTGAGGTGGATAACACGGGTCAGTCAGTGTCAGGATATGATGATTTGTAGAAGCCTCAAGCCAGCTTAAACAAGCATCGACTTCTTTATCTGTTGAAGCCCAAGCTTGAATTTGCTTAGTTGTTAACCCAAGTTGTTGTAGCTGTTCAGGAGAGAAGTTTACGATGTTACGTGGCGTGTCTCTTGCCAGTAGCTTATTCATTTTGACGCCGCCAATGCCTGGCAAACAACTCAGTTTTAACCAGGCAGCGAGATCATCGTTATTTCGTCGATTCATCGATGGTTAATTCGTCCGCCAACGGTGACACCACCGAAATATCTTGGTTAATGGGTTTCGTACTGTTAGTGATCAGTGCCAAGCTAAAGTACTCATAAGGACGAATGACCAGCAACTCACCAACTTTGCTTTGAGGCAAAGTAATTTTCTTATCAAGCACGCCAAACTCTTTCTTGAACTCATCGCCGTCTTTGTAAACTGGGTGCGCGTCTTCTTTTAAATCAAACACACTGCCTTGCTTGAGATTGTCTGACGTGCCTTTATCAATCACCACGACTTGGTTAGTTGAACTAAAGCGAATACCTTCGATATTACCTAGCAACTTTGCAGAACTGCCTTGTGGCGACGGCAGCGGATAGAACGTAGTCGTGAAGTCAGTATTCTCAACCGATTGATTTGGCAACGCGATATCGTTACGTAGGATTTCTTGCATTTGCGATGTAAGCTTCAAACCTGAATAATCACTCGAAGCTTCAACGAGCTCGCCTTTGGCAATCAAACGCAGCGCGGTAATCTCTTCGGACACATCGTCACGCGAAAAGGTAGCTACTGGTCGGTAAATAGCCCAACCTGTCGCGGTCTGATTGCCATTGATATACAGCACATCTTCTGCAGTCAGATACTTACTGCCTTTGCTGCTACCCATCACTTTTGCTGCTCTGTTCAACGAATCTTTATCTAGCAACCGATCCGATTTAAGGTAAGGCATCACCAAACCTTCCGCGACCGTTGGTACGGCTTTCTTTTCTGTGATGCGAGCTTTCGGGCTCAGCTTCTTAACCGGTTTTAGGCTCAACACGGGCTGACCGTTAATCCACACCAAAGACAGCTTGTCACCGGGATAAATTAAATGAGGGTTATCGATTTCCGGGTTTACTTGCCATAAACGAGGCCACAACCACGGGCTATCTAAGTACATGGCCGAAATATCCCATAGCGTATCGCCCTTCACAACTACATATGTTTGTGGCGCATCATCTTTAACAGTCAGTGGGTTCGCATCCACATTTGCTACAGCGTTGAAAGAGAAAAGTAACGGCAACGTAACACTGGCAACGTTGCGGAAAATTCGATTCATGACCCTCGTCCTTGGTCTATTAAGCAGGAACCAGAATGGAAATTGGTGCAAGGATGCTGTCATTTAGGCTATAAAATGTCTAGAATTGAGCCAACAAGGTTTGTGCTGTTTCGGCACAGTTCAATATTTCGAGTGAATATGTCTGTATTACAAGTATTAACATTCCCGGATGATCGCCTGCGCACAGTCGCAAAGCCTGTTGAAGCGGTGACACCTGAGATTCAAAAAATCGTCGATGACATGATTGAAACCATGTACGACGAAGAAGGTATTGGCCTTGCTGCAACGCAGGTTGATATCCACAAACGTATCGTAGTGATTGATATTTCAGAAACTCGCGATGAGCCGATGGTGCTAATCAACCCTGAGATTCTGGAAAAGCGTGGCGAAGATGGCATCGAAGAAGGCTGTCTGTCGGTACCAGGTGCGCGCGCACTTGTGCCTCGCGCTGCAGAAGTTACCGTTAAAGCACTGGATCGTGATGGCAAAGAGTTCACCTTTGAAGCCGACGACCTGCTAGCGATTTGTGTTCAACACGAGCTTGATCACCTACAAGGTAAGCTGTTCGTGGATTACCTATCACCACTGAAACGCAAACGCATTCAGGACAAGCTAGCGAAAATCAAACGCTTTAACGAGAAGCAGCAAAACGCTTAATCTCGAACCATACCAATTAGAAGGAAGTCTACCTTGAGTCAGTCTTTACGAATTGTCTTTGCAGGTACTCCGGATTTCGCCGCCCGTCACTTGGCGGCGTTGTTGTCTTCGGAGCATGAAGTCATCGCGGTTTACACAAACCCAGATCGTCCAGCGGGTCGTGGCAAAAAATTGGCTGCGCCACCGGTAAAACAACTGGCGCTAGAACACAATATCCCGGTTTACCAACCTGAAAGCTTTAAGTCCGACGAAGCGAAACAAGAACTTGCCGATCTGAACGCCGACCTCATGGTTGTCGTGGCGTACGGTATGCTGCTGCCACAAGCGGTTCTTGATACCCCTAAACTGGGTTGTATCAACGTACATGGTTCTATCCTACCTCGTTGGCGTGGTGCGGCTCCAATCCAACGCTCTATTTGGGCGGGCGATGCAGAAACTGGCGTGACCATCATGCAGATGGACATCGGTCTCGACACTGGTGATATGCTGAAGATTGCAACTCTGCCAATCGAAGCGACAGATACCAGCGCTTCAATGTACGAAAAATTGGCTGAGCTTGGTCCAGAAGCCCTGATTGACTGCCTAGCAGACATTGCTGCGGGTAAAGCAGTGCCAGTGAAGCAAGACGATGAGCTAGCGAACTATGCGAAAAAACTCAGCAAAGAAGAAGCACGCATCAACTGGAACGACGATGCGGCGCACATTGAGCGCTGCGTTCGTGCATTTAACCCATGGCCAATGAGCCACTTTGAGGCGGCAGAAAACAGCATCAAAGTATGGCAAAGCCGTGTGGCAGAGCAAACCAGTGACAAGCCAGCCGGCACCATCGTGCAAGCAGATAAAACCGGTATTTATGTTGCGACAGGCGACGGCGTACTGGTGCTAGAGCAACTGCAAGTTCCTGGCAAAAAAGCCATGTCAGTTCAGGATATTCTGAATTCGCGTGCTGCTTGGTTTGAAGTTGGCACTCTGCTGGTTTAAGCCATACTAGGGGTTATTATCCCCAATTATACGAACTTTTAGAGGGCAGAGATGCCCTCCTTTACTTTAAGGTACTCATCATGAATGTTCGCGCTGCGGCTGCTAACGTCCTGTATCTTGTCGTCGACAAGGGCCACTCACTTTCAAGCGCTCTTCCAGCGGCTCAGCAAACGGTACGACCTCGTGACCATGCTCTGCTACAAGAGATCTGTTACGGTGCGCTACGTTACCTACCTCGCCTAGAAATGATCGCAAACCAGTTGATGGATAAGCCCCTCAAAGGCAAACAACGTGTATTCCATCACCTAATTCTGGTTGGTATTTACCAACTGAGCTTCATGCGTATTCCTGCGCACGCAGCAGTTGGTGAAACGGTTGAAGGCACTAAAGAGCTGAAAGGTCCTCGTCTGCGTGGTTTGATTAACGCTGTATTGCGTAACTACCAACGCAACCAAGAAGAACTCGACCGAATGGCCGTCAGCAACAACGCTGGCAAGTACGGTCACCCAAGCTGGTTACTAAAACTGCTGCAAGAGGCCTACCCACAGCAATGGGAAAGCATTGTTGAAGCGAACAACCAAAAAGCACCAATGTGGCTGCGTGTGAACCATCAACACCACACTCGTGATGAATACCTTGCGCTGCTCAAAAATGAAAACATTGATAGCACGCCACACACAGAAGCAATGGACGCCATAAAATTGGCCGCACCATGTGATGTGATGAAGCTACCTGGTTTTGAAAAAGGTTGGGTTTCGGTCCAAGATGCGGCGGCGCAGCTTTCGATCAACTACCTAAAACCACAAGACGGCGAACTGATTTTAGATTGCTGTGCAGCGCCAGGTGGCAAGACGGCGCACATTCTAGAGCGCACGTCGGGCAGTGAAGTGGTCGCGATTGACTGCGACGACACACGCTTGAAACGTGTGCATGAAAACCTGAAGCGTCTCAACCTTCAGGCAAAAGTGGTTTGCGGTGATGCGCGTAATCCACAAGAATGGTGGCAAGGCGAGCAATTTGATCGCATTTTGCTGGATGCCCCATGTTCTGCGACTGGCGTGATTCGTCGTCACCCAGACATCAAATGGCTACGTCGTGCAGACGACATCGCCGCATTAGCAGAGCTACAAAGTGAAATTTTTGATGCCATGTGGACGCAACTGAAGCCCGGCGGCACCATGGTTTACGCGACTTGTTCAATCACACCGCAAGAAAACGTGGAGCAAGTAAAAGCGTTTTTAGCACGTACCGCGGATGCGCAACTGCTGGATTCTGATCCCGACCAGCCTGGTCGTCAAATTCTACCAGGCGAAGAAGATATGGATGGTTTCTACTACGCAGTGCTAACTAAAACACACGCGTAACAGCATGCTAAATAGGGCGATTGGAGTGATTTCAATCGCCTTTTTCAGATACGAGAAAAGAGTATGAAGATCATTATTCTTGGTGCAGGTCAGGTTGGCGGCACACTGGCAGAAAACCTAGTGGGTGAAAACAACGACATCACCATCGTCGACAATAATGCCGACCGACTGCGTGAATTGCAGGACAAATACGACCTACGTGTGGTCAATGGCCATGCGAGCCATCCAGACGTGCTACACGAAGCTGGCGCGCAAGACGCCGATATGCTCGTCGCAGTAACCAACACTGATGAAACCAACATGGCCGCCTGTCAGGTCGCGTTCACTCTATTCAATACCCCAAACCGCGTTGCGCGTATTCGCTCTCCAGAATACTTGGCAGAAAAAGAAGCCCTGTTTAAATCTGGCGCTATTCCTGTTGATCACCTTATCGCACCAGAAGAACTCGTTACGAGCTACATCGAACGTCTGATCCAATACCCAGGCGCGCTGCAAGTGGTGAGCTTTGCTGAACAGAAAGTCAGCCTAGTGGCGGTGAAAGCCTACTATGGTGGCCCGTTGGTGGGTAATGCGCTATCTGCTTTGCGTGAGCACATGCCGCACATTGATACCCGTGTGGCAGCTATTTTCCGCCAGGGTCGCCCGATTCGCCCACAAGGCACCACGATTATTGAAGCCGACGATGAAGTGTTCTTCGTTGCAGCAAGTAATCATATTCGCTCAGTGATGAGTGAGCTTCAGCGTCTAGAAAAACCGTACCGCCGCATCATGATTGTTGGCGGGGGTAACATCGGCGCAAGCTTGGCAAAACGCCTAGAGCAAACTTACAGCGTGAAACTGATTGAGCGTAACTACCAGCGTGCAGAAAAGCTCTCTGAGCAACTAGAAAATACCATCGTGTTCTGCGGTGATGCGGCAGACCAAGAGCTTCTCTCGGAAGAGAACATCGACCAAGTCGACGTCTTCATCGCGCTGACCAACGAAGATGAAACCAACATCATGTCTGCAATGTTGGCAAAACGCATGGGCGCTAAAAAAGTGATGGTGCTGATCCAACGTGGCGCTTATGTAGACCTGGTACAAGGCGGCGTAATTGATGTAGCAATCTCACCTCAGCAAGCCACTATTTCAGCCTTGCTAACGCACGTTCGTCGCGCTGATATCGTAAACGTGTCCTCACTTCGCCGCGGCGCTGCGGAAGCGATTGAAGCCGTCGCTCACGGTGATGAAAGTACATCTAAAGTGGTTGGACGTGCGATTGGAGATATAAAACTTCCACCTGGGACCACCATTGGTGCTATCGTTCGTGGCGAAGAAGTTCTTATTGCCCACGACCGTACGGTCATCGAGCAGGATGACCATGTGGTGATGTTCCTGGTCAACAAAAAATACGTATCAGACGTCGAAGCGCTATTCCAGCCGAGTCCATTCTTCCTCTAGGATTTTCCTATGGTCAACTTACGTCCCGTACTGTTTGTTATCGGGCTAGTTTTATCCAAACTGGCCCTGTTTATGTACGTGCCGACTTTGGTCGCTTTCTTTACCGGTACGGGGGGATTCCTCGATTTCGCCCAAGCCGTTGTGATCACGCACCTTGCCGCCTTCATCTGCCTAACGATAGGTCGAACCGCCAAGTTCAAGCTCAGCGTACGCGATATGTTCCTCATCACCAGTTTGGTTTGGACCATCGCGAGTGCGTTTGCCGCCTTGCCATTTGTGTTTATCAACCACATCAGCTTCACCGACGCCTACTTCGAAACGATGTCGGGTATCACCACGACGGGCTCAACGGTGCTCAGTGGCCTAGACAACATGGCGCCGAGCATATTGCTGTGGCGCTCTATTTTACAATGGCTTGGTGGCATTGGTTTTATCGTGATGGCGGTAGCAGTGTTACCTATGCTGAATGTCGGTGGTATGAAGCTATTCCAAACCGAATCATCAGATTGGTCGGATAAAAGTAGTCCAAGAGCGAAAACGGTCGCCAAAAACATCGTAGCGGTATATTTAATGCTAACGGGCCTATGTATTTTGGGCTACTTGATCACCGGCATGAACCTGTTCGAAGCAATCAACCATGCCTTTACTACGCTATCGACGGGTGGATACTCTACATCTGATGGGTCAATGAACCACTTCTCTAATGGCGCACATTGGGTGGCCACTACCTTTATGTTCTTAGGTGGTTTGCCGTTTTTGCTCTTTATCGCCGCGTTACGTAAACGCCGTATTGATGTGTTGGTTAACGACGCTCAAGTTAGAGGATTTGCGTACCTGTTCGTGTTCTCAAGCTTAGTGATTTCAGCCTGGTTAGTGATTCGAGATGGATACACCATTCTGGATGCGCTGCGAGTGTCGATGTTTAATATCGTCTCTGTCGTCACCACAACCGGCTTTGGCTTAGAGGACTTCACCGCGTGGGGCGCATTACCCACCACTCTTTTCGCATTCTTAATGATGGCGGGAGCATGCTCAGGATCAACGTCAGGCGGGATCAAAATCTTCCGCTTCCAAATTGCAATGACGCTGCTAAACAAACAAATGATGAAGTTGATTCACCCTTCAGGAGTGTTTGTACAGCGTTATAACCAGCGACCGGTGAATGATGATATTGTTCGCTCAGTGGTGGCATTTGGCTTGATGTTTTTTATCACCATTATCTTTATCGCGGGTTGTTTAAGTGCTCTTGGCCTCGACCCTGTGACCAGTATTTCTGGCTCAATCACCGCCGTTGCCAATGTTGGCCCTGGTATGGGCAGTGTGATTGGCCCGACAGGCAACTTCGCGCCTCTGCCCGATACTGCCAAATGGCTCTTAAGCTTTGGGATGTTAATGGGCCGCTTGGAAATTCTGACTATTCTTGTACTGTTCTTTCCTGCGTTTTGGCGCCGCTAAGCAGACTCTAATTAAAAGGTATAACAATGAAAACATGGATTACTCTGGCGACCCTACTTGCCGCCTCATCCACATACGCCGCCGAGGTCATCACTTTAGCCGATGGTCGAGAAGTGAAGTTGAACGATGACTTTACCTGGGAGTACGTCATGAAAAAACCGGCGCAGCAAGCGACGGAGACACAAACAACAGCAAGCGTAGTTGAAACAATCGCAGCTCCTGCGATTGCGACAATTCCTGTGGTAACGAAAACCGTTGGCACGACCGTGGTGGTAAACGCCAAAAAGCCAACCATGCAGCTATCAGATTCAGGTGTGGATATATTGATTGGTTCAGCAAGCTATCAAAGCGGTGAGCTTATTTTACCTACATCAATCACTAACCAAAGCTCTCAATCTGTCATTCAAGTGGAAGTTGAGGTGCAAGTGTTTGATATGTCTGGTCAGCAACTGGCAAAAGAAAACGTGACTGTTTGGCAATCCATCAAGCGCATGGCGGATACCTACCTGCGACCACAGCAAGCGGAACAAGGTAAGAGCATTAAATTGGCTGTACCGCAATCACAGCAATACCAGTTTTCTGCCAAAGTGCTAGAGGTAAAAACTCGCTAATACGTGTTTAATATTCTTTGTTGAGCCTATCGGCTAGATAGGCTCAACAAAGTAATAAATCGCAAAGAAATGGCACACGCAGCCAGCCAAAACAAAGCCGTGCCAGATCGCATGGTTAAAAGGAATGCGCTTCGCAACGTAGAAAATCACCCCCAGTGAATACACAATTCCACCAGCGGCAAGCAGTGTAAGTCCGCCGACATCCAAGTTAATAGCTAATTGATAAATCACAATCAACGATAACCATCCCATCACCAAGTACGTCATCAAAGAAAGCTTTTTAAATCGATAGACGAACGCAACTTTCATGATGATGCCGATCAACGCAATGCTCCAAATAACGATCATCAACCCAAATGCTAGAGGTGTTCTTAAGCTGACTAACAAGAAAGGGGTATAGCTGCCTGCTATCAAAAGATAAATAGCACAGTGGTCGAAGGTTTTTAGCCAACGTTTCGCTTTGGGATGAGGGATCGCATGATAGAGCGTCGAGGCCAAAAATAGCACGATAATACTCGCACCATAAATCGCCATACTGGTAAGCGTTAAAGTGTCAGCTTGATGGTCTATGGCTTTAACTAACAGCAGTATCAAGCCAACAATACCAAAAATCATCCCTATACCGTGGGTGATGGTATTGGCCAGTTCTTCACGTTGACTGTATTGAGGTTTCTGCAGCTCGGACATCAATGCGCCTATACTAGAGTTTGAAATTTGCTCTAGTATGGCACATTAGGCTTACACGTGTAAGCTTAAATTAAGACTCATGAACGGCAGTAGTTTGATCGAGATAATTGAGTACCAGTTCGCCAACTTGATCTGGCTTAGTCGTGGCAGGAATGGTCAGCTCTCGCTTGAGTTTGCCACTACCCAGTAAGCTCGCGAGCATGCCACCTTGCCCCTTGCGTGTGCGGTCAACTTCAAACCACAACTTGAGCTCTTGCTCACTGCGGTGGGCAACAAATTCTAATTCGCGCCACACGCCGTGGTAAGGTCCGTCGGTTGGCACCAGTTCAAACTCTTGCACAAATGGTAGATCGAATCCTTTCACTTCCTCGCATTCCACCTGGCGAATTCGTAAACCTTGCGCTTCAAATGCAGATAGTACCGCATCCATCAGAGGATCAGGTCGGACGGTGAGGATGTCTTTATCAGTCGGATCCAAAGCAGCAGCAACGTCTAAGCCAGTTTCTAACCATACTTTGGCATCACCAATGGTGACAGGCGTGTTCCAAGGCACATCGAGCTTAACATCGAAGGTACGCTCTTCGCCGGAATGGATGGTAAATGCGTAAGGGAGACTCCACTTAGCAAGCACATGAGTTTGAGGTACTCGGCGCATGCTGTGTCCTTCTCGCGCACCACGGTCATCAGGGGCTTCTGCGATGTAGCGGCAACAGAGTTTTAAATCAATGTTGTCGATCGCTTGTTCAGTCGCACCACCATATACATGGATCGACACATCCACACTTTGACCTGGGTATAGCACGTCTTGGTTTAAGATTGAGTCGACCTTCGCGCTCCCAATCCCAAAACTGGCAAGTGTCTTCTTCAAAAATGACATAGGCACCTCCTTCATCGAGATCTCATACTACTACTGCTGATCGTGGGATCAAACAAAAATTGCCTCGAACATCGCGACAAAATGACAAAATCTAAACAATTCAATTGCTCAACTATCGACCAATTATTACAAGGATGCTAATCTTACACTTGATATGCATGCATATCGGTATTCCTGACTCATTAACTGGATTGGCGAGAGCCAGAAGAGTGATTCTTCAATCTTGTTGGAGCCTAGCTCATAATGATTCAGGCCATTACATCGGCAATGGATATGCCTGACAGTTAGGTAAATTAATGCGCCCAACAACAGTCAGGTTCGCACACACTAATACTAGTGCAATGCGCCGCCGCAGTGGCTTTACTACTGCACCAAAGGCAAAGCAAGTTGCGCCAGCAATGACATTGGTTGAGAAGACAGCAATGATGTCGAGTGTTCCGGCCAAAGTTATCAAAGCAGCTTAATCAAAAGCGCGGCGCCAGCTGCGCTTTTTTCTTTGCGCGCTATTCATAAAACTTCAAAGACATAAAACAAACTACAGAGAAAGAGATAGTTTTTCCTATTTGGTCTTCGCAAAGCAATTTGGTACCTTTACTGCTAATTACACCTATAAATTCTGTGGAGAAAGAAATGAAGTGTCATCGCATTGAAGAGCTGCTTGAGCTACTAGAGCCTGAATGGCATAAAGATCAAGAGCTGAACCTCTTGCAGTTCATCGTTAAGCTGGCAAAAGAAGCAGGCTATAAAGGAAAGCTAGAAGATCTGACCGACGATGTACTGATCTACCACCTTAAAATGCGTAATAGCAGCAAAGATGAAATGATCCCTGGACTCAAAAAAGACCAAGAGGACGATTTTAAAACGGCGATCCTACGCGCTCGTGGCATCATCAAATAACCAGCTCAACAGCCAGTATTCTTTAAGCGACTCTCTCTGTGAGTCGCTTTTTTATAACCAAAGTTTTTAGTCCCACAATTGGTTATAACTGTTCAGCCAATTATCAGGTTAACTGTACTGATTTTTGTTGTTAAACATTGACTGCGTTAAAGAAACGGAATTGTTATTGATTGTATAATCGCCGTTCATCAGTATTTACTAAAATAATTATGTTCGGTCATCTTTATGACGGAACGAGCAGCAATGTCATCGAGCGACATCAATAGAAATGACGCCGTACATTATAAAAGCCTAAGAAGGATGAGTGCATGAGTCAGGACAAGATCGATATCAAAGATGTGACTCCTAAAACCTATAATCCCAAAACCCATAAAGGAAACGGGGATCGGTTCAACCCAAGTAATCGCATCTATGTACGCGAAAGCAAAGGGACTTACCAGAAACTGCGTCGTTACGGTGGTTGGTTCTTACTGCTTCTCTTCGCTTTGATACCGTGGATCCCTTACGGTGAACGTCAAGCGATCTTGCTTGATATTGGCAACCAGCAGTTCAACTTTTTCGGTACCACCCTGTACCCACAAGATCTTACCCTACTCGCCTTGCTGTTTGTGATCGCGGCGTTTGGGTTGTTCTTTATTACCACCTTCTTAGGTCGGGTTTGGTGTGGCTATCTCTGCCCACAAACCGTCTGGACCTTCATGTATATCTGGTTTGAAGAGAAGCTCGAAGGTAGTGCCAATAAACGCCGTAAACAAGACTCCAATAAGCTGACGGCGAATTTAGCGATGCGTAAAGCCGTCAAACATATAGCTTGGTTTGCCATTGCACTCGCCACTGGTTTTACTTTTGTTGGCTACTTCGTACCAATGAAGCAATTGGTTATCGACTTTTTCACCTTTAACGCCAACTTCTGGCCCGTCTTTTGGGTAATGTTCTTTGCCATTTGTACTTATGGTAATGCTGGTTGGATGCGTTCCATCATGTGTATTCACATGTGTCCTTACGCGCGCTTCCAGTCTGCCATGTTTGATAAAGACACCTTCATCGTTGGCTACGATGCAAAACGTGGGGAAAAACGTGGCCCACGTCCGCGTAAAGCCGATCCAAAGCAGCTTGGTTTGGGTGATTGTATTGATTGTGATTTGTGTGTGCAGGTGTGCCCAACAGGTATCGATATTCGTGACGGCTTGCAGTATGAATGTATCAACTGTGGCGCCTGTATTGATGCGTGTGACAACACCATGGATCGCATGGGCTACGAGAAAGGCCTAATTAGTTACACCACCGAGCATCGCTTATCGGGTAAGAGTACCAAAGTCATGCGTCCGAAGCTGCTAGGCTATGGTGCCGTACTACTCGTCATGGTCGGTCTTTTCTTTGCCCAAATTGCAGCGGTAGACCCAGCCGGCATGAGTGTTATTCGCGACCGTAACCAACTGTTCCGCGTTAATAGCTCGGGAGAAGTAGAAAACACCTACACCCTCAAGGTGATCAACAAAACTCAGCAAGTGCAAGAGTACTCGTTGGATGTTGAAGGGCTATCCGATGTAAGCTGGTATGGTAAGCAGACAATTCAGGTCCAGCCAGGTGAGGTATTGAACCTGCCAATGAGTCTTGGTGCCGATCCTGACAAGCTAAACTCTGCGATTACGACAATTCAGTTTATACTCACCGATAAGAGCAACGAATTCACCATTGAAGTGGAAAGCCGATTTATCAAGAAGCTATAACTTCGATGACTAATGGAAAAAGGCTCAGTAATGAGCCTTTTTGTTTATATGTCCCAAAGTATGTTTAACTTTGACGCCCTTACCCCAGACTTTATGTGGTACGCGTTAGAAAGCATCGGCGTTCGCGCAGAATCAGGCTTTCTTCCCCTCAATAGCTACGAAAACCGTGTTTATCAATTTACTGACGAAGAGCGTCGTCGTTATGTCGTCAAGTTTTACCGTCCTGAACGTTGGAGCAATGAACAGATCCAAGAGGAGCACGACTTTACTTTAGAGCTGATTGGCAATGAGATCCCCGTCGCACCACCTGTGCGCATCAACGGTGAAACCCTGCATCACTATCAAGGCTATGCTTTTGCGCTGTTTGATAGCGTGGGTGGTCGCCAATACGAGGTTGACAATTTAGATCAGCTCGAAGGTGTAGGGCGTTTCCTTGGCCGAATCCATAAAGTCGGCAGCCGCCAAGCCTTCCAACATCGCCCTACGATCGGCTTACAAGAATACCTGTATCAACCAAGAGAGATTCTGCAAAACGCCAATATGATTCCAATGCACTTGGAGAACAGCTTCTTCAATGACTTGGATATGCTGATCAAATCAATTGAAAGCCACTGGCAAGAAGGCTTCAATATGATTCGTTTGCATGGCGATTGCCACCCAGGCAATATTTTGTGGCGAGATGGCCCTATGTTTGTTGATTTGGATGACGCTCGTAACGGCCCTGCAGTACAAGACTTATGGATGCTACTGAACGGTGAACGCCAAGACAAACTGATGCAGTTGGATATTGTTTTAGAGGCTTACCAAGAGTTTTGCGACTTTAATCCTGCAGAATTGAAACTAATCGAGCCACTTCGCGGTCTACGAATGGTGCACTATATGGCATGGCTAGCAAAACGTTGGCATGACCCTGCATTTCCTCTCGCTTTTCCATGGTTTAATGAGCCAAAATACTGGGAAGGTCAGGTCCTTGCATTTAAAGAGCAGATCGCCGCTTTAGAAGAAGCACCGCTGTCTTTAATGCCTCAATGGTAAGTCAGGCCAAAAATTCAAAAATGGAGATATTTCGATGAAAAAACTGTTCGCACTGTTTTCTATGCTGATGTTAAGCCTGTCGGCACATGCAGCGCAATTCAAAGAAGGTGAACATTACAAAGTATTGGATCTTGAGGCATCAAAAAAACCTCTTGTGACGGAGTTTTTCTCTTTCTACTGCCCGCACTGTAATAGCTTTGAACCAGTTATCCAGCAACTGAAAAAGCAGTTGCCAGAAGGTACTAAGCTATTAAAAAACCACGTTTCTTTCATGGGTGGCAACATGGGCCCATCAATGAGCAAAGCCTACGCAACGATGGTTGCACTAAAAGTGGAAGACAAAATGGTGCCAGTGATGTTTAACCGCATCCACAATCTAAAGAAAGCACCACGTAATGATGAAGAACTTCGTCAAATCTTCCTTGATGAAGCTGTAGACGCGAAAAAATTCGATTCTGCATTCAAAGGCTTCGCGGTTGATTCAATGGTTCGCCGTATGGACAAGCAATTTGAAAACAGCGGTCTAACCGGCGTTCCTGCGGTTATCGTTAACAACAAATACCTAGTTCAAGCACAAAGCATCAAAACGATGGATGAGTACTTCTCTCTGGTGAACTACTTGCTGACACTAAAATAAGCACATCGATATCAATCAAAAGGGGAGCACGTCGCTCCCCTTTTGTTTATTTGTAAATCTCTTGTAGCAACCGATCTTTTTCTTGCCACACATCCCCCAACCATTGCTGAAATTGTCGCTTATAGGGCTTATCGTTGAAGTAATCACCGAGCACTCTTTCATCAACGGGTAACACATTTACACGCACAACCACCTTGCTCATGCGACCCATCAATAAATCCTTGAACGGTTTATGCGTATTTTCTGGGTACGCCAACGTAACGTCGATAATGCTCTCGAACTGTTCCCCCATCGCCGCTAACGTGTACGCAATCCCGCCCGATTTTGGTTGCAGCAAATATTGATAGTTTGCTTTACTCTTACGCTGCTTTTCTTCGGTAAACCGGGTTCCTTCGACATAGTTAACCACTGTGGTTGGAGTGTGTTTGAACTTAGCGCACGAGCGACGTGTCGTTTCTAAATCTTGACCTCGCTTATGAGGGTTGCGGATCAGATACTCTCGCGAATAGCGACGCATAAATGGCATATCGAGCGCCCAACACGCCATCCCGATGAAAGGCACATACAGCAGTTGTTGCTTGAGGAAAAACTTCGGCATGGGAATACGGTCTTTAAACACGCAGCAAAGCACAACAATATCTGTCCAACTGAGATGGTTACTGATCAGCAGATACCACCCGTCTTTTTTAAGCGCTTCACCGCCCTGAACATCCCACTCAACACGGTTAGATACCGCCAGAATGCACGCATTAACGGTAGCCCATAACCACATCACCTTATTGGCACAAGCGGTCGCTAGTGCTTTTAGCTTTACGCCAGGAAGCAATATTTTAAATACAGCGATAACACAAATTGCGAGTGAACAAACCGCAGAATTGAGAATCACAAAAGAAGCGTTAAAAAAAAATAACAAATATGCCAACATGATAGTCAAACAACAGTGATAATGTGTGAAGAATAAAACAGCGTGTAATTATACTGCGCCTTTGCCACATTGGAACATGCGTGGGAATGGTCAGATTTGTTACCGCAACCAATATGTGCACCACTCATTCGACAACAAGGAGATAACGAATGAAACCAAGGCTACTTCTCTTGCCTTTGGCCTTTGTCGTCAGTTCTGCTCAGGCTCAACTCGCTGAAACCGCAGGTTTTGGCGGTGAAATTTCGCTGAATGCCGGATTCATATCATCAGAATCCAATTTCAATACAGAAAATAGTAACACCATCGATTCTCTCGATAAGCGTGCCGATAGTGACAGTTCCGTTATCGCTGCACCGCTAGGGAGTGTGACATACACCTTTGGTAGCCGACTCAACCACCAAGTTTACGCCGGTACCACACGCTCAGATGTCGCGGTAGGTACACTCGCTTTTCAGTTGGGCTATCAACACGAGCTACAATCTGGCACCGTGCTCGATGTTTCCTATCTGCCGACGGTACTCAAAGGCGAAACTTGGCGCAACCCTTATCAAGTAGGAACCGCACGTAAAGAGACGGATGTTGACGGCAATGCGTATCGCTTTCAGATCAAAGGGTTGATTGATAAGAACTTCAACCTTGATCTTGCTTATGCTGATAAAGACATCGAGCAGGAGGAAGTGACAGAGCGCTCACTTGCTCGCGATGCTAACCTTTACTATGTCAAAGGCGACTATCGCATTCCACTCAACCAAACATCTATGTTGCAACCCGCTTTCACCTACATCAATCAAGATGCCGACGGTAAGGCGGAGTCATTTGATTCGTACGGATTTGACATTAGCTGGTTTAAATTTATCAACCGTCATCGATTGGCCCTCACCGCGGGTTATGCATGGAAAGACTATCAAGCAGCTAGCCAAACTTTTGCTAAAACACGAAATGACGACACCATCAGCCTATTTGCGGCCTACGAATATCAAAACGTATTTGACTGGCAAGACTGGTCGTTCATTTCTTTAGCCGGCTATAGCCAAACTGACTCGAATATCACGTTTTATGAGGAGAAAGAGTACCTATTGTCGCTTGGTCTCAACTACACCTTCTAACGTACTTCATCGCAACAAGGTGCTTACAACACTTGTTGCGATGACACTTTGCTGTCTATACCGCTTGCGCCGTAAGCTGTTTCAGCAAACGGTCCATCGCTCGATACCCAAGCGCCTCGGCCAAATGCGTTCGTTCAATTTGCTCCGCCCCATCCAGATCGGCGATTGTTCGCGCCACTTTGATAATACGATGATATGCACGAATCGAGAGCCCTAAACGATGCAAAGCGGTTTCAAGAAACTCAGCATCACTCTTATGCAAGGGACAAAACGCCTCAATTTCTCGACTACCTAGCAGTGCATTGACCTTACCACTGCGGTTTAGCATATTGTTACGCGCATGGCTCACACGCGCTTTTACGATAGCAGTCGGCTCACCGCGATCACCACCTTCTGCTAATGTCCCTTTGGGCAAAGCTGGGATTTCTAAAGACATATCAAAGCGATCTAACAGTGGTCCAGATAATCGACCAAGGTAGCGCAAAATAGCTTGTGGATTGGTGCGCGCTTGATTGCCTTCGTAATATCCTGTCGGGCTTGGGTTCAAGGCTCCGACTAATTGGAAACGAGCCGGAAAGCGTGTTTTACCTTGCGCTCGAGAGATAATGATCTCTCCAGATTCGAGCGGTTCGCGTAACGAGTCCAGAACTTTACGATCAAATTCGGGCATTTCATCGAGAAACAATAACCCGTTGTGGGCTAAAGAGATCTCCCCTGGTCTGGGTACCGAACCACCGCCGACTAATGCCGCCATTGAACTTGAATGATGCGGAGAACGAAACGGACGCGACTTCCAGTTATGCTCATTAATTTCACTCTGAGTCAACGATGCCACCGAAGCGGTTTCCATTGCTTCTTCGTCACTCATTTCCGGTAATAAGTCACACAAACGCGAAGCCAACATCGTTTTTCCAGTACCTGGCGGGCCAAGGAAAAGTAAGTTGTGGTTTCCAGCGGCAGCAATCTCCAGTGCTCTCTTACCTTGTTGTTGGCCAATAATATCTTGTAAGTCTCGACCATGTTTTTCGATCGTTTTTCGCTTAGGCGTTTGAAAAAGATTCAGTCGATGTTGACCACAAAGCTCGGCACATACTTCCAGTAATGATTGGGCCGATTTATGTTGTTCCTTCCCCACCAGCGCCGCCTGATCGCCATTCACATGTGGGACGACCAAATGGCGTTGAATCTTACTAGCTTCCAGCGCAGCAGGCAGCACACCTTTTACAGGTCTCAGACCACCAGATAGTGCTAACTCACCAACAAATTCGTAGTTTTTGAGCTTATCTGTCGCGATTTGCTCCGAAGCGGCCAAAATTCCCAATGCAATAGGAAGATCAAAACGTCCTCCCTCCTTAGGTAGATCTGCCGGAGCCAAGTTCACGGTGATCCGCTTAGCAGGAAATTGAAAGTTAGAATTAATGATCGCACTGCGTACGCGATCTTTGGACTCTTTTACCGTTGTCTCTGGCAAGCCTACTAAGGTAAACCCTGGCATGCCGTTGCTGATATGAACTTCTACACTAACCGATGGCGCTTGCACCCCGACGCTTGCTCGACTATGAATGATTGCCAGCCCCATACGTTCCTCAATTTTTTTGAACACTCTGTAAACAAATGTTTTATCTAGTTGGTTATGTTATATACCGCGTCCCAATTGAGAGTTAATGTGAAAAAAGAATGACTTTTTGCTTGTCATGCAGCGGAATTGTGTGATACCACTAATGACGCAAACAATTTCGTAGAACATTACACAACATTTTTTAACGAAAAAAGAACGACAGACAGATGAACCTTTTCGCTCATATCAACGCACTGCTAGCCCTGATTATCGTGGTCATTATTGGCACCGCGCGGGGTATTGTGGGCGAAAGGTAACCACAAATTACAAAAAACCCCCGCACTGAAAAGTCCGGGGGTTTTTTTACAACTACAAGTTGTCATCTGTCTAACCCTCGGACAGTTTAACGGGAAGAATGGGAGTGCACATGAAGTGCAATAAATATGGCAATCGCTACGAGCCACAACGTAGCAAAGGAGGTTTACGATGACTGGTGCACAACTTGTCGTAGCCGCTTTAAGACAGCAAGGCATCGAAACCGTTTTTGGCTACCCCGGCGGGGCCATCATGCCAATCTATGATGCTTTGTATGACGGTGGGGTGGAACACATCCTATGCCGTCACGAGCAAGGGGCCGCTATGGCAGCTATCGGGATGGCTCGTTCCACTCAAGACGTTGCTGTGTGCATGGCAACTTCCGGCCCAGGAGCCACTAACCTTGTTACCGGCCTTGCCGACGCTTTCCTTGACTCCGTACCTCTAGTTGCCATCACAGGCCAGGTAGCTAGCTCTCATATCGGTACCGATGCATTCCAAGAAATGGATGTGATCGGAATGTCCCTAGCCTGTACTAAGCACAGCTATCTCGTGACCGAAATTGAAGATCTAGCTCCGACACTTGCCGAAGCCTTTGAGGTAGCAAAAACCGGTCGTCCGGGTCCTGTCATTGTCGATATCGCCAAAGACGTTCAACTCGCTCAAGCACCCACAGACCTTCTTCCTCCATACATAGCACCAGCAATCGAAGATGTCAGCGCTGAAGATATCAAACGTGCGCAAGATGTGCTGGCAGCATCAACTCGCCCAGTGTTGTATGTTGGTGGTGGCGTGCAACTTGCGAAAGCAACCGATGCAGTACGCGAATTTCTTCGCTTAAACCCAATGCCTGCAGTTAGCACATTAAAAGGCCTCGGTACCATTGAACGCCATGATCCTCACTATCTTGGTATGTTGGGTATGCACGGCACCAAAGCCGCCAATCTAGTGGTTCAAGAAGCTGATCTATTGATCGTGGTTGGCGCGCGTTTTGATGACCGTGTGACGGGTAAGCTCGACACGTTTGCACCAAATGCGAAAGTGATTCACATCGACATTGATGCTGCGGAGATTCATAAACTGCGCCACGCCAACGCACCATTACGTGGCGACATCAACACCATTCTTCCTCAGCTAGAGCTGACTCAAGATATCTCACCGTGGGTTCATCACAGTGAAAGTCTGCGCAGCGGCTTTAAGTGGCGTTACGACCACCCAGGCGAGTTAATCTACGCACCGCTATTGCTTAAACAACTGTCTGACATGATGCCAGATAGCTCAATTGTCTCGACCGACGTCGGTCAGCACCAGATGTGGGCAGCGCAACATATCCAGCCACGCGAACCACAAAATTTTATCACTTCTGCTGGCCTTGGCACCATGGGCTTTGGCTTGCCAGCGGCGATGGGTGCTGCAGTCGCACGTCCTGATGATCAGTCTATCCTTATTACAGGTGACGGTTCATTTATGATGAACGTTCAGGAATTGGGCACGCTGAAGCGTCGTCAGATTCCAGTGAAGATTGTCCTTCTTAATAACCAACGTCTTGGCATGGTTCGCCAATGGCAGTCATTATTCTTTGACGGTCGCCACAGTGAAACCATTCTTGATGACAACCCAGATTTCGTGATGTTAGCAAAAGCGTTCGATATCCCGGGCAAAACCATCACCAAGAAAGAAGAAGTCGAACCTGCTCTCAAAGAGATGCTAGCGAGTGAAACTTCTTACATGCTTCACGTTTTGATTGATGAAGAAGAAAACGTGTGGCCATTGGTGCCACCTGGCGCATCAAACAGTGATATGTTGGAAAATACATAGGAGACAATCGCATGGACAGATATTTACTCGACATCAAAGCCGATGACAAACCGGTACTGTTGGAGCGCGTTCTACGTGTGATTCGTCACCGAGGCTTCGTGATCAAACAAGTCGCTGCTACGCAAAACCACGAAAGCAAAGTAGCCAGCGTCGAGATCATCGTCGACAGCGATCGACCAATCTCGTTTTTGATCAATCAAATAGAGAAGTTGTGGGACGTTCGTAAGGTTGAGGTGCTAAAAATCCGCAACGATGAACTGCCAAATCACAACTTACAACAACACGTAAGTGCATAAGGAAGGCAACAAATGGCAACGAAAACTGCAGATTTCATTTGGTTTAATGGTGAGATGGTTCCATGGGCAGAGGCGAACGTTCACGTTCTGACTCACGCAATGCACTATGGTACATCCGTGTTTGAAGGCGTGCGCTGTTACAACACACCAAAAGGCCCAATTGTCTTCCGTCACCGTGAGCATGCACAACGTCTAAAAGATTCTGCCAAGATTTACCGCTTTCCGATCCCTTTCTCTGTAGAAGAAATCATGGAAGCGACCCGCGAAACACTGCGCCAAAACAAACTCGATAGCGCTTACATTCGTCCATTGGGTTTTGTCGGTAATGTTGGCTTAGGCGTATGTCCACCAGTTGGCACTGAGATGGATCTAATCATTGCAGCATTTCCTTGGGGCTCTTACTTAGGCGAAGAAGCGCTAGAAAAAGGTGTCGATGCGATGATTTCAAGCTGGAATCGCGCTGCGCCAAACACCATCCCAACTGCGGCTAAAGCAGGCGGTAACTACCTATCTTCACTACTGGTTGGTGGTGAAGCGCGTCGTCACGGTTACGACGAAGGTATTGCGCTAAGCGTAGATGGTTACCTATCGGAAGGGGCTGGTGAAAACATCTTCGTTATCAAAGATGGCGTAATCACCACACCACCAGCAACTAGCGCGATTCTACCGGGCATCACTCGTGACTCGATCATGACAATTGCACGCGATAAAGGCTACGAAGTACGTGAAGCGAACATTGCTCGTGAAGCCCTTTACCTTGCCGATGAAGTCTTCATGACAGGTACTGCGGCTGAGATTGTACCAGTGGCAACCATCGACAAGATTGAAGTGGGCACTGGTAAGCGCGGCCCTATCACTAAAGAACTACAAGCAGCCTACTTTGGCCTATTTGACGGCACCACGGAAGATAAGTGGGGCTGGTTAGACTATGTGTACCCAGAACAGAAGTAAGAAGGATTAGGAAATGCCAAAATATAGATCAGCTACCACCACACATGGTCGTAACATGGCGGGTGCACGAGCACTGTGGCGTGCAACGGGTGTGAAAGAAGAAGACTTCGGTAAACCAATCATCGCCGTTGTAAACTCGTTTACTCAATTTGTTCCGGGTCACGTACACCTGAAAGACATGGGTCAGCTTGTAGCACGCGAAATCGAAAAAGCTGGCGGTATTGCGAAAGAATTCAACACCATCGCGGTTGATGATGGTATCGCAATGGGTCACGGCGGCATGCTGTACTCACTGCCTTCACGCGAACTGATCGCAGACTCAGTAGAATACATGGTCAACGCGCACTGTGCCGATGCCATGGTATGTATCTCTAACTGTGACAAAATCACTCCGGGAATGTTGATGGCATCAATGCGTCTCAACATTCCTGTTATCTTTGTTTCTGGTGGTCCTATGGAAGCGGGTAAAACCAAGCTTTCCGATCAGATCATCAAGCTAGACCTTGTTGATGCAATGATCCAGGGCGCAGATCCAAAAGTTTCTGATGAGCAAAGCGAACAGATCGAGCGCAGTGCATGCCCAACGTGTGGATCGTGTTCAGGCATGTTTACCGCAAACTCGATGAACTGTTTAACTGAAGCACTCGGTCTTTCTCAGCCGGGCAACGGTTCTATGTTGGCGACTCACGCAGACCGTGAACAGCTATTCCTCAACGCGGGTCGACGCATTGTTGAACTGACTCGTCGTTACTACGAGCAAGATGACGAATCCGCATTGCCACGCAACATCGCAACCTTTGATGCCTTTGAAAATGCTATGGCACTGGACATCGCTATGGGTGGCTCAACTAATACGATTTTGCACTTATTGGCAGCAGCGCAAGAAGGCGAAGTCGATTTTGATATGGAAGATATCGATCGCCTGTCTCGCCAAGTACCGCACCTGTGTAAAGTCGCACCGTCCACTCAGAAATATCACATGGAAGACGTGCACCGCGCTGGTGGTGTAATGGCTATCCTTGGTGAGCTTGACCGTGCCGGTCTACTGCACAATGATGCGCGCACCGTACTTGGTCTTTCCATGAAAGAGCAGCTCGCAAAATACGACATCATCCAAACTGAAGACGAAGAAGTACTCAAGTTCTACCGCGCAGGTCCTGCAGGTATTCGCACTACACAAGCATTCTCACAAGATTGTCGCTGGGATCGACTTGATGATGACCGCGCTGAAGGTTGTATTCGTGCCAAAGACAATGCTTTCAGCCAAGAAGGTGGTCTAGCTGTTCTATCTGGCAATATCGCACTTGATGGCTGTATCGTTAAGACCGCTGGCGTTGATGAAAGCATTCTTAAGTTCACTGGTCCTGCCGTGGTTTTCGAGAGCCAAGAAGACGCCGTTGAAGGCATCTTAGGCGGAAAAGTTAAAGCGGGCGACGTGGTAATTATCCGCTACGAAGGTCCTAAAGGTGGTCCGGGCATGCAAGAAATGCTGTACCCAACCACTTACTTGAAATCGATGGGACTCGGTAAAGAGTGTGCACTTCTGACTGACGGTCGCTTCTCTGGTGGTACATCAGGTCTGTCTATTGGTCACGCCTCTCCTGAAGCGGCAAATGGCGGTGCGATTGGTCTGGTAAAAGAAGGCGATATGATCGCAATTGATATTCCAAACCGTTCAATTTCACTCCAAGTATCTGAACAAGAGCTTGCTGATCGACGTGCAAAACAAGACGAACTAGGCTGGAAACCTGTTGACCGCCAACGTGAAGTTTCATTTGCACTCAAAGCTTACGCAAGTATGGCGACCAGTGCTGACAAAGGTGCAGTACGAGACAAATCTAAGCTCGAGGGCTAGCTTTATGAGTCAACCCTTTCCCTTAAAACAGGAAAACCAATCTGGTGCAGATTATCTGCGCCAGATCTTGCGAGCTCCTGTGTATGAAGTTGCAACAGTCACCCCATTACAAGAAATGCCTCGCCTTGCTGCACGCATTGGTAACAATGTGCAAATCAAACGCGAAGATCGCCAGCCCGTACACTCGTTCAAACTGCGCGGCGCTTACAACATGGTGGCAAGCCTGTCTGAAGCACAAAAAGCCGCTGGTGTCATTGCTGCATCCGCAGGTAATCACGCCCAAGGCATGGCGCTTTCGGGTACAAAGCTAGGCATAAAAACCACCATTGTGATGCCAAAAACCACACCAGATATCAAAGTCGATGCGGTACGCGGGTTTGGTGGCAACGTGGTGCTGCATGGCAGTAATTTTGATGAAGCAAAAGCGGAAGCTGAGCGCCTATCCGAGTTAAACGGTTATACCTTTGTCCCACCATTCGATCATCCACTGGTGATTGCAGGTCAAGGTACTATCGGCATGGAAATGCTGCAGCAAAATGGTCACCTGGATTACATCTTCGTACCTGTTGGTGGTGGCGGTTTAGCCGCAGGCGTAGCGGTGCTTGTGAAGCAGTTGATGCCAGAAATCAAAGTAATTGCGGTCGAGCCAGAAGACTCTTCATGCTTAAAAGCAGCTTTGGATGCTGGTGAGCCAGTCGTACTAGACCAAGTCAGCATGTTTGCCGATGGCGTCGCAGTAAAGCGCATTGGTGAAGAGACGTTTCGTCTGTGCCAAAAGTACATTGATGGGCATATCGCAGTCTCCAGTGATGAAATCTGCGCTGCTGTGAAAGACATCTTTGAAGATACTCGTGCTATCGCAGAACCTTCCGGCGCACTTGCTCTAGCGGGCTTAAAGAAGTTTGCTGAGCAAAACAAACTCGAAGGCAAAAATCTAGGCACCGTACTGTCAGGCGCCAACACCAACTTCCATGGTTTGCGTTATGTTTCTGAACGCTGCGAGCTTGGTGAGAAACGTGAAGGCCTGCTTGCGGTCACCATTCCTGAGCGTCAAGGTGCCTTCTTTGAGTTCTGTAACCTCATTGGCGGTCGTGCCGTAACGGAGTTTAACTATCGTTACAACGATGACGCACTGGCGAATATCTTTGTCGGTGTGCGTTTGCAAGGCGGTCAGGAAGAACTAGAAAACATCATCCATGACTTGCGTGATGGTGGTTACCCTGTGGTTGACCTCTCTGATGATGAAATGGCGAAACTGCACGTACGCTATATGATTGGTGGTAAACCATCTAAGCCACTCAAAGAACGCCTCTACAGCTTTGAGTTTCCAGAATATCCGGGAGCGCTACTGAAGTTCTTGAGTACACTCGGTACCCATTGGAATATCAGCTTATTCAACTACCGTAACCACGGCGCTGACTACGGACGTGTTTTATGTGGTTTCGAGTTAGATGAAAGCGATTTAGCTCAGTTTTCTGCGCATTTGCGCGAACTTGGCTATCAATGCAAAGACGAGACAGACAACCCATCGTATAAGTTTTTCTTGTCATAAAACGCCACATTTCAAATATATCAAAGACAACACCTCGCATTAGCGAGGTGTTTTTATGACTGTAACCAATCTTTATGTAGCTGATTAGGCGACCCAAGATAGTCCACCATCCACTGGATCAATTTATGATTATCATCTTTGCGCCATACTAAGCAGCAGTGACTGAGCGGTTTATCATCCGGCATGACCTTCTCCACCAGCACACCATCATTGATTAAGGGTGTTGCAATATGACGTGGCATGTAACCCACGCCCACCCCATTTTTTAAACATTCAATCGCACTATACCAATTGGGCAATAATAATCGGCGCTGTTGCGGATAATGGCCAGTATGGCGTTTTGGCAGCACGTTCGAAGTATCATCAAGACAGATCGCCGGAAATTGACTCACAAACTCTTCAGTAAGCACTTGTTGTCGAACGCAAGGATGAGCGGGTGACATCACAAATGCCCAATCTAATACGCCCATATCTTTGACTTCAAAATCCCCACCAACGGGAACCGCAGACGTCGCGCCAACGACAATGTCGGCTCGACCTTGTGCTATGGCTTCCCAAGAACCATTGAAGACCTCCATATTGATCTGCAATTCAGCAAATTCAAACTCGCGATAGAAATCTTCCACCAAAGGTTTGAGTTTTTCTAACTTCACCACGTTATCTAAGGTCAGCTTTAACGTGCTTTTCCATCCTTGAGCCGCTCGCCGCGTTTGTGCTTTCACCTCTTCCATTTGACGCAGCAAAGAGCGCGCCTCGGCCATAAAAAGTTCACCCGCTGGAGTTAGCTCGACTTTCCTTGGTAAACGTCGAAACAGCACCACATCTAAATCTTGCTCGACCTGCCTTACTCCATAGCTAATGGCTGAGGGGACTTTATGCAATACCTCAGCCGCAGCGGTGAAACTGCCTAAACGGGCAACCGTATCCAGCATTTCCAAAGACGCTTTAGAGAACATGATTTAACCTTTCAAAAAATTTGATTGATAACCAACAATTTTAGCGTTTTATTTTCTCAAAATCGAAAAATAGAATAATAAGGTAAATAAATCAGGGTTGGCGCCAACTGATGTTGATTAAAAAGTGATTAAATAATTTGACTGGTTGAATCATGAAAATCTCAAAACTACAGCTCATTTATCTGGCAGCATTATCGATGCTTGGCTTCGTTGCTACCGATATGTATCTGCCAGCATTCAAAGCGATGGAAATCGACTTTGCAACAGGCCCTGAGCAAATAGCGCTCTCTTTAACGGTATTCCTCGTTGGTATGGCGATTGGCCAACTAATGTGGGGATTGGCATCCGATAAATTTGGCCATCGTAATACACTCGCAGCCGGGTTGGTGTTATTTACTATCGCGTCATTCGGTTTGGCTTTCTGTGATCAAGTATGGCAACTACTCACACTGCGCTTTATCCAAGCTATCGGTGTGTGTGCACCAGCCGTGATCTGGCAGGCTATGGTCATTAAGCGCTACTCAAGCAGTAGCCAACAAATTTTTGCGACAATCATGCCACTCGTCGCGCTATCACCAGCACTAGCACCTCAATTAGGGGTTGTATTGGCAGATAACTTAGGCTGGCACAGTATCTTTATTACGCTAACACTGGTTGGTGTCTTTTTGGTCTTTGCGACCATGGCACAAAAAGACGAGAAAGCAGAAATCAAACAAACCAGTATATCTGCCGACATCAAAGCGCTTCTGAGTTCTAAAAAATACCTTGGCAACGTGTTTATGTTTGCGACGGCTTCAGCTGCATTCTTTGCTTACCTAACTGGGATGCCAGAAATCATGGCGCAACTGGGCTACGAAGCAAAAGATATTGGTTTGAGCTTTATCCCACAAACCATCGCGTTTATGGCTGGTGGCTACTTAGGTAAAGTAGGCGTTCGAAAATTTGGTGATGAAAAGGTTCTGCGCCAACTGATTGGCCTATTTAGTGTCGCGGCATTAATGATTTTCATTGCTTCACAGTGGGAGCTGTCATCGATTTGGCCTATTCTTGCGCCATTCTGTTTGATTGCCGTTGCTAACGGCGCACTGTACCCAATCGTGGTAAACCGTGCACTGGCCAGCGCACAACAGAGCCCTGCAACAGCAGCAGGTCTGCAAAACAGCCTGCAAATCTGTGTAAGTAGCTTCTCAAGTGCATTGGTAGCCGCAATGGCAAGCCAAGCTCAGGTGGTTACTGGCATCGCAATCATCATCTGTATGGGTGGGCTGTGGATGGGATACATTCTGTCGAATCGCGAATTATCCAAGCACTTTACGACTCCTGACAACGCCCGAGTCGTGAGTGAAGACGAACTTTAATCGTTCAGATAATAAAAAGAGCCGCGCAATGCGGCTCTTTCTGTTTATAAGCTTTTCAACCCCCATTTCTTGGCAGTCTGCTTAAAAAAGCCTTGAGTCTTTTTCAACTCTACCCAGTGATTGATGTAATTAATCCATACTTGATCGTCTTGCGGCAACAACATAGCAATTGGGGTTGGTTTACGCGGTGCGGTCACTGGCACTATCGCCAACTGTTTAAACTTATCCACCAACGTCGCTGCTTCCACATTGGACGTCACCGATACATCGGCCCTGCGAGCTAGTAGTTCTTGGAAGTCGCGCGCTGGCGCTTCAATAACAATATGCTGAGCAGACGGGAAGAACTCTTTCACCATTTTTTCTTGTACCGTACCTAACGTCGCTGCGACTTTTACTTCTGGTTTATTAAAATCCGCCCAATCAGAAAATTTGGCGAGATCTTTCTTTTGCACCACAGGTACAAAGGCAAGGTAGAAATACGGCTGGCTGTATCCAGCTACTTTCGCGCGCGACATGTTCAGAGATGCGCTGCCAGTAATATCGTATTTGTTGGCGGTAATGCCATTAACTAGCGTCTTCCAATCCGCGGGCACATACTCCACTTTTACACCGAGATCTTTAGCAAGTTCTGTTGTTACATCGATATCGAAGCCACGATAACTGTTTGTCGCGGGGTCTTTCATCGTCATCGGATTCCAATCTCCCGTCGTTCCAACTCGGAGTACGCCATTGTCTAAAATGGATTGAAGACGGCTTTCAGCGTGAGCGACTTGAGTCGCAGCAAGCAAACACATTCCTAGCACTAGTAAAATCTTTCTCATTTTTATTCCCTTAAAAATAATGACCTTATACGGTTTAATAATTAACCTTTATTAGAGCTCTACTGATAACATAGCAGCAACAAAGGAAGTTTTTTAGTTAATTCAGGGAGTAAATGTGACGTTTCGAACTCTATGGCTGTTTTCACTGCTATTACTCACTGGTTGTTCAGATTATCAATGGGGCTGGTATGTACTTGACCCTTCGACGGATCAAGGGCTCACCAATCTAAAGTTTTTAATCGCTGGGTTTAATGACACCATTCAGGTATCACTCCTCAGTATGTTATTTGCGATGAGCTTGGGCCTGATCGTTGCGTTACCCGCTCTGTCGGACTCTGCCTCTCTGAAGTGGATAAACCGTATTTATGTCGAGGTGATCCGTTCAGTGCCAGTTTTAGTCTTACTACTTTGGGTGTATTACGGCATGCCTACGCTATTGGATGTCTCACTCAATCACTTTTGGGCGGGTGTTATTGCACTGACTATCGCTGAGAGCGCGTTTATGGCGGAAGTATTTCGCGGTGGAATACAAGCTATCAGCCGTGGCCAGCATGAAGCGGCTGAATCTTTGGGCTTAAGCTATTGGCAAAAGATGCGCTTGGTAATTCTTCCCCAAGCGTTTCGGCAAATTCTCCCACCACTGGGCAATCAATTCGTCTACATCCTCAAGATGAGTTCTTTAGTCAGTGTGATTGGTTTAAGCGATCTCACTCGCCGTGCTAATGAGCTGGTGGTGAATGAGTACTTACCCCTAGAAATTTATACCTTCCTCGTTTTGGAGTACTTGTTGCTCATCCTATTTGTATCTCAAGCCGTTCGTTGGCTCGAAAAACGTATTGCCATTCCTAGCTACTAGCGATGAAGCCTTAGCTAGAAACAACAAAGCCGCTCTTGTTGAGCGGCTTTGACAATATAGAGACAGAGTGTAGGTAATGCTTATTTTTGTTTTACAGGACGCTGCCAGCCAGTAATTTTGCGCTCTTTGACGCGAGTAATTACTAACTCACCTTCTTCAACATCTTTTGTTAGTGTCGTGCCTGCACCGATGGTTGCGCCATCAGCGATAGTGACAGGCGCCACTAGCTGGCTATCAGAACCAACAAAAACATCATTACCGATGATGGTTTTAAACTTGTTCGCACCATCGTAGTTACAAGTGATAGTACCTGCACCGATGTTAGTACGTTGACCGATCTCTGCATCACCTAAGTAAGTTAGGTGGTTCGCTTTTGAACCTTCTCCGATGCGCGCATTTTTCACTTCAACGAAGTTACCCACATGGGAATCGTTACGCATTTCAGCACCAGGACGAAGGCGAGTAAATGGACCAACCGTACATTCTTCACCAACCGTTGCACCTTCAATCACACTGTAAGGGCGAACGATGGTGTTGTCGTCGATTTCACAATCTTTCAGTACACAACCCGCACCGATAACCACGTTATCACCCAGTGAAACTTTACCTTCGATGATAACATTCACGTCGATTTCACAGTCCATACCGCACTGTAACTCACCACGCAAATCAAAGCGTGCTGGATCGCGTAGCATGACACCTTGCTCTAGTAGCTTCTGAGCTTGCATTGACTGGAAAGCGCGCTCTAGACGAGCAAGCTGTGCGCGGTCATTGACCCCTTCCACCTCAATGGCATTGACTGGGTGTACTGCCTCAACGGCACGACCTTCATCGTGTGCAGCTGCAATAACGTCAGTTAGGTAGTATTCGCCTTGTGCGTTGTTGTTGTTTAAGCCAGACAACCAACGCTTAAGATCCCCACCAGTCGCAACCATCACGCCAGTGTTGATCTCTTTAATTTGTTTTTGTTCTTCTGTTGCATCTTTTTGTTCAACGATCGCCACAACAGGACCATTCTTACGGATAATACGACCGTAGCCTGTCGGGTTATCTAGAATCACTGTTAGTAGTGCAATACCGCCTGTTGGCTGTGCATCTAATAGGTTTTCAATCGTTTCAGCTGAAATCAGTGGAACATCACCGTAAAGCACGAGGATTTTTTCATCGTCTTCAAAGCGAGGAGATGCTTGATCAACCGCATGACCAGTCCCTAACTGCTCCGCTTGCAGTACCCAATTTACAGGCTCTTCTGCAAGAGTAGTTTGCATTTGATCACCACCGTGACCAAAGACCAAGTGGATATTTTGTGCGCCAAGACCTGTACATGTATCAATCACATGTTTTGCCATTGGCTTACCTGCCAAAGTGTGTAGCACCTTAGGCATGTTCGAATGCATACGGGTACCTTTACCCGCTGCAAGAATCACAGCACTGAATTTCATTGATAACCTATTGACGTTTTATGTTAATTGGCCGTTATTTTAAACAGCTCTTTTAAAATAGTTAATGGAGTAAGGTAAATTTCCAACTAAAATTAATCAAAAAGGCGACCAATTGGCCGCCTTTTTTCATGCAACGTTGCTAATTGAGCTTAGCGACGCTTTTTTGTCAGCTCGATAACTCGTAGCTGAGCAATGGCTTTAGCCAGTTCACTGGCCGCTTGTGCGAAGTCCATGTCACCATGCTGATTCTGGATTTGCTCCTCAGCGCGGCGTTTGGCTTCTTCTGCCTTCGCTGCGTCTAGCTCTTCACCACGGATAGCTGTATCAGCTAGTACAGTCGCTGTACCAGGCTGAATCTCTACCATACCACCAGAAACATAAATAATTTCTTCGTGGCCGTGCTGTTTCACAATACGCACCATACCAGGCTTGATAGCGGTCAGCAGCGGTGTGTGACCATGGAAAATACCAAGTTCACCTTCGCTACCGGTCACCTGAAACGTTTCAACACGACCAGAGAAGATTTTCTTCTCAGCGCTTACTACGTCTAGGTGAAAGGTTATTGCTGCCATATCGCCTCCTAGTTAGCCTTATAGCTTCTTCGCATTCTCAATAGCATCGTCGATGCTACCGCAGTACATAAATGCCTGCTCAGGAATGTCGTCGTATTCACCAGCTAGTAGACCTTTAAAGCCACGTAGAGTCTCTTTTAGAGGTACGTAAATACCAGGGTCACCTGTAAATACTTCTGCTACGTGGTAAGGCTGAGTTAGGAAACGCTCAATCTTACGTGCACGAGATACAACTTGCTTATCTTCTTCAGATAGCTCGTCCATACCTAGGATAGCAATGATATCTTTCAGCTCTTTGTAGCGCTGAAGAGTCTGCTGAACACCACGAGCAACTTCGTAGTGATCTTGACCAACGACTAGTGGATCAAGCATACGAGATGTTGAATCTAGCGGGTCGATCGCAGGGTATAGACCCATTGCAGCGATGTTACGGTTAAGTACAACCGTTGCATCCAAGTGCGCGAACGTTGTTGCTGGAGACGGGTCAGTCAAGTCATCCGCTGGTACGTATACCGCCTGTACAGACGTGATAGAACCTGATTTCGTTGACGTGATACGCTCCTGAAGTACACCCATCTCTTCTGCAAGAGTTGGCTGGTAACCTACCGCAGAAGGCATACGACCTAGTAGTGCTGATACCTCTGTACCTGCAAGTGTGTAACGGTAGATGTTATCAATGAACAGTAGTACGTCACGACCTTCGTCACGGAAACGCTCTGCCATTGTTAGACCAGTCAGTGCAACACGTAGACGGTTACCTGGTGGCTCGTTCATCTGACCGTAAACCATCGCTACTTTTGATTCTTCAGGCTTCTCAACGTTTACAACGCCCGCTTCCTGCATCTCGTAGTAGAAATCGTTACCTTCACGAGTACGCTCACCAACACCAGCAAATACTGATAGACCTGAGTGCTGTAGTGCGATGTTGTTGATAAGTTCCATCATGTTAACGGTCTTACCTACACCAGCACCACCGAATAGACCGATTTTACCACCCTTAGCGAATGGACAAATTAGGTCGATTACTTTAACGCCCGTTTCTAGAAGTGCAATTTCGTTTGATTGCTCTTCGTAGCTTGGTGCACTACGGTGGATAGAGTAAACCTCTTCCGCACCCACTTCACCACGCTCGTCAATCGCGTCACCTAGGACGTTCATGATACGACCTAGAGTTTTAGTACCTACTGGTACTGAAATTGGAGCGCCAGTGTTAACCACTTCTACTCCACGACGTAAACCATCAGAGCTACCCATTACGATACAACGAACTACGCCACCGCCTAGCTGTTGTTGAACTTCAAGAACTAGACGCTCTTTTGAGTCCGTTACGTTTAGAGCGTCATATACACTAGGTACATCGCTCTGTGGGAACTCTACGTCGACTACCGCACCGATGATCTGTACGATCTTACCTGTAGCCATCGTTAATCCTCTAAACTATTTCGTTTTACCTAAGCTTAAACCGCAGCTGCACCACCAACGATTTCTGATAGTTCTTGTGTAATCGCAGCCTGACGGGCTTTGTTATACACAAGTTCCAAATCGTCAATCAAACTGGTTGCGTTATCCGTTGCAGCCTTCATCGCAATCATTCGAGCCGCTTGCTCACAAGCAAGGTTCTCAACCACACCTTGGTATACCTGAGACTCTACGTAACGCACTAATAGCGTATCCAGTAGAGGTTTTGGTTCAGGCTCATAGATGTAGTCCCATGAATGCTCACGCTGCATCTCTTCGCTGTCCGATTTAGGCAAAGGTAGCAATTGATCGATCGTTGGTTGCTGAACCATAGTATTTACAAACTTGTTGAATACTACATATAGACGGTCCAGTTCACCTTCATCGTATTTCTTCAGCATTACGCCAACAGAGCCGATTAGGTCTTGTAGGCTTGGATTATCTCCAAGACCAGAAACCTGTGCCGCAACTTTTGCGCCACCATGTTTAAAGAAAGCTGTTGCTTTTGAGCCAACAACGGCTAGCTCAATCTCAGCACCCTTCTCTCTCCATGCTTGCATGTCTGTAACGGCTTTTTTGAACACGTTAATGTTCAAACCACCACACAGACCACGGTCTGTCGAAACGATGATGTAACCAACACGTTTAGCTTCACGCTCTTCTAGGTACGGATGACGGTACTCTAGGTTTGCGTTAGCCACATGACCGATCACTTTACGCATTGTTTCAGCGTATGGACGAGAAGCTTCCATTGCATCTTGAGAACGACGCATTTTTGAAGCTGCTACCATTTCCATCGCTTTCGTAATTTTCTGAGTGCTTTTAACACTACCGATTTTATTACGTATCTCTTTTGCGCCGGCCATCGTTACTCTCCGTTAGTTGGTGGCAGAAACTGCCACCGACCTAATTACCAAGTTTGGGTTGCTTTGAAGTCGTCAGTCAGTTTCTTCAACTGAGCTTCGATTTCATCGTTGTAAGCGCCAGACTTGTCGATCTCAGCTGCTAGTTCAGCGTATTGACCGCGAGCGTACGATAGTAGAGCCGCCTCGAAATCTAGAACTTTGTTAAGTTCTACATCATCAAGGTAACCGCGCTCTGCCGCGAAGATAGTTAGAGCTTGGTCAAATACAGACATTGGAGCGTACTGCTTCTGCTTCATTAGTTCTGTAACTTTTTGACCATGGTCTAGCTGTTTCTTCGTTGCGTCATCAAGGTCAGAAGAGAACTGAGCAAATGCCGCTAGTTCACGGTATGCAGCTAGTGCTGTACGGATACCACCTGATAGTTTCTTGATGATTTTCGTCTGAGCTGAACCACCTACACGAGATACTGAGATACCAGGGTCAACAGCAGGACGAACACCAGCGTTGAATAGCTCAGTTTGTAGGAAGATCTGACCATCGGTAATCGAGATTACGTTAGTCGGTACGAATGCTGAAACGTCACCTGCTTGAGTTTCGATGATAGGAAGAGCAGTCAAAGAACCAGTCTTACCTTTCACTTCACCGTTAGTGAAACGCTCTACGTACTCTTCGTTTACACGAGCTGCACGCTCTAGTAGACGCGAGTGTAAGTAGAATACGTCACCTGGGAATGCCTCACGGCCTGGTGGACGTTTAAGTAGTAGAGAGATCTGACGGTAAGCTACCGCTTGCTTAGATAGATCATCGTAAACAATCAGTGCGTCTTCACCGCGATCGCGGAAGTATTCACCCATCGCACAACCTGCGTAAGGCGCTAGGTATTGAAGCGCTGCAGATTCAGAAGCTGATGCAACTACTACGATAGTATTTTGTAGTGCGCCGTGCTCTTCTAGTTTGCGAACAACGTTAGCGATAGTCGATGCTTTCTGACCGATTGCTACGTAGATAGAGAAAATACCAGAGTCTTTCTGGTTGATGATCGCGTCGATCGCCAGTGCTGTTTTACCAATCTGACGGTCACCGATGATAAGCTCACGCTGACCACGACCGATTGGGATCATTGAGTCAACTGACTTATAACCAGTTTGCACAGGTTGGTCTACCGATTTACGGTCGATTACACCTGGTGCGATCACTTCTACAGGCGAAGTCATTTTCGCTTCGATTGGACCTTTACCATCGATAGGCTCACCCAGCGTGTTTACTACGCGGCCTAGTAGTTCTGGACCAACTGGCACTTCAAGAATGCGGCCAGTACCTGTAACTTTCATGCCTTCCTTAAGGTCAGCATATGGGCCCATTACAACCGCACCAACCGAGTCACGCTCAAGGTTAAGTGCCAGTGCATAACGGCCACCCGGTAATTCAATCATTTCACCTTGCATCACGTCCGCTAGGCCGTGGATGCGGATGATACCATCGCTTACCGATACGATAGTACCCTCGTTGCGAGCTTCACTAACAACTTCGAAAGATTCGATACGTTGTTTGATCAGATCGCTAATTTCCGTGGAATTAAGTTGCATGCTCCAATCCCCATTAAGACTGCAATGCATCGCTCAGGCGGTTCAAACGACCACGCGCTGAGTCATCGATGACTAGGTCTCCGGCTCGAATAATAACCCCACCAAGTAGGGTCTCATCTACACTGCAATTCAGCTTCACTTTGCGTTCAAGACGCTTTTCAAGTTTGCTGCCAATGTTTGCAAGTTGTTCATCAGAAAGCTCTGTTGCTGAAATTACTTCAACATCAATTTCTTTCTCATGTTCTTTTTTCAGAGTAAAAAACTCTTTACAAACATCAGGAAGGGCCGCTAAACGACCATTCTCAGCCATTACCTTCAAAAGGTTTTGACCGTGCGCATCAACTTGTTCGCCGCAAACTGCAACAAAAATTTCTGCCATTTTGTCAGCAGAAACCGAACCCGTTAGTAGTTCGTTCATTTGTTCGTTTTTGGCCACTTCAGCAGCAAAAGATAACATTTGGCCCCATTGGTCCAACTGGTCTTTCTCTAAAGCAAAGTCGAAGGCTGCTTTAGCATAGGGGCGTGCGATAGTAGTCAAATCAGACATATGCGCCCCCAGACTTAAAGTTTTGCAGTAATGTTGTCGAGAATATCTTTTTGCGCATCTTTATCGATAGAACGCTCAAGGATTTTCTCAGCACCAGCTACAGCCAGAGTAGCAACTTGTTTGCGCAGCTCATCGCGTGCACGATTGCGTTCAGCTTCAAGTTCTGCTTCTGCTTGCGCTAGGATTTTCTGGCGTTCTGCCTGAGCTTCCTCGCGAGCTTCATCAAGAATTTGAGACTTACGTTTGTTCGCTTGTTCGATGATCTCAGTTGCTGTGCGCTTCGCTTCTTTCAATTGATCAGAAGCGTTGGCTTGTGCTAGATCCAAGTCTTTCGCAGCACGTTCTGCTGCTTGAAGACCATCAGCAATTTTCTTCTGACGCTCTTCGATCGCTTGCATCAATGGTGGCCATACATACTTCATGCAGAACCACACAAATAGTGCGAACGAGATTGCTTGACCTAGCAGAGTTGCGTTTATGTTCACAACAGCTACCCCTCTATTTGGACTTAGTGTTAATCAGTGACAAGCGATAATCGCCCGTCCCGAGTTAAAGGTGATTAACCTAGTTGACCAACGAATGGGTTTGCGAAAGTGAATAGTAGCGCGATTACGATACCGATCATTGGAACCGCATCAAGTAGACCCGCGATGATGAACATCTTAACTTGTAGCATAGGAGCCATTTCTGGTTGACGTGCAGCACCTTCTAGGAATTTACCACCTAGCAGTGCGAAACCAATCGCTGTACCAAGAGAAGCAAGACCGACGATAATACCTACGGCGATTGCAGAAAAGCTCAGTAAAGTTTCCATTACTATCTCCAATTTATAGTTGTTGGCTTAGTGCCCAAATAAAAAGCTTTAAAAAAATTAATGATCAGGATCTTCGTGTGCCATTGACAGGTAAACAATTGTCAACATCATGAATACGAAGGCTTGAATCGTAATAACCAAGATATGGAAGATTGCCCACGGTAGTGAACCCATCCATTGTAAGTACCATGGTAGCATTGCCGCACAAAGAATGAATACAACCTCACCCGCGAACATGTTACCGAATAGACGCATACCAAGTGATAGAGGTTTCGCTAATAGCGATACCACTTCAATTAGTAGGTTAAACGGAATCATCAGTGGGTGATTGAATGGATGTAGTGCAAGTTCTTTTGCGAATCCACCTAGACCTTTTACTTTGATGCTGTAGTAAATCATCAATGCAAAAACGCCTAGAGCCATAGCCATGGTGATATTCACATCAGCAGACGGTACAACCTTAAGGTAAGGAATACCTAGCCAATGCTCTGCTGGGTATGGTAAGAAGTCGATAGGAACTAAGTCCATCACGTTCATCAAAAATACCCAACAAAAGATAGTCAGTGCTAAAGGCGCGATCAGTGGGTTGCGTCCATGGAACGTGTCTTTGACGTTATCGGCGACAAATTCAACGATCATTTCTACAGCACACTGAAGCTTACCCGGTACACCCGCTGTTGTTCTCTTTGCTACTTTGTAAAAAATTCCGAGGAAGATTAAACCAGTAAACCAAGAAAAAAACAGGCTATCGATATGTACGTTCCAGAAACTTGTCTCCGACCCTACTAAACCCAACTTGTATAGCGATAGGTTAGAAAGGTGGTGGGCAATGTAACCGGACGATGTTAGCGCTTCACCTGGCGCAGCCATAACTCATCCTATTTTTTGTTGTTAATGAATAGCACTGGTGCACAGATATTAATACCTAGTACCAGCAAATAGGTTAGTTTGAGGGGAACAAGTTCCACCTGCATATACATGTAGGCAACATAGAACAGTGCAACCGTGATGAGAATTTTCAGTACTTCACCCGTATAGAAGGAAGCAGCGATGCGCTTGGCAGCGCGAGCTCCACTAAACATGAAAGCACACAGCGCGAATACTGCATTGGCAACAACAAAAATGCCTCCGCCAATCAGCGCTGAAAATCCCCAGTCAGGATTTATGGCTACCGCCATTCCTGCTGCCACAAAAATAACCGCGCCAGACTGGATCATTAACAATTGCCTTGCGAGCTCTCGTCCTGGTCTAGCTAACGCAGCTACCATGTATTCGTACCTCTAGTAATATCCACTTCGCACTTAACTCTCTGTGCTGGGAAATTGGCGAAAATTATACGTTCAGTTCAACGTAAAGCAATTCGATTGCATCAAAAACTTACAGTTTTGTTTACAAAACGACAACTTTCGCACAAAATTCGATTAATTAGATTAATTGACCTAAATCAATTATCTCATCTAGGCCTCAAGCTTGGCAATTAGTTGGTCCAATTTGTGAGGCTCATCAAGACTTATCGTCAATTTCGCTTTTCCGTTTGCAGAACGGGTAAGAGAAACTTTTGCATCAAGCAGCTGACTCAATTTATGCGACATTTGCTCGGCTTCGGTATCCTCTTGTTGCCCTTTTTGCTCATTTTGTGGGGCTAAGCACTTTTTTACTAACTGTTCGGTTTGGCGAACAGTCATTTGCTTCTTAGCCACTTGTTGAGCTACTTCGACTTGCTGTTCGCCTTCTAACGCTAACAGAGCTCGAGCATGACCCATTTCCAATTTTTTATCTGCAACCAGACCTTTTACATCAACTTCCAACTGATTCAGACGTAATAGGTTACTCACCGTCGTTCTTGATTTACCAATCACATCGGCCACTTGCTGATGTGTCAGCGTGAATTCATCTTGTAGACGCTCAAGCGCTTGGGCTTCCTCAATCACATTCAAGTCTTCACGTTGAATGTTTTCAATCAACGCCATGGCGATGGCGGCACGATCTTCAACTTTTTTCACCAAACACGGCACGCGTTTTAAACCCGCCTGCCTTGCAGCACGCCAGCGGCGCTCACCTGCGATGATCTCAAACTGACCATTTTCGACCTGGCGAACCACGATTGGTTGAATAATGCCTTGTGATTGAATCGAAGCCGCTAGTTCTTCTAGCGCTTCAGGCGCCATATCTTTACGCGGTTGGTATACGCCCGGCTGCAATTGACCAATCGCTAAATCGGTTAACTCACCGTCTGCCGATAATTCTTGGCTATGCGATGCAATATGCTGTTTTTCACGAGCAAACGAACTGGTCGACAATAACGCATCCAGTCCTTTTCCGAGACCACGCTTAGACATGGGATTGAATTCCTTAGGTTAGAGTTAAACTGGGATTTCTTCGCGGCGGAGCATTTCGCCCGCTAGAGCAAGATACGCTTTGGCACCTGCGGAGTACTTATCGTAGTACATTGCAGGCTTACCGTGACTTGGTGCTTCAGCCAAACGAACATTACGCGGAATGACAGTACGGTAAACTTTATTCCCAAAGTGTTTTTTAAGTTGATCGGATACTTCATTCGATAAGCGGTTGCGTGGGTCGTACATGGTACGCAATAAACCTTCGATTTTGAGGTTTTCATTCACGACAGCCGCTAACTTGCTGATTGTATCCATAAGAGCAGTTAAACCTTCTAACGCAAAGTATTCACATTGCATCGGCACCAGCACAGAGTCAGCTGCCGCCATCGCATTGATTGTAAGAAGGTTTAGAGAAGGAGGACAATCAATAAAGATGAAATCATAGTTATCGCGAACTGACGACAATGCATTTTTTAGACGCACTTCACGAGCGAAAACTTCCATCAATTTGATTTCTGCCGCGGTCACGTCTCCGTTCGCCGCGATCAAATCATACTTCCCTGTTGTTTGGGTACAAACGACTTGATCGAACGGTGTATCTTCAACCAAAAGATCGTATGCAGTGGCGTCGACCATATACTTATCCACGCCACTGGCCATCGTAGCATTGCCTTGCGGGTCGAGATCGATCACCAAAACCTTGCGCTTTGTTGCCGCCATCGAAGCCGCTAAGTTAATGCACGTTGTTGTTTTGCCGACCCCACCTTTCTGGTTGGCGATTGCTACAATTTTACCCACGATTACCTCGCTAATTTTCCTTGCGCGATAAGATTACTAGATGACGATCACCTTCCAACTCAGGAACAGCCAAAGATATGATCTCTGTCACACTGCACCATTCAGGAAGCTGATCCATTTCATCTTTAGGGTGCTGTCCTTTCAGCGCTAGAAACACCCCGTGCTCTTGTTTCGGCAAATGGTGGCACCATTCCACCATGTCTGTCATTGAAGCAAAAGCTCGACTCAAAACGCCATCAAATTTTTCTTCAGGCTGGAATTCTTCGACGCGACTTTGAATTGGTGTCACGTTTTTCAGCCCTAATGTGTGCACAACTTGCTTGATAAAACGGATGCGTTTGCCAAGACTGTCGAGCAAAAAGAAGGTTTTCTCAGGGTTCATGATTGCCAAAGGGATGCCCGGTAACCCCGGACCAGTACCAACATCAATGAAGCGCTCACCGGGCAGGTGTGCGCTTACAACGATACTATCAAGAATATGTTTCACTAACATATCAAGCGGATCACGTACCGATGTTAAATTGTATGCTTTGTTCCATTTGTCGAGCAGTTCGACATAACCAACTAACTGCTCTCGTTGCTGTTCTGACACTTCCAAATCGGTTTTCGCGATCAGTGAATCCAGCTTTGTTCGCAATGCGCTCATTATTCTTCCTCACCTTTCTTCAGCAAACCATGCTTTTTCAAGTGAACAAGTAGAATAGAAATTGCAGCAGGCGTAATACCAGAAATGCGTGATGCAATACCGATGCTCTCTGGTTTGGCCTCGCTCAGTTTAGCAACGACTTCGTTTGATAAACCTTTTACATCGCGGTAATCCAAATCAGCAGGTAACTTGGTATTTTCGTGACGCAGTGATTTTTCGATCTCTTCCTGCTGACGCCTGATGTAACCATCGTATTTCACTTGAATTTCAACTTGCTCAGCCGCTTGCTGATCTTCAAGAGCAGGAGCAAACGCTTCAAGTTGCGTCAGTTGCGAATAAGTGATCTCTGGACGACGCAGAAGATCCTCACCACTCGCTTCACGGGCCATTGGGGTTTTCAGCAGCTTGTTCAACTCATCAACACCCTCTGACTTCGGATTCATCCACGTTGCTTTCAAACGCTGACGCTCCGTTTCCATATTGTTGATTTTCTCGTTAAAGCGAGCCCAACGAACATCATCAATCAAGCCTAGCTCGCGCGCTTTTTCCGTTAAACGTAAATCGGCGTTATCTTCACGAAGTAGCAGGCGGTATTCCGCACGAGAAGTGAACATGCGGTACGGCTCTTTGGTACCCATGGTCGATAAGTCATCAATCAACACGCCCATGTAAGCTTGGTCACGACGTGGGCTCCAGCCTTCTTTGTCTTGGCTAAACAAGCTTGCGTTTAGGCCCGCCATCAAGCCTTGCGCTGCGGCTTCTTCGTAGCCAGTCGTACCATTAATCTGGCCAGCAAAGAACAAACCATGGATGAACTTCGTCTCGTACGTTTGCTTCAAATCACGTGGATCGAAGAAATCGTATTCAATCGCATAACCTGGGCGAACGATGTGTGCACTTTCAAACCCTTTCATTGAGCGCACGATTTGTACTTGCACATCAAATGGCAAGCTGGTCGAGATACCATTAGGGTATAACTCGTGCGTGGTTAGGCCTTCTGGCTCAATGAAGATTTGGTGGCTGTTTTTGTCAGCGAAACGCATCACTTTGTCTTCAATAGACGGACAGTAACGCGGACCAATACCTTCAATCACACCTGCGTACATTGGACTGCGATCCAAGTTACTACGGATCACATCGTGAGTTTGTTCATTGGTGTGGGTGATGAAACATGGAATCTGACGCGGATGCTGTTCACGTTTGCCCATGAACGAGAATACAGGCGTTGGGTTATCACCGTGCTGAGCTTCTAGCACTGAAAAATCAACAGTACGAGCATCAATGCGCGGTGGAGTACCTGTTTTTAAACGATCCACACGGAACGGCAGTTCACGCAGTCGATCCGCTAATGCGATCGATGGTGGATCCCCGGCACGACCACCAGACGAGCTTTCCATACCTATGTGGATCTTACCACCAAGGAAGGTACCCACGGTTAGCACAACGGCTTTCGCATGGAAGCGAAGTCCCATTTGAGTTACCACACCAACTGCGCGATCTTGTTCAACAATCAGATCATCAACTGATTGCTGGAACAACGTTAAGTTAGGCGCATTTTCTAATGCATTACGAACGTACGCTTTGTACAGAGCGCGATCGGCTTGAGCTCGAGTTGCTCGTACTGCAGGACCTTTGGAGGCATTTAGTGTACGAAACTGAATACCTGCATGGTCGATGGCTTCAGCCATCAAACCGCCCATAGCATCTACTTCTTTTACTAAGTGACCTTTACCAATACCACCGATCGCCGGATTACAAGACATCTGGCCTAATGTATCGATGTTATGGGTAAGGAGAAGCGTTTTTTGTCCTGTGCGTGCAGATGCGAGCGCGGCTTCCGTTCCTGCGTGTCCGCCACCGACAACAATGACGTCAAAGTTTTCGTGATAAAGCATGAACTGACCTCAGGTATTCAAAGGGATTTAATGGACAGATAAAGGAGCCGTATTTTACCTGCTTTATGCCAGAGAGAAAAACGTTTTCTCGTTTTATCCGTTTTAAGCTTCAAGATAAATATATATAAGATCTATATATATGATCTTTTATTAGATCTACTATTAGGATCGACCGTTTCTGTGGATAACCTAAAAATGATCAACAAGATCATGGATCTTCTTTGGATCATATCTTGTGATCATGATTGGATCAGATCGAGGATTACCTGGGATCAAAAGTGGTGGTTATACACAGAGGGTAAAATTGATCAAAGTTGTTATTGGGATAACTAAAGGAAAATCACTGGATCTTATTGTAGTTATCCACAGTCTGTTTGGTTGGTTTTTGAGCGGTTAAACAAAATAATTTGGTGGGAGTTATTCACATGGGAGAAAACAGAGCCGAATTTCGACTCTGTTGAAGGGAAAGTCGTGAGTTTAAAAACGTTCGATATTCTCTTTTAACCACATTTCTGCGGCGTCTTCTGGCACATCATGGCTCAGTACATCGATTTTAAAGCAATCTGCGAGAGGGGTTGCACCAATATCCTCTAATAAATCATAAGCGTGTTGACCAGCGGCACAGAACGTATCGTAGCTAGAGTCACCAATCGCAATCACCGCAAATTTTACATCAGTCATTTTTGGCGGTGTATTTTGTAATGCTGCGATAAAAGGTTGGATATTATCAGGATACTCACCAGCTCCATGTGTAGAGGTGATCACCAACCACGTACCTTGATTTTCGATATCACTGAGGGAAGGCTGGTTGTGGATCGTTGTTTCAAATCCATTCTCGTTGAGTAGATCACTCAGGTGATCCCCTACGTATTCTGCGCCACCTAACGTGCTGCCTGTAATAATGTGGATCATACTTCTTCCTTATTGAATGCGACGGCTAAAGCTCATGGATGGCTTGCCGTACAAAAAGAAACGCGGTGTGAGTTAAGCTCAGCACCGCGCGTTCGATTATTTACTTCCCGATACAGAATGAAGAGAAGATTCGTCCCAGTAAGTCGTCAGAACTGAACTCACCGGTAATCTCATTGAGATGTTGTTGGGTGATGCGTAGCTCTTCAGCCAATATTTCACCTGCCATATAGCCTTCAAGCTGCTCCTGGCCTATTTGAAGGTGCTGTGCGGCACGTTCTAATGCATCGAGATGACGACGACGAGCCATAAACCCACCTTCACTGTTGCCAGAGAAGCCCATACACTCCTTGAGATGATCGCGTAGAGCTTCAACCCCTGCACCAGTCTTCGCTGACAAACGGATAAGAGTAGGGTTATTGACGTGGCAGATCCCCATATCTTCACCCGTTTGATCCGCTTTATTACGGATCACAGTTATGCCAATGTTGTCTGGTAGGCGATCCACAAAATCTGGCCAGATATCTTTCGGATCGGTGGCATCGGTTGTCGTGCCATCCACCATGAACAACACGCGGTCTGCTTGGGCTATTTCATCCCACGCGCGTTCGATACCGATTTTCTCTACTTCATCGGAAGCATCACGCAAACCTGCTGTATCAATGATGTGTAGTGGCATGCCATCAATATGGATATGCTCACGCAGTACATCACGCGTGGTTCCTGCGATGTCGGTTACGATTGCAGATTCTTTACCCGATAGCGCGTTCAGTAGGCTTGATTTGCCCGCATTTGGGCGACCCGCAATCACGACTTTCATCCCTTCACGCATAATAGCGCCTTGGTTAGCTTCTTTGCGCACCGCATTTAGGTTGTCGATGATGGCTTGTAGGTCACCAGCCACTTTACCGTCGGCCAAAAAGTCGATCTCTTCTTCAGGGAAGTCGATGGCTGCTTCAACATAGATACGCAAATGAATCAGCGACTCAACTAAGGTATTAATGCGGCCTGAAAATGCGCCCTGTAAGGATTGCAGCGCCGATTTTGCTGCTTCTTCAGAACTGGCATCAATGAGGTCTGCAATCGCTTCGGCTTGAGCTAAGTCGAGTTTATCGTTCAGAAATGCGCGTTCAGAGAACTCACCAGGGCGAGCAGCTCGAATACCATCTATACCTAGAATGCGTTTTATCAGCATATCCATCACGACAGGGCCGCCATGGCCTTGCAGCTCAAGTACGTCTTCACCTGTAAATGAGTGTGGGTTAGGGAAGTACAGTGCGATGCCCTGATCAAGCACAGTGCCATCTTCTGACTTAAACGGCAGGTACTCTGCGTAGCGGGGCTTTAGTGTTTTGCCAGTGACTTCTAACGCCACTTGGTTGGCTTTAGGGCCAGAAACTCGAATAATACCGACACCGCCACGACCAGGCGCGGTCGCTTGAGCGACAATCGTATCTGTAGTCATAATTTTGCCTTTTGAGCTGGGCTATAGGGAAGATACCTAGGGAGCCATCACAATTAATTAGCTGAATTGTAATCAGCCAAAAACAAAAAGGCGACCTTTTGGCCGCCTTTCTCAATCATTTCCTAAAAGGTTACTTGCTGTGTAAGCCTTTTTTCTCTAATCCTTTGTAGATCAGAGTTTGCTGGATAAGCGTTACGATGTTCGACACCAACCAGTACAGAACGAGACCTGATGGGAAGAACAAGAAGAAGAAGGTAAACATAACCGGCATAAAGGTCATGATCTTCTGCTGCATTGGATCCGTTACCGTTGTCGGGCTCATCTTCTGGATTAGGAACATAGACGCACCCATCAATAGCGGCAGGATGTAGTAAGGGTCCTGTGCTGAAAGGTCATGAATCCAACCGAAGAATGGAGAGTGACGTAGCTCTACCGATTCCATTAGTGCCCAGTAAAGCGCGATGAAAATAGGCATCTGTAGGATAAGAGGTAAACAGCCACCTAGTGGGTTCACTTTCTCTTTCTTGTACAGTTCCATCATTTCTTGGCTCATGCGCTGACGGTCATCACCGATACGCTCACGCATTGCTTGCAGCTTAGGCTGTAGCATGCGCATTTTCGCCATAGACGTGTATTGCGCTTTTGTTAGTGGGTACATTGCACCACGAACGATGAAGGTCAGACAGATGATTGCCACACCCCAGTTACCAACAAAGCTCTGGATGAATGAAAGCAACATATGAAGAGGCTTCGCAATGAACCATAACCAGCCGTAGTCCACTACTAGGTCTAGGTTAGGTGCCACTTCTGCCATTTCATCTTGCAGTTTTGGACCAACCCAAAGTGTTGCTTCAAACTTAGCCTGATCGCCTGTTGCGATAGTTTTGTTCGGCATACGAACGCCGATGTCGCCTAGGTTGCCAATTACACGAGTGTATAGGTTAGTACCTGGTTCGTTACGTGGGATCCAAGCTGCGGCAAAGTAGTGCTGAATCATTGCTGCCCAACCTTGGCCATCGGCTAGGTTAAGAGACAGGTTGCGATCCTGCATATCATCAAAGCTGTACTTCTTGTAACGCGTATCTTCTGTTGAGTATGCGCCACCACGGTAAGTAGGCATTGTGATGCTACCACCATCGTCCATTAGGTTTTGACGTAGGTGAGCGTACATACCAAATGTTGCGTTGTTGCCTGAGTTGTTCACTACATCGTATTCAACATTAAGCGCGTAGCTGCCGCGTTTAAAGATGTAAGTTTTGGTGTATTCGATGCCGTTTGCAGTGAATGTCATCGGAACGCGAAGTTCATCTTGACCGTCAGCCATTGTGAAGCTGTCTGCACTTACGTTGTAGTGAGGGCGATTTGTGCTGCTCAAGTCGATACCTTGAGGGCCCACTAGACCGCTTTGAGCGATAAATTGGTGACCTTGAGCGTCTTTAAGCAGAACAAAGGAATCTGATGAATCTAACTCAGCAGAGTATTCGTTAAGGTTGGCATGTACCACATCGCCACCAACGGTGTCGATCGACAGAGTTAAAACATCAGTCGTTACTGTGATAGTTTTTGCAGAAGCTTGCTGTTGACCAGGAACTGGGTCAAGTTCATCAGCAAAAGATGGTGCAGGTAGAGTGCTGCTTGATTGAGCCTGTTCAACTGCTTGAGGTTCTGGATTCTTTGCAACTTGCCATTGTTGAAACAGCAAAAAAGAAACCAGGGCCAAACCGATGAGCAGGATATTACGTTGAGAATCCATCGTTAGTTATCTCTGTCTTGTTTTTGGACTGGTGGAACGGGGTCATACCCCCCTTCATTCAAAGGGTGGCATTTTAATAGACGTTTGCCTGATAACCAACATCCTTTTACAAAACCGTGAGCTCTCAAAGCTTCTAGCGCGTAAGTGGAACAGGTTGGTGTGAACCGGCAACGAGGACCAATCAAAGGGCTGATAAACCAGCGATACAGATAAACGAGCCCAATGGCTATCCACGTGAAGGGCGAGACAGGCGTTGCCATAGCTTATCAAACAACTTAAAAATTTCCTCATTGCTTAAATCTTGCGCGCTTTTCTTTGCAATCACAACAAAATCTTTGTTTGGAAGCTGATGTTGATTGTTACGAAAGCTTTCACGAGCCAAACGCTTAAATCGGTTACGACCGACAGCCGTTTTGATTTGCTTTTTGGGAACCGCTAAACCTAATCGTGGGTGAGAAAGTTTGTTATTGCGAGCAATGATGGTGAAATGAGGCGAGCCAGCTCGATGAGCTTGCTGGAAGACGTTTTGATAATGCTCGGGAGTTAACAAACGTAACTCCCGATTAAACGCGTACGTGTTCAAAATAAACTAGCGATTATTTTGATAGGCGCGCACGGCCTTTTGCACGACGTGCGTTGATAACTTTACGACCGTTCTTAGTTGCCATGCGAGCACGGAAGCCGTGAGTACGCTTGCGCTTTAGAACTGTAGGTTGAAAAGTGCGTTTCATGATAATTACCTTTACTGATCAGTAGTTTTAGGTTCTTGTTAAACCCGGCGTGGGTATTTGCTTTCTTATATAAAGAAGCTCTTTATATAGAGAAGGACAACCGACGCCTCTCAACAAAGAGGCGGAATTGTAATCACACTCACATAATGTGTCAATGACTCAATGAGTACGAAATTCCGGCCGGGCGATTATACGTAGTGTGAGTAAAATCTCAAGGATCAATCGATCCTGATGCTTGATCGTTACTCTATTCCTACTTGGTTAAGGAATTTTTTCAAACGAGGATCTTGTGGATTATCGAAGATATCCTGTGGAGAACCTTGCTCAACGATATTGCCTTCCGCCATGAAGATCACTCTATCAGCGACTTCTTTCGCGAATTGCATCTCGTGCGTCACCACCAGCATGGTTTGATGCTGATTAGCTAACTTCTTCATTAATGAGAGAACTTCACCGACCCATTCAGGATCCAGCGCAGAAGTTGGTTCGTCAAACAACAGCAGTTCTGGTTGCAGCGCCATCGCTCGGCCGATACCCACACGTTGTTGTTGGCCGCCAGACAATGCCGCTGGATAACTATCGCCTTTATCCCCAAGGCCGATGTCATCCAGAATTTGTTGCGCTCGTTTGAGAGCATCGGCTTTTTTCCAGCCTCGAACGGTCACTAGACCTTCGGCAATGTTCTGGCGCGCATTCATGTGGGCAAACAGGGCATAGTTTTGGAACACAAAGCCAGTTCGACGACGCAGCGCTAATACTTCGGCTTTAGTGTGTTTTTGAGTATCAACGGAGATGTCATCTATCGTGATACGACCTTCATCTGCCTGCTCTAGAAAGTTCACCGTACGCAGCAAGGTTGATTTACCCGTTCCACTTGAGCCGATAATCACGATGATCTCACCTTGCTTAATATCGAGGTCGATGCCTTTCAGCACTTCAGTCTCACCAAAACGTTTGTGAATATTTTCTAACTTAATCATCGTACGTACGCCTTATTCAGTTTTGCTTCTGCCCAGATTTGTACGCGAGTCAGAATTACCACCACGCCCCAGTAAATAAGAGCAACCGCAAGGAAAGCTTCAAAGAAACGGAAACTTGATGAGGCTTCCATCTGTGCTTTCGCCATGATTTCGGCCACACCAAGCGTGAAAGCGAGAGACGTTGACTTGATCATATCGATGAAATAGTTCATCAATGAAGGCAGTGCGACACGCGTTGCTTGAGGTAAAATCACTCGGCGCATTGCTTGGGATGTCGTCATACCGACCGATAAGCTCGCTTCCATTTGGCTGCGATCAATGCCAATAATGGCGGCACGAATACTTTCCGCCATATAAGCGGCAAAGTGCAGCGTTAAACCGATCACCGCTGCTGAAAAGGCGTCGATACCGACCATCAATGGAAAAATTTGCGGTAAGCCGTAGTAAAGCAGGAAAAGCTGAACCAACAGTGGGGTGCCACGGAAGAAGCTGATGTACAGTTGGCTTAATTGATCCAGAACTGGCAGTTTAAATACGCGAATATTGGCTAAAATGACGGATAAAATCAGCGAAAACACCAATCCCCATGTCGCCATTTCCATGGTTGTGCCAAGATATTTCAGCAATATCGGCAGCAGTTCCAACATGTAATTAAAGTCAAATCCCATACGGCTTACCTAAAGGCTAGAGAAAAGAAAAGGTGGAAAACAAGTTCCACCTTTACGTAAGTTTATTTTAGTCCGAGAGTGATACCACTTTGCGGCCTAAAGTACAAAGAGTTCTTATTTCGTGATGTCAGCGCCAAACCACTTCACGGAAATTTTCTCTACTGTACCATCTGCGCGCATCTCAGCCAGTGTTTTGTTTACTTCTTCTTGCAGCTTACGACCTTTCTCGTTGTCAACGAAAGGCCATGCGTTTTGAATGGTCTCAAACGGTTCGCCTGCCAATTCCAGAGGAAGGCCTGTTTTCTTAATCAGCTCTAACGCAGAAAGACGATCCATTACAAACGCGTCTGCACGACCGAGCGCCACGTCATGTTCGATACCTGTGTCGTACGTTTTAATGTTGATCTTGCCGTCTTTGTCGTATTGACGCAGCAGTTGCTCAAAGTTAGAGCCTAGGTTCACCGCAACGGTTTTGCCCGCAAGATCGTCAACACCTTTGATGCTGTCGTTGCCTTTACGCACGGTAATTTGTGCGCCATCTACAACGTAAGGGTCAGCAAATAGGTATTTAGCTTTACGCTCATCAGTCATGGTGATTTGGTTGGAGATCGTATCGATACGACCAGTTTCTAAAAGACCAAATAAACCAGAGAAGTTGGCTGTTACGTATTCGATTTTGTAATCGTTACGTTTACCTATTTCATCCCACATGTCGACTTCAAAGCCTTGTAGCTTGTCTTGCTTTACAAAAGTAAACGGGAAGTAGCGACCTGACATACCAACTTTGACTTCAGTAGCGGCTTGTACGGTTGCTGCCGACAGTGCAATGGCTGCAACGGCAACCTTAATCCAGTTTTTCATAATACATCTCCATAATTTTATGGTTGGAAATACTACTGTTAGTTAGCTCAATTAAATAAATAACCAAGAGCAATAACCTAGACCTGTGAGTTATTAGATAATAGAAGAAGAATGTTAAATGTGACGAAAATGCGAACTGAACCTAGCGAAATGATCGACAAAATCAGCATTGGGAATAAAATAATACACAGACTTATCACCAATCGCTCGATCTTGTGAATTTTGCCCAATTGTGGATCGTTGTGTGGGCAAATTTGGGGCAAGGTGTGTTGATCTCATCAAGTTTGCAGAAATAATTGTGAATAACTTGGATCTTATTCACTGGATCGTCGATCAATCGCTGGCGATCTTGGTTATCAACAGGTAAAATTGCCAGTCTTTTCCGATAATTCAATTACTCAGTGGGGGCACCGTGTCATCTTCGCTTTGGCTGCAATGTTTGCAGCAGCTTCAAGAAGAGCTACCAGCTACAGAATTCAGCATGTGGGTTCGTCCGCTACAAGCGGAGCTCAATGACAATACTCTCACTCTATTCGCGCCAAACCGCTTTGTGTTGGACTGGGTGCGTGATAAGTATCTGAACAATATTACTCGCTTACTGCAGGAATACTGCGGTGGCGATATTCCTAACTTACGTTTTGAAGTGGGGAGCCGACCTGTCTCTGCACCAAAACCAGCGCCGACACGTACGCCTGCAGATGTGGCTGCCGAGTCATCTGCACCTGCGCAATTACAGGCGCGTAAGCCAGTACACAAAACCTGGGATGACGACGCTCAAGCGATTGCGGCTATCAATCACCGCTCAAACATGAACCCAAAACACAAGTTCGATAACTTTGTTGAAGGTAAGTCGAACCAACTGGGTTTGGCTGCGGCGCGTCAGGTATCGGATAACCCAGGTGCAGCTTACAACCCACTATTCCTATACGGCGGCACGGGTTTGGGTAAAACCCACTTATTGCATGCGGTGGGTAACGCGATTGTGGATAACAACCCGAACGCAAAAGTGGTCTACATGCACTCAGAACGTTTTGTGCAAGACATGGTGAAAGCGCTGCAAAACAATGCGATTGAAGAATTCAAACGCTACTACCGCAGCGTGGATGCGCTCCTTATCGATGACATCCAATTCTTTGCTAATAAAGAACGTTCACAAGAAGAATTCTTCCATACCTTCAACGCACTATTGGAAGGTAATCAGCAGATCATTCTAACGTCTGACCGTTATCCTAAAGAAATTAATGGCGTTGAAGATCGTCTTAAATCTCGCTTTGGTTGGGGTCTTACTGTTGCGATCGAGCCGCCTGAGCTTGAAACGCGTGTGGCGATCTTGATGAAAAAAGCTGAAGATCACCAAATCCACCTTGCTGATGAAGTGGCATTCTTCATTGCCAAGCGTCTGCGTTCGAACGTTCGTGAGCTAGAAGGTGCACTGAACCGTGTTATTGCGAACGCGAACTTTACTGGCCGTCCAATTACGATTGATTTTGTTCGTGAAGCGCTGCGCGATCTGCTTGCTCTACAAGAGAAGCTTGTGACAATCGATAACATTCAAAAGACAGTGGCGGAATACTACAAGATTAAAGTAGCGGACTTGCTGTCTAAGCGTCGTTCTCGTTCTGTAGCGCGTCCTCGTCAGCTGGCTATGGCGTTAGCAAAAGAGCTAACCAACCACAGTTTGCCTGAAATTGGCGATGCGTTTGGGGGCCGCGATCATACGACCGTACTTCATGCTTGTCGCAAGATTGAGCAGCTGCGTGAAGAGAGCCACGACATTAAAGAAGATTACTCTAACTTGATTCGCACCCTGTCTTCGTAATCGGTTAGAATAACGGTATTCTAAGCAAATCATTTATTGAGCTGACAGCGTAAAGAGCCAAGCATGAAATTTACCATTGAACGTAGTCATTTAATCAAACCGCTACAGCAGGTTTCGGGCGCTTTAGGTGGCCGACCAACTCTGCCAATCCTGGGTAACCTACTTCTTAAAGTAGAAGAGAACGTATTGTCGATGACGGCAACCGATCTTGAAGTAGAGTTAGTAAGCAAAGTGACGCTAGAAGGTGATTTTGAAGCGGGCAGCATTACCGTTCCTTCTCGTAAGTTTCTCGATATCTGCCGTGGTTTACCGGACGATGCGATCATCACATTTGTATTAGAAGGTGATCGCGTACAAGTTCGCTCTGGTCGCAGCCGTTTCTCGTTGGCAACGCTTCCTGCGAACGATTTCCCTAATATTGAAGACTGGCAAAGCGAAGTGGAAGTATCACTGAGCCAAGCTGATTTACGTACGCTGATCGACAAAACTCAGTTCTCGATGGCGAATCAAGACGTTCGTTACTACCTCAACGGCATGTTGTTTGAAATTGACGGCACCACGCTACGCAGCGTGGCGACGGACGGCCACCGTATGGCGGTATCGCAAACTCAGCTAGGTGCGGACTTTGCGCAGAAGCAAATCATCGTGCCACGCAAAGGTGTGCAAGAATTAGTAAAGTTGATGGATGCGCCAGAGCAGCCCGTAGTACTTCAGATCGGTAGCTCCAATGTTCGTGCTGAGGTGAATAACTTTACTTTTACCTCTAAGTTGGTTGATGGTCGTTTCCCTGATTACCGCCGTGTATTGCCTCAGAGCACCAATAAGACCCTAATAGCAAGTTGTGACGAGTTGCGCCAAGCCTTCTCTCGTGCTGCGATTCTTTCCAACGAAAAATTCCGTGGCGTGCGTGTGAATCTGGCTGATACTGAAATGCGCATAACCGCGAATAACCCAGAACAAGAAGAAGCGGAAGAGATGCTTGATGTAACCTTTGAAGGTGACGCCATCGAAATCGGCTTTAACGTAAGCTATGTGCTTGATGTTCTGAACACGTTGCGTTGTGAAAATGTACGTGTGTCGATGTCGGATGCTAACGCTAGCGCGTTGATTGAAAATGCCGACGATGACAGTGCCATGTACGTGGTGATGCCAATTCGTCTATAAGCCAACTGAATGCCTCTTTCTCGTCTCATCATTCAGCAGTTTCGAAACATTAAAGCCTGTGATATTGAGTTATCAGCAGGCTTTAACTTTCTTATCGGGCCGAACGGCAGCGGTAAAACCAGTGTCTTAGAAGCGGTTTATCTGCTCGGGCATGGCCGCTCATTCAAGAGCTCTCTCACCGGACGAGTGATACAAAATGAGTGTGACGAACTGTTTGTTCATGGTCGTTTTTTGAACTCGGATCAATTTGAGCTACCTATCGGCATTAATAAGCAGCGTGATGGCTCAACAGAGGTTAAAATAGGCGGTCAATCTGGACAAAAATTAGCGCAGTTGGCACAAGTTCTGCCTCTGCAGTTGATACACCCAGAAGGGTTTGATTTACTGACAGATGGCCCTAAACATCGTCGTGCGTTTATTGATTGGGGCGTGTTTCATACCGAGCCCGCTTTTTATCAAGCATGGGGAAGGTTCAAGCGCCTGAACAAGCAGCGCAACGCGTTGTTGAAAACCGCCAATAGTTATCGTGAGCTCAGTTATTGGGATCAGGAAATGGCAGGGTTGGCTGAAAACATCAGCCAATGGCGAGCAAGTTACATCGAGCAGATGAAAACCGTCGCAGAAACTATCTGTCAGACATTTTTGCCAGAATTTGAGATCCAATTGAAGTATTATCGTGGCTGGGATAAAGACACTCCATACCACGAGATACTAGAAAAGAATTTTGAGCGTGATCAGGCATTGGGATACACCTTTAGTGGCCCAAACAAAGCTGATTTGCGCATTAAAGTGAACGGAACGCCCGTTGAAGATGTTCTGTCACGCGGTCAATTAAAACTCATGGTGTGTGCATTGCGTGTAGCGCAAGGGCAACACCTGACAGAGATGGCCGGTAAACAATGCATTTACCTAATTGATGACTTCGCGTCGGAATTAGATAGCCAACGTCGCAAGCGTCTTGCTGACTGCTTAAAAGAGACGGGCGCACAAGTATTTGTAAGCTCTATCACTGAAAGCCAAATCGCCGATATGTTGGACGATAACGGTAAATTGTTTCATGTGGAACATGGCAGGATAGAGTCAAACTAGAAGAGAGAAACTCATGTCTGAAAATTACGATTCATCGAGTATTAAGGTACTGAAGGGTCTGGATGCGGTACGTAAGCGTCCAGGAATGTACATCGGCGATACGGACGACGGCACCGGCCTTCACCACATGGTTTTCGAGGTGGTGGATAACTCAATTGATGAAGCGTTGGCAGGTCACTGTAAAGACATCGTTGTGACAATTCATGAGGATAACTCGGTTTCCGTTAGCGATGATGGTCGTGGCATTCCAACAGAAATCCACTCAGAGGAAAATGTCTCTGCAGCAGAAGTAATCATGACGGTTCTTCACGCGGGTGGTAAGTTCGACGATAACTCATACAAAGTATCGGGTGGTCTTCACGGGGTAGGTGTTTCAGTAGTAAACGCACTATCAGAGAAAGTTGAGCTAACGATTCATCGTGGTGGCCATATCCATACGCAAACCTACCGCCATGGTGAGCCTCAAGCGCCACTAGCCGTTGTGGGTGATACGGATAAAACCGGTACACAAATTCGTTTCTGGCCAAGTGCCGAGACGTTCTCTAACACAGAGTTCCACTATGACATTCTGGCGAAGCGCCTGCGTGAACTGTCATTCCTGAACTCTGGTGTGTCGATCAAATTGGTTGATGAACGTGAAGCAGACAAACATGATCACTTCATGTATGAAGGTGGTATTCAAGCGTTCGTTGATCACCTAAACACCAACAAAACGCCAATCATCGAAAAAATCTTCCACTTTAACTCTGAGCGTGAAGACGGCATTTCAGTTGAAGTGGCGATGCAATGGAACGATGGTTTCCAAGAGAACATCTTCTGCTTTACCAACAATATCCCACAGCGTGATGGTGGTACTCACCTTGCTGGTTTCCGTGCTGCGCTAACACGTACATTGAACAGCTTTATGGATAAAGAAGGTTTCTCGAAGAAAGCGAAAACAGCGACTTCAGGCGACGATGCGCGTGAAGGTCTAACTGCGGTTGTTTCGGTGAAAGTGCCTGATCCTAAGTTCTCAAGCCAAACAAAAGACAAACTGGTTTCTTCTGAAGTGAAATCAGCTGTTGAGTCTGCAATGGGTGAAAAACTGTCTGAGTTCCTGATTGAGAACCCGACAGAAGCGAAGATGGTTTGTTCGAAAATCATCGATGCAGCACGTGCTCGTGAAGCAGCGCGTAAAGCTCGTGAAATGACGCGCCGTAAAGGTGCGCTAGACCTAGCTGGCCTTCCAGGTAAACTTGCAGACTGTCAGGAAAAAGATCCGGCACTCTCTGAACTATACATAGTGGAGGGTGATTCGGCAGGCGGCTCCGCAAAACAAGGCCGTAACCGTAAGAACCAAGCAATCCTACCGCTAAAAGGTAAGATTCTTAACGTAGAAAAAGCACGTTTCGACAAGATGCTATCTTCTCAAGAAGTAGCAACACTGATCACCGCACTAGGTTGTGGTATCGGTCGTGACGAGTACAACCCGGACAAGCTTCGTTACCACAACATCATCATCATGACCGATGCCGATGTCGATGGTTCGCACATCCGTACGCTACTGTTGACCTTCTTCTACCGTCAAATGCCAGAGCTTATCGAGCGTGGTTACGTGTACATCGCTCAGCCACCACTATACAAAGTGAAAAAAGGCAAACAAGAGCAGTACATCAAAGATGAAGAAGCGATGAACCAATACCAAGTATCATTAGCTCTGGATAATGCATCGCTACACGTAAACGCAGAAGCACCTGCACTGGCTGGTGAAGCACTAGAGAAGCTTGTTCAACAGTACAATGCGGGTATTAAACTGGCGGAACGTATGAGCCGTCGCTACCCAAGTGCTTTGGTAAACGAGTTGATTTACACTCCTCGCCTAACGCCAGAGCAATGCCATGACGCATCAGTTGTGGAAGCTTGGACGAAGCAGCTTATTGAACAGCTGAATGCGAAAGAAGTGGGTGCAAGCCAGTACAGCTACGAAGTTGAGCAGCACGAAGAGCTAGGCTTAAACTTGCCTAAGATTGTGGTTCGTACTCACGGCGTGACGCACGAACATGCAATTAGCATCGACTTCCTAAACTCGAAAGAGTACGGCAAGTTGGCTGATCTATCAGAAGCACTTGATGGACTTCTGGAAGAAGGCGCGTACATCAAACGTGGTGAGCGTACTATGCCAGTGGCAAACTTTGCAGAAGCGCTTGACTGGTTAGTGAAAGAGTCAATGCGTGGCTTAAGCCGTCAGCGCTACAAAGGTCTAGGTGAGATGAACCCAGACCAACTTTGGGAAACCACCATGGACCCAGAAACTCGTCGTATGATGCAGGTAACGATTGAAGATGCGGTAGGTGCAGATCAACTGTTCACTACGCTAATGGGTGACCAAGTAGAACCTCGTCGTAACTTCATCGAAGAGAACGCACTGAAAGTAGCGAACCTAGACGTATAACGACACTGTTCGTGATAGTAAAAAGCAGCGAGAAATCGCTGCTTTTTTTGTTGTACCACCAGCTAAAATCGCCACTTTCTGCTAAAGCGGATGTTTTTCTGGTACTAACTGCCAACAACCCGATCAAGCCTGCCATTTTATTTCTGTTTTCTTTTTTTCTCGCCATTTTGTTCGCTTGAGCGTTTTTGCTTTCTTTTTTCTGCTCGCTATAGTGCTGAAGAGCTGATGAATAAGGAGACTAAGAAAATGGTGATGACTTTCCTGAACTAAGCCGGAAGTGATGCACTTCCGGTTCAATGCACTGAATTTATTTGTAAGACAAGGCATTAAGAAGGAAATAATCATGTTTGAACGCTGGTTCTCAGCGTACTGCTTGGCGCTGCGAACTTGGTGGTTAACCAGTCGCTTTTTAACCTATCAATCACCACTAAGGTTGTTATCGCTATTTGAAATCTGCGAGCAACAAGCCCATTGCCGTAACCGAGCTCGTATTGCGGTTGGGGACACGGTTCGCTTAGTGGATGTTGAACGCGCCTATCAATATCGCATGACATTGGTCAGCTCGCGTAAGGGGCAACCCATGACAGGTATGCTCGCGGTCGATTCTTATTTGGGGTCTCGACTGTTAGGTCGAGCTAAAAATGATGCGCTCGAAGTGGAAATTTTTAATCAGCGACGCTGCTTTGTGATTACTGAAATTGTTCATCAATCGCAGCCACCAGCTCAGAAAATGCTGTGTGGTTGTCTGTTGTGCCAATAAATAGAGGTGAAGTCATGAGTAAGAAAGAAAAGAAACAACCGCAGTTGAGTCTAAAAGAAAAGCGCAAACTAAAGCAGGAAAAGGCGGCAGAAAAGGGCGTTGTAAAAGCGCGTAAATCCTCCCGCAAGTAAAGTGTAGACTGAGCCCTCCAGAGCGGTGGGCTTTTTACCACTGATCGCGAAGTGATGAGGAACTAAGCTGTTCAAGGGGATAGTGGATGCTTTAAAAATTTTTTATTTTTTCCCTTGAAAGTCATTTTTGACGACCTTATATCTAGTTATGAAGAGGGTGACTGGCTTGCTAGAGACTAGAAGACCAGCCCTCTGAAATCGCTAAAACGAGATCGCTCAGAAGAGGATATGGCGTTTTGGCACACAACTTAAACCTTTAGATTTAATATCATGTCTCCGAGCCAAACCAAGGCCAGTGGAATGATAAGAATCTCTTAGTTCGGCGTTGGTTTTTGCATAAACACGCCAGTAGGATGGAACTCATCTGAACTAAGACTATTGCTTAATTAAGAGGATAGATTTATGCGTAATGTAGATTTCTCACCACTATACCGTAATGCAATTGGCTTTGATCGTCTGCTAAACCTGATGGAAGCGAATACAGCGAAAAATACTTCTGGCGGTTACCCTCCATACAACATTGAGCAAAAAGACGAGCACAACTACCGTATTACTATGGCCGTTGCTGGCTTTGCTGAAGAACAGCTCGATCTGACTCAAAACGAAAACATGTTGATTGTGAAGGGCGAACGTAAAGCAGAAGAAGGCAAAAACTACGTTTACCAAGGTATTGCAGAACGTGATTTTGAACGTAAATTCCAGCTAGCGGATTACGTAAAAGTCGTGGGTGCATCAATGGAAAACGGTCTGCTTCATATCGATTTAGTTCGTGAAATCCCTGAAGCCATGCAACCACGTAAGATTGCTATCGGTGGCAACAACCTGATTGAGAACAACTAATCAGTTAACCACCCGGTTATAGAATGAGAAAGAGCGCCATATGGGCGCTCTTTTTAGTTTGGGGGTTTTCAAATCCGCTATTTCAAAGCCGTAATTTCAAAGAGAAGAACGGCTGAGTTCAATCCGTCTATTTACCTTCGCGGTAAGCCTTTTCCACTTCTTCAGCGATAATCGCAATGCCTTTTTGCATCATCTCATCATCTTGAACGTAGTTCATACGCAGGCATTGGTGCGCGTGATCCCACTCGTCTTGCTGACCAATAAAGAAATATTCACCAGGGACAATCAATACGCCACGCGCTTTCAAGCGTTGGTACAGTTCCATTGTTGTGATTGGCAGTTCATCAAACCATAACCACAAGAAGATAGCGCCTTCTGGCTTGTGGATGCGGAAGCGCTCATCGGTAATCGCTTCTTGGAGTAGTTCAACTGCACGTTGTGACTTCTGTTTGTAGAACGGCTTAATGACCTCTGAGCTTAGTTTAAGCAGATCGCCTTTGCCAATGATGTGGTTTGCCAGCGCTGGACCAACACTGCCCGGCGCTAGGCTGATGATGCCGTTCATATTGGTTAATGCTTGCGTGATTTCTTCACTCGCAATCACAATGCCACAACGCACGCCCGGTAAACCAAGCTTAGATAGGCTCATGCATAGGATGGTGTTTTCATTCCAGAACGGTTCGACATCTTCAAAGATGATGTTCGGGAAAGGTAGACCGTAGGCGTTATCGATGATCAGTGGGATGTTGTTCTCACGTGCTAGCTTGTCCAGCTTACGTACTTCTTCATCTGTCAGTACATTACCCGTTGGGTTAGTTGGGCGAGACGCGCAGATTGCCGCAACAGAGTCGTCGACGGCGAGTTGCTCAAAATCGACGTGGTATTTAAACAGGCCGTTATCTAACAGCTCGATTTCTGGGTGGTAAGAGATAAAGATATCTTCATCAATGCCAGCATCACCATAACCGATGTATTCAGGCGCGATAGGCAGTAGCACTTTCTTGTGCGAACCGTCTGGCTGTTTACCTGCCAACAAGTTGAACAAGTAGAAAAAGCCACTTTGGCTACCGTTAGTTAGGCTGATGTTTTTTTCGGAAATATCCCAGCCGTAAGTTTCACGGAATAACTGAGCTAGCGCTTTGACGAACGCGTCTTTACCCTGCGGGCCATCGTAGTTGGCGAGGGCGGCGACGAGCTCCCCACTGGCGAGCATTTCCTCACTGGCTTGGTGAAAGTAATCGAGCATGGCAGGAATGGCGGCAGGATTACCTCCACCGAGCATGATGGCACCTGGTGTGCGCAGACCATCATTCAAATCGTCCATTAACTGCGTAATACCTGAATACTGATTAAATTTTTCACCAAACTTTGAGAACTGCATGCTGACTTATACCTAATTCATTGTGATTGCTTTGTGTATGTTTATGCCGATGTTTTATCGGCTTATCGAGTAATCCTTGACCTTACCTCAATGTGTAATTAACGCAAAGTGTGAATTAAGCCGAAAAAGAAAAAAGTGCGTCATCAGACCAGAGGAACGAGACAAAAGGGCAAAAAGAACAATAAAAAAGGGAAGCTTATGCTTCCCTTGCTGGTGGAGAGAGTGTGATTTACTCACCGGTGTAAACAATCAGCACCTTGTCGTCTTGGTATTGGCGTTCGAACGCGTAGTAACCTTCTTGGTTGCGAGTGATGTGCTTACCTTGAGCTACCGCTGGGTGGCGTTTACGGAATTCGCCCAACTTTTGCCAATGTTGCAGTAGATCTTCTCGCTCGCCATGAATCTTATCCCATGGCATATCTGAGCGTGTGCCTTGGTGGGTGTCTGAACCAGTAATGCCAAAATCACGAGCTATCTCATCACCGTAATAGATCTGTACTGCACCGGGAGCCAGCATCAGTGCATTCGCGGCACGAGCTTGGTCATCAAAACTGCGGCTGCGAGCCGACCAAAACAGCTGTGTATCGTGTGAAGACAGATAGCTCAACACATTGAACTCAGGATCGGTATTGATGCGCTCTGCATAGCGGCGGTAATCATTATCAAGTTGAGCGAAACACTTCAGCGCTTTTGGTGCTACATCAGATTGGAACTCGAAGTTGATGATGGAATCGAAGCCGTTATCGAAATACGGGCTCTTCACTACGCTGTGTGCCCACACTTCACCTGTCATCCAGAAAGGTAGGCCATCCAAGGCTTTGTCCGGGTTGTTTTGTTTCCATTGAGCAAGCGCTTGGGTGGTGCTGGCTTTCAACTCTGCCCACGCTTCCATTTCAACGTGTTTAGCGGTATCGACACGGAAGCCGTCAATGCCATAGTCGCGCACCCAATCGGATAACCAGGTAATCAGGTGTTCACGTGGGGTTTGCAGCTCATCTTGCGCATTGGTGTCTTTATTGCGGAAGAAGTTTGGTAATCCGGTTTTCTGAGTTGATTCGGTTTTGAGATCCGGTAGGTAGTTCAAAGACATGGTGATGTCGTTGTAGCCCGGAGCATCGTAGTCGCCAATATCGGTGCGGATCCAATCTTTGCCCCACCATTTATCCCACGCTTCGCTATCACCGTATTTGATGTAGTCGTTGAAGCTGTGCCAGCTTTGTCCTGATTTTGGCTGCCAGTCGGTCCATTTTTCACCAAGGACTTCTTTGGCTTCTTGGTCATCAAGGTAAAGCTGACCAAATCCGAATTCCTGCATGTCTGCTAATGTCGCATAACCTGTGTGGTTCATGACCACATCCCAAATCACGCGGATACCTTTCTTATGGGCAGTATCGACGAAGGTTCTGAGTTCATCTTCGGTACCCATGTTGGCATCAAGCTTGGTCCAATCTTGGTGATAGTAGCCGTGGTAGCCGTAGTGCTTAAAGTCGCCTTTATCGCCGCCGCCAACCCAGCCGTGGATTTGTTCCAGTGGTGAGGTTATCCAGATAGCATTGACACCAAGTGATTCGATGTAATCGAGTTTTTTCGTTAGACCCGATAAGTCACCACCGTGGAAGGTACCAATCTCATATTTTCCGTCTTTGCTGCGACCGTAGCTGTTGTCGTTGTCTGGGTTGCCATTGTAGAAGCGGTCGGTCATGACGAAGTACACCGTCGCATTGTCCCAACTGAACGGTTTGTCGGCTTGCTGTTCAACTTCTTCTAGCAGCAATAGACCTTGGCTCATAGGACCCGGTTGCATGGTGACGCTGCCATTGGCGACAGTGGTTTCTTGTCCGGTTAAGGCATCACGAACGACAGTGCCATCATTAAAGGTTTGGGCAACGTTGATGGTTTTTGGCGTGTCAGTTGCGACAGGGCAAGAGTAGGTGATGTCCTGACTCTGTTTTGGTTTGATTTTTACCGTCAGCTCATTGGTGGTTGGATTGAGCGTAAATTGATAGGTATTGGCTTTGAAGATGCGCAGCGGCATTTGTGCGTCAGTGGCGCAGTTATCCATTTTTAATGGACGATTGAATTTGATGCGATCTTCTTCTGCTAGGGCAAAGCTACTGCCACAGCTTTGATTACTGTCGGCAATGGTAAAGGTGTAGCTGCCTTTTTCGAGTTTTTGCTCGGCGACAAGTAAGCCTTGTGAGTTTTCCTCAAAAACAGCGGTGTCATCATCAACGCTTAATACGATGGCATTTTCTGGTATCTGGCTGCAGGCGCTCAGTAGACCGATAGAGAGTGCGAGAATTGTTTTTTTCATTGTGTCCTTCCCCCGAATAAACAGTCCAGTTATAGCAAAACTGTGCCTCTACAATCCGAGCTCTACACCAACAAGTTAAACGCGTCTCACCCTACAAATTTTAGTCTTGTTCACAAAATGAATAATAAGAGTCACTTTTATCGGTTTGAAGGCAACAAAAAAGGGAAACATCTGCTTCCCTTTTAGTTATTTCTTAATCACTTCTAAGAGTAATGAATTACTTTTGAAGCAAAGAAATGTCTGCGATCTGTAGGAACAGGTTACGCAGGTTGTTCAGTAGTGTCAGACGGTTCTTCTTAAGTGCTTCGTCGTCTGCCATTACCATTACGTTATCAAAGAACGCATCAACTGGTTCACGTAGGTCAGCTAGCTTGCTTAGGGCTTCTTGGTAGTTACCTGTAGCAAATGCTGGCTCTAGCGCTTCTGTCATTACTTCAACGCTTTCTGCTAGTGCTTTCTCTGCGTCTTCTTGTAGAAGTGCTAGGTCGGTGTCTGCTGCTAGTTCGCCGTCGAATTTCGCTAGGATGTTACCTACACGTTTGTTCGCTGCTGCTAGAGACTCTGCTGCTTCTAGTTCACGGAAGTGAGAAACCGCTTTAACACGTTGGTCGAAGTCTGCTGGTTTAGTCGGACGACGAGCTAGAACCGCTTGAATGATGTCTACGCTGAAGCCTTCGTCTTGGTACCAAGCACGGAAACGACCAAGCATGAACTCGATAACGTCTTGTTCAACGTTGTCGTTGGTTAGGTGATCGCCAAACAGTGACTTCGCTTTCGCTACTAGGTCAACAAGATCTAGGTTGTAGCCGTATTCAACGATGATACGTAGTACACCTAGAGATGCGCGGCGTAGTGCGAATGGGTCGCTGCCTTTAGGCGCTTGACCAATACCGAAGATACCTACGATAGTGTCTAGCTTGTCTGCCATTGCAACTGCAGTTGAAACGCCGTTTGATGGCAGTTCATCACCTGCGAAACGAGGCATGTATTGCTCGTTCAGTGCTACTGCAACTTCTTCTGCTTCACCGTCGTGACGAGCATAGTGCATACCCATAACACCTTGAGTATCCGTGAATTCGAATACCATTGAGGTCATTAGGTCACATTTTGCTAGTAGACCAGCACGCTTTGATTTCTCAACGTCAGCACCGATTTGCTCAGCAATGTAGCCAGCAAGTTCAGTGATGCGGTCTGTTTTGTCTTTGATCGTACCCAGTTGCTTTTGGAAGATCGCTTGCTCTAGTTCAGGCAGACGGTCGATAAGCGGACGCTTACGGTCTGTGTTGAAGAAGAACTCTGCGTCTGCAAGACGAGGGCGAACTACTTTCTCGTTACCTTCGATTACGTAACGAGGCTCTTTTGATTCGATGTTCGATACGAAGATGAAGTTAGGTAGTAGCTTCTTGTTTTCGTCGTAAACAGGGAAGTATTTTTGGTCACCTTTCATGGTGTATACCAACGCTTCAGAAGGCACTTTTAGGAACTCTTCTTCAAACTTCGCTGTTAGTACCACTGGCCATTCAACCAGAGACGTTACTTCTTCTACTAGGTCATCTTCTAGGTCAGCGATACCGCCAACCGCGGCTGCCGCTTTTTGTGCGTCAGCTAGGATGATTGCTTTACGCGCTTCGTAATCTGCCATTACTTTACCGCGCTCTTCTAGGATCGCAGGGTATTGTTCAGCAGAATCGATAGTGAACTCTTGCTCACCCATGAAGCGGTGACCACGGATAGTACGGTCTGAAGCGACACCAAGGATCTCACCTTCGATTAGATCGCTGCCCATTAGCATGGTTAGCGTCTTAACTGGACGGATAAATTGAGTCGTTTTGTTGCCCCAGCGCATTGGTTTTGCGATAGGTAGGTTTGCTAGTGCTTTCGCTGCAAGTTCAACGACGATCTCAGACGTTGGCTGACCTTTCACTTCTTGTTTGAACAGTAGCCATTCGCCTTTGTCTGTAACCATGCGCTCTGCTTGGTCAACCGTGATGCCACAACCGCGCGCCCAGCCTTGAGCCGCTTTTGTTGGGTTGCCTTCCGCGTCAAACGCTGCAGAAACCGCAGGACCACGCTTTTCAACAACTTTGTCAGACTGGCTGTCTGCTAGTGCTGCTACTTTAAGTGCAAGACGACGAGGTGCCGCGAACCATTTCACGCCTTCGTGAGCAAGCTCAGCGCCTTTTAGTTCTGCTTCGAAGTTTGCTGCGAATGCTTCAGCTAGAGTGCGAAGTTGCGTTGGTGGTAGCTCTTCTGTACCTAGCTCGATTAGAAATTCTTTTGCCATGTTACTCTACCCCTTACGCTTGTTCTTTCTTACACATTGGGAAGCCAAGAGCTTCACGCGATGCGTAGTATGCTTCTGCAACTGCTTTCGTCAGGTTGCGGATGCGTAGGATGTAACGTTGGCGTTCAGTTACTGAGATCGCTTTACGCGCATCTAGTAGGTTGAATGCGTGGCCAGCTTTTAGAATGCGTTCGTAAGCAGGCAGTGGCAGTGGCTTTTCAAGCTCAAGTAGTTCTTTACACTCTTTTTCACACTGTTCGAAGAAACCAAATAGGAATTCAACGTCTGCGTGCTCGAAGTTGTAAGTTGATTGCTCTACTTCGTTTTGGTGGAAGATATCACCGTAAGTCACTTTGCTGCCGTCTGGTGCGATGTTCCAAACTAGGTCGTAAACAGAGTCTACTTCTTGGATGTACATTGCTAGACGTTCGATACCGTAAGTGATTTCACCAGTTACTGGTTTACACTCAAGACCACCAACTTGCTGGAAGTAAGTAAACTGGGTCACTTCCATGCCGTTTAGCCAAACTTCCCAGCCCAGACCCCATGCGCCTAGTGTTGGGTTTTCCCAGTTGTCTTCTACGAAACGGATGTCGTGTACAAGAGGGTCAATACCAAGAACTTCAAGGGAGCCAAGGTACAACTCTTGAATATTGTCAGGCGATGGTTTTAGCGCTACTTGGAATTGGTAGTAGTGCTGAAGACGGTTAGGGTTTTCACCGTAACGGCCATCAGTAGGACGACGTGAAGGTTGTACGTAAGCTGTCGACATTGGCTCTGGGCCAAGCGCTCGTAGACAGGTCATTGGGTGAGAGGTACCCGCACCCACTTCCATATCTAGCGGTTGAACAATGGTACAACCATTTTGAGCCCAATAATCCTGCAGCGCGAGGATCATTCCCTGGAAGGTTTTGATATCGTATTTTTGCATAAGTCAGGTTCGCGCGATTCTCTTGTTACTCGTTAATTCGTCATCTATGCCGAGTTTTTCAACTCTAACAACGGCGATAAAGAGTAATTACGGTTGAATAAATTAACAATCTAGTATAACCAGATATTGAGCATGGGAGTAGAGCTAATCTTGATTAATTCGTGGGCGATTTTCTCCTTTAATGAATTTTTACCGCGTTATCTGCTGTATTTTTCCTAAAAGGGAGTTTTTGCCTGCTTTGGCTCTTGAGAAGCGCAACAAAGGTGGCTAGAATTGCGCCTGTCTTTGGGGAGTAGCTTACCTGATGAAGTTTCTGTTTCATCTGGTTCGTCCGTCAACATAATTGGTGCAAAATCACCATGGCGTTCGAGACTTGAAGCCTTTCAAGTTTAGCAAGACCTTAGACAAATCATCACGAACCGGGGTAGGGGCGTGAGGTTTGTCTTCGGTTAAAAATAATAATCCCTGCCCCAATGAGCATGTCGTGAGCGTTTTAGCTATTTCAATTACTACTGTAGCGTTAGCAGAAATTGGCGATAAGACCCAATTGCTATCTCTATTACTTGCAAGTCGTTACCGAAAACCAATCCCAATTATTGCAGCAATCTTTTTGGCAACTATTGCCAACCACGCTTTGGCTGCATGGTTAGGTGTGGTTGTCGCAGACTATCTATCACCTGAGATTTTAAAGTGGGTGCTGGTGGTCAGTTTTGTCGCGATGGCGGCTTGGGTTCTGATCCCGGACAAACTGGATGATGACGAGCAGATTTCTAATCGAGGCCCATTTATTGCCAGCTTTATCGCGTTCTTCGTTGCGGAGATAGGCGATAAAACTCAGATCGCCACTTCCATCTTAGGGGCGCAATACGCGGATGCGTTAAGTTTGGTGATTATCGGTACCACAATCGGTATGCTGCTGGCGAATGTACCTGTGGTCCTGATTGGTAAATTGTCGGCCGACAAGATGCCTTTAGGGCTGATCCGTAAAATCACCGCATTTTTGTTTATTGCTCTGGCAATAGGGGCTGCACTGTTCTGATTTTTTGCACGTGAAATGATGTGAGTTATCAATCATTAGTGGCGTGCTGCGCGAGTTCAAACTCTGACTCTAAATCGTTCCGTTGCGTGACGGATGACATATAAGTGTCATACTTGTCATGGTAGTTTAATGGTGTGAATGATAGCGAGAGGGCAAGTTTATGCTTACACGTTACATGGGGATGTCCCCGAAGAGTCAGAGTTATTTATTCACTTTTGGTTTAGCGCTGTGTTTACTAGCGATGGTGCTAACTGATATGTGGTTACCGATTGTAGCAGGATCGTTCGTCCTTACTGGATTGACAGTAGAAGCGTGGATTCGTGTCGCTCACATCATTCCTATGCATGAAGAGATGCGGGCAATGAAGAAACAACTTAACAAGCTCCAATCAGAAGTTCGCACACTCGAATACGACGAATAAACAAACGGCAGCCAATATTGGCTGCCGTTTTTAGTTCGACCAGATTATTCCAATCCTTTCTTGATCAGGTACTGATACGGAACTTGCTCCGTTTGTGCCGCAACTAATTGGTGGTCCATAAAGCGGCAGAAACTCGGAATGTCTCGAGTTGTGGATGGATCGTCTGCTTTGACCAGCAAAATCTCACCATCTTGCATGTTGCGAATTGTCTTCCTGACCATCATCACTGGCTCTGGGCAGCGCAGTCCTTCCGCCTCTAATGTCTTGTTTGCCAGTTCAGGATTAAAGCTCATAGTGTGATTCTCGTAACTAACTGAGCGTTGAATTTTACTTTCGTTGAAAAAATATTCAATAACCACTTGGCAAACCGAATTTTTTGTTTTACCTTAAATTAACAATTTGGTAACAACTGGCAAGGGAGAGGCAATGTTAACAGCGTTAGACAGACTTACGATTTACTCAGTGCTGTGTTTTATCTCGTTTTGTGCATTGGTACTCAGGACGCCAGCTGACACCTCTTTGACGCCTCTAGTAGGCATGGTTGCCACTATTATTGGGATTTGGATCGAGATGCGCAGATGGTCTGGCGCATCTGAGCAAGAAAATTAGCGCTTCTTGCTTGGACCAGAATGCTTTTAATAACGCTCACCTATTTTTTACCGACACTTCATTCCGACACTATCCCCATTTTTCTTGGGCTTCCCCGCTGAAAGGCGGGATTTTTTTTGCCTAAAGAGTACAATTTACCCAAACACATACAAAATAAGTGGCTAATTCGTGGAACTGGAAGATATCTATCGCCGAGATTTAAATTTACTGGTTGCGTTGCGAGTACTGATAGAAGAAAACAGTGTCAGTAAGGCGGCAACACGTCTGAACTTGAGTCAATCGGCAATGAGTCGTGTGCTTGGTCGTCTACGCGACTTATTGGGAGACCCGCTGTTTACTCGTCAGGGACAGCATTTGATCCCAACTCAGAAAGCGTTAGAGATCGATCGCTCATTGGGCGAGCCATTAGAGTCTTTACGTCAGTTGTTATCTCCGGTTGAGTTTGACCCATTGCAATGCGTACAGACTTTCAACATCGTGACCACCGATTATGCCATGCAAACGATATTACCGTTCGCTTTGCCGAGAATTTACCAAGAAGCGCCAAACGTGTCTTTCAACTTCTTACCACTGCAACACGACCGTTTATCAGATCAGCTCACTTATGAAGGTGCAGACTTAGCGATTTGTCGCCCGACAGGCCCGGTGGAGCCTCTACGCAGTGAAGTGTTGGGGCGAGTGGGGGTGCTGTGTATGCTTTCAAAACAGCATCCATTAGCGAATAAAGAAATGAGCTTGGATGATTATCTGAGTCATCCACATGCCATGATCGCCATCAGTGATGGTGTTAAGGCACTGATCGAACAAGCTTTGATGGAGAAACCTAAGCGTAAAATGGTTCTGCGGGCTTATCATTTAGAAGCCGCATTGGCGATCATGGATACCTTGCCAATTATCATCACAGTACCAGCGGATTTGGCGTATCTGGTTGCCGAGCGTTATGACTTGGTGGTGAAACCATTACCATTCCAATTCACGCCGTTTGAATACTCGATGATTTGGCATGCGCGTTGCGAACATTCTCCCGCTCAAGAATGGTTAAGAACGGTTGTGCGTGAAGAGTGTAGCCGTCTGATAGCTAAACGTATCGAAGATATGGGACTGAACTGCTAACAAAAAAGAGCCAGCAATGCCGGCTCTTCGTCTATTTACACTGAGTCAGTATTTATAGCTTGATAACCACACGACCCGTTACTTGACCGTTGGTGATGTCTTCTGCATATTTCGGTGCTTCAGCAAGAGCAACTTCAGTACACGCTTGCTCGAAGTAGCTGTCTGGTAGTAGCTCTACCAGCTTTTCCCATGCAGCGATACGTTTCTCTGTTGGGCACATTACTGAGTCCACACCTTGTAGGCGAACATTACGTAGGATGAACGGCATCACTGTGGTTGGTAGATCAAAACCACCAGCAAGACCACAAGCTGCGACTGCACTGTTGTAATCCATTTGCGCCAATACTTTTGCTAGTACTTTGCTGCCTACAGTATCAACCGCACCTGCCCATACTTGCTTTTCAAGTGGACGTGCTGGTTCTTCAAATTCAGTACGGTCGATGATGCGGCTAGCACCTAGTTTTTCAAGTAGCGGGCCGTTTTTCTCTACACGACCTGTCACTGCAGCAACTTTGTAGCCAAGCTGTGCTAGAAGCGTTACTGCGACTGAGCCTACACCGCCACTTGCGCCAGTTACTAGGATTTCGCCATTTTCAGGTTTGATGCCTGCATCAAGCAGTGCTTGAACACACAGCATACCAGTGAAGCCAGCAGTACCAACCATCATTGCTTTCTTGCTGTCTAGACCTTTTGGTAGTGGTACTAGCCAATCCGCTTTTAGACGAGCACGCTGAGACATACCACCCCAGTGGTTTTCACCCACGCCCCAGCCAGTAAGGACAACTTTGTCACCAGCTTGGTAGCGGTCGTCTTCTGAGCTTACTACCGTACCTGCTAGGTCAATACCTGGCACCATCGGGAAGTTACGGATGATTTTACCTTTACCTGTGATCGCAAGACCGTCTTTGTAGTTTAACGATGAGTAATCAACGTCAATCAGAACGTCGCCTTCAGGCAGTTGTGTTTCATCGATTTGCTCGATGTTAGCGATAGTACGTTTGTCTTCTTGATTTAGAACTAGAGCATTAAACATAAGGTTCTCCGATTGTGCGGTAGCATGACTCTGGGTCACATGCAGCAAGATATTAACTGGTCTAAGTGTATGTCTTCTTTGTCTATGAATAAAATGAAACTTGAGCATTTAATGTATGCTCTTCATGCATGTTTGATGTAAAACAAAGGGCGACATCAATTGTCGCCCTTAAGTGTAATACTAAAAATTTTAGTACTAGTTCATTTGCTTATGATTGTTGGCTCGATCACTACAACAACGTCTTGAACTGTTATGGTCGTTCAAATACTGTCGCAATGCCCTGACCCAAACCGATACACATGGTGGCCAGACCGTATTTCGCGTCTTTCGCTTCCATTAGGTTGATCAACGTTGTTGAGATACGTGAACCAGAACAGCCTAGTGGATGACCCAATGCTATCGCACCACCGTTAAGGTTGACCTTCTCATCCATAACATCAAGCAGGCCTAAGTCTTTAGCACACGGCAGAGACTGCGCGGCAAATGCTTCGTTTAGCTCAACCACATCCATGTCTTCAATTGAAAGACCGGCACGCTTGAGCGCTTTTTTCGTCGCAGGTACAGGACCGTAACCCATAATAGAAGGATCGCAGCCCGCAATGGCCATGCCTTTAATACGTGCACGAATCTTCAAGCCAAGCTCATTGGCTTTCTCTTCACTCATGATCAACATCGCTGATGCACCATCAGACAGAGCCGATGATGTACCGGCTGTTACTGTACCGTTTGCAGGGTCGAACACTGGGCGAAGTTGAGATAGACCTTCAACGGATGTTTCAGGGCGAATCACTTCGTCGTAATCCAGAGTGAACAGTGTGCCGTCTGCTGCGTGGCCTTCAATTGGTAGAATTTCGTTTTTAAAACGACCCTCTACGGTTGCTGCGTGCGCACGAGCGTGAGAGCGAGCGGCAAACTCGTCTTGTTGCTCACGGCTAATACCATGTAATTTACCAAGCATTTCAGCCGTTAAGCCCATCATGCCCGCAGCTTTTGCTACGTTCTTTGACATACCTGGGTGAAAGTCTACACCGTGGTTCATTGGCACATGCCCCATGTGCTCAACACCACCAATTAGGCAGATTTCAGCATCGCCAGTCATGATGGCACGTGTACCGTCGTGAAGCGCTTGCATTGATGAGCCACACAAGCGGTTCACCGTCACGGCGCCAATTTCAATCGGCAGACCAGCAAGCAGCGCCGCATTACGTGCAACGTTAAAGCCTTGCTCTAGTGTTTGCTGTACACAGCCCCAGTAGATGTCTTCAATCTCGCTTGGGTTCACTTGTGGGTTACGCGCAAGAATGCCTTTCATTAGGCGCGCAGATAGATCTTCTGCTCGTGTATGACGGAAAGCACCACCTTTAGAGCGACCCATTGGAGTACGTAGACAATCGACTACGACAACATTTCTTGTTTGATTAGTCATTTTAGAATCCCTCCTTAGATAGAACCTTGCTGTTGTGCACCGTAAAAGCTTTCACCTTTCGCCGCCATATCAATCAGCATTTGCGGTACTTGGTACATCGCACCTAGCTCGGCGTGTTGTTTTGCCATTTCAACGTATTCAGCAATACCCACGCTGTCTAGATAGCGGAATACGCCACCGCGGAATGGAGGGAAACCAAGACCATAAACCAATGCCATATCTGCTTCCTGCGGAGTCGCGATGATGCCTTCTTGTAGGCACAGCACCACTTCGTTAATCATTGGAATCATCATACGTTGAATGATGGTCTGATCGTCAAAGTCCTGCTTATCGGCACAAACGTCAGCTAGTACCGGTAAGATCGCTTCGGAGAAGGTTTTCTTCGGCTTACCTTTTTTATCTATGGTGTAGCTGTAGAAGCCATTACCATTTTTCTGACCATATTTGTCTGCTTCGAACAGTGCATCAATCGCATCACGACCTTGTTTACCCATACGCTCAGGGAAACCGTCAGCCATCACAGCTTGTGCGTGGTGCGCGGTATCAATGCCGACTACGTCAAGCAAGTACGCCGGTCCCATCGGCCAGCCAAACTTACGCTCCATGACTTTGTCGATTTTCGTAAAGTCAGCACCATCACGAAGTAGCATGCTGAAGCCGCCAAAGTATGGGAACAATACGCGGTTAACGAAGAACCCTGGGCAGTCATTAACGACAATTGGTGATTTGCCCATTTTCGCAGCATACGCCACAACACGATTGATGGTTTCATCAGAGGTGTGCTCACCACGGATGATCTCAACAAGAGGCATACGATGCACTGGGTTGAAGAAGTGCATACCACAGAAGTTTTCTGGGCGTTTTAGTGATTTTGCCAATAGGTTGATAGGAATCGTCGAGGTGTTTGAGGTGATAACGGTGTCGTCACCGACATGGGACTCAACTTCACTCAAAACTGCTGCTTTTACTTTCGGGTTTTCAACGACAGCTTCAACAATCACATCAGAGTTTTCAATACCTGCGTAATGTAAGCTCGGTGTGATTGACGCTAAAATACCCGCCATCTTAAAGCCATCAATGCGACCGCGAGATAAGCGTTTATTCAGCAGCTTAGATGCTTCAGTCATGCCTAGGTCGAGCGATGCTTGCGCGATGTCTTTCATTAAGACTGGCACACCTTTTAGCGCTGATTGGTAAGCAATGCCGCCACCCATGATACCTGCACCTAATACGGCTGCACGTTGCGTGTCTTTACTTGCTGACTTCGCTGCTTTTTTCGCAATGCCTTTGATGTATTGATCATTAAGGAATAGGCCAACGAGTGATTTTGCTTCTTCCGATTTAGCCAATTTCACGAAGTGCTTACGTTCAATGTCTAACGCTTCATTACGTGCAAAGCGAGCACCTTCTTCAATCGTGATAACGGCTGTCATTGGGGCAGGGTAGTGAGGACCTGCTTTTTGTGCCACCAGACCCTTCGCCATGGTGAAGCTCATCATTGATTCAAGCTTACTCAGCGTTAGAGGCGATGTTTTCTGTGCTCGGCGTGCTTGCCAGTCAAGTTTCTCATTAATTGCAGAGTTAAGAGTTTGTAGTGCTGATTCGTATAAAGCATCAGTCTCTACAACAGCATCGAGTAAGCCAATTTTCAATGCTTCATCAGCTCGGCATGCTTTACCTTGGGTGATGATTTCCATTGCGCTGTCTGCGCCAATAACGCGAGGTAAGCGTACACAACCACCAAAGCCCGGCATGATTCCCAGTTTCGTTTCTGGTAGGCCGATGCTGGTGGTTTTGTCACCAATACGCATGTCTGTTGCTAGCACACATTCACAACCGCCACCAAGAGCGTGGCCTTTGATCACTGAGATGGTCGGAACGGGTAAGTCTTCTAATTTGTTAAAGATGCTATTAGCAAATTGCAGCCATTGGTCGAGCTCGGCATCCGTTTTAGCAAACAGACCTAAAAACTCGGTAATGTCTGCGCCTACAATGAATGCGTCTTTATCTGAAGTGAGCAACAACCCCTTGAGGCCTTGATGGGCAATGAGCGCATCAAGAGCTTTATCTAGCGATTCTAATGTCGCTAGGTCGAGTTTGTTGACGGATTTTGGAGAGCAGAAGCTTAGCTCTGCAATACCATCTTGTATTTCCTTTACCTGTAGGGTTTCGGCTTGGTAAATCATTGTCTATCTCCATGACATACAATCGTGGATTGTCTGTATACCTATTTCAACGACGCCGTGTACCTCGGCAAATAGGTATCGAGGAAGTCGTTTTATTTTTGTTCTGGTTTGACCAGTAAGGTTAGTTTGGATCGTGGATTGTTTAATTTCAATACATTTTTTAAACAAGTGTTTAACATTGTGCGCTGTGGCAGATCTTATGCGACGGGTAAATCACACTCGTGATAGACTTCAGGCAAATAGACATGAATCCATAATCCTATGAATGACAAGCCTTATCTGATTCCAGCAGAGCCCGCTCAATTTGAAGAAGAAATTAAAAAGAGCGTCTTCATTACTTATTTGGCACACACGCCAAGTATCGAAGCTGCAAAAGCATTTGTTGATCAAATCAAAGCTAAACACGCTGATGCTAGACATAACTGTTGGGGCTTTGTTGCTGGTCGACCAGAAGATTCGATGAAGTGGGGCTTTAGTGATGATGGAGAACCTTCAGGGACGGCAGGCAAACCAATCCTGGCGCAGCTGTCTGGATCTGGGGTGGGGGAGATCACGGCTGTGGTCACGCGATACTCTGGTGGAATCAAGTTAGGTACAGGCGGCTTGGTTAAAGCGTATGGGGGTGGGGTTCAACAAGCGCTCAAGCTGCTTCAAACTATTGAGAAAAAAATAACCACAAAGCTCAGACTAACGTTAGACTATGGGTTTATGCCTATCGCACAATCAATCATGCCGCAATTTGGTGCGATAGAAGTCGAGGCTGAATACAGCGATCAGGTCGTATTAGTGGTGGAAATTGAGCTTCGAGAAGTGAGCGCGTTTACCCAAGCAATCATCAATAAAAGCGGGGCAAAGGCAATTGTCACTCCGCTAGACGGACAATAATGAAAAACAGGAAGCAACAGGGACAGCTTCGCTAGTCAATTTATCCATGCAATTTCGTTCAATTATTCGAATCGTCGGGCTACTGCTCGCACTCTTTAGTGTCACTATGCTTGCGCCAGCACTCGTTGCGCTGATCTATCGAGATGGTGCTGGTGTGCCTTTTGTCACGACATTTTTTGTTCTGCTGTTTTGTGGGGCCGTTTGTTGGTACCCAAACCGCAGGTATAAGCACGAGCTTAAAGCTCGAGATGGCTTTCTTATTGTCGTCTTATTCTGGACAGTACTTGGCAGTGCAGGCTCGATCCCCTTTCTCATTGCTGACAATCCGAACGTCTCAGTGACAGATGCGTTTTTTGAATCGTTTTCTGCTCTCACGACGACCGGGGCGACCGTTATTGTTGGTTTGGATGAGTTACCTAAAGCGATTCTATTCTATCGACAGTTACTGCAGTGGTTCGGCGGTATGGGAATCATCGTATTAGCGGTGGCGATTTTGCCAGTACTTGGCATCGGTGGTATGCAGCTTTACCGCGCCGAGATCCCAGGTCCAGTCAAGGATACTAAAGTGACGCCGCGCATAGCAGAAACTGCTAAGGCGCTTTGGTACATCTATTTGAGCCTGACTATCGCCTGTGCTTCGGCTTTTTGGTTAGCTGGTATGACGCCATTTGATGCCATCAGTCACAGCTTTTCCACCATTGCCATTGGTGGCTTCTCTACCCACGATGCCAGCATCGGATACTTTGATAGTTACGCGATTAACCTGATTACGGTGGTTTTTCTGCTTATATCTGCATGTAATTACACACTGCACTTTGCTGCATTTGCATCAGGTGGCGTACATCCCAAGTATTACTGGAAAGATCCTGAGTTTCGCGCCTTCTTGTTCATTCAAGTGCTGCTATTTATCATTTGCTTTCTATTATTACTGAAACATCACTCTTACACATCGACATACGATGCTTTCGACCAGGCTCTGTTCCAAACCGTATCAATATCCACAACAGCGGGCTTTACGACAACAGGTTTTGCGGATTGGCCGCTCTTCTTACCTGTGCTGTTATTGTTCTCTTCCTTTATAGGTGGTTGTGCTGGTTCAACAGGCGGCGGCATGAAAGTGATCCGTATCCTGCTTCTTACCTTACAAGGTGCGCGTGAACTAAAACGTTTAGTCCATCCACGCGCGGTTTACACCATCAAAGTAGGTGGCAGTGCCCTACCGCAACGTGTTGTCGATGCGGTTTGGGGTTTCTTCTCCGCATACGCATTGGTATTTGTGGTTTGTATGTTGGGGTTGATTGCAACAGGAATGGATGAGCTCAGTGCGTTCTCGGCGGTGGCTGCGACTCTGAACAACCTCGGTCCTGGCTTGGGAGAAGTAGCGCTGCACTTTGGTGACGTTAACGACAAAGCAAAATGGGTATTGATAGTTTCTATGCTGTTTGGTCGTTTGGAAATCTTTACCTTACTTATTCTACTTACGCCGACGTTTTGGCGTAGCTAAGGGGAAATCGTGGCAAAAGCATTATTTCTATACTCTTCCCGCGAAGGGCAGACTAAAAAAATTCTCCACTATATAGATGAACAACTTCCAGACTTCGATTGTGAGCTGGTGGATTTACATAATGTCGAGACGATTGACTTCAGCCAATACGACAGAGTATTGATAGGCGCCTCTATTCGCTATGGCCATCTTAATAAAAAGCTATACCAGTTTATTGAGCGAAACCTCAATCAATTGGAGCAAAATAAAGTGGCATTTTTCTGCGTAAACCTAACCGCTCGTAAAGAGGACCAAGGAAAGGATACACCTGAAGGTAGTGCCTACATTCACAAGTTCCTAATTAAGTCGCCTTGGAAACCAACGCTAATAGGTGTTTTTGCTGGTGCACTTTATTACCCACGTTACAGCTGGTTCGACAGAACTATGATTAGGTTCATTATGTCGATGACGGGTGGCGAAACTGATACGACCAAAGAGGTGGAGTACACCAATTGGGAAAAAGTGGCTCTTTTCGCAGATAAATTCAGAGAACTGTAGAAATAACGTGCTCTTTTGACCGCTTTTGATGCAAATTTATCCGAACGATAAAAAAATCAAAAAAAACGAGAAAAAGGGCTTGCCAATGTGATCGCAATCTCTATAATGCCACCTCGCTGA
>NZ_JAWOUO010000017.1:0-66507 GCF_033339435.1 Vibrio sp. 378
CGCGGGTTCGAGTCCCGTCCACTCCGCCACTTATATTAAGCCTCAGTCGAAAGACTGAGGCTTTTTTCGTTTTGGTTAACCGACTTACCTTAAACCCACTTTCATATTGAAACCTTGCATCGAGAGGTAGGCTTCCCTCTGGTTATGCTTTCTAAGCCCTGTCATGAGTGAAGTGGAACGCAGTTTTGTGTGGTTCCTGCAGTCTCGAGCGCTAGTTTTGAGCCCCTGTGCTTAACTTACCAAAGCTTCCTTTATTATTACCTGGAAAATTTATTCAATAGGTTATGTTATTTTCGGGGGAGATTTCTCTGCTTTAGATGTTTTGATTTAGCCATAGGCGCTTATTAATATAAACTCAGCGCATTTAAAACTTTCCAAACATGGATTTTGTTTTGTCGACCTATTTAAGCCAGTGTCTTAAAGTATATTCGCTACTTCTTCCCTCTAACCCTCTCCAACCTTCAAAGCCACCACTACGTACGTATAACGTGAGCGGTATAGGTGCTTTCATAGCTGTGTTTGCTGAGTAAGCAGTTCACCTGGTACATTGACTGAGGAAAAGTCTTCTTTCTGTGGACCTTCGTGTAAGTCACGATAGTTTTAATAATTATCTGGTACTTTTTATTCTAAAGGTGTACGCTTCACATCGAATATTTTTTCAACAGTAAATCATGTTATATCTCTTGTTTAAAAGCTTTGTAAGAAGGCTGAACTCCATGCAAAAAACGCGATGAAGTGTTGCTCGGAGTCTTAAATTAATCTTCATCAGGTGTTTTATGTGTGGGTAGCTTCGCTGAAGTTATACGCAGGAGCTTGTACACCTGATAAAAGAGAAGAGATGGCCGGTGATATTTCATCATCGGCCTTTTTGTATCTGTTAAGCAGCTACAAAGCATTACCCAGTATTGAAATAAGGGCCGGTATTGATCACCGGCCCTTTTTTATTTGGTTGAAAACATGAGTATTTTACAAGTTAAAAATTTGTCTTATCAGATAGCTGATAAGACGTTATACAACAACGTGACCTTTCGTATTAACGTGGGAGAGAAAATAGGTATCACCGGAGCGAATGGTGTTGGAAAAAGCACCTTATTGAAACTGCTTTTCGGTGAATTATCTGCAGATAAGGGCTGCATTGAATGGTTACCAAACCTTGAGGTGGGGTATTTAGAACAACATTTTAAGATCGATAATGTGCTGACAGTTCATGAGTATTTAAAGGGCTCTTTTGAGAGTTTATACGCTGCAGAGCAAAAGCTTTGGACTTTGTATCATGCGATGACCGAGTCTCACTCTACATCTCTTTTAAGCCAAGTCGCTCGGCTACAGGCATATTTAGAAGATGAAGACTTCTATGCAATTAATACCAAAATTGAACGAGTTGCTGTAGGTCTTGGTATTTATCAATTTGGCTTAGATACACCGCTTGTCTCGCTAAGTGGCGGTCAAAGACACAAAGTCCTTTTAGGCAGGTTGTTACTTCGCAACCCCGATGTGTTAATTCTTGATGAGCCGACAAACTATCTTGATGCTCCGCACATTGAATGGCTAGTCGCGTTTCTCAATGATTACACTGGCACTGTTTTACTGGTTTCTCATGACATTGACTTCCTTAATCAAGTAGCGACCAGTATTTGTGATATTGATTATCAAACGGTCCGAAAATACAGCGGCACTTATGTCAAAGCAATGCAGCAAAAGCATCACGACGGTGCTTTGTTAGAAAAGCAATATAAGGCTCAGCAAAATGAAATTCGAAAGTTAGAGCAATTTATTGCCAAAAATGGCGCTGGAGTTAACGCGAGTCTTGCTAAAGGGCGTAAGAAAAAACTGGATAAAATCGAACGTATTCAACTGAATAATGTAGAGAAAGTATCGATGTTTGACTTTGCTTACCAGCCCATTGGGCAACCGAATGTGATTGACGCAAAAGCGTTGATGATCGGTTATCAGCAGCCTCTGCTTCCAGTATTTGATATCACGTTAGCGCGCGGGGAAAAGTTGGTTGTTGCTGGCTTTAACGGCGTAGGTAAGTCGACCTTACTTAAAACCCTGATGGGGGAGATCGAGCCACTCTCTGGTGAGGTGGTATTGGCAAAAGGTGCAATGATTGGTTATTTTTCTCAAGATTTGTCTTGGCGCCATCCTCAGAACACGCCTGAACAGGAGCTGTGCTCTTGTGCGCCAACAATCTCAAGCAAAGAGTCACGCAAGCTATTAGCTCGCTTTGGGATCACGGGGGATAAGACGCAGCGCCACTTAGATACATTGAGCGGTGGTGAGCAAACTCGGGTGAAACTGTGTTGTTTATCGGTTCAGAAATGCAATGTTTTGCTGTTGGACGAACCAACAACACATTTGGATAGCAGCAGCAAAAATGCGCTTAAAGAGGCTCTCCAGCGCTTTTCCGGTAGCGTGATTGTGGTATCTCATGAGAAGGCATTTTTGCAATCTTGGCCTGATAGAGTTTTAGATATTTCGTTGCTCACTTGTGCTGAATCGAAAACAGAACAGGAGGTGGAGCTATGATGCAGTCCATGATCCTATTTCTCGTTGCTTTTCTTGTTGGTGCTGATGAGTTGATGCTTGGATCTATTCTTGAACCTATCGGAAATGATTTAAGTGTTCAACCGAGTCAGGTGACCTTATTTATTACGGCATATAGTTTAGCCATAGCAATTTTCGCTCCTTACTTGGGCCGTTTATCAGACCGAGTTGGGCGTATTCGAATCATGGTGCCTGCTTGCTTTGTATTTGGGGTTGCGTCTATTACGACGGGCATAGTTCATGATTTTGAACTTGCTATTGCAACTCGAGTGATCACTGGTATTGCAAGTGCAGGCATGTTGCCAATTGCATTCGCGTTAGCGGGAGACGCGAAGGGTAATAGAGCGATGCGTCAAATTGTGATGGTTCAGGCGGGATTAACGCTAGGTATGATAACCAGCCCGGCGATCGGAGCATTGTTGACCCAGCTTTTATCATGGCGTGCCGCTTTTATTATTTTGGGCGTTGCGGCTCTTCTTGTCAGTGCCATGATCGTAGTGTTCATGAACAACAAGCATAATGAGTCCAAGAAGTCAGATACTCTGCCACCTATCGCAGACGTCATTCATCTTCCAGGCGCGTTGAGAGCGATTCTAGCGATGTGTTTAGGCCTAGGGGGAGGTATTGGTGTATTTAACCTGATAGGCCTTCATATTCGAGATACCAGCGATTTGGCGCTCGGTTGGGTGGGCGCTATTTATGCAGCTCTAGGGATCGTGAGTGTGGTTGGAAATATGTGCGTGGCGAGAGCTTATCGCTGGCTTGGTAGCTCTCGAGCCGTTATGCGAGTGGCCTTAATGGTGTGCATACCTTGCAGTGCATGGGTGTTCTCAAATGAGATGAGTACGGTGACCGCTTATCTTCCAGCTCTAGTGCTCTGGTCTCTCGCTGGAGGGGTTGGTTCTCCGGCATTACAAGCACATATCGCAAGCTTATCTGATGAATATCGAGGTGTGTTAATGTCTTTTGGAATGAGTATGATGCACTTTGGTGTCGCGATTTGGTCTGCCTTGGCGGGCTTCGCGTATTCTATAGGCAATGAATGGGTCGCTTTCGTGGCTTTGCTATTGTTTGGCTCAGCAGTAGTTATCTTAAAGCCAGTTGGTAATACTGAACAAAGTGAGCGTTATTCGTAGTGTTTTAGTAGATAAAGAAAAGCCGTTACCTAAAAAGGTAACGGCTTGTTCCAAATACTTTTTGAAAAACGGTCTTAGTTCATGCCGTATTTCTTAAGTTTCTTGCGAAGAGTACCGCGGTTGATACCCATCATAGTTGCTGCGCGAGTTTGGTTACCGCGAGTGTACTGCATGATAGTATCTAGTAGTGGCTGTTCAACTTCAGCTAGAACTAATTCGTATAGTTCTGTTACTTCCTGGCCGTTTAGTTGAGCAAGGTAGTTTTTAAGAGACGCTTTAACAGAGTCACGTAAAGGCTTCTGAGTAATCTGGTCTTGTGACGTTACTGTAGTTACTGTTAATGCTTCTGAAGTCAGATTTTGTTCGAACATATTCGGTCTAGCTCTTCTCTTAATTATGATGCAACGTTATCAAAATAACCTTCTAACGCCTCAATTTGCAGCGGAGCTGCGTCGATAGCGTTGAAGGTACGGCGAAACTCACTTGCCTGTTCATGCTCTTTCAGGTACCACCCAACGTGCTTGCGCGCGATACGTGGACCTAAGAACTCCCCATAAAACTCATGCAGAGCATTTACATGACCAAGCATAATGGTTTTCACTTCCTCAGTTGGAAGTTCCTCCATTGTGGTGCCGTTTTCCAAATAGTGATGGATTTCCTGGAAAATCCAAGGACGACCCTGGGCAGGGCGTCCAATCATTAAAGCGTCTGCACCGGTGTACTCCAGTACAAATTTGGCTTTCTCCGGGCTATCGATATCACCGTTCGCGATAACCGGAATTGAAATCGCCTCTTTTACCGCTTTAATGCTGTCATATTCGGCCTCACCTTTGTACATACATGCTTTCGTTCTGCCATGCAGAGCAAGAGCTTGTATGCCGCAGTTTTCGGCTAATTTAGCGATCTGGACACAGTTCTTGTTGTCTGTATCCCAGCCAGTTCGAGTCTTTAACGTTACAGGAACGTCCACTGCATTCACGACCGCTTTCAAAATCTCTTCGATAATGTTTGGGTATTGAAGCAGAGCAGAGCCCGCTAGCTTCTTATTCACTTTTTTTGCCGGGCAGCCCATGTTGATGTCGATGATTTGTGCACCGTTCTCAACACTGAATTGAGCTGCGTCCGCCATAAGCTGTGGATCGGAACCCGCAATCTGTACAGAGCGAATGCCCGATTCGCCCTCGTGTACCATGCGCTGTTTCGACTTTGACGTTCCCCATAGTTTTGGGTTAGCAGACATCATTTCACTGACGGCCATTCCCGCACCATAGCGAAGACACAACTCGCGAAACGGTCTATCCGTTACACCAGCCATAGGGGCTACGATTAGATTGTTCTTAAGTTGATAGTTTCCGATTTTCAAAACGTCATCACAGTTCTGTACCAGCAAGGGCGCGCATTTTACGCATTTTTTCACTGCGTGAAAAGACTAATATTTGAGCATTTACAAATTGTTTTTGTAAATTGTATAAATTTCAAACAATTAGCTCTGAAAACCTTGTCTAGCCTTGCTTACGACCAGAGATGCGACACCATTCACTTTGCTCAACAATTGGGTCAATGTGAAGCTCGTCACGGTAATAGTTCGCAACATCTTCAGCTTGAGTGTCTAATACGCCGGACATAGCGAGGTCGCCATTTGGCTTAACTAGTCCTTTGATGATAGGTGCAAGTTCACGTAAAGGTCCTGCAAGGATGTTGGCCACAACGACGTCAGCGACGAGACCTTCAGGTTGATTTTGCGGTAAGTAAACTTCTAGTTTGTCTGCAACGCCATTACGCTCAGCATTGTCTTTTGAAGCAAGCAGGGCTTGAGGATCAATGTCGATCCCTATCACTTTTTCAGCGCCCAGTTTGATCGCTGCGATCGCAAGAATACCTGAGCCACAACCGAAGTCGATAACGGTCTTACCGCTTAAGTCCATGCTTTCTAGCCACTCAAGACAAAGTGCTGTTGTAGGGTGAGTACCCGTACCGAATGCAAGGCCTGGATCCAACATAACATTAACAGCGTCAGGATCTGGAATGTCGCGCCAGCTTGGACAAATCCATAGGCGTTCACCAAATTTCATTGGGTGGAAGTTTTCCATCCATTCGCGTTCCCAGTCTTTATCTTCAAGCTGTTCTACTTTGTAAGCAAAATTGTCAGCCAGCATGTTGCTCGCTTTAACTTGGTCGATGATGAAGTTAGTGTCTGCTTCTGCATCATACAGTGCCAGAATATCAGTATCGCCCCATAAGCGAGTTTCGCCAGGTAGAGGTTCGAATACAGGTGTATCCTGCGCGTCTAAGAATGTAACAGACAGCGCGCCAGTCTCTTCCATTAGCATATCGCCGATTTGCTCAGCGTTTTCATTGGTCGCGTTGAGTTTGATTTGAATCCAAGGCATTGGTTTTTGCTCTTAAAGTGAATGAAGTGGCGCAGAGTTTACCAGAACTCTACGATTTGTTTGAGTATATACCCAAATAAGCCGACTTATATGTTGAGCCGTTCGCGTACATATAAAACAAAAATGCCCACGGGAGTGGGCATTTTTTAAGACGTTTGCTTAGGCTTATTGTAAGCCAAGCTTCTTCTCTAGGTAGTGGATGTTTGCACCACCGTGTTGGAAGTTTTCGTCATTCATAATGGAGAACTGCAGTGGCACGTTAGTTTTGATGCCTTCGATGATCATCTCACCCAGTGCGTTTTTCATACGTGCAATCGCTACATCACGGTTCTCACCGTAAGTGATCAGTTTACCAATCATTGAATCGTAATGAGGTGGAACTGTGTAGCCTGTGTAGATATGAGATTCCCAACGTACACCCATACCGCCAGGAGCGTGGAAACGCTCGATCTTACCCGGAGATGGTAGGAAGCGCTCAGGGTCTTCTGCGTTGATACGACACTCAATCGCATGACCACGGATCTTAATATCATCTTGAGTGAATGACAGAGGCTGACCCGCTGCAACGCGAAGCTGTTCTTTGATTAGGTCGATGCCAGTAACCATCTCTGTTACTGGGTGCTCTACCTGAATACGAGTGTTCATTTCGATGAAGTAGAACTCACCGTTCTCGTATAGGAATTCAAACGTACCTGCGCCGCGGTAACCGATCTCGATACATGCACGAGTACAGCGTTCACCGATGTACTTACGCATTTCTTCGGTGATACCAGGTGCTGGAGCTTCTTCCACTACTTTTTGGTGACGACGTTGCATTGAACAGTCACGCTCACCAAGGTGGATTGCGCCGCCTTGACCGTCAGCAATAACCTGAACTTCAACGTGACGAGGGTTTTCTAGGAATTTCTCCATGTAAACCATGTCATTGTTGAACGCCGCTTTTGCTTCAGCACGTGTCATTGCAATGGCTTGGATAAGGTCTTTCTCTGCGCGAACAACACGCATACCACGACCGCCGCCGCCGCCAGATGCTTTGATGATTACTGGGTAACCAATGCGCTTAGCAAATGCTTTGTTTTTCTCTTCGTCATTGTCTAGAGGGCCGTCAGAACCCGGTACACAAGGAACGCCTGCTTTCTTCATTGCATTGATAGCAGATACTTTATCGCCCATTAGGCGGATAGTGTCTGCCTTTGGACCAACGAAGATGAAACCACTGCGCTCAACTTGCTCTGCGAAGTCTGCGTTCTCAGACAGGAAGCCGTAACCTGGGTGGATAGCCACAGCGCCAGTCACTTCAGCTGCAGAAATGATGCGTGGAATGTTTAGGTAGCTGTCGATACCACGAGCAGGGCCGATACATACGGTTTCGTCTGCGAGTAGTACGTGCTTAAGATCGCGGTCAGCTGTCGAGTGAACAGCGACGGTCTTAATACCTAATTCTTTACAAGCGCGAAGAATACGAAGTGCAATTTCACCTCGGTTCGCGATGACTACTTTGTCTAGCATAAGGCAAGCCCCGCTTATTCGATTACAACAAGAGGTTGGTCGAATTCAACTGGTTGGCCGTCTTCAGCTAGGATTGCTGTAACAACGCCAGATTTGTCCGCTTCGATTTGGTTCATCATTTTCATTGCTTCAACAATACATAGAGTATCGCCAGCATTTACTTTCTGACCCACTTCTACGAATGCTTTAGAGTCTGGGCTTGGAGAGCGGTAGAAAGTACCAACCATTGGAGAAAGAACTTGGTGACCTGCAGGTGTTGCTGCTGGAGCTTCTGCTGCTGGCGCTTCCGCTACTGGTGCCGCTGCTACTGGAGCAGGTGCCGCCGCTGGAGCTGCTGCGTAGTGAATTGGTGCTTGAGGGGCTGCAGTGCCATGACGGCTGATGCGCACTGACTCTTCACCTTCAGAGATCTCTAGCTCAGCAATGCCAGACTCTTCAACTAACTCAATTAGCTTCTTGATTTTACGAATATCCATCTTTTCTTTCTCTTTTATCTTGTGATTAAGACAACCCTCGTAGGGTTGCAGAGTGTTAGGGTTACTTTGCCTGTAGCTTATTGATCGCTGCAGACAGAGCAAATTCATAACCTTGTGCGCCTAAACCGCAAATCACACCCTCTGCTTTATCTGACAGGTAAGAGTGATGACGGAATGGTTCACGTGCGTGCACATTTGATAAGTGCACCTCAATAAATGGGATGGCGACGCCAAGTAATGCATCTCGCAGCGCCACACTAGTATGAGTGAAAGCCGCTGGATTGATGATGATGAAGTCAATCTTGCCATAGGCAGCGTGAATGGCTTCAATCAGTTCGTACTCACGATTTGATTGTAGGTGTTCCAGTTCTACCCCAGCATTATGGGCTTGCTCTGTAAGAGTATCCACAACTTGAGCTAAGGTACTGTGACCATAGTGTGTCGGTTCGCGCAGACCCAATAGATTAAGATTTGGTCCGTTTAGAACAAGAATCCGTGACTTTGCAGACATTGTGTTGCTATCTTCCCTTATCGTGAGTGGAACGTTTATATTCCCAAATATACGATAGTTCAGCACGATTTTTTTGTTAAAACCGAGCAAATTTTAAAAAATCGACCAAGATTATAGCTAATTCATAGCAATTAGCAGCAATTTACTGGTCTAATCTCCTAATAGCCACTCTCGTTTCTGTAACCAAGTTAACAAAAACAACATAATTGCCATATTTTTTGTGTGGCCAATTTGTGCACTAAAGCAAAAAACCGCCATGAGTGATGGCGGTTTTTAAAGTGCTTTTAAAACAGTTGGTTGAATTTATGCCAATTCTGCTTTCTCTGCGATAAGTTTATCTACAACGCTCGGATCGGCAAGCGTTGATGTGTCTCCGAGGTTGCTAGTATCACCCGTTGCAATTTTACGCAGGATTCGACGCATGATCTTACCAGAACGAGTCTTCGGTAAGGAATCCGTCCAGTGCAGTACATCTGGTGTTGCAATTGGACCAATTTCTTTACGCACCCAATCTTTCACTTCTTTGTGTAGCTCTGCTGACGGGAATTCACCATCGTTCAAGGTAATGTAAGCGTAGATAGCTTGGCCTTTGATATCATGCGGAATGCCCACAATAGCGGCCTCAGCAATTTTATGATGTGCGACAAGAGCCGATTCTATTTCAGCGGTACCCATGCGGTGACCCGACACGTTTAGTACGTCATCAACACGGCCCGTGATCCAGTAGTAACCGTCTTCGTCACGACGAGCTCCATCACTAGTAAAGTACATTCCCTTGAAGGTTGAGAAGTAGGTCTGTTCAAAGCGCTCGTGGTCGCCATAAACAGTACGCATCTGACCTGGCCATGAATCAAGGATCACCAAGTTACCTTCTGCTGCGGTTTCTTCAATGATGTTGCCCATGTTATCAACCAGTGCAGGTTGGACTCCGAAGAATGGTCGAGTTGCTGAGCCTGGTTTTAAGTCTGTTGCGCCTGGTAGTGGTGCAATTAAGATACCGCCGGTCTCTGTTTGCCACCAAGTATCAACGATAGGCGAGCTCTCGTTACCAATCGTTTTGTAGTACCACTCCCACGCTTCAGGGTTGATAGGCTCACCTACTGAACCCATCACACGTAAGCTTGAACGAGATGTCCCTGCTACCGCTTCGTTACCTTTTGCCATTAGTGCACGAATAGCGGTTGGCGCAGTGTAGAGAATGTTCACTTGGTGCTTATCAACCACTTCACTCATACGAGCCGTGCTTGGGTAGTTTGGAACACCTTCAAACAGAATGGTTTTGGCCCCGTTCGCTAGTGGACCATAAATTAGGTAAGTATGGCCTGTAATCCAGCCCACATCCGCGGTACACCAGAAGGTTTCACCTGGTTGATAATCGAAGACATATTTAAAGGTCATTGCCGCGTAGACGAGGTAACCGCCTGTAGTATGTAGTACGCCTTTAGGTTTACCTGTCGAGCCAGATGTGTAGAGGATGAACAGCGGGTCTTCGGCTTTCATCTCTTCTGGTGGGCAAACGTCAGAAACGTTGGCTGTTGCTTCGTGCCACCAAACATCACGGTGTTCATGCCATTCAACATCACCACCTGTACGTTTAAGCACGACGACTTTATTGATGGTTTTTACGTCTGGGTTGGTTAGTGCTTCATCCACGTTCTTTTTCAGTGGAACAGCGCGTCCGCCACGTACGCCTTCGTCTGCGGTGATCACGACTTTAGCGTCAGAGTCGATGATACGGCCGGATAGCGCTTCTGGTGAGAAACCGCCAAATACTACGGTGTGAACCGCACCAATACGGGTACAAGCGAGCATAGCCACTGCAGCTTCTGGCACCATTGGCATGTATAGACACACCACGTCGCCCTTGCGTACGCCTTGCTCTTTCAATGCGTTGGAGAATTTACACACTTCTTTGTGCAGTTCGTTGAAAGTGAGTGTTTTGTCGTCGGCTGGATCATCGCCTTCCCAAATGATGGCGACGTCGTCCCCGTGTTCTGCGAGATGACGGTCAATACAGTTAGCCGAGACGTTCAGTGTGCCATCTTCAAACCAGCGAATATCAACATGGCCAGTGTCGAAAGAAGTGCTTTTTACTTTGGTGAAAGGTTTGATCCAATCAACGATTTTGCCGTGTTCGTTCCAGAAGCCCTCTGGATCGGTTACCGACTGCTGATACATGGCTAAGTAAGTATCATTATCCGCGTGTGTATGAGTTTTAATATTTTCTTTTACCGGATAAACGTGGGCTTCGCTCATGGCTTCTCTCCTTGTGCCTTATTTCTCGGCCTTACACCAATCTAGATAAGATTTTGAATATATTTTTGTAGGGCTGTTTTTTGGTTCTAAATAACTTGGTCGTGGTAATGACGACGTTGTGCTTATAACTGTCAGTCACCGCGCGTATTTCCACAATTAGACTTTAGGATGAGAGTGATGGAAGCGCCGGGAAATCGCTGAAACAAAAGCATTTCTGGGAGCTAGGTCAACTGATTTTTATGTATACGGCGCGGTTAGGTTGGGTAAATCGCCTTTCGTTAAGCGGACAAAGACCAAAGCGGCAGAAATCGCGTCTTGCAAGGCGTCGTGTTTGTCTTGGATAGGAAGTTCGAGGTGTTTACAAATGGCATCCAGACTTAAGTCGAAATAGGCATTCGGCAAATGTCGTTCCAACTTATCGTGGTAAATCTGACTGACTTCGATCAGTGGGTTAGGAAGTGGGAAGCCAAGTTGCCGCAGACAAGCAAGGTCTAAGATCTTTTTATCGTAACGAATGTGATAGCCCACAAGTGGTCGGTTGCCGATAAAGTCGAGCAGCTCGAGCAGCGCCTCTTTTTCACTGATGCCATCGACTAAGTCTTGGTGGCGAATTCGATGGATCTTGACCGAGCCTGAGTCGAGCGATTGCGGCGCGCGTAAGCGGACTTCAAATGGTTGACTGGTGATGATGCGGTTGTCGATGATCTTGGTGGCTGCAATAGTCACCAGCTCGGCGCGATTTGGGTCAAGGCTGGTGGTTTCGCAGTCAAGAGAGACGTATTCTGTTTTATCTGGCGTGCAAAACAGCGACTGATAAGGCGAACCTTTCAGTTTGTAGTGCCAGTATTTGCGTTGTAACCAGTTCATTGCCTACGCCTCTGTGATTTATGAAAATCAGGGTTAATCACGAATTTGATAATGGAAGCCTAAAAATTGCTTAAATTTCTTCACCACATGTAAGCTGTGGCGAAGCAAATCACGCTCAGTTCTATCCAGTTGTTTAATATCAATGTTATTCAACGCTTCTTGCTTTTTGAGTTGCTGGTTAAGGCGAAGTTTAAAGAACAATTTTAGTGCTTCGTTGAGATTATCTGCTGTTTCGGGTTCTAAGATGCGCTTATTTCTCAGAGCTTCAATGCGCTCAAACGTGTTCTTCTCCTCAATGGCATATTCCAAAGACAAGGTGCGAATGCCGTGTACAATTGGGAAAATACCGCCGCGTTTAATGTCCAATCCGTCTTTAGCACTTTTTACGTTGCCAAATAGAGTTAGGGGCACCGAAAACTGCAAGGCAGGGCGAGTAAAGTCAGACAATATCAACATGCGATCTTTCATTGTGTCACGAAGATGCACCGCAATTGGAGCCAGCAGCTCGCAATTCCCAGCAACAGCATGGGCGTCACTGAAAATGGCTAAGTCCATGATTTGTTGTGGTTCGGCTTTAGCTATCCAGTGGTTTAGGGTGCTTATCCATTCTTGCTGTGTTTTGACCCATTTCGGGTTGTTAACCATCACTTTACCAGGGCAAAGTGGATAACCGAGCTGTTGTAGGGTGTGTGTGAAGGATTGCATCACTTGTTCGCAATGAGGCCATTCCAGACCATCTTGAATAATCAGGGCATTGTCTTGATCGGTTTTGAGAATTTGCTCTCCTCGGCCTTCAGAGCCGAGTACGATCAAGCAACAATGGTCGTGCAAGGCTGGTGGTATTACTAACTCGAACGCTTTCTCGATAATTTGCTCGTTTACGGCTGAGATCAGCTCCATGATGAAGCGAGTGCGGATGCCGTTTTTCAATAAGCTCTCGACCAATTGACGTTGGCGGTTTGAGGCCAAAGCGAGCTCTTCCACGCTGCTTGCTCGAGCAATACTGAGCGTTAACACGTGAGAGTGGGTTGAGAACGCGCTAAGAATTTGGGTCATATCCAGCATGCCGACGGCTCTGTTGCCTTCACATACCATGAGGCGTTTCATTCTGTTTCTGGTCATTGTGATCATGGCGTTGAATAGAAAGTCACCATCATCAACGTGATAAACAGGAAAGCTCGCGATCTCACCCACTGGTGTGTCGAGCGCGCAACCATCCAACATCACAGAATGCAGCATATTAGTACGAGTCACTATTGCGTACGGGTGGGCTGATGGCCATTTTTCCAATCGTGGATCATCGCCATGGAGTTGAACCAATGCAGCGTCAATCCCATTTTCTTTTAAGGAACGTGTTACCTCGTTAATTGGTGTATTTGGTTCGAGGATCATCGGTGGGTGATAAATGCTGCGGTCAACTTTAGTGAGAATAAACTCCGCTAAGTTTTGCTGTTGATGGGCCGCTTCGATGAGCTCTTGCCGTTTCGATAAATTGTTATCGAAATAGGCTGCAAACTGGCCATTTTCGTTGTAAAGGGCAAGGAAAATTTCTTTCGGCAGTAGGTAAGAGAGCGTGTCCTCAAGCGCGATGTAGTGATGACGTACCTTGTCTTCAAGTAACGAGCGTACATCGAACATATCGTCGTTGGCATAATGTGCGAACACTTCCTGTTGATCGTTGGAGCGCTCTTCTACCGCGCCTTTGATCAGAATATGTAAGTGGGGGTTCTTCTGTCCGCAGGATAAAATAACATCTCGAGCTCGATAGTAGGCGACGTCCAGAGACGATCGCAGTCGCGTTTGTTGTGCTTCAGTTAAGCGATCGAACGGTGGAGATTGCATGTTAAATTTGTCAGGCATGAGAACACCCAATAATGATGGAAGGAACACTCTCTAAGTCTGACAAATTTCTTACCGGAAGCCAGACGACTTTGGTCTAAATTACGATGTTTTCGTTTGAAGATGCCAAATGTCGCAAAGTTAGTATTCCATCGAGGAAACGATAAGTTTCTTATTCTTCCCTTTTTATAATACGCATGGCGATCCATAATTCCCGGCTCGAACGTTGGTGTTCCCGTTTTAGGATATTAGTAATGTTGAAACCTTCTCCGTATGGCTGGATTTCCCAGTACTTTCTCGGATTCTTCTTTGCGTATGGCGTGTATCTGCCATTTTGGTCACTTTGGTTTAAGGATCAGGGCGTATCTTCGACAGATATCGGTTTGCTGGTCGGGTTAGGCCTTGCGACACGTTGTGTTGCCAATATCGTGATCACCCCACGAGTACACAAAGTCGAACATCTTATGCCTGCTTTACGTTGGTTGAGTTTCGCTGCCCTCCTTTTTGTTGGATTTCACTTTTTTACGGGTGGTAGCTTTTGGTTAATGGCACTAGCGACAGTGTTGTTCAATCTTTGTTGTGGACCGATTATTCCGTTGTCGGACGCGATGGCAAATTACTACGCTCGCCTGAAAATGCTCGATTATGGCCGCACGCGGCTATGGGGTTCGATCGCCTTTATCGCAGGCTCGACGGTAGTGGGCTACCTGGTGGCTGAATTTGGCTCCGATATGATCTTGTACACTGCGATGTTCGGCGTGTTTATCTCGTTGCTGTTTGCTATGCGACCGACTAACCCAATGCCTGTAACGCACGGTGGGCAAAGCGCAGAACGTCCAAAGCTGACCGCTCTTTTGACCGACAAGCCGATACTAAAATTCTTAGTGTTGGTGTCACTAATTCAGGGCAGTCATGCGGCTTACTACGGCTTTAGTGCGATTCACTGGAAGGCCGCTGGTCACTCGGAAGATGTCATTGGCTACTTATGGAGCTTGGGGGTGGCCGCAGAAGTGGCAGTGTTTGCACTGAGTAAGCGTTTATTCGTAGGTTGGTCAATACGCGCGCTGTTTATTGCTGCTGCCGTTGGTGTAATGATGCGTTGGGGTATTACGGCGTCGACAACATCAATTATTGCTTTGGTGATTGTTCAACTATTGCATGGTGTGACTTTCGCTACCGCACACATTGCCGCGATCCAATATATCCAAAACTCCGAAGAAAATAAGATCGTAGCGTTGCAAGCGTTGTATAACGCGATTCCGTTGGGCGCATTTATCGCGTTAATGACCGTATTGAGTGGCTGGGGTTATGAGCACTGGGGACCGCTTGTGTTCTGGGGCATGGCCGCGATGGGGTTATTGGCTCTGTTCATCAAGCTTGATTCGCAAGACCCACATCAGGTGGTTGATGTATCAGACAAGCCACTTGAAACACAGAATTAGACTTATGTAACAAAGGTTAAAAACTAAGCTTTGTCTCCGTTATCAAAGCAGTGTTAAATGAAACCTCTCCCTCATGGAGAGGTTTTTTTATTCTCTTGCTTTAAAAGTAGCAAGAAAGGCAAGAAAGGCAAGAAAGGCAAGAAAGGATATCGGATGCAAGGATGGCTGGTGGTTCCCGTTTCTTTAGCGTATTTGGGAGCTTTATTTATCATCGCGTGGTACGGCGACATTCAGAAAAGGTGGCTAGCACGCTGGCGGCCTTGGATTTATAGCCTTTCCATTGCGGTGTACTGTACATCATGGACCTTCTACGGCACGGTCGGGCAGGCCAGCAGTAATCCTTGGTCTTTCTTGCCCATCTATATTGCTCCCATTTTAGTGTTTACCATCGGATGGCGCGTTTTAGCTCGGCTTATTTTGATTGCTAAACGGGAACACATCACGTCGATTGCTGACTTTATCGGAGCACGCTACGGTAAATCCCAAGGTTTGGCCGTGGTTGTTACGCTCATAGCGGTTGCGGGAATTTTGCCGTACATCGCTTTACAGCTGCGTGGTATCACTATGGGGCTTGAAATTATTGCTCCGGAGCTGGCTACTGATTTTGGTTATCAAAACGATAGCGTGTCGTGGTTTGTTGTGGTCGCATTGGCGATTTTTACGATGCTATTCGGTACCCGCCACATTGATAACACGGAACACCATCGTGGGATGATGATGGCAATTGCCTTCGAATCCATTATCAAACTGCTGGCTTTTTTAGTGGTCGGTGTCTTCATTGTTTGGTTGGCGATGAACACCGAGAGTTTGAGCTTACTTGATGTTGCCGCGCAGACGTATCAGTCACCAAATATCCCGACTATATTGATTCATACTGTACTGACCATGCTGGCGATCGTTTGCCTTCCGCGACAATTCCATACGATGGTGGTGGAAAATGAACGTGCTCAAGATTTGCACGTGGCTCGTTGGTTGTTCCCCATTTATCTGATCTTAATGGGGATTTTTGTTTTACCTATTGCGTGGGTAGGGCAAGGCCTCTTGAGTGGCGCTTCGCCTGATACTTATGTCATCAGTGTGCCGATGTCGGTCGGGGCGAGTGAAATCGCCTTGCTTGCGTTTCTAGGCGGTACTTCAGCGGCAAGCGGCATGGTTATCGTATCGACGATTGCCTTAGCGATCATGGTCTCGAATGACTTGGTTATGCCATTGCTATTGCGTCGCATGCGACTGACGCAGCGTAACCACCACCATTTTTCTGAATTATTACTGCGGATCCGCCGTGGTTTGATTTTAGTTTTGTTGATTGGCGCGTGGTGTTTCTATCAAGCGTTGGACACCATTCATTCACTTTCTGCTATCGGCTTTCTCTCGTTCGCGGCTATCACGCAATTTGCTCCTGCGCTGGTTGGCGGTATGTATTGGCGTCAAGGGAATAAGAAAGGTGTGTATGTTGGCCTCGCGGTGGGTTTTGCTACCTGGTTGATTACGTTAATGAGCCAAACAGACATGCTTGCCGGAGACGCCAGTAATAACTTCCTGATCTGGTTGATTACGCCACCAGAGGTATTGGCTAGTTTTGATATCGCGATTTCAGATTGGGGGATGATCCTCAGTGTGGTCGCTAATGCAGTGTGTTTTGTTGTGGTTTCTATGGCTACCCGACCAAGCCTAAGTGAGCGCTTACAATCGGCATCATTCGTTGGTACACCGCTGCCTGAAAGCGAAAATATGAGCCTGTACCAGAGCCGCGTTACGGTTGCGGAACTGGAAATGCTAGCGTCCAGATTTGTCGGACGAACGCGAGTTAAAGCGGCGTTTCAAGCCTACTGGAGCCAGCAACGAGAAGAGTTAATGCCGAATCAGCAAGCGCCATCTTCTCTGATTCGGCATACGGAGCGTGTGCTAGCAGGGGTATTTGGTGCATCTTCTGCTAAGTTAGTACTTACTTCCGCTCTGCAAGGAAGAAACATGCAGCTTGAAGAGGTGGCGACTATCGTCGATGAAGCCTCTGAACTGTACGATTTTAGTCGGGGTTTACTCCAAGGCGCGATTGAGCATATTGGACAAGGTATTGCGGTCGTCGATAAGCAACTACGCTTGGTAGCGTGGAACCAACGCTATTTAGAACTCTTTGAATTTCCGCCAGGCCTGATTCAAGTAGGTCGACCGATTGCGGATGTGATTCGGCACAATGCAGAGCAGGGGTTGTGTGGCCCTGGTGACCCTGATGACCACGTTCGTCGCCGTGTTTATCACCTTGAGCAAGGGACTCGGCACACCTCTTCTCGGGTTCGTCCCGATGGTCGCGTGATAGAGGTGCAAGGTAACCCAATGCCAGGTGGTGGCTTTGTGATGAGCTTTACCGACATCACCGTATTCCGTGATGCAGAGCAAGCACTGAAAGACGCCAACGAGACATTGGAAGAAAGGGTACGTCTGCGGACTCGAGAATTAGAACAACTTAACAAGCAGCTGGTGGAAGCGACGCAGCGCTCGGATTTGGAATCGAAATCCAAATCACGGTTCTTGGCGGCAGTAAGCCATGACTTGATGCAACCGCTCAACGCGGCGCGTCTATTCGCTTCTTCACTATCGGAAGTCGCCAAAGACAGCGAAGCCAAAAAGCTGTCAGCACACATTGAAAGTGCTTTAGAGGCTGCCGAAGACTTAATTGGAGATTTGCTGGATATCTCGCGTTTGGAATCGGGCAAGTTGGAAGTCAACGTGCATGGCTTTGCGTTAAATGATGTGTTATCGAATTTGAATGCTGAGTTTAGTGCGTTAGCCAAACCGCAAGGTATAGAGTTCACCATGATTCCGTCCTCACTCATGGTTAAGTCGGATCCCAAACTGCTGCGCCGTGTGGTGCAAAACTTCCTGACCAATGCGTTTCGTTATAACCCGAATGGCAAAGTCGCACTCGGTGTTCGCCGCGTGAAAGGGCGAGTGCGTATTGATGTATGGGATAATGGAGTGGGGATTGAAGAAGAGAAGCAGCAAGAGATTTTTGAAGAGTTTAATCGCGGAACTCAAGTTCGTTCCGACCAAGGTCTCGGACTTGGTTTGGCGATTTCGAAAGGAATTGCTCAGGTACTTGGGCATGAAATTTCGATGCGCTCTTGGGTTGGAAAAGGCAGTGTTTTTTCCATCACCCTAGATAAAGCTGATCATGTTCAGCCTCATCCAGTTCACGTGGCAATGAGTAAGCAATCTGAACTTGGTCATCTGAGAATCCTATGTGTCGATAATGAGCCTGACATTCTAGTCGGCATGGAAAACTTACTTTCCCGATGGGGCTGCGATACACGAGTTGCGATTGATTTAGTTGAAAGTCTACAAGCGCTTGAGGATGGTTGGATTCCGGATGTAATTTTCTCCGATTACCGACTTGATGATGGTCGTACTGGTTTAGAAGTGCTACAGCAATGCCGCCTGAGATTAGGCCACAGCTTTGAAGGCGTCATCATCAGTGCAGATCGTACCGATGATATGCTTGATGGCATCAAAGCAAATGGGTTCAGCTTTATTGCTAAGCCAGTTAAGCCGCTTAAGCTGCGTTCGGTGCTCAATCGAGTCGCTTAGGATTGGAGTGTTTGAAAAATCGCTATAAAAAGAGACCTCCGAATGGAGGTCTCGATGTTTGTAATCTTAGTTGATAGGCTGAGTTTGCCGCTTATTCTGCGACGCCGCCTTGAGTCAGTTTGGCTGGATTAAGTAATCGCTCTAGTGTGGCTCTATCCAAATCAGTTTCTTCTTCCGCGACATCAATAATCGCGCGTCCCTGTTTGTAGGCTTTTTTCGCGACTTCTGCCGCTTTTAGGTAACCAATGACCGGGTTGAGAGCCGTGACCAAAATAGGGTTTTTGGCGAGTGCTACATCCAAGTTATCTTGGCGAACTTCAAACGTCGCAATGGCTTTGTCAGCTAAAGCGGTTGCGCTGTTAGAGAGTAACTCGACGCTCTCCAATACGTTATGAGCAATAACTGGCAGCATGACGTTAAGCTGGAAGTTGCCCGCTTGGCCTGCGACGGTAATGGTGGTGTCATTACCAATGACTTGCGCTGATGCCATAGCTGCGGCTTCTGGGATCACAGGATTTACTTTGCCAGGCATGATGGAAGAACCCGGTTGCAAGCCTTGTAATTCAATCTCACCTAAACCAGCCAATGGGCCTGAATTCATCCAACGAAGATCGTTTGCGATCTTCATGATCGCAACTGCTGCTGTTTTGAGCTGTCCCGACAGAGCGACGATCGCATCTTGACTGCTTAAATTGAAAAAGAAGTTATCACTGGCCGTGAACTGAATACGAGTTGACTGGGTTAGGTTGCTAGCGAATAAGTCTGCAAAGCGTGGATCGGCATTGATCCCCGTTCCAACCGCCGTACCACCTTGGGCTAAGGCTTTTACAGCAGGAAGAGCTTGTTCAATCGCTTGTTTTGCATGCTCGATTTGGAACTGCCAACCGCCAAGTTCTTGAGCAAAGGTAATTGGCATCGCGTCCATTAAGTGGGTGCGACCGGTTTTTACAACATCTTTCAATGCTTGCTGTTTAGACTCTAGTGTTTGGCTGAGGTGTGACAGGGCCGGGAAGAGCTGTTTTTCGATGGCTAATGCTGCGCTAACTTGAATGGCCGTTGGTACCACATCGTTGCTGCTTTGCCCCATGTTGACGTGATCATTAGGGCTGACAGTGCCGCCTAGATGCTGGGAGGCCAGTGTTGCAATTACTTCATTCGCATTCATATTTGAGCTAGTGCCAGATCCCGTTTGGAACACGTCAATTGGGAATTGCTCAATATGATTGCCTTCGATAATTGCTTGAGCTGCGTCAGCAATCGCGTTGGCAATATCTCCCTCAAGCAGCCCTAGCTGTGCGTTGGTGAGTGCCGCAGTCTGCTTGATGTGTGCTAACGCTTTGATAAAACCAGATGGCATTTTATGTTGACTGAATGAGAAGTTATCGACGGCGCGTTGAGTCTGGGCTTGGTAGAGAGCATCTGCAGGGACCGTTACTTCGCCCATACTGTCAGTTTCTATGCGGAATTCGGTGCTCATGGTAGGGATCCTTTTGGTTAATCGAGTGAGATTTGAATCAGGCGTAATTGTTGTTGTAGTGCGAGAAATTTCACGTCGCCTTGTTCAAACTGGTAGTAATAGCGTTTGAGGCAAAATAATGGCGTATGGATAGAATCGAGACAGACACGACGGAAGATACGACTGCGAGTTGAGTCTTGAATTGCGTCTAGTAAATGGAAATAAACCTGACGTAAAAACAGCTCACACAACAATAGATTTTCTTCATCGGCATCGTGTTCATAACAGGAAGACAACACCATTCCCCAATGAATATAGTCATGAATCACGTCTGGCTCAAAGCCATGTGGTGCGGCGAGAAGGAATCTATCTTGGGCTTTAAAAAATGCGTTAAAGATGTCCCGTTTGTTGTCCATAACCACCTCTCATTGAATGTAATGATAATTATTATCAATTAACTTGTGGGTTGGCAACCCTTTTTAGAGTAAGAGGTTGTTGAAGAAAGACTTACGGAAACAAAAGCCGACGCAAAGGCGTCGGCTGAGTAGGAATTCATTTATGCTGAGTGAAACTAAGTCACTGTCGTTTGAAGACCGGTGAATTAGCTTGTCAGCGTTATTCAGTAAATAAGGTTTCGTACTTCACAAATGCGGTTTGCGTTTCACCATAATACAGTGTGCCGCCTGATTGAATGACGACTCTTAACCAGCTTTCTGCAGATGCAGGCTTTGGTAAGGTGATGTACCAGCTTTGGCCTGCTTGATCGGCGGGCTTCATATCAATCGGTTGAGCGTTTTTCTCTTTGTCACTCACAATAGAAACTTTAACCCCTTCGAGTGGGTAAGCGGCGTTGAGTGACAATTCTAAGTTATTTTTAGTGAGTTTTTCCGAGCGAAATTTCACTTTAAAATCGCCATTTTCCATATCACACAGACCGCTGGTGTAACGACAATTAGACTTACTCGCGAGTTTGTAAGTTTCCCCTTCTTGCGCCGCGTGGGGCTTCTCGCTGAGGGCCATATCGGTACCGAAGTAAGCGATCAAAGAGAGAACTGGCGCAATCAGTAGAGCGAGAATAAAGTGCTTGTTTTTGAACATCTTGGCTTCCTTGCAACGACATACTGCGAATATGGTAACTGAAAAGTGAGAATAAAAAAGCCCCGGACGGCTGGTTCCAAACGGGGCTTTTGTGGTTTTGATTAGTTTTTAGTGATCCACTGCACTACCAGCACCTACTGGCACGCGAACGTGTTCGACTAGGTCTTTTACTTCTTGTGGCGTTTCTGCTGTTACTTTGGATACAGCGAATGCGACGATGAAGTTAAATAGTGCGCCAATAGCACCAAACGCGTTTGGCTCAATACCCAGGAACCAGTTTGTTCCCCAGCTTTCTAGATATTTCCAATCAGCAACGAAAAGGATGCCTTTGTGTTGGAATACGTAGAACAGCGTAATACTGATACCCGCAATCATACCGGCGATTGCGCCTTCTTTGTTGATGCTCTTGCTGAAGATGCCCATCATCAATGCAGGGAAGATGGATGAAGCGGCAAGACCAAAGGCGAGTGCTACCGTACCTGCGGCAAATCCAGGCGGATTTAAACCGAGATAGCCTGCGGCTGCTATCGCTACTGCCATTGATATTCGACTAGCAAGTAGCTCTTTTTTCTCGGATATGTTCGGATTGATAACCCCTTTGATTAAGTCATGGGAAATAGCTGAAGAAATGGCGAGTAGTAAACCTGCTGCGGTAGATAGTGCAGCTGCAAGACCACCTGCTGCCACAAGTGCAATCACCCAGTTTGGTAGTTTAGCGATCTCTGGGTTAGCCAATACCATGATGTCGTTATCAACGCGCAGTTCGTTGGTGGACGCATCTGAAGTGTATTGGATATTGCCATCGCCATTTTTATCGTCAAAACCGAGTAGTCCAGTTGTTTCCCAGTTTTTGAACCACGCAGGACGCTCGTCATACGCTAGGTGTTGACCCGGAGCTGGATTTACCGTATTCATTAGGTTGAGGCGAGCCATCGCTGATACCGCTGGTGCAGTAGTGTAAAGGATTGCGATGAAGATCAGAGCCCAGCCTGCTGATGTACGTGCGTCGCGAACCTTCGGCACGGTAAAGAAACGGATAATTACGTGTGGTAGACCGGCAGTACCAATCATCAGTGACATGGTGTAGACAAACATATTAAGTGTGTCGCCACGTACTTGGGTCGTGTATTCACTGAATCCGAGTTCGGTCACCACTTGGTCAAGCCGATCGAGTAGATAGACATCGGTACCAGCCATGGTACTCCCCAGACCAATTTGTGGGATTGGGTTACCAGTGAGTTGCAGAGAGATAAAGATTGCAGGGATAGTGTAAGCAAGAATGAGTACGCAATATTGAGCAATCTGCGTGTAAGTGATGCCTTTCATGCCGCCAAGAACCGCGTACATGAAAACGATACACATACCAATTAATAGGCCGGTGGAGTAATCCACTTCTAAGAAGCGACCAAACGCAACACCTACGCCTTTCATCTGACCGATAACATAAGTCACTGATGCGATGATAAGACAAACAACCGCTACGATACGTGCGGTATTGGAGTAAAAGCGTTCACCAACAAACTCTGGCACCGTAAACTTCCCAAATTTGCGTAGGTAAGGTGCTAGCAACAGCGCAAGCAGAACGTAACCACCAGTCCAACCCATTAGAAATACTGAGCCGCCATAGCCCATGAAGGCAATTAAGCCTGCCATTGAGATAAACGACGCTGCGGACATCCAATCGGCTGCGGTTGCCATACCGTTTGCAATCGGGTTTACACCGCCACCAGCGACATAAAACTCTTTGGTTGAGCCGGCGCGAGCCCAAATAGCAATCCCGATGTACAGGATGAACGTGGCGCCAACGACCAGGTAGGTAATAGTTTTCAAATCCATCTGAGTGACTCCTTATTCGTCCACGCCGAATTCACGGTCAATTTGGCGCATCTTCCATGCGTAATAGAAAATAATTCCTAGGAAGGCATAGATGGAGCCTTGTTGAGCAAACCAGAAACCGAGTTTGTAACCGCCTAGTTGAAATTGATTTAGTACGTCGACAAATAAGATGCCGCAGCCGAAAGACACGACGAACCAGATGACCATTAGGCCGATCATGAGCTTCACGTTTTTGTCCCAATAGGCTTTGGCTCTTTCTTCGCTTTCAAATGCCATTGCCGTCTCCTTACGATTGGTATTGTTGTTAATGAAATGTTTCAATGTGTACATTAGCAAGGTGTTGGCAATAACTCTTTTCAACTTTAGTCGGGGTGTTAAAAATGAAGAATCCCCATGCTATGGGCTTTTGCAGCGAACAAAGGGGCAAAATGTTATGTTAATAAACTGTTAAGTTAGCCAAAGGTCTAAAGGTTGATTGGATAAACAAGCATGATTAAGACTGGCCATTAATCTTTTCTTCATTGAACTTGGAGATGCTGTGTAAATATTGGTGGTGATCTTGTGGCTCTTAAAGAGAGAAGGCGTAGATAAGAAAGCTCTCAAGTAATTTATTTACATAAAGTTTTCGCATCAAATCACCGTTTTAACGCACAATAAAGTAATATAACTGAGTCATTCTCGTACAACCTCGCATTTTGAGACGGTGTAAAGGGGAGGCAGATTAGGGCATTACCTCATTAACGAAGTAGCCTTGCTCATCACAATTATTATCGTTTTTCATTAAGGGAGGGTGAGAATGGACGCAGACACCATTAACAGTTTTTTTCTAATAGGTGCGTTGTTAATCGCACTTAGCGTTCTTTTAAGCCCAGTGTCTTCTAAGTTGGGGATCCCAATTCTTTTGGTATTTTTAGCCGTTGGAATGCTGGCGGGGGAAGACGGCTTAGGCGGCATTTTATTCGATAACTTTTCCATCGCTTATTTGGTTAGTAACCTCGCATTAGCCATCATTTTGCTTGATGGTGGGATGAGAACGCGGGTCGCCAGCTTTAGGGTTGCGTTATGGCCCTCGGTCTCTTTGGCGACATTTGGCGTTGCGATCACCACCATTTTGACCGGGCTGATGGCAACGTGGTTATTCGACTTAGATTTATTGCAAGGCATATTGGTTGGTGCGATTGTTGGTTCCACCGATGCTGCCGCGGTCTTCTCTCTACTCAAAGGTCGTAGCCTGAACGAACGTGTTGGTTCAACGCTGGAAATTGAATCCGGCACCAATGACCCAATGGCGGTGTTTCTGACCGTAACTCTGATTGCTATTTTAGCGAACCCTGGCGCTGACTTAAGTGCGGGCTTTTTGGCGTTCAGTTTTCTTAAGCAGTTTGGTATCGGCGCGTTACTTGGCTTCGCTGGTGGCTGGATCTTATGGAAAGTTATCAATCGCAATCAATTACCAGATGGGCTGTATTCTATTTTAACGGTCAGTGGTGGCTTGCTTATTTTTGCTTTATCTAACACTTTGGGTGGCAGTGGTATTTTGTCGATTTACCTCGTTGGTCTTTTATTAGGTAACCGTCCAACACGCAGCCGACACTCTATTCTTCATGTTTTAGATGGTATGACGTGGCTAGCTCAAATTGGTATGTTCTTGGTGCTTGGCTTGTTGGTTACACCATCTAATTTACTCTCTATTGCGTTGCCAGGTCTTGCGCTTGCCTTCGGGATGATTTTGTTTGCCCGACCAATCTCAGTTTGGATTGGTTTACTGCCATTCAAGAGTTTCACGCCACGTGAAAAGTGGTTTGTCTCTTGGGTAGGACTGCGTGGTGCTGTACCTATCATCCTCGCGGTATTTCCGATGATGGCAGGGTTGCCAGATGCTCAACTGTACTTCAATTTGGCATTCTTTGTAGTAATGGTGTCTTTGATAGTACAAGGGGGCACGTTGACTAAGGCGATGTCTCTTGCAAAGGTCGAGCTACCTTCTAAGCCTGAGCCAATTTCGCGTACGGGTGTAGAGATTTACCCGACCAGTGAGTGGGAGCTGTTTATCTATAGACTTAAAGCAGATAAATGGTGCATTGGTGAGCCATTACGTAGTCTTTCGATGCCGGAAGGAACGCGTATCGCCGCTGTATTTCGCAGTAAAGAGCTATTGCACCCATCCGGCAGTACGCGTCTTGAGGAAGATGATACCTTGTGTGTATTAGCACAAGAAAAGGATTTAGATGCACTGAGCTTACTGTTTAGTGAAGCCCCAGAGAAAGCGTCGCTAGCGCGATTCTTCGGTGACTTCTTCCTCGATATTGAAGTGAAGCTTGCCGATATTGCCGTGATGTATGGTTTGAATCTGGGGGATGAACCGCTGGATAAAAGTTTGAGAAACCTTGTCGAAGAGCAATTAGGTAGCACGCCAGTATTGGGAGACCATTTCGAGTGGCAAGGTTTGCATTGGATCGTCGCTGATGTTGTTGATCAGCAGGTCACTAAAGTCGGTATCCGATTGCCAAACGAAAAAAGTAAGTCTGACGATAAGACGTCAATCTAGTCGCTCATTTCCGTCAGCATAATCACGGCTTGCGTGCGGTTCTTTACACCGAGCTTACGGAAAATAGCTGTCATGTGCGCTTTTATGGTGGCTTCTGAAACATTCAATTCGTAAGCGATTTGCTTGTTCAGCAAGCCATCGGACAACATTCCCAACACTTTATATTGCTGTGGTGTTAGCGCAGCAATCTTTTCCGCTAAGTCATTACATGCCGCGTTATTGGTGATCAGCCCTTCAGGGAAATATGGGTCGCCATTCAGCACTTGATTGAGTGCGTTCACTAATTCGCGCATGTCGCTGGACTTGGGAATAAAACCAAACGCACCATGGCTTTTCACTTGCGTCACGATCGCCGGCTCTTCACTCGCTGAAACGACGACGATAGGTAAATCTGGATGCTCTGCTCGCAAATGAATCAAGCCAGACATACCATTTGCTCCTGGCATTTTGAGATCCAATAGCACTAAATCTGGCTCTTCCTCTCGCTCCAACAAAGCCAGAAGTGCGTCGAGTGAGTCCGCTTCCAGCAAATTTGCACCACTAATAGCCATGTGGATAGATTGAAACAAGGCATTCCGGAAGAGTGGGTGATCATCTGCAATAATGATGGTGTAGGTCGAATCCATGACGTTAAACACTTTTGACTATTTCGTTAAATTTATTATTGTCCAGCTTTGAGAGAGTGGACAATATTTATTCGCTAAAAGTCTGAACCAAATCGACTTTTATTAGGAAAATTGCATATAAACGCAATGTTCTTATTCAAATCTGAGCAATAAAAAACGCCAGTGGACATCACCGGCGTTTGAATATCTGGTTATCAGAACTGCTTGATATGCTCTAAGAAAGGCTCGGCTTGCATAAAGCCCGTCAAACGAGCGTTTGAAACGTGTTCGCCACTGGCATCCCAAAACTCAATTGTTGGTAAACCAAGTACATTCATGTGCTTCAGTAGTTCGATGTCTTGCACTTGATTTTTGGTCACGTCCGCTTGCAGAAGAACGAAGTCTTGCAGTTTGGCTTCGACGCTTGGGGCATGGAAGGTGTACTTTTCAAACTCTTTACATGCTACACACCAATCGGCGTAGAAATCGAGCATGACGGGTTTACCTGCCGCTTTCGCAAGTGCCAGTTGTTCTTCAAGCTCCGCCACGTTAGCAATGCGAGTAAAGCTAACAGTGGCTTGCTGAGTTTGTGTTGTGCTGTTGCCAAACCAGTAATTTAAGATAGGTTGTGCTGAGGCTAGCAAACCTAAGACGGCGATTATGCCCACGGCACTTTGTTTCCAGCCACCAAACTCTAGACTGTTTTTGATGTGGTATAGCCAACCAAAAGCAGCAATACCCAGTGCTGACCACAGAATCGTTGACCACATTTCTGGCATGATGCGTTCTAGTAAGAAGATAGGCGCGGCAAGCAGAATAAAGCCGAAGAGTGTTTTCACACGGTCCATCCAACCACCTGCTTTTGGTAGCAGTTTGTTGCCGAAGACTGCAACAAGAATAAGCGGAATACCCATGCCCATCGCCAGCGCGTATAACGCGATACCACCCGTCAGCAAATCGCCGCTTTGTGCCACGTAAAGTAGCGCACCAGACAGAGGTGCCGTGGTACAAGGAGAACAAACCAGTCCAGAAATCGCCCCCATGGCGAATACGCCTGCACTGCTGCCACCCTGTTGCTTATTACTTAAGTTATTCAACCATGTTTGAACGCTGCTTGGTAGCTGTAATGAGTACAGACCAAACATAGACAAAGCGAGTGCAATGAACAGTACGCTCAAGCCAATCAGCACATAAGGGTGTTGCATTGCCGCTTGGAACTGCATACCTGCAGATGCCACCACAAGGCCGAGTAGGGTGTAAGTCAGCGCCATGCCTTGCACGTAGACGAATGACAAGCCTAGCGCACGGCGTTGGCTTAGTTTGCCACTGCCAAGCACTATGCTGGTCAGAATTGGGTACATCGGCAGCACACAAGGTGTAAACGCCAAGCCCACACCAAGCGCTAAGAACAGAAGTGGTGTCCACCAGTTATCAGCAAGGTTGGCTGCAAGGCTATCTTGCTGTGTTACTGGCGCCGATGATGTGTCACCAGACGTAGATGATTGCGCCGCTGGTGGCGTTGCTGTTGGTGCCTGTTCTGCTTTTGATGCAGTTGTCGCCGTTGTTGAATCTGAGTTCGACGAAGTAAACGCGCTGATAGGAATCACGCGAGTTTCTGGCGGGTAACAGAAGCCTGCTTTCGCACAACCTTGGTATTGCACCACCACGCGCGCACCGTCTTGCCAATCATGCATTGGTACATTAACGAAGAGAGGTTGAGTATAGATATGCACGTCACCAAAGAATTCATCTTTATGCGGTGTGCCGTCTTCCATTTGCAGTTCGCCTAGCGATACTTTCTCACCAGCTACAGACAAGCGCTCTTGATATAGGTAGTACCCGTCACGTACCTGCCAATCGAGCATCAATTTGTCATCTTGCTGGTAGAAGTTAAATGGAAACGCCTGATCAACCGGAACAAAGCTGTCGCTGCTGCTACCAAAACTGTTGTTCTGGCTACTGTTAAACTGGTCTTTGCCAAATAAAGCTAAAGACGGAGTGGAAAAGGTAATGAGCCCTAAGAGTAAAACGGAAAGTAATGCGCGCATAAAAGAGTCAATTCATCTTAGATAATTGCCGTTAGTGTAACTCAATCAGACCCGGAGGCGAGTCAATAAGTTTCATGAAAATGAAGATTTATTGAGCATAAATCAAGACAACAGGCAATAAAAAAGGGAGCCGAAGCTCCCCGAGTAAGACTCTGTTTCTACTAGATCAGTAGACCACCGAATGCGAAGCCAAGTGCTACCGCAGAAGCGATGGTTACCACACCAGGTACAAAGAATGGGTGGTTGAATACGTACTTACCGATACGAGTTGAACCCGTGTCGTCCATCTCAACCGCTGCTAGAAGCGTTGGGTAAGTTGGCAGCACGAATAGCGCACTTACTGCTGCGAAAGATGCAACTGCGGTAAGTGGTGCGACACCGATAGCAAGTGCTGCTGGCATCAGCGCAACCGTGGTTGCACCTTGTGAGTAAAGCAGCATTGAAGCGAAGAATAGAACGAGTGCTAGCATCCATGGGTAGTCTGCTAGTAGCGCACCCGCAACTTCTTTGATGCCGTCAACGTGCGCGTTAACGAACGTAGAACCTAGCCATGCCACACCAAGAACACACACACACGCTGTCATACCAGAGCGGAATGTTGCTGCGGCTGGGATTTTGCCAGCATCGATTTTACAGCTCATTACGATAGCTGCCGCAGCTGCTAGCATTACCGTCATGATAGCTTCGTTACGGCCTAGAGCAGGGTTCTCGATAAGACCTACTGAGCCAGAAATTGCTGCTGCGTAACACACGACAAATGCGATTGCGCCTAGGAAGATGAAGGTTGCTTTCTTCGCTGTTGGTAGGATTTCGCGTTTTGCTTCTGTATTTAGCTTGATTAAGCCTTTTTCTAGACGCTCTTGGTATTCAGCATCGTCTTTTAGCTCACAGCCCATGAAATTCGCCACGAACGCACCGATCATGCACGCGATGAACGTCGTTGGAATACAGATTGCTAGTAGTGTTAGGTAGTCAACGCCAAATGGGTGCAGCATTGCCGCGAACGCTACAACAGCCGCTGAGATTGGTGATGCGGTGATAGCGATTTGCGATGCTACGACCGCGATAGACAGTGGACGAGAAGGGCGCACGCCTTGGCCTTTCGCTACTTCTGCAATCACTGGCAAAGTAGAGAATGCCGTGTGGCCAGTACCCGCCATTAATGTCATTAGGTAAGTTACGATAGGCGCATAAAAGGTGATGCGCTCAGGATGCTTGCGCAAAAAGTTTTCAGCAACTTGCACCATCCAGTCTAAACCACCAGCGACTTGCATTGCTGCGATAGCGGTGATTACAGACATGATGATCAAAATTACGTCAACGGGAATGTAAGCTTGGCTTGTTGGTACGCCCAAGATCAAAGACAACGCAATGACCCCAGCACCACCGGCAAAACCAATGCCGATACCACCGATTCTTGCCCCCAAATAGATGAAGAGCAGAACCACGAAGAGTTCGACCATGACCATATTGATACCTCTTTAGTTTTTTATTTGATTCTGATTTTTTGAACACTCAGGAACAGGAGTAAATGCTCAGAGAATGAGAACCTAGTGGTTTAGCGGCAATAAAAGCATATAAAAAATGTGGTTAACCGTATGAGAGCCTAAAAAAGGGGCCTGAGTGGCCCCCTTCGGATTCGTTATTACTCGTAACGTTTTGCTTTGTAAGTAGGATGCATGAAGTTTTCTACTGACAAGATTTCATCAAGCTCCTCTGCTGTAAGCAGACCGCGCTCTAGCACGACTTCACGAACACTCTTACCAGTTTCTGCACAAATCTTACCTACGATGTCACCTTCGTGGTGGCCGATGTATGGGTTTAGGTAAGTGACGATACCGATAGAGTTGTAAACGTAGTTTTCGCAAACTTCTTTGTTCACTGTGATGCCGTCGATACATTTATCACGTAAGTTCACACACGCGTTGTGTAGTAGAGAGATAGACTCAAACACACTTTGTGCGATAACTGGTTCCATTACATTTAGCTGTAGCTGACCGCCTTCTGCTGCGAAAGAAACCGTGTTGTCGTTACCGAGAACTTTGAAGCAAACTTGGTTTACTACTTCTGGGATAACTGGGTTTACTTTAGCTGGCATGATTGAAGAGCCTGCTTGCATTTCAGGTAGGTTCAATTCATTTAGACCCGCACGAGGACCAGAAGAAAGTAGACGAAGGTCGTTACAGATCTTCGATAGTTTCACTGCTAGGCGTTTTAGCGCGCCGTGAGTCATTACGTATGCACCACAGTCAGACGTTGCTTCGATAAGGTCTTCTGCTGCAACAACGTCAAGGCCTGTTACTTCCGCTAGGTGTTTTACTGCAAGCGCTTGGTAGCCAGTTGGTGTATTTAGACCAGTACCGATTGCGGTTGCGCCTAGGTTGATTTCTAGGAGGAGTTTAGATGTGTAATCTAGAGCACGAATCTCTTCGTTTAGTGTTACCGCCCACGCATGGAACTCTTGACCGACTGTCATTGGTACTGCGTCTTGAAGCTGAGTACGGCCCATTTTCAGTACATCTTTAAACTCAACGGCTTTAAGTTCGAATGCGCCTTTTAGGTACTCAATTGCTTCCATTAGCTTGTGTACGCTGTTGTATACCGCAATACGGAAACCTGTTGGGTACGCACAGTTGGTTGATTGGCTCTTGTTTACATGGTCATTTGGGTTAACAAATTCGTATTGGCCTTTCTCTTTACCCATCAACTCAAGCGCAACGTTTGCGATCACTTCGTTCGTGTTCATGTTAACTGAAGTGCCTGCACCGCCTTGGAATACGTCTGATGGGAACTGATCCATACACTTGCCAGTTTCTAGGATCAAATCACACGCTTCGATGATGTAGTTTGCAACGTCTTTTGGAATAGCGCCAAGTTCTTTGTTTGCTAACGCTGCTGCTTTTTTGGTCATTACCATGCCGCGTACAAATTCTGGTACGTCAGAGATGGTCATATTAGAGATGTTGAAGTTCTCGATCGCACGTAGCGTATGAATACCGTAGTACGCATCTGCAGGGACATGACGTTGACCTAATAGATCTTCTTCAATACGAGTGGCTGGGTTTGCTGTTTTTGGAGCATCAGATAGGGTAGCCATAGCAGGATCCTTAGATGATAATTCTGATAATAAAGTTATTTATTAGCCATTTCTGCAATCTAGAATCCATTCATCAGAATTTTTGGCTGGAAAATCCGTCCTGACTTATGTGGCACATGATACTGCACCTAGCGCATAAAAATAGTAACTAGATCACCTTTTTCGTTTTTCATGAGTCAATAATTTGCAAAGTATGAACGGGTTATTAATAACCCTTTATAGGTACTCGATTTTCCTCGACAAACATGAGTTTTTAGAGTTCGAAATTAGCACTTTAAAAGCACGAAAAAATCGGTATGCAATTGAATGAAACGTGCTCCTGCTACTTTGCCTAAAAGAGAAGGAGACCAGTATGAACACGCTTTTTTACAACGATTCGTTTGAGCTTAGTCTGCTTTTACCATTACACTGAATTAAACAAAGGAGGGCGTGTGTTTCCTATCTTATTATTAGCGTTTATTTTTGTTCCGATCATTGAAATCGGCTTATTTATTCAGGTGGGCGGCTTTTTAGGTTTATGGCCGACCATTGCACTAGTCTTAATCACGGCATTTGTTGGTGCATCGTTGGTTCGTAGCCAAGGTATACAAACACTGATGTCAGTACAGGGGCGTCTTGAACAAGGTGAAATTCCAGCCCAGCAAATTTTTGAAGGCGTAATGCTAGCGGTGGCTGGCGTGCTACTGTTAACCCCGGGCTTTATGACCGATGCCCTTGGTATGTTGGTGTTGCTTCCTGCGCCACGCGCCGCGATAGCTAAATACTTGATGAGCAAAATGGTGGTGAAAACCATGCATGGCGGTGGCTTCCAAGGTGGTTTCTCTAACCAGGGGCCATTTGAGCAAGACCCGTTCCGTCGTGACCCATTTGATTCCCAGTCAGATAATGGCAAGACCTTCGAAGGGGAATACGAGCGTAAAGACGATGATGATCGCAACAAGCTCAACTGATTGAGTTAGACAGTAAAGAAAACAAAAGGGCGCACCAAGCGCCCTTTTCTGTATTTGGAATTCGTGCCGCTTACAATGCGCCTTCAAAGCCCATTTGACGCCATGCTTCAAAAGCAATGATCGCAACGGCATTCGAAAGGTTTAGGCTGCGTGCGTCCGGCATCATTGGAATGCGAATACGCTGCTCCATTGGCAAGCTATCGATGATTTCAGCAGGCAAACCACGAGTTTCTGGACCAAACATCAAAACATCACCCGTTTGGTATTGTGCATCAACGTGGTGACCTGTGGTTTTGGTGGTGCAGGCAAACAATCGGTAGTTACCTTGCCTCTCTTTCTCTAAATATTCTAAGAACGCTTGATAGTTTTTATGACGCGTTACGCGAGCTAAATCATGGTAATCCAAACCAGCGCGGCGGACTTTTTTCTCTTCAAGATCGAAACCCAGAGGTTCAATTAAGTGAAGGTTTGCACCGCAGTTGGCGCATAGTCGAATGATGTTGCCGGTGTTCGGCGCGATTTCTGGTTCGTATAAAGCGATATCAAACATGGTATTGAAATAGAGTTGGTCAAAGAGAGGGGCAGTATATACCCAAGTCACCGAGAGATGCGAGATTCAGCAAAATTGACCTGGGTATGAAAGCAGGCATTAGCGCGGATGTTAATACCGTAAGTATCGATGCTCTTTATAAGAGAGCGTGAGCATAATTTTCTTCAACTGCTCGCCAGTTGACGACGTTCCACCATGCATCAATATATTCTGGGCGACGGTTTTGGTAACTGATGTAATACGCGTGCTCCCATACGTCTAATGCGAGGATTGGTTCACCGCGCACATCCACTACGTCCATCAGAGGGTTGTCTTGATTACTGGTGGACGTAATGTGAATCTCACCATCTTTTACGATCAGCCATGCAAAGCCAGACCCAAAGGTATTGATGGCTGCTTGGGCAAACGCCTCTTTAAATTGCGCAAAGCTACCAAATTTATCGTTAATTGCTTGAGCAAGCGCGCCTTGAGGCTCTCCGCCACCGTTTGGTGACATGCAATTCCAATAAATGATGTGGTTGTAATAGCCGCCACCATTATTACGTACTGCTGGACTGAGCTTAGAGATATTGTCAAAGATCTCGTCTAATGACTGAGTTTCGAGCTCGCTCCCTTCAACGGCATTTACAAACTTATCAAAGTACGTCTTGTGGTGTTTGCTGTAATGCACTTCCATGGTTTTCGCGTCGATGTACGGCTCTAGCGAATCGTACGGGTAAGGCAGAGCGGGAAATGTATGTGACATAGTAAATCCTCCTTAATTGGAAAATTCACTTTAATGCTAACGATAATTATTATCAACTTTGATCTTTGTAAGGGTATTCTAAGAAGACCTCACCAATTTCTAAAGTGAGGGTGGGGCTGTGAATCACTCACTCTAGAAATATGGTGCGAATTATTGTTAGTTCATCAAATTGAGACTAACCATTGATCGGTAAGGTGATACTCATGCGCAATCCGCCTAAAGGACTTCGGCTGGCTGCGATCGTGCCACTGTGCTGGCGAATGGCACTTTCGGTAATGGTTAGGCCGAGACCTGTGCCGCCAGAGTGGCGATCGCGTGCCGTTGAAACGCGATAGAACGGGCGAAAAATCGCGGCCAGTTCCTCTTCTGGTACACCTTCTCCATTATCGTCAACCGTGATACGAAGCGTATCGTCATCGGCTTTGATGTCGATTTGTACCTCATCTTTTCCGTAGTAAATGGCGTTACGAACGATATTTTCCACCGCACTCATCAGCAGTTTAGGGTTACCGGAAATATTGCGCTTAGGTAATTCTGAATAGTGTAGCTGTTTGCCCATTTGCTCTGCTTCAAACTGCGCATCTTTAATGATTTCTTCCCATAAACTTTCTAGTGGCTGTGTTTCGCGAGTCATATGACTGTTCGCCTGCATGCGAGAAAGCTCTAATAGTTCGCTGATCATCTGTTCCAAGCGCTGCGCTTCGGTATCGATACGAGTCAGTTCTGGGCTTTCGCCTTGTTTACGCGTCGCTAATGCGCTTGCCATGCGCAGACGAGTTAAAGGTGAGCGCAGCTCGTGAGAGATATCGGATAGCAAACGTTGTTGTCCTGAAATCATTTGATTAACCGCTTCAACCATCTGGTTGAAGCTGCTACCTGCTTGACGAAACTCCGCCGTGCCTTTTTCTAAATTTGGGTCTGTGACAAATTCACCTTTCGCCACACGTTGAGCAGCGGCTTCAAGACGACGTGCTGGTTGACTCAAAGCCCAAGCAAGCCATAACAGCAATGGTGTACTAACCAGCATGACCGCAAGCAAGAGCTGGAATGGGTGATCAAACAGACGCAGGAGTAGAGGTGGTGGCTCATTCCATTTGAAGCCCACGTACATCAAGATATCGGAACCTGCCAAAGTGATAGGAATTGGGCCCGCAATCATGTATCGACCATACAGCTTCTGCTTTGGATTATTGTAATCTTCGATACTGGTGACAAAGTTTTGCATGGCACGCAATTGAAAATTGCTGCGTTTTTCTGTCGTAAGAACATTGCCGCTGTAGTCAGAAAAAAACACCCTCGGGCGAGGGTCGTGCTTGCCGTGGCGGTTGCCCTCGATACGAAAAAGTATGCGGCCTAAATCAGTTTGCTGGCTGTATTTTTGTTGGATTGAGTCACGCGTTTCTACCATACGTTTGTAGTGTTCTTCTGGAATATCGCGAGCTTTGCGTGGGTCCAAATGTGGCAGTGATAGCACGGCTATCAATACTAATAACATGGTGAACCAAAAAATGGCAAAGATGCGTCCATACAGGCTATTGATGTTTGGCAGTTTGATGCGTGATAGGCGCATTAATCCTCCTCCAGCAGCATGTAGCCACGACCGCGCAGGGTTTTAATTCGCGGCTTGCCATTGCTTTGATCTGGTAATTTTTTACGTAAGTTCGAGACATGCATATCGATAGCGCGATCAAAAGCAGCGAGTCGTTTACCAAGCACATCTAAGCTCAGTGTCTCTTTGGTCAGCACTTGTCCTGGGTTTTGTACGAAGTGGGTGAGTAGCGCAAACTCGGTTGCCGTGAGGTCGAGTAGCTGTTGCTCACAATACGCTTCTTGCTTACCGGGATAGAGGCGGATTTCTTGATACTCAATGCAATCGCTGTTTTTGGTATTTTTTTGTGTGCTGCTAGTGCGGCGTAAAATCGCACGGATACGCGCCAACAGCTCTCGGTCACTAAAAGGTTTTGGTAAATAATCATCCGCGCCCAGTTCCAAGCCGATCACGCGATCAATTTCTTCCCCTTTAGCGGTCAGCATCAAGACGGGAGTTTCCCAATTTTCACGTAAGCGTTTCAGCGTTTCCATGCCATTGAGTTTTGGCATCATGACATCCAACAAAATCAAATCAATCTTATCATTGATCGCGGCTAAGCCGGCTTCACCGTCATTTGCTTCGCTGACGTCAAACCCTTCGAAACTGAGTACTTCTTTTAATAAGCTGGTTAGCTCGATATCGTCATCGATTAAAAGAATGTTTGCCATGGGGGCACCTATAGTAAGTTACCGATAGCCTAATATTACATTGGAATGATGCGCAACGAAGAGGAGAAAAATCACTCTTTACGATTCTTTACGCTCCCTATACGTCGCTTTACCTAGCGGGTCGTATTCTATACTCAAGCGCTGTGAGAACAGCTCAGAAGAACCACTCACCTGTGTAAGGAATCGTATTATGAAGTCTGCAAAAAAACTTGTGTTAGCTGCTGTTGTTCTACCTCTTACTCTTGGCGCCGCAAGCGCATTCGCTTACGGTGGTAAAAACCATCATAAAGGTCCTCGTGACGAATGCGGCATGGGTATGGACCGAGGTGTCATGCGTCAACTAGACCTGACTGATGCACAAAAAGATCAGCTAAAAGAAATGCGTGAAGCAAACAAAGCAGAAATGAAAGCAAAATTCGCTGATGGCAAAGAAGCACGTATGGCTGAGCGTCAAGCGCATCACGCAAAAGTGCAATCGCTTTTGCTGGCGGATAATTTTGATGAAGCTCAAGCTACCGAGTTAGCAAAAGAGATGGTTGAGCGCCAAACGGAACGTCGCGTGCAAATGCTAGAAAGAAAGCACCAAATGCTTAGCGTATTAACATCTGAGCAGAAAGCGAAATTTGTTGAGCTACAAAATGAACGTATGCAAGAGTGTGGCGACAGAATGCACAAGCGCATGGAAAAGTCGCGCAATAATTAAGTCATGAATTGATGTTATATAAAGAGGCAGCCATTGGTTGCCTCTTTTTGATCTGGTTATTTCATGGTCATTCAATATACTCAACGTATGGTTTTAGTTAACTCTTTGATTATGAAACAGCAATACGCACGTTTAGTTACGACCGCCGCTTGGACTGCAACCATTGTGGCGACGCTTCTTCTGATAGTAAAAGTCATCACGTGGTGGGTAACCGGCTCAGTGAGCTTATTGGCGTCATTGATTGACTCCATGTTAGATATCGCGGCTTCGGTTGTGAATCTTGTGGTGGTTCGTTACGCCTTACAACCGGCAGACCGCGAACATACGTTTGGACATGGTAAAGCTGAGTCCTTAGCGGCCCTAGCCCAAGCAATGTTTATTTCGGGCTCGGCAGTATTTTTGATTCTTAACGGGATTGACCGATTTTTCCGCCCACATGCTTTACACGCACCGGAGTTAGGTGTGTATGTATCGCTGTTTGCGATTGTGGTCACACTTGGCTTGGTGATGTTCCAAAAACATGTGGTTCGCGTGACGGGGAGCCAAGCAATAGCGGCGGATTCTCTGCATTATCAGACTGACTTGTATATGAATGCTGCGATCATGGTGGCTCTGGGGCTCAGTTATTTTGGAGTGACTCAAGCGGATGCTGTGTTTGCGATTGGTATTGGTGTCTTCATTCTTTATAGCGCTTTCAAAATGGTCAGCGAAGCGATTCAAACCTTACTTGATAGAAAGTTGCCCGATGAAGAACTTGAGCAAATTAACCAAGCTTGTTTGAGCGTAAAAGGGGTATTGGGTGTGCATCAGTTACGCACGCGAATGTCAGGACCGACGCGCTTTATACAGTTGCATTTAGAGCTAGACGATAACTTACGATTAATTGAGGCGCATTACATCGCTGATAAAGTGGAAGATAATTTATTGGCTCTGTTTCCTGATGCGGATGTATTGATCCATCAAGATCCATTGTCTGTCGTTTTCGGACCAGAGAAAGAGCAGAAAGCGCAAGATTGGTAGGCTTGAAAAATCCATCAGTGCCCGACGACAAACAGGTACTTATTGACTATCTTTCCATCAATACTTATTAAGATTCGTGATCCTGATATGAATCAACAAAGTTTCATAGAGAAACTGTAATACTCTTACATAAGTAGAAAAGTTACATAAAAAAGTGCGTTTTCATTGGTAATCCTGTAGAGGAAATGTAACATAACGCACAGTTCTGGATTATGCAGGTTGCTTGGTAACAAGGGGCCTAAAAGAAAATTAAATAATTGATTGCCAAAGATCGAGGGTGAGCATGATTAAGAAGATCGGTGTTTTAACAAGTGGCGGTGACGCACCTGGTATGAACGCTGCGATACGCGGCGTAGTACGTACAGCACTATCCGAAGGATTGGAAGTATTCGGTGTGTACGACGGCTACCTAGGCCTATACGAAGGCCGCATCGAGAAGCTAGATCGTTCTAGCGTTTCAGATGTGATCAACAAAGGTGGTACGTTCCTAGGTTCTGCACGTTTCCCTGAATTTAAACAAGTGGAAGTTCGTGAAAAAGCGATTGAGAACCTGAAAAAACATGGTATCGATGCACTAGTGGTAATCGGTGGTGATGGTTCGTACATGGGTGCGAAGAAACTGACTGAAATGGGTTACCCATGTATCGGTCTTCCGGGCACAATCGACAACGATATCGCAGGTACGGATTACACTGTGGGCTACCTAAGTGCACTAAACACCGTTATCGATGCAATCGACCGTCTACGTGATACTTCTTCATCTCACCAACGCATTTCAATTGTAGAAATCATGGGCCGTCACTGTGGTGATTTGACTCTGATGTCTGCAATTGCGGGCGGTTGTGAATACATCATCACTCCGGAAACTGGTCTAGACAAAGACAAGCTGATCAGCAACATCCAAGATGGTATCGCTAAAGGTAAGAAACACGCGATCATCGCGCTTACTGAGCTAATGATGGATGCTAATGAACTAGCACGTGACATCGAAGCCGCGACAGGTCGTGAAACTCGTGCAACAGTACTTGGTCACATCCAACGTGGTGGTCGTCCAACTGCATTTGACCGCGTACTAGCATCTCGTATGGGTAACTACGCTGTTCACCTATTGATCGAAGGTCATGGTGGTCGTTGTGTAGGTATCGTGAAAGAGCAACTTGTTCACCACGATATCATCGACGCAATCGAAAACATGAAGCGTCCAGTACGCAACGATCTATACAAAGTTGCTGAAGAACTGTTCTAAGTAAGCTTGAAATAGATAAACAAAACCGCGGCTTTCCGCGGTTTTTTGTATTTGAGAATCAACAAAAAGAAACTAGTGATAGACGAGTGTTAAGACACGCTGCTCTGCTCTATGAGCGTTAATTTGCGCTCGCGCAGCGCAAACAAGTAGCCCAGTAGCCCACCCAACGTATTCCCAACCGCGATACCGATAAACAAGCCTTCAATGCTGTAGATTTGGCTCCCGACCCACGCCGAAGGCAAGGTAAAAATGAACAGCCGCATAAAGCTCCACTGGAATGCACGCAATGGCTTGTGCATCGCATTCAAACCACTGACTAACATCATTACGATGCCTTGGAAGCCATAACTAAATGGCACCACCAGTAAATAATGCCAAAGCAGGTTTTTCACCGCATCTTCCTGAGAAAACAGCGCAGCCAGAGGAATGCTCAGTGGCACCATCATCAAGAAGATAAACCCTTGGAATACCACTGCAAAACGCATGCTAATAAATAAACCGGAAAAGGCTCGTTGCGGTTGTTTGGCTCCTAAATTTTGTGCCATAAACGGTGTGAGGGCAGAGGTCAGCGACATCAATACTAAAATCAATATAGACTCAATACGCTGCGCTGCGCCGTAAGCAGCAACCGCCGCTGTACCGTGGTTGGATAACAGCATCATCAGAATGGCACCGGACAACGGATTCATCGCGTTTGATAGCGCTGCAGGGGTACCAATTTTTAGTGTCTGTTGCCAGTCTTGTTTCAGCAAAGCCCATTGGGGTTGAGCAAGCAATTTTTCCCGTTTAATTAGCACATAGAATGAGCCACACAAAGCACCTAACCAGCTAAAGGCACTTGCTATGGCTGCGCCTTGAATGCCAAGTTCCGGAAAAGGGCCATAACCGAAAATCAACAATGGATCGAGCATGCCATTAATCAAACCAGCCAACATCATGACTTTTGCTGGTGTTTTTGTGTCGCCAGTAGCTCGGATAGCACTGTTGCCCGCCATTGGGATCACTAGCAGAGGAATGGTGAGATACCAGACCTGCATATATTGCTCAATAAGAGGGATGAGATCATCAGACGCACCAAGAAAACGAAACAATGGCGCAATGGTGGTAAAGCCAATAGAAGACGCGATAGCCACAAGTAACACGGCTAACAACAAACCGTGGGTGGTGAACCGAGCAGCTTGTGGTGCATGACCTTGCCCAAGCAAGCGACCAATATTGGTCGATAGTCCCATCCCAATCCCCATCGTAATGCAGTTAACCGCAAAGGTTACAGGGAAGGTATAGCTGATAGCTGCTAGCGCTTGAGTGCCAAGCAACGAGATAAAAAACGTGTCCACCAAGTTAAACATCAAAATTGCGATCATGCCCATGGTCATGGGTACGGTCATTTTCCGCAGCGTTTCAGGAATGGGTGCGGTCAACAAACCATGCTTATCGGTCGCTTGGGGTTCCAGCTTGTTATTTTCCTGCATGTGTGACAACTATCTGGTGAGCAAACTGCAAGGATACAAGAAAGCGAGATGCCGAGCGAGTGAGCATTTCTAACGCAAACCGTTGCCTAGTTGTTCGTTATTTTAACTAAGTCACAAAAATTTTGTGCCACCCCCTTGGGATCGCTGCTTCGACCCCTTATATAGGGATCACGTGTCTGGGGCTACAGTCCCTAAGGACAATTATCAAATAAACATGGAAATTTTCAGGAGAGACGACCGATGAACATTCGTCCATTACATGACCGAGTTATCGTTGAACGTAAAGAAGTTGAATCTAAGTCTGCTGGTGGCATCGTTCTGACTGGTTCTGCTGCAGAAAAATCGACTCGCGGTGTTGTTCTAGCTGTGGGTAAAGGCCGCATCCTAGAAAACGGCACCGTACTGCCACTAGACGTTAAAGTCGGTGATACCGTTATCTTCGCTGAAGGTTACGGTACAAAAACTGAAAAAATCGACGGTAAAGAAGTGCTTGTCATGTCTGAAAACGACATCATGGCGATCGTTGAATAATAGCAATCATTGAGTAATTTTTTGCTCAGATTCAATTACGAAATTACACACAAAGAATTTTAGAAAGGAAATCAAAGATGGCTGCTAAAGACGTTAAATTTGGTAATGACGCACGAGTTAAAATGCTGGAAGGTGTAAACGTTCTGGCTGACGCAGTAAAAGTAACACTGGGTCCTAAAGGACGTAATGTCGTTCTAGACAAATCTTTTGGTGCACCAACTATCACTAAAGATGGTGTATCAGTAGCGCGTGAAATCGAGCTGGAAGATAAATTCCAGAACATGGGCGCACAAATGGTTAAAGAAGTTGCGTCTAAAGCAAACGACGCAGCGGGTGACGGTACAACAACAGCAACGGTACTAGCGCAATCTATCGTTAACGAAGGTCTAAAAGCAGTCGCAGCGGGCATGAACCCAATGGATCTTAAGCGTGGTATCGACAAAGCTGTTGCCGCGGCAGTTGAGCAACTAAAAGAGCTTTCTGTTGAATGTAACGACACAAAAGCGATCGCGCAGGTTGGTACTATCTCTGCAAACTCAGACGCAAGCGTAGGTAATATCATTGCAGAAGCAATGGAGCGTGTGGGTCGTGATGGCGTTATCACGGTTGAAGAAGGTCAGGCGCTACAAGACGAGTTAGACGTAGTAGAAGGTATGCAGTTCGACCGCGGTTACCTGTCTCCTTACTTCATCAACAACCAAGAATCAGGCAGTGTTGATCTAGAAAACCCATTCATTCTTCTAGTAGACAAGAAGATCTCAAACATTCGTGAGCTTCTTCCAACGCTAGAAGCTGTCGCGAAAGCATCTCGTCCACTGCTTATCATTGCAGAAGATGTAGAAGGCGAAGCGCTAGCAACATTGGTTGTGAACAACATGCGTGGCATCGTAAAAGTTGCAGCTGTGAAAGCACCTGGCTTCGGTGACCGTCGTAAAGCAATGCTACAAGACATCGCTATCCTAACTGGCGGTACTGTGATTTCTGAAGAGATCGGTCTAGAGCTAGAAAAAGTTGCACTAGAAGATCTAGGTCAAGCGAAGCGTGTTTCTATCACGAAAGAAAACACGACTATCATCGATGGTATCGGTGAAGAAGAGATGATCTCTGGCCGTGTTGCTCAGATTCGTCAACAAATCGAAGACGCAACTTCAGACTACGACAAAGAGAAACTACAAGAGCGTGTTGCTAAACTGGCTGGCGGTGTTGCAGTAATCAAAGTTGGTGCTGCGACTGAAGTTGAAATGAAAGAGAAGAAAGACCGTGTAGAAGATGCGCTAGCCGCAACTCGCGCAGCGGTTGAAGAAGGTGTTGTTGCTGGTGGTGGTGTTGCACTTATCCGCGCGGCATCTAAGATTGCTCACCTAACGGGTGACAACGAAGAACAAAACGTTGGTATCCGCGTTGCACTACGTGCAATGGAAGCGCCAATCCGTCAAATCACGAAGAACGCAGGTGAGGAAGACTCAGTTGTTGCGAACAACGTGAAAGCGGGTGAAGGTAGCTACGGTTACAACGCGGCAACAGGCGAATACGGCGACATGCTAGAAATGGGTATCCTAGATCCAACTAAAGTTACTCGTTCTGCACTACAATTCGCAGCATCGGTTGCAGGTCTGATGATCACAACTGAAGCGATGGTTACTGACCTACCGCAAAAAGACGCGCCAGCGATGCCTGACATGGGCGGCATGGGTGGCATGGGCGGTATGGGCGGCATGATGTAAGCCAGCTTATCTCATCGCTCTAGGGAAACCTTATAGCGGAAAGATAACCGACCAAACCCTTAAAAGTCGAGGCAGATGCCTCGACTTTTTTATGCGTGTCACCTGAGAAACATGACGTACTGGTGTGGCTTATCATGAAATTTTTGAGCGTAAAAAGCGCCATTTCAGAAGCAAAAAATCGAAGAGAAATATTTTTTCTTTTGAGTCAGATGGTTAAATCTGACCTATTGCTAACACTTTTTGAACGGGGACAGAGCAAAATCTGAACATTACACTATGTTGTAAATTGTTGCTTCCCATCATGGAGATGAAAATGAAAAAGCTTATGACGTCATTGGCGGTTGCAGCCGCTATCGCATCACCTGTTGCTTTTGCCGACAGTACACCTGTGATGTTCTCTACTATCGATAACACAAACGCACCCTCTAATTCTTCAGTAGGTGGCGTTCGTTTAGCTGTGTTGCATGGGCAGGTAAATGAGGTTAAAGGTGTCGACTTTTCACTGCTTGGTATGTCAGAAACGGATCGTACGACAGGTGTGAACTTCGGTCTGTTTTTTGGCGCAGCAAAAGTAAATCAAGAAATGAAAGGCGCGTCTTTAGGCTTAGTTAACTGGAACCAAGGTCAGACGACGGGTGTTAACTTGGGTGCTGTTAACATTACGAACAACGTAAAAGGCTTGAACTGGAGCGCGGTGAACTATTCTGAAGGCTACACCATGGCGGATGTGGGCTTAGCGAGTATCTCTAAGAAGTCTAATTTCCAGTTTGGTTTCTTCAACATGACCGATCAAATCGATGGTGTGCAAATTGGTCTTTTGAACTGTGCGGATAACGGTTTCTTCAAGTGTTTCCCACTCATCAACTTTGCTAAGTAATCCCTGAGAAAGTCAGAATCTTTATATACAGAAAGCCCTCGATGTTCGTCGAGGGCTCTTTAATTGCTGATGAGATGAAGCGAGTTTCTCGGAGCGTTAACTATTTAATTAATCGTGATGAAGTTTTGCGTTGTTGAATTCTTTGATGAACACCGCGGCGTAATGCTTTGATGTGGTTTTCTGCTTTATCCACACCTAACAACACGGTTAATGTCAGGAGAGTAATAACCACCGACTGCGTTAAATAACCCAAACCTATCATCAAACCTAAACCTGCTAGCACCCATATTACAGCCGCGGATGTTACGCCATGGATTTTTCCATCAAGTGTCATCATAACGCCAGCGCCTAAGAAGCCGACGCCAGTAATGATCTGACCAAGCACTCGTGCTTGATCAAGTGTATTTGGCGATAACGACACTGCCATCGACATAAACAGGTAGGTGCCTGAAATAATTAATATTGCTGTGCGAATGCCAACCGGTTTACCACGAGTTTGGCGCTCTATACCGATCATGAGCCCATTAATGGCGCAGCATAGTAGGGCAGGCCAACTGAATGGGCCAAGATCGAAAATTTGTTCGAATGCTGTATGCATCTTGACCTCCAAAAGTGCGGAGTATGCATAGACTTACCGTGCAAAGCGAACAAAAATAATCAATCTAGACGACAAATTTAATTGAGCGTCAGAGCTTATTCTAAATGCAAATCCAACGGCGTTTTACTTGGCCTGCCACCAATTTCTCGTGTGAGTTTTGGTACCAGATAACCCGATACACGCGTGATGAGTCCGCGCATAATAGCTTTCGCTTCTTCGTCCGAAATAAAGTAGTGCGCTGCGCCTTGCACCTTATCAAGAACGTGGAGGTAATAAGGCAAGATGCCCGCGTCAAATAAGGCCTCACTTAACGCCACTTGAGCTTCTACCGAATCATTCACGCCTTTCAGCAGAACGCCTTGGTTTAGAAGCGTAACGCCCGCTCTTTTGAGCTTGAACATCTGTTCAGAAAATTCGTCATTGATTTCGTTGGCATGGTTGATGTGAGTGACGAGGATGATTTGTAACCTTGATGCTTGCAGCAGTTGGCATAGTTCATCAGTGACTCGAGCTGGAATCACCACAGGTAAACGGCTATGAATACGCAGACGTTTAATGTGAGGAATATGAGCAATGTGCTCTAAAAGCCAATGAAGTTCATCGTCTTTTGCCATTAATGGATCACCACCTGAGAAGATGACTTCGTTCAACTCTGGTTGTTGTGCCAGGTACTCTAAGCACTTGGTCCATGCTTGTTTCCCGCTTTTGTTCTCTTGATAAGGGAAGTGACGACGAAAGCAGTAACGGCAATTTACCGCGCAGCCACCTTTGACAATCATCAGGGCGCGGTTGCGATACTTGTGTAGCATGCCAGGGACTTCATTGTCCTGCTCTTCCAATGGATCATTGGAGTAACCCGGATGCACCTCAAATTCGTCGCTCAGTGGTAAAACCTGACGTAAAAGAGGGTCTTTAGGGTTGCCTTTCTCCATCCTATCGACAAAACTTTGCGGTACACGCTGTGCAAACAGCTTGCGCGCGGCAAACCCGTCTTGCCACGGTGAAGGATCAATTTCCAGTATTTCGAGCAATCTTGCAGGATCAGAGATCCCATTCGCCAACTGTTTGAGCCAGTTTTGCTCAACAGATTCGACTTTTCGGGTTATTATGTGCGGCATTGAATTTAGCTCTAAGAATGTAAGAGGAAAAAATGGCTACAGTTAGCACCAATGAATTTAAAGGCGGTCTTAAGTTAATGCTTGATAACGAGCCTTGTGTAATTCTGGAAAACGAATACGTTAAACCAGGTAAAGGCCAAGCGTTCAACCGTGTTAAAATTCGTAAACTTCTTTCTGGTAAAGTGCTAGAGAAAACATTCAAGTCTGGTGACACTTGTGAAGTGGCAGACGTAATGGATATCGACCTAGATTATCTATATTCAGACGGCGAATTCTACCACTTTATGAACAGTGAAACGTTTGAACAGATCGCAGCGGATGCAAAAGCGGTAGGTGAAAACGCTAAGTGGTTGGTAGAAAACAACACTTGTATGATCACTCTTTGGAACGGTAACCCAATTACTGTTACTCCACCAAACTTCGTTGAGCTAGAAGTTGTAGACACAGACCCAGGCCTGAAAGGTGATACTCAAGGTACTGGCGGTAAACCAGCGACGCTATCAACTGGCGCTGTTGTTCGTGTTCCTCTGTTCATCTCAATTGGTGAAGTGATTCGCGTAGATACTCGTACTGCTGAATACGTAGGTCGTGTGAAGTAAGCACTTTATATGATTGTTAGAAAGGTCGCTTCGGCGGCCTTTTTTATTGCCTGTGATTCTTCTCTTTTAATCCCTCTGCGTAAAACATCGATATCCTCCGCAAATTTTTGATGATTTTGTATTATTCGTAAAAATCTTATTTATTCCATGAATCTGTCGATTATTCCTTAATGTAACATTTTGATACATTAGTACTTGTTGCTGAGTTGCATAGCAATCTGATTTTTATCGATTTAACTCAGTAACAATCCAAAAAGGAGAACAAAATGGAAAGCAGAGGTTTAGGAAGGGGTTTAAAGGTGGAAGAAAGACGTCAGTTACTACATAAAGGATTAAAAGCAGCCGTATTTGGCGTACCGCTGTTGGCAATAGGCTTAACGATTAATAGCTCGGTGCTGATGACCGATGCGGGTTACAGCTACGTGCATCAGAATAATATTACTGGTGAGTTGGATGTGTTTACTGAACCTGGCATTCATTTTCGTATGCCATTTCTGTCCAAAATCACCAAGTATGACCAAGTGATCACCGTGTCATTCGGTAACAGCAAGGGCGAAGATTTTTATCAACGTCTTGATGCGATTCAGGTTCGATTTGCCGACACCTATATTGGTCAGATCCCCGTAACATTCCGCTTTAAGCTCAGTAATGACCCTGAAGCGGTGAAGAAGATGCATAAAGAGTTCCGCAACAACAGTAACTTGATCGATGCGCTGCTTGTAAAGAACGCACGTAACGTAACGGTGATTACCGCAACCCAATACACGGGTGAAGAGTTTTTCCAAGGTGGTTTGAACCAGTTCAAATCGAAACTTGGCGATCAGTTACGAGAGGGGATTTATCTAACAGAGCGACGTCAGGTTGAAGTGGAAGAGTTGGATCTTGCGCCTGTTGGGGCGAATCAAGCTAATCCGAACCAATTACAGCGCACCAATCAACTGGTTTGGAAAACCGTACCTGTCGTAGACAAAACCGGGCAACCGATTCGTCAAGACAATCCGTTACAACAATACGGTATTCAAGTGACGCAGGTGACCATTGGTGACCCGCAGCCAGAAAAGCAATTAGATCAGCTATTGGCAGATAAAAAGCGTTTAGTGGCGGATCGTATTCGCGCGATTCAGGAACAAGAAACGTCGAAAGCACAGGCAGAGACCGAGCAGTTACGCAAAGAGATTCAACGAACACGTGAGGTGCAAGACGCTCAGCGTGGTAAAGAACTCGCAATTATTGCTCAGCAAAAAGAAGTGGAAGTTGCACGTCAGATTGCAGAGCGTGAAATCGTTGAAGTGGAAAAAACCAAACGACTTGCTGAAGTCGAGAAGGAGAAAGAGCTAGCTATCGCAGAGGCTAACTTAGCGATTCAAAAAGCGAACGCACTTTCTGCTGAGTTTGAAGCGAAAGCGATATTAGCGAAAGGTCGCGCAGAATCTGAAGTCCTTAAAGGTAAGTATGCGGCGTTAGGAGCAAACCGTGAAGTTTACTTGGCAGAATTGAATCGAGACGTAGCGAACTCGCTGTACAACAATTTGCAAAACTTCCAAGTTCAGATGCCACAAAATTACATTGGTGGAAGTGACGAAACGGGCTTGAAAACAAACCTAGATGTGATTACTGGCTTTGGTGCTCTGGGTCTTATGGACCAGACAAAGAAGGTCACACAGCAATAAGATCATGGGTGGTCAAAAGCTTAAAAAGCAAAAAGATCATAGGTAACCCAAAGCAATAAAAAAGCTGGCATTTAGCCAGCTTTTTCTTTTTTGGTCAGTCTCTTAAATCATGAAGATAAAGATAACTGCTAGTGCAGTGATGAGGCCTGCAAATGCATAGCATGCAATTTTACCAATCACACCAGTGTGGAACTTAAGGTCGTGCATGCCGTGGTGTACACGGTGCATTGCATGCCACATTGGCAATGCTAGCGTGCCAATGATGAATAGCGCACCGATGATGCTGGTTGCGAATGCGGAGACACGCTCGTAGCTCATCGCTTCTGCATCAATCACGCCTAGTGGGACCAAGATGCCCAGCACCAATACCGTGATTGGCGTGATCATCGCGAACCAAGTACCACCTGCGCCAAACAGACCCCACCAGATTGGCTCATCAGAACGTTTTGGTGATGTGTTTACACTATAATTCGGTTTCATTGCTCAGCTCCTTACACCACGATGAGAACGATCAGTGAGATAAACGCAACAGCGGCCCACTGAGTCAATACGATGATCTTCTTGTCCACTGGTTTGCCTTTCAAACGAATTGGCATTACTTGTGGCATCATGCTGAAGAAAGTTTGAGCGTGGAATAGGCTACCGAGTAGTGCAACGATGTTGATTGCGACTACGATTGGGTTCGCCATGAATGCCAACCAACCTTGCCATGCTTCAGGACCTTTCACCAAGCAACCTAAACCGAAAGTTAGGAACAGAGTGAATAGGATTAACGGAAGCACCGTAGCTTCGCGTAGCATGTAGAAGCGGTAGAAAGGATGGTTCTTCCACCAAGTGCGTTTTACTTCACGAACGTAAGGTTTACGATTGCTCATCCTTATGCCTCCACTTTCTTTGGTGAACCATCAGGTTTCAACATAGCAATCACGAAGTCCATAGAAGACTCCACTTTGCCTTGGTTTACTGCCGCTGCTGGGTCAACGTTTTTCGGACAAACTTCAGAACAGTAACCAACAAACGTACAACCCCAAGCACCGTTTTCACCGTTGATAAGCTTCATGCGCTCATCTTTACCGTTGTCACGGCTGTCTAGGTTGTAGCGGTGGGCTAGCGTTAGTGCAGCAGGACCGATGAACTCTGGGTTAAGACCAAACTGAGGACATGCGGCATAGCACAGACCACAGTTGATACAGCCAGCGAACTGCTTGTATTTCGCCATCTGTTCTGGCGTTTGCAAGTTCGTACCGTCTTCTGGTTTACGATCGTTACCAATGATGTATGGTTTGATTGCTTCTAGGCGCTCGATGAATGGCGTCATATCAACAATCAAGTCTTTCTCGATTGGGAAGTTCGCTAGAGGCTCGATAGTCACGCCGTCTGGGTAGTCACGTAGGAAGCTCTTACAAGCAAGTTTCGGTACGTTGTTCACCATGATGCCGCAAGAACCACAGATCGCCATACGGCAAGACCAACGGTAAGACAGATCTTTGTCTAGGTGGTCTTTGATGTAACCAAGTGCGTCAAGTACAGACATGGTTTCATCGAATGGGACTTCGAATGTTTGCTTGTATGGTTCTGCATCTTTTTCTGGGTCGTAACGCAGGATGTCTACTTTTTGAATGCGATTTGCTGACATTATGCTTGCTCCTCTGCGTTCTTCTCTTCAGCCGCGGCTTTTTCTGCTGCTTCACCGTATAGACGAGCTTTTGGTTGTGACTTAGTGATGGTCACATTGCTGTAATCGATACTTGGTGCTGACTCTGGCTTGTAGAAAGCAAGTGAGTGTTTTAGGAAGTTCACGTCATCACGTTCTGTACAACCGTCGTCTAGACGTTGGTGCGCACCGCGAGATTCTTTACGTAGAATCGCAGAGTGAACCATCGCTTCTGCGACTTCTAGGCCGTAACCCACTTCGATTGCGTATAGAAGGTCTGTGTTGAACACTTTACCTTTGTCTTTGATGCTGATGCGTTTGTAGCGTTCTTTCAACTCAGTGATTTTGTCGATAGTCGCTTGCATCAAATCTTCTTGGCGGTAGATACCACAGCCCGCTTCCATGGTGTGGCCCATTTCTGTGCGTATTTCTGCCCAGTTTTCGTCGCCTTCTTGGTTCATCAGTTTCGCGATGCGCTCTTCAACGGCTTTGACTTGCGTGTCAATTGCCGCGTCGTTCCAACCTTTGAATTCTGCAGCGCGTTTCACTGCATTTTCACCCGCTACGCGGCCAAATACCACGAACTCAGCCAGTGAGTTAGAACCTAGACGGTTTGCACCGTGAAGACCAACAGATGCACATTCACCTACCGCGAATAGGCCTTTAATGCGAGTTTCACAACCGCCGTCCGTTTCAATACCACCCATGGTGTAGTGAACGGTTGGACGAATTGGAATTGGCTCTTTTGCAGGGTCCACGTTTACATAAGCTTTTGCTAGCTCACAGATGAACGGTAGACGTTCTTGTAGGTACTCTTCACCAAGGTGGCGAAGGTCTAGGTGCACCACGTCACCCAGTGGGTGTTTGATGGTGTTGCCTTTCTGTTGTTCGTGCCAGAAAGCTTGAGAAACTTTGTCACGAGGACCCAGTTCCATGTATTTGTTCTTCGGTTGGCCAACTGGAGTTTCAGGGCCCATACCGTAATCTTGTAGGTAACGGTAGCCATTCTTGTTAACGATGATACCGCCTTCACCACGACAACCTTCCGTCATCAGGATACCTGTACCAGGAAGACCGGTTGGGTGGTATTGAACGAATTCCATATCACGTAGAGGAACGCCGTGACGGTAAGCCATTGCCATACCATCGCCCGTTACGATACCGCCGTTGGTGTTACAGTGGTAAACACGGCCCGCGCCACCTGTTGCTAGAACAACAGATTTTGCTTTGATAGTAACAAGCTCGCCTTCAGACATGTGAATAGCAATCAGACCTTGAACTTCGCCTTCATCAACAAGCAGATCCACCACAAAGTACTCATCAAAACGTTTGATGTTGCTGTACTTCATTGATGTCTGGAATAGCGTATGAAGCATGTGGAAGCCAGTTTTGTCTGCAGCGAACCAAGTACGTTCAACCTTCATACCACCAAAGCGGCGTACGTTGACTTCACCGTTCTCTTTACGACTCCATGGGCAACCCCATTGCTCCATTTGGATCATTTCGCGAGTCGCGTTCTCTACAAAGTATTCAACAACATCCTGTTCACATAGCCAGTCACCACCGCCAACAGTGTCGTTGAAGTGGTTGTCTAAGCTATCTTCATCCTTGATAACTGCTGCTGAGCCACCCTCTGCAGCGACCGTGTGGGAGCGCATTGGATAAACTTTAGAAATCAGAGCGACTTCTAAGTCTGGGTTTGCTTCAGCCGCTGCAATAGCAGTACGAAGACCAGCGCCGCCTGCGCCGATGACTGCGATATCTGTGGTGATAATTTGCACAGTTATCCTCCAGTGTGTGATTGCGGAAATCCGCTTGTTATTGTCATTACGAGGCGCTCTTTAAAAAGAACTCCCCAAAAGTAGTAGGGTTAGTGTAGATGAGCCACATGGCAGAAAAATTGATGTAATTGGGTTTTTGCTTCGGTAATGCACTTAAGGGCATAGAATTTATAGGTTATGTGACTGCTATCACGGCATCGAGGTTTTGGCCCTCAAGCATTAACATTAAGGATGTTAAACCTGTGTTGCGCGACATTAACCGCATGGATAATAGGATTTTAACTGAGTGTTTTTTGTTCTGCGGCACGAGTAATGCTTGCCTCAAATTTGCGAGCACATTAGTAAAAAGAAGAAGGGATATTCCTCTCTTCTTGAAGAGTAAAAAGCATGTAGAATGAGACTTTCCTCGCTGAATTAAAGTTTGAGAGACTTGTTATGCAAACCAACTGGCAACCTACTGCTTCCATTGACCAACTTCGTCAACGTGCGACGTTAATCGCGTCGATTCGACAATTCTTCGCTGACCGACAGGTGATGGAAGTCGATACGCCAGCCATGAGTCACGCAACCGTGACTGACATTCATTTGCATACTTTCCAAACCGAGTTTGTTGGCCCAGGCTATGCCGATGGTAGTAAGCTGTTTTTTATGACCAGCCCAGAGTTCCATATGAAGCGCCTTTTGGCTGCGGGCAGCGGTTGTATTTATCAAATCAACAAAGCATTTCGTAATGAAGAGAATGGTCGCTACCACAACCCTGAATTCACGATGTTGGAGTGGTATCGCGTTGGCTTTGACCATCATAAATTGATGGATGAAATGGATGACCTGTTGCAGCTGGTATTGAAGTGTGGCGCAGCGCAGCGCATGACGTATCAGCAAGCCTTCATTGATGTGTTGGGTATGTGTCCACTGGAAGGCTCGATGACTGAGCTGAAAGCGGCGGCAAGCAAGCTGGGTTTGAGTGACATTGCTGAGCCAGAAGAAGATCGCGATACGCTGCTGCAACTACTATTTAGCGTGGGAGTAGAAAACAAAATTGGTCAGGACGTGCCGGCTTTTGTGTTCGATTTCCCTGCATCACAGGCGGCGCTTGCGAAAATCAATCCTCAAGATCATCGCGTCGCGGATCGTTTTGAAGTGTACTTTAAGGGGATAGAGCTGGCGAACGGATTTCATGAACTGGATAACCCGAAAGAGCAATTAGCGCGCTTTGAACAAGATAACGCAAAGCGTATCGAAATGGGTTTAAAACCACAGCCGATCGATTATCATCTGATCTCTGCACTGGAAGCAGGGTTGCCAGATTGTGCAGGGGTCGCGTTGGGTATCGATCGTTTGATCATGCTGGCGCTAGGCTGTGACCACATTGATCAAGTGATGGCCTTTCCATTTCCAATTGCATAAGGACGTCCAATGAACCTGACGGCTGCACGTTTCGTTATCTTTAGCTACGCCATATTGATCGCTTTTTTATCTCTGAGTTCAGGTGAACTGCAAGACTGGGGCAATATCGCGTATCTCGACAAAATGCAGCACGCTATGGCGTACAGCGGCTTTGCGTTTTTAGGTTGTTTTTGTGTGTGGCGTTGGCGTCAACGTTGGGCGGTGGCGATTAGTATTTTGCTATTCAGCGCCGTTATTGAGTGGTTGCAAGGGTATGTAGGGCGACAAACTTCTTGGTTAGACCTTGTCGCCAACTCAACTGGCATCTTAACTGGTCTGTTATGTTACCGTATTTGGAGCCTCTATCGACCTAGGTTGGTGAAGTCGCTATACTCGATTCGTTAATGAAGAGGGAACACGATAACAATGAAAACGCGCGACAAAATCGTCTACGCGGCACTGGAGTTGTTCAACCAACATGGTGAGCGCAACATCACCACCAATCACATTGCCGATCACATCGAAATTAGCCCTGGTAATCTGTATTACCACTTCCGCAATAAGCAAGAAATCGTTCGTGAGATCTTTGCGCTTTATTCAGCAGAACTTTTAGAAAGATTTACCCCTATTCAAGGTTCGCAAGAGAGCCTGACAATGCTGAAGAGCTACCTAGACTCTATTTTTACCTTGATGTGGAAATACCGCTTTTTCTACGCAAACTTACCAGAAATCTTGTCACGAGATGAACAGCTACACGAACAGTACATCGATGTGCAAGAGAAGCTGCAAGCGAACCTCATTGCTATTATGCAAGAGTTCGTAACGATGAAGCTGTTGAATGTCGATCAACAACAGTTGAAGTCATTGGTATGTACATTGCACTTGATTGCGTGTAGTTGGTTGGCGTATCAATCCGCGATGGCTTCAAAAACCAACATTACCGAGCAAATGGTGAAGCAAGGGATGTTGCAGATGCTTAATGTCGTTAAGCCATTAGCAACTGAACAGGGCTTAGAGCAGCTACTGTTATTAGAAGATGCGGTTAGCAATCTACACAGTTAAACGTCAAACTGCTTAATATTTCGAGAGTCACTCTCATTTTCGAGTCGTGGCTCGAGTTGACTTGTCAAATATGCCACGCACAATAGTCCCATACGCTAAAAACCCTTGCAGGGATAAGATTCTCGATAAAGGAACTATCGCCCCATGAATTACGACATTTTTAATGGTGATGCTGATGGCATCATTGCTCTTCTGCAATTACGTTTGGCTGATCCTGTCGATGCCCAGTTAATAACTGGTGTAAAGCGCGACATCAAGCTGGTGGAAAAAGTAGACGTGCAAGCGGGTGATGAGCTGACTGTGTTAGACATTTCGATGGAAAAGAACATGGCAGGTCTAGAGCAAGCTTTGGCTCAAGGCGCTCACGTCTTTTACGCCGACCATCACAAAGCGGGTGACATTCCTCAGCATGGTAATTTGGATGCGCACATCGATCTCGATGCCAACATGTGCACGGCGTTGATTGTCGATAAGTTGCTTGATGGGCGTTTTCATGACTGGGCGATTACGGCGGCTTATGGCGATAACATGATTGCTAAAGCCGATGAGTTAGCGAATAACGCGGGCTTGTCGCAGCAACAGAAAGAGCAGCTAAAAGAGCTGGGTACTTTAATTAACTACAACGGCTACGGCTCGAAAGTCGAAGATTTACACTTTCATCCTGCGGAGCTGTACCGAGCTTTGCTGAAGTACATGTCACCATTTGAAGCTATTGAAGATACGGCCTCGCCATACTACCAATTGCAATCGGCTTACCAACAAGACATGGAGGCGGCTCTCGCAGTGCCTGCCATGCATGAGAGCGGTAAGCTGAAGTTGTTTGAGTTACCAAACACGGCGGCATCACGCCGAATCAGTGGTGTTTATGGCAACTGGCTAGCAAACCAAGCCCCTGACTCTGCGCATGCGGTACTTACTGAAAATCCAGATGGTACTTATACGGTTTCACTCCGTGCCCCGTTAAACAATAAACAAGGTGCCGTGGCCGTGTGTGGTCAGTTCCCGACAGGTGGGGGGCGAGAGGCGGCGGCAGGAATCAACGCGTTAAGCAAAGATGATGTGAATGCTTTTATTGATGCGGTAGAAACCTACTACGCATAGCATTTTCCAAAACCATGAATACAACAAAGGAGCCGAGTGGCTCCTTTTTTATAAGTCTATGAGTCAGATAATCAGCGTTTTAACCAAGATTTCGGATTCTGCGCTTCACTATTACGACGAATTTCAAAGTACAGCGATGGCCTGTCTTGACCACCTGTATCACCCGCGAGAGCAATCACTTCGCCGGCGGTGACTCGGTCGCCTTCTTTTTTAGTTAAGGCTTGGTTGTAACCATAGAGGGTCATGTCACCTTTGCCGTGGTCGAGCAGTACCACTAAACCGTATCCGCGCAGATACTCCGCAAATACGACAGTACCAGGATAAACGGCTTTCACTTGTTGACCATAGTTGGCAGACAGCACCATGCCCTTCCAGTTTACCTGCCCGGTTTGTCGCGTACCAAAGTTGTGTAACACACTGCCTTTTAGTGGCCAAGGCAGCTTACCGCGCTGTTTGCCGAGTCCGTCCATTGGCACCGCATTACGCTTCGCTGCTTTGGCGATCTCTGCTTTTAAACGGGTTTCGTTGCGTTGCAGCTCGGCTAAGTAGCGTTTGTCATTCTTGATACTGCTCTGAATTTTATTCAGGGTTTGCTTACGCTTGGATTGTGTACTCGCTAGCGCTGTACGTTTTTCGGATTGCTGCTTGAGCAGAGTCTCGATTTGCTCTTTTTCTAGCTCGAGCTGGTTTTTGTTGTGCGCTAATTCTTGGGTTATTTTGGTGATCGCATCAATCACTTCAGCACGTGCTTTAGCTAAATGCTGGAAGTATTGGCTCATGCGGTCTTCTTCCACACCTTGATTTAACAAGTGACCATTGGCCTTCGCTCGCTCGGTTACGTAATACGTTTGCAGCAGCTGTTTGAGTTCTTCTTCTTGCTCTTGACGCTGTGCTTCTTGCAAGGCAATTTTCTCTTCCAGGTTTTCTATGTTTTTGTCTGCTTGTGCGAGGTTAGACTTGGTTTGTCGTATTTCACGCTCAAGCTTAGAAATACCAAGCTCTTGATCTTTTAGTGATTTCTGTAACTCATTGAGCTGCTTTTCTTGGGAAGAGAGCGATTTGCGCTGACGGCTTATCTCACTGGATACGCCTTTGAGCTCTTGCTGACTCACAGCAGAGGAGGTAATGGGATAAGTGGCAGATAAAGCACAAGTTAATAAAATAGCCGAGCGTAGAACAGGGTGATTTTGTTTTCGCACTTGAGAGTTACCTACCACGTTGTTGTCAAAAAGGTTTGTTGACGATTAAATACCATCTCCATGGATAAAGCTTTGCGACTTGCCGTTAAAGCCTTGATCCATATCGAGAGAGGGTTTGTCCGTTTTTGGACGTCCGACGATTTTTGCAGGCACGCCAGCCACCGTTGTGTGAGGAGGCACGGCTTGCAATACCACAGAGCAAGATCCGATTTTCGCGCCTTCACCGACTTCGATATTGCCAAGAATCTTTGCACCAGCTCCGATCATCACACCCTCGCGAATTTTCGGGTGACGATCACCGCATTCTTTACCAGTACCACCAAGGGTGACATCTTGCAGTATAGACACGTCGTTTTCGACCACGGCAGTTTCACCAATCACGATGCCTGTTGCATGGTCGAGCATGATGCCACTACCAATGCGCGCTGCAGGGTGGATATCGACCTGACATGCTACCGAAATCTGATTTTGTAGGTAAGTCGCAAGAGCGTGACGACCTTGCTTCCACAGCCAGTTTGCTACTCGGTAGCCTTGCAGTGCGTGATAGCCTTTTAGGTACAGCAATGGCATTGAGTACATTGAAACAGCAGGGTCGCGATTGACCGTGGCACAAATATCACAAGCCGCGCCGTCAGTGATGGTTGGATCAGCCGCAAAGGCTTCTTCAACCACTTCACGCACAGCCATCGCTGGCATGGAAGCGGTGTTCAATTTGTTAGCCAGAATATAACTCAGAGCGGCACACAAACTTTCATGCTTGATAATGGTGGCATGATAGAAGCTCGCCAGCATAGGCTCTTGTTCTGACATTTCACGGGCTTCTGAGACAATTTTGTTCCAGACTTTTTGTTTTTCGCAGTGTTTCATTCTCAATATCCAGAGTGGTTCTTCCGTGACCCGACAACTTCAATTTTTCTCAGATGAGCTGCAAAGGGCGGTAGATTGCTACTTTCCTTCGGCTTTTTTGTCACGAGCAAGTAAATCTTGCGCTGCTAAGCGCGCATCTTTTCCTTGATACAATACTTGATAAATTTGATCAACTATCGGCATCTCAACACCCATACGTTGAGAAAGTAGCCAGACTTCTTTTGTATTGCGGTAACCCTCAACCACTTGGCCAATTTCTTCTTGAGCCGTATCAACGTCTTTACCTTGGCCTAATGCCAAGCCAAAGCGTCGGTTACGTGATTGGTTATCGGTACATGTCAGGACAAGATCGCCTAAACCCGCCATGCCCATAAAGGTTTCTGGCTGTGCACCTAGCGCAGCACCAAGGCGACTCATTTCAGCCAAGCCACGAGTAATTAATGCAGTACGGGCGTTGGCGCCAAAACCGATACCATCAGACATACCCGCACCAATCGCAATAACGTTTTTCACAGCGCCGCCCAATTGCATACCAATAAAGTCACTATTGGCATATACGCGGAAGGTTTTGCTACAGTGGATTTTTTCTTGTAGATCCGCAACAAATTCAGAATCTGGAGACGCAACTGAAATTGCAGTCGGCATACCCATTGCGAGCTCTTTCGCAAACGTTGGGCCAGACAATACTGCTAGTGAGTAGTTTTCACCGATAATGTCATAAGCGACGTCTTTCAGCAGGCGCCCCGTTTCAGGTTCAAGCCCTTTGGTTGCCCAACAGATGCGAGAGTCTTCGCGCAAGAATGGTTTACAGCTGTTTAGCACGATGCCAAAGACATGGCTTGGAACCACAACCAACAAATCTCGGCTTGCTTGAACGGCTTTTTCTAAATCCGATTCAATGATCAAGCTTTCAGGGAAATCAACACCTGGTAAAAAGGCATGGTTAGCTCGGTCTGCTTCTAGGCGAGCCATGTGCTCTGGCTCGTGTCCCCAAAGGACAACGTTCGCGCCGTTACGAGCGAGTGAGATTGCCAAAGAGGTGCCGTATGAGCCTGCGCCAATCACAGTCATTGCGATGTCTTTACCGTAAGCATTGTTTGTATTTGCTTGTGTCATGCTACCGCCTAATTGTCTTGCTACTAGTAGAATCTAGTTCCTAATCGTCAAATTTTACGCCTTCTGGCGATTAGGAACTAGAAACTTTTGTCAGAAATAAAAAATGCACATTGCATCGAATGGTAGACGCTCTGTGCATTTTATTTGAGTCGGTGACGTCAGCACTGTGGCTATTCGTCACTTATAAAACGTGAATTACGCTTCAGCTTCGCCTTGTTGAGCTTGCTGTTGTAGGTAGTTCATGAATAGCGCGTCAAAGTTTACTGGCGCTAGGTTCAGTTGAGGGAACGTACCTTTAACGACTAGGCTTGAGATAGTTTCACGAGCGTATGGGAATAGGATGTTCGGGCAGAATGCGCCTAGGCAATGTGCAAGTTGACCAGCTTCCATTTGTTCAGCAGTGAAGATACCACCTTGTTGAACTTCACATAGGAACGCAGTCTCTTCTTCGTTCTTCACAGTAACGGTTAGGCGTAGAACAACTTCGTAAACGCCTTCACCAAGCTCACGGCTTTGAGTGTCTAGGTCTAGTTTAACGTCTGGGTTCCACTCTTTCTGGAAAATTACTGGAGAGTTCGGCGCTTCAAAAGAAACGTCTTTTAGGAAGATGCGTTGAATTGCGAAGTTTTGTTGTGCGTCTTGAGGTGCTGCTTCAGCCATTTTTTAATCCTTAAATCAATATTTGTTGAGCCTAGAAACGTCTAAGCTCAGAAAACTGGTATGTCCTGAGACTAACTGAGCCAATCTACCTTGACTAGATGAAGCGTGTATTACGTGCAAAGCGTCACAACTTAGTGCTCCAACTGCTTTCAATTTGCTCAGTTTTTTGTCCGCGAGGCTTGGTAAAAGCGCGTTTAAACGCGAACTTTCGTTCTTGCCACGTTCCTACTTCTTACCGCGAACTAACGGCAGGTTCGCTTCGTTCCACGCAATCAAACCATTTTTTAGTAGGCTCACGTTTTCGAAGCCAGCTTTTACTAGTAGGTTTGCGCTTTCTTGAGCGGTCTGTCCTGTCTTACATACAACAATGATTGGGTCTGATTTGTGGTTTTCAAGGCTACCCAAGTTACCCGCTTTGATGTCTGACGGTAAAATGTGAAGTGAGTCGGTGATATGACCTTTTTTGAACTCGTCTTTGGTACGGATATCCACTACAACGCCGTTTTCACGGTTCATAAGATGAGTCAGTTGGTTTACGTTGATTTCTTTGTATGCGGCTGTCGCTGATTTCACGATGTTCATGATAAAGGCGACAAGAAGACCTACCCAAACCAAAGATAGAATCATGTTCTGTTGGAAAAATTCAATGTACTCTTGCATGTCTTGAGCTCTTACGCTGTTGGCGGAAAAATAAAGCAGGAGTATAGCGAGGTTACGGCTCTTAGGCGAGAGGGTTAAAATTTTCTAACGAATAATTGAGATCTCTATAAACCCGTTATGCCCTTACTATCCGTACATTTCGCTCTGGTAGCTTGATTGCTTTGGCCTATTGGACTTATCGGTTTAAGTGACTTCTGTTTTACTGAGAAAAGAGAACAATAGGTATTAACCCATCTTGTTTGATGTTGCTTTAAATTAGCGCTGTTTCAAGTGCAAAAATAAGAATGAGAAGCGTAAGAAAACCGAACTTAGACTGGGGTGTACAAAGCGTATTAGAAATGACTATGCTTGTGGAACACGATTGTCGGCACTGACTCGTTGTTCGCTTAACTTGTAAGATAGCAACAATAAATCGCAAACATTATTTGATCTTAACCTACAGTTTTGGTTAAAAAGTGTAGTAAAATTACGCTAGTTTTGTTTCAAGGTTAGATAGGGCAGCGAGGCCCTACGCCAAAAGTTACTTAAATTTGATGAGGTCATCACTATGTCAGCTAAGAAGCCACTGGCTCTAGTTATCCTTGACGGTTACGGTTACCGTGAAGACACAGCAAGTAACGCAATTGCGAATGCGAAAACACCAGTAATGGATGCTCTGATTGCGAATAACCCACACACATTAATCTCTGCTTCAGGCATGGATGTTGGCCTTCCTGATGGTCAAATGGGTAACTCTGAAGTTGGTCACACTAACATTGGTGCAGGCCGCGTTGTATACCAAGACCTGACTCGTATCACTAAATCAATTGCGGATGGTGAGTTCGAAGAAACGCCTGCGCTAGTTGAAGCTATCGACTCTGCAGTGAAAGCTGAAAAAGCAGTACACATCATGGGCCTGATGTCTCCAGGCGGTGTTCACTCTCACGAAGACCACATTTACGCTGCAGTTGAAATGGCAGCGGCGCGTGGCGCAGAGAAAATCTACCTGCACTGCTTCCTAGACGGCCGTGACACACCACCACGTAGTGCTGAAAACTCACTACAACGTTTCCAAGACCTATTTGCGAAACTAGGTAAAGGCCGCGTTGCTTCTCTAGTAGGTCGTTACTACGCAATGGACCGTGACAACAACTGGGATCGCGTCCAAGTTGCTTACGATCTTCTAACTCAAGCTAAAGCTGAGTTCACAGCAGAAACGGCAGTTGCAGGTCTAGAAGCGGCTTACGCTCGTGAAGAAAACGACGAATTCGTTAAAGCAACAACTATCAAAGCGGAAGGTCAAGAAGACGCAATCATGCAAGATGGTGATGCGGTTATCTTCATGAACTACCGTGCTGACCGTGCACGTCAAATCACTCGTGCATTCGTTCCTGCGTTTGACGGCTTTGAGCGTGCAGTATTCCCAGCAATCAACTTTGTGATGCTGACTCAATACGCGGCTGATATCCCTCTAGCTATCGCATTCCCACCTGCGTCTCTAGAAAACACTTACGGTGAGTGGCTATCTAAACAAGGTCAAACTCAGCTACGTATCTCTGAAACAGAGAAATACGCACACGTGACTTTCTTCTTCAACGGTGGTGTTGAGAACGAATTCGAAGGCGAAGAGCGTCAGTTGGTTGCTTCTCCAAAAGTTGCAACGTACGACATGCAGCCTGAAATGAGCTCTCCAGAACTAACAGAGAAGATGGTTGCGGCTATCAAATCAGGTAAGTTCGATACCATCATCTGTAACTACCCGAACGCAGATATGGTTGGTCACACTGGCGTTTATGAAGCGGCTGAGAAAGCAATCGAAGCTCTAGATGAAAGCGTGGGTAAAGTGGTTGAAGCAATCAAAGAAGTTGGCGGTCAACTATTGATCACTGCGGACCACGGTAACGCAGAAATGATGATCGACCCTGAAACTGGCGGCATCCACACTGCTCACACTAACCTACCAGTGCCTCTAATCTATGTAGGTGACAAAGCGGTTGAATTCAAAGAAGGCGGTAAACTGTCTGACCTTGCACCAACCATGCTTTCTCTAGCTGGTCTAGAAATCCCAGCAGAAATGACGGGTGAAGTATTAGTTAAATAAATAATTAACTAACGGCTCCGAATGACAAAAGCCCGAGTTTAAACTCGGGCTTTTTTGTATCTGGCAATAAGGGCTGGTCTGTAAGGTTACTGAACCAAAATGCCCGCACCAATCACAGCTAGGGCTGCGCCCAACCATGCAAATCGGTTTGGTCGGCGTTTAGTGTAAATCCAGAGCAGTGGTAGCAACATAATTGGCGTGGTTGAAGATAGAAGTGCAACCATACCTACATTTCCTTCTTGGAGTGCGTATAAGATTAGCGTCATGCCGACGGCCATCGCCAAGAAACCATTAAGGGCAGTAATACCAAATACGCGCCAAGTAATGTGTTGCGTCGAGCGAGCGACTTTGACTCCTAGAACTAACAACATGCTGTGGGCGAAAAAGGCACTGATCATTCGAATAGCAGAAGCCGCAACTGGGTCAATACTGGTTTGCATTACTGGCTTGGCGATAATGCCTCCCAATGCTTGGCACATTGCTGCGGTTAAGCCAAGTCCAATACCTACCCAGATGTTACCTTTAATGTCTTCCAAGACGTTATTCACTTGACCTCTTCGGCCAAAGAATATCGCCATCACCACGCCGCTAAATACCAATGATGCGCCCAGTAGTTCTATTGTGGTCATGACTTCGCTAAATAAGAAGTAGCCCAAGATGGCAGAGAACACGGCGTGGCAAGAGAAGAGTAACCCGGCTTGTCTTGGCCCCATACGATTCAAACACGCGAATAGAGCGGTATCGCCAATAAAAATACCAATCAGTCCTGAGGCCATCATTGGCGTTACATGTTCCCAAGAAACCGTTAACCAGCCGCCAGTTATCCAGGCCATTGTTGATAAGATCACGGCTGTGCAGCCCATACGCCAGCGGCTGTAAGAAAATGCGCCTAGGTGTTGTGCAGGAATGACCGAAATTAGGCTAGAAACTGCCCACAGAAAAGCGGCGCATAAAGCAAGCCATTCGTAACCCATGATGTGTCGACGTCCTTGTAGAGTAGAGGAGTCTTAATATGCACGAAATTTATGGGATGTAAAAGCCGCTCTGTAAGGGCAGTAGCTGGAGAGCAGCTCCATGACAACACGCTTTTTCATGGAGCTCTTCGATTAAAACAGTACCAAAACTGCGCCATACACGATAATTAGACCAATCAAACCGAGAATCAGGCCTACTTTCGCCATGTCTTTGCTCTCGATGAGGCCTGTTGAATAAGCCAAAGAGTTTGGTGGTGTGGAAACCGGTAAGATCATGCCAAGTGATGCGGAGAAGGCGACGACAACCAGTAAACCTTGTAGGCCACCAACCGCAATAAGGCTTGGCATGGATGTACCAATAGCGGCAGCAATAGGCATCAATAAGTTTGCCGTTGCGGTATTAGACATAAAGTTCGCCATTAACCAGCACACTACCGATAGGGCTAAAACAACGGCAAATGGTGATAGCAGGCTGTAATCAATAGCGTGCGCTAATGCTTCGGCTAAGCCTGTTTTGTCTAAGGCAATACCAATTGCTATACCACCGGCAACCAGCCATAAAACATCCCAGTTAATTAGCTTGAGCTCTTCTTTTCCCATAATGCCCGTTAACGTGAACACTGCTAGTGGGATAATCGCGACAACATATGTATTCATGCCATGCACTTTCGTTGTCATCCAAAGCAAAATGGTTAGTGCAAAAGTGATGTAGACGACGATCGCACGCCAGCTCTTTTTGAATGTACCATCTAGCTTTAGTTTCATTTCTGGTTCGCTAGACGGAAACAGCTTTTGCAACAAGAACCAAGCTACAGTGAGTTGTACCAACACAAAGGGTAGACCCATTGTCATCCACGATAGGAAGTCTATCGCGTTTTCTCCAGTGAGATATTGAAGCGCTATCGCATTAGGTGGCGTGCCTATCGGAGTCGCAATGCCGCCTGTATTCGCTGCAATTGGAATACACAACACCAGTGCTTTAATGCCTAAATCCCCTTTAGGTGCTGAAGCGACGATGGGGCCAAGCAGGGCTAGCATCATCACGGTCGTGGCAGTATTGGACATAAACATTGAAAAAACGGCGGTAATTAACATCAAGCCCAGCATGATGAACTTAGGTTGGGTGCCGAATGGTTTTAATAGAACTCGGGCGAGGTTGTTGTCGAGCTCGTATTTGGAAGCCGCAATCGCAAGAGCAAAACCACCCATAAAAAGAATAATGATCGGTGAAGAGAAGGCCGAGAAAATATCGGTGTAAGCAATTAACTCTCCTAAATCATGCCCCGCTGGTGGATTGCGAAATAGATGCAAACCTTTATCCGATATCATGATCAGTTCAAGAGCGATAATAAGAATGGACGTAGCAAAAACGGGAACCGGCTCGAGAACCCAAAGTAGGGCAGCAAGAAGAAAAATAGCCAACAGGCGATGCTGAATTAAAGTGAGATCGTCAATAGGAATAGCATCGATCGGCATCATCAAAACACCGAGCGGAATTAAAAAGCACACCAGCAATTTCGCCAACGTGTTTACACTCATCTTTGGCATTGGCTGCCCCTCTAAATATTCATTCTAAGCGCAGGATAATTGATTGTGGAATGAGGGTCTTAGAGGCAGGTATGAGTTTGAGAAATAGAGGCTAAATTTCGAACGGAGTTTTGCTTTTTATCAATAAAAAGAGCCCTTAATAAAGGGCTCTTTAACGTTGTTTTACTTATTTTTTCAAGGCGTAAGGTGTGCCCATAACGGTTGGCTTACCGTTTTCCATGCTTGCGTCAAACTCAATCGCGTCTTTGGCAAACAGGTTAATAACAGTAGAACCCAGTTTGAAGCGGCCCATCTCTTCGCCTTTTTTCAAGATCACGGCCTTGTCACCCTCTGCTGGGTAATCCCATTTGTAGACAGTGTTTCCACGAGGCGGAGTGATCGTGCCAGCCCATACTTGCTCAATGCTACCAACAATTGTCGCACCAACAAGCACCTGTGCCATTGGACCAAACTCAGTATCGAAGATACACACCACACGCTCGTTACGTGCAAATAGGTTTGGTACGTTTTCTGCTGTCAGAGGGTTTACTGAGAACAGGTCACCTGGTACGTAAATCATTTGGCGCAGAGTGCCGTCACATGGCATGTGTACACGGTGGTAATCGCGCGGAGATAGGTACAATGTCGCAAAAGAACCATCTTTAAATTCGTCAGCTAAATTCGCGTCACCGCCCAGCAATTCTTGTGCTGAGAAGTGATGACCTTTTGCTTGGATAAGTTGACCATCTTCAATAGGGCCAAACTGGCTAACACAAGCGTCGGCTGGATGAGTGATGACGTTTTCGCCTTCAGAAATTGGGCGTGCGCCTTCTTTTAGCTCACGAACGAAAAACTCGTTGAACGTTTTAAAATGCTTAGGATCTGAGTGCTTTGCCTCATCCATATTCACATTGTATTGTTTGATAAACCAACGAATAACTGCTGTTGTTAGACCGCCAGCTTTTGCTGAAGCCAGTTTACCCATTAGGCGAGTGAGGCCGTGTTGTGGGATCCAGTACTGCAGTCCAACTTTAAACTTGTCCATCTTTAATTCCGATACTTCTGTTAGATTCGCGCTTTAGGGCGCGTGATGTTACTGAAATTTAATTTGCTTGTCAGTATTAGGTGAAGACTTTTTACACAGTTACAGCCTTAACTCAATTACAGATCGGCTTTTTTATTACGTGAATACTGACGATTTGCTTTGTTTTCAACCATGCTTTCCAAAATGCGATGATAGTTTTCAAAGCGAGTTTCGTTAATTTCCCCGTTCTCGACAGCTTCGCGTAGAAGGCAGCCTGGGTCATCATTGTGTTTACAATCTCGGAACTTGCAACCGCCTAAATATGGTCGAAATTCAACGAATGCTTTTGTTACTTCTTCTGCTTCCAAATGCCAAAGACCAAATTCACGTACTCCAGGTGAGTCGATCAAATCGCCACCCGTTGGAATGTGGTATAAACGTGCAGCCGTCGTGGTGTGTTGGCCCAAGCCAGAGTTCTCAGAGACTTCGCCTTCTTCCACTTCGCTCTCTAGTTCCGGCATTAACGCGTTGACTAAGCTGGATTTCCCTACGCCTGATTGACCAACAAAGATATTAATTCGGTCACGCAGCAGGGTTTCTAGTTCAGCAATGCCTTCTCCAGACTTCTTGCTGACCAGAAGCACTTTATAGCCAATGCGTTCATATTCTTTGAGCCATTCTTCATACATTGCACGATCATCGGCTTCTAGAAGGTCGACTTTATTTAAGACCAACAATGGCGCAATATTCAGTGTTTCTGATGCAACGAGATAGCGGTCAATAATATTTAGCGATAGCTCTGGTAATACCGAAGAGACAATGACCATTTGATCAATATTGGCTGCAACGGGTTTTAGGCCATCGTAATAATCTGGACGAGTGAGCACTGAAGAGCGAGGTTCTACCGCTTCAACAACACCAGAGATGCCCGCCATAGACTCCAATCCTTCGCGCCATAAAACACGATCGCCAGATACTAGAGACTCAATACCACGGCGGAGGTTACAGCGTTGAATTTCGCCTGTTTCAAGGTCTTCAATGTCCGCGTGCTGACCAAAACGAGTGATCACGAGACCTTGCTTGCTGGCGCCTAGCATGTTTTCATCCCACTGGATGGAATCTTCTTGCTTCTTCAAACGCTTTTGTTGGTTGCTACGTACGCGTCGCACCTGACCTTTGGTTAACTTTTTCTTCTTTGCCACAATTCTGTACTTTATGTGAATTTACTCAAATGGTTGAGCCGTACTCTTGGCTCCGTGTATGAGTATCGTGTTTCTCGTATTTTGAGGTATAGTACCTCTTTTATCGATAAACAAATAGGCGGCGTAACCATGTCCTTTAGCGATCAAAACCTAATTTGGGTTGATTTAGAGATGACAGGGCTTGATCCTGAAACGCACAAAATCATCGAAATTGCTTCTATTGTCACGGATAGCGAACTAAATATTTTGGCTGAAGGTCCAGTGTTAGCGATTCATCAGCCGGAAGAAGAACTGGCGAAAATGGACGACTGGTGTACTAATACGCATACTGCAAGCGGTTTGGTGGAGCGCGTTCGAAACAGTCAAATCTCAGAACAAGACGCAGTCGCTCAAACCATTGAATTTTTAGAAAAATGGGTGCCGAAAGGGGCGTCGCCAATATGTGGTAACAGCATTGGGCAGGATCGCCGCTTTTTATACAAGCATATGCCTGAGTTGGAAGAGTTCTTCCATTACCGATATGTTGACGTTAGTACTCTTAAAGAACTAGCACGTCGCTGGCAACCTGAGGTGCTAAATGGGTTCACAAAACAGGGAACACATTTGGCCTTGGACGACATTCGTGAGTCCATCGCAGAACTTAAGTACTATCGAGGTACTATTTTCAAGATTTAACTGTTAAGGTTGCGATCCAAATTGTTGTAATTTATATCGCTTTTGATTGCTTTTTCGTCGTTCAGTAAAAAAATAAAGTTTTTTTGAAGGAAGGACTTGCATCACAAAAAAATGCTCTTATAATTCGCAGCCCTAAACAGCGGAAACGTTGTTGATGCGACACTAGCTCAGTTGGTAGAGCGCAACCTTGCCAAGGTTGAGGTCACGAGTTCGAACCTCGTGTGTCGCTCC
>NZ_JAWOUO010000018.1:0-54186 GCF_033339435.1 Vibrio sp. 378
TTCAATTTAAGATTTTGTTCGGCTCAATGAATACTGAACATTACATAAAGTAATGTTTGAATTGACTGTGCTGAATCTTTCGATTCAATGGTCACTTCGTTTCATTGAAACCTAATTTGATACCGAAGTATCTAATTGGATTATCATCAACGAGTGCCCACACAGATTGATAGGTTCTTATTTTTAAAGAGCTTTTCTAACATTTTCAGCAACTTAGTTGCTCGTCGTTAGGGGTGCGTATCTTACTTTACACCGTGAGAGAGTCAAGCATTTTTTTCAAATTCTTTTTTCTCTCTTCTCGACTCGCTGTGTGACTTTCGTCTCACTCCGTGTCGGTGGATGCGCAGTATAGGGGGTTGAGAAATTAGTACAAGCGTTTTTTGCAAATAAAAAACCAACCGGTCACAAATTAGTCAAAAGTGCGATATTTGCATATTTCTTCGTCACATTTGAGACATATCACAGCAATTGGTTGGAAAAACACCAACCATATACGTAAGATTCATGTGTCTATTCTGTTAATGGACAATCGATCTCTTTATCACTATGTGTAGTAATTAAAATGACGTCTAAAAAAAATCTGATTTTATGTGTTGGGCTGGCCATCGTTGGGGGAATCATCTTCTCTCAATTCATCATCCCACCAGCCTTGAGCTTCCTCATTGGTGTTATCGCTACTGCTTTTCTTTTTTCATTTTCTAGCAAAACACCTGTTCTTCAATCTTCGGATCCTGATCCTTCAACTAAAACGCTGTATGTCGGCAACCTTCCTTATAAGGCCAATGAGAGTCATGTTCGCGATTTGTTTGCTGAATATGGACAGGTCTATGCGGTACGCTTAATGAAAGATAAGCGTACTGGAAAAAGAAGAGGGTTTGGTTTTGTAGTGATGGCTGCGGCAGATGCCAAGCCAGCTATCGCTAAACTTAATGAAAAGGAATATATGGAGAGAACGCTAAAAGTGAGAATTGCGAACGATCCTAAACATCCGGATGGTGGTAAACCTGAACAGGATTAAAACCTAGCTTCTTTAAACAAATGTTCAGTGCATCTTCCTGCCAAGGAGTTGCACTGGCATAAATCGACTTACTTCCCTCTTCTGTATCCTCAATTTCATCACTTAATAGCAATGCTTTTACTCGACGTGCAATCGCTGCGCCTGAATCAATTAAAGTAACGTCCCCACCCAAAGCTTGATGAATCTCCTCTTTGATTAAAGGGAAGTGAGTACAACCGAGCACCGCAACATCGACTTTATCGCGAAGGGGAAGCAGGATATTTGTCAGTTCGTCGAGAGAAACGCTGTTGCCTCGCAACTTCTCTTCGGCCATATCTACCAAGCGAGTTGATCCCACCAGCTCAACTGGTTTGCCTTGCGCAAAGTCCCGTATTAACTCGTGAGTATATTGGCGTGTTACTGTCGCCGGAGTGGCGATCAGCCCTACCCCTTTTGATGCTAAAAGCGATGCGGGTTTAATCGCAGGGACAACACCAACAACGGGAATCGATAAATTTTCGCGTAAGGAAGGAAGCACTATGGTGCTCGCCGTGTTGCAAGCAATGACGACAATGTCGACTTGGTGTTCTTCGACTAATGAAGAGACCAGTTGGTTAACTCGTGAAATGAGTACAGCCTGATCGAGTTCACCATAAGGGTAAGCCTGATTATCGAATAAGTATAAGTAGTCTAGCTGGGGCAATAGGCGATGTATCTCTTGGAATACAGAAAGGCCACCAACACCGGAGTCAAAAACTAGGACTTTTTTCTTACTTGCTACTCGCACGAGCCTTACCTAAAGAACAGAAACGTTGCGATCATACTGCGTAGATTTGTTTTGGCAATGCTTTAGCATGGTATCTTTGATGGCTGAATCTATCTCCAGATTCTACATCTCGCTTCGTCAACTCGATATGTCCTTGAAAAGATGGCGAAGACGTGACCAATGTGTGAAATTCACCATTTTCCCCACAGGGATCAATTTGACTTGGTAATGACTCTATTAGGGCTTTGTCATACCAGCGACCACACCATTCTGGAGGGAGAACTCTTCCGTCGATGGTGATTAACATAGTTTGAATACCACGCTCTATGATTTCCATCGCTAGTTTTTCGCTGCTGTCCCCTAATAGAGGAAAGACGCATTCCCAGCCAACAGGTTCAATATAGCTGCGTCGGTAATCGGCAATGCCATTACAAAACATATCACCAAATGCGACAGCTTCTATGTTCAGACCACTACTTTGTAATACATTAACGATGGTCGATTGATAAATGTCGTTACTTGGAAAGATTTCAGGTAGCTCGATAGTAATGAGCGGAAGCGCAAGTAAGTCTGCTTGCATTTGTACGACTTCAAGCGGAGTTGCTTGGAAAGGGACTTCTTTCCCTACGTAAGTCGTGTACAAACCGACAACTTGATAATTTGGATTCTCGTTAAGGCGCTCAAGCGTTAATGTCGAATCTTTACCACTGGACCAACTGATCACCACTCGCTTGGGTTTCTTCATTCGATTTTCCACCACAAAATATTAAAAACCGCCCGAAGGCGGTTTGTGCTCATTCACGATTAGAATTCGTAGCCAACGTTGATATAGTACGCTCGCTCTGCAGCGGGGTAACCTTTTGCCATCTCATACTCTTCATCAAGTAGATTATCGATACGAGCGCTAATAGAGGTCGACTCATTCGGATAGTAAGTCACTGCCGTATCAACCAACGAGTAAGAAGAAAGCGTGATATCTTGTGAAGGCCAAGTGCTGTAATCCACATCTGGACGCTTACCGACGTACTGATAGCTAACCGACCAATCCACTTTATCGAAGCTCACTAAAGCATTCCACTTATACATTTCTTTAGCGCGGCGCTGCAACTGATGCCCTTTATCGTCTTCAGCATCTTTGTAATCTGCACTCAACTGGTGCTGCACAATCCCTGTATCAAACTCAGCAACAAGCTCCACACCTTGGATATGTGTTTCACCATCGACATTCAAATATTTGTATGTGGTTGGATGGTAATCGATAAGATTCGTGATTTTATAGTCATAACCCGTTACGGACCAAAAAACGCCTTGGACATCACCGCTGAATGCTAGCTCCCAAGCATCTGACTCTTCCGGCTTAAGATCTTTCTCACCGTATGTTGGGTCATACTGTTGATATAGGTTTGGAGCCTTAAACGCAGTACCAAAAGAAGCTTTAACCCCAAACTCTGGCACAAACTGGTAACCAGCCGCTAAGCTGTAAGTGAACTCACTACCGTATTCTTCGTTATCATCAAGGCGAGCACTGCCCTCAAGCATTGCTTTATCAATACTGGTGGTTGCCATACCAAACAGAGCGCCATTGGTACGATCAAACGTTTTATTCGCACTCTTGTCTTTATAAGACTCGTTGCGCCAATCAATACCACCAGCCAACGTCGTATTGTTGTTTAGCAAGTAACTGTTGGTCCACTGGACATTTTGCTGCTCAAGTTCATCTTCAGTACCTGAGTGTTTGCCTTTTGCTTGCTCATAGTTCCAAGACTTCTGTTTCTGTGCCGTTACTTGTAGTTCTGACATCACATTATCAGACTGATACTTACCGCCCAGAGTGACAGAAAGATCATCTTTTTCTGCTTCGTAGTAACCGCGACTGCCGTAGCTGCTGTCATATTGATAAACATTTTCGTAAGCACGTAGGTTACCAAATGCAGACCACTGGTCATTGAAGTTATGCACGTAACCTAGCAGACCATTCTTTGTATCAAAGCCATGGCGATCACCGTCATTAACTCCCGGTACAGGACGAACGTTATAACCATCATCACTTTCACTACCAAGCGCGATATTTAGCTGGCCGCTCTCTGTGACTTTAATACCAGATGCCACACTCAATTCTTGATAATCTAAACTACCTAAACCCGCACTTAACTTCGTTCCTTCTTCGTCAGCACGCGCAATGGTGATGATATTGATCACGCCACCAATCGCTTCTGAGCCATAAAGTGACGCACGCGCACCACGTACGTACTCAATACGTTGAACGTAAGTAAGTGGGATTTGGTTAAAGTCCACAGCGCCCTTCGCTGCTCGTGCAAAACGTACGCCATCAACCAGTACTAAAACTTGGTCGGAACTGGTTCCACGAACAAATAAAGACGCTAACTGACCACGACCACCATTTTGTGAAACTTGAATCCCCGTAAGGCGACGCAATACATCTGGTAGGGTTTTCGCTTGAATGCGATCGATGTCTTGTCGAGTAACTACTTCGACATCTGCCAACGTACGGCTTTCGGCTTGCTCAAAACGGTTTGCAGTAACAACGATGGTTTCGTCAGTGGAGGTTTCTTGGGCCTGTAGATAAGAGACAGGTGAAAGCAGCGATGCCAAAGTGATCGCCAGTGCGGATTTTCTCATTGTATTGTCCTAAATCGCGTAATTCCTTCCGAGCCCTGTCATCATGACAGTCCAGTGCTGTGGCTCAGTTGTTGGCAGGTATTCGGACTCAAGAGCACGGGTGTACCGCCTACTTGCTCGACTTCCCACATAAACTAATGCAGTGTCTGATGAGCGTTCGTTCTCTTTTACCGCTGCGCGTCAGTTCTGGATTCACACCAGATTCCCATTTCAGCCATCTAGATTGCTAGATAGCACCAACTTGAGGCAAATATTATTCAGCTATTGATTATTTGTCCAGCCAATATTGCCCTTAGAAGTTGTAACGTTTTGATTGATTTTGCTTTCTACTCTGCCTGTACGCACTATCTTTAAATCAATTCCAGTACAAAACTGGACATCCTATTGAGATTGAATAAAATCTGCGCTCTTAAATTGAATGCACCATAAAAGGTAAGATCATGGCTACTCTTGATGTAAACCCACAACGCTACCAAGAACAACTGGCTGAAAAAGTCGAACGTCTCACTGATATGTTCGCGCCATACAACGTGCCAGAACTGGAAGTGTTTGAATCACCAGAGCAGCACTACCGTATGCGTGCTGAGTTCCGTGTTTGGCATGAAGGCGAAGATCTTTACTACATCATGTTCAACCAAGAAACTCGTGAGAAATACCGTGTTGACCAATTCCCTGCAGCAAGCCGTCTGATCAACGACCTGATGCCGCTATTGGTTGAAGCGATGAAAGACAACGACTCACTACGCCGTAAACTGTTCCAAGTGGATTTCCTATCGACGCTAAGTGGTGAGATTCTGGTTTCACTCCTTTACCATCGCCAACTTGATGAAGAGTGGATTGAAAACGCGAAAGCCCTTAAACAGCGTTTAAATGATGAAGGCTTTAACCTAAACATCATTGGTCGCGCTCGTAAGATGAAGATTGTCCTAGACCGAGACTACGTTATCGAGAAGCTCGATGTAAATGGTCAGAGCTACATCTACCAACAAGTTGAGAACAGCTTCACTCAGCCAAACGGCAAAGTCGCAGAGAAGATGCTGGAATGGGCGGTCGACTGCACCCAAGAAAGCACTGGCGACCTACTAGAACTTTACTGTGGTAACGGTAACTTCTCGCTGGCGTTGGCACAGAATTTCGACCGCGTACTGGCAACTGAGCTAGCTAAACCATCGGTTGTATCTGCACAGTACAACATTGCAGCAAACGAGATTGATAACGTACAAATCTTACGTCTATCAGCAGAGGAATTTACCCAAGCGATCGAAGGTAAGCGTGAATTCCGTCGTCTACAAGATGCAGGTGTGGATCTGAAGAGCTACAACTGCAACACGATTTTTGTCGATCCACCACGTGCTGGGATGGATGTCGATACTTGTAAAATGGTGCAAGGTTACGAGCGCATCATGTACATCTCTTGTAACCCTGAAACTCTAAAAGAGAACTTGGACATTCTATGCGAAACACACAACGTGACGCGTTTTGCTCTGTTTGACCAATTCCCTTATACCCACCATATGGAAGCGGGCGTGCTATTGGAACGCAAAGCGTAACCCACGGCGTCAAATACAAAAAGCGAGCTCAATGGCTCGCTTTTTAATTTGATTCGTTTTGCTTATTCCGCAGAAGTCTTCTTGCTGACAAAACCTAGCTTCTTACCAATCCATGCGAGTAAGATCATTGAAACCATGATCGCGAAGAAGTTTGAGCCTGCTTCTGGGTATTGCGCTTTAATAAACGCAGAGTGACCAAACGCACCTACGAAGAAACACGCCAAGCCAACTAATGGGATATCTTCTGATACCGGATTATTTAGGTACTCTTGGTAAAGAGCTTGTACAGCCAGTACGAGTGCAATCAATGGGAAGATTGAAAACGATACTTCACTCATGGTCAACCATGACAACAAAGCATCACCACACATACCTGCAACCAGTGCCAAAATCAGCGTTTTCTTTTCAGATTTATTTCCATTCGACATTATTCTATCCCGCCTTTTAATCGGTTACGTTCACGTTCTTTGCGATACCAATAGGCCCCTTTGGCTATCATTCGCAATTGCATGATCAATCGCTCGGCGAGTTCATCGCGCTCACGTCGATCTAAATCTAAAGCTTCAGCTCCCGAACTGAAAACCAAAGTCACAGACGCTTCTGCTTGAGTATACGCCTCTTCTCTGGTCACGCCGGTGCTCATTAAATACTCGGTTAATTCTGCCGCAAAATGCTGGATTTCTCGAGCAACAGCGGTACGAAATTCAGCAGAAGTGCCGGAGCGCTCACGCAACAACAAACGAAAAACGTTCGGACTACTTTCAATGAATTCCATAAAGGTTTCGACCGAGGTACGAATTACGCTACCTTCTTTCACAATACGTTGACGCGCCTGACGCATCAGTTGACGTAGTAGCAAACCGCCTTCATCAACCATGGTTAAGCCTAGCTCATCCATATCTTTGAAGTGACGGTAAAAAGAAGTCGGTGCAATCCCTGCCTCTCGGGCGACTTCTCGCAAGCTAAGGCTGGAAAAGCTGCGATCCGCACTTAATTGACTAAATGCCGCATCGATCAATGATCGACGTGTCTTCTCTTTTTGCTGTGCGCGGATTCCCATCGATTTCATTCTTAACTTGCTCTTTTTCTGTAGGGTACAAGAGCCTCAATATAACGCAATTTGCTCCTACGGAGAAAGATATGTTGCTTCGCTCGCTCTGAGCGCGGAGAACGTTACTATTGGCATGCATCTAATTGCAATGTTCTCGATGCAATTTATAGACATACAACATACCAAATCATCCTTTTGTTCGATTCTGCGTGATCACTTCCACTCTCTAACAGGCATTACGTGTACCAATAGAGTAAATGAGTTAAAATCGCGCTAAAGCAATGTTAAGCAAATATAACAAGGAAGGCATCATGGCGCATGTTAATCACTATGACGTGATCGTAATCGGTAGTGGCCCTGGCGGAGAAGGGGCTGCAATGGGATTAACCAAAGCGGGACTGAATGTTGCCATTGTCGAGAAAGAAAGCAGTGTCGGCGGCGGTTGTACTCACTGGGGTACCATTCCATCAAAAGCACTGCGTCATGCCGTTAGCCGCATCATCGAATTTAATAGCAACCCGCTATTTTGTCGAAACAACACCAGCGTTCATGCAACATTTTCTGACATTTTAGGTCATGCTAAATCGGTCATTGATAAGCAAACTCGACTTCGTCAGGGCTTTTATGACCGTAACTCATGCACACTTTTGTTCGGAACCGCGCGATTTATCGATAACTACTCAATTGCAGTGATGCAAAGCGACGGTACAGAAGAAATCTATTCTGCGGATAAGTTTGTCATCGCGACGGGTTCTCGCCCGTATCAGCCTAACGACGTAGATTTCTTGCATGAGCGCATCTACGACAGTGATTCCATTTTGAGCCTGAAACACGACCCTCGCCATATCATCATTTACGGTGCGGGCGTTATCGGTTGTGAATACGCTTCTATCTTCCGCGGCCTTGGAGTGAAAACCGACCTTATCAATACCCGCGACCGCTTGTTGGAGTTTTTGGATAACGAAGTGTCAGATGCGCTGTCTTACCACTTCTGGAACAGCGGTGTGGTAATTCGTAATGATGAGACCTATGAAAAAATCGAAGGCACAGAAGATGGTGTGATTATTCACCTACAATCTGGCAAGAAGATGAAGGCTGACTGCTTGTTGTATGCGAATGGTCGAACAGGTAACACCGATAAGTTGAATTTGGGTGCAGTGGGTCTGGAAGCGGACTCTCGCGGACAACTAAAAGTAAACCGTAACTACCAAACCGATATTGAACACATTTACGCTGTAGGCGATGTCATCGGTTACCCTAGCCTTGCAAGCGCCGCTTATGACCAAGGGCGATTTGTCGCACAAGCCATTACGAAAGGTCAGGCAGAAAACTATCTGATTGATGATATTCCAACGGGTATCTACACCATCCCAGAGATTAGCTCTGTGGGTAAAACCGAGCAAGAGCTAACAGCTGCGAAAGTACCGTATGAAGTAGGACGCTCTTCGTTCAAGCATCTAGCTCGTGCACAGATCGCAGGAAAAGACATCGGTAGCTTGAAGATATTGTTCCATCGTGAAACCAAAGAAATTTTAGGGATTCACTGTTTTGGCGAACGTGCCGCGGAAATTATCCACATCGGTCAAGCCATTATGGAGCAAAAAGGCTCAGCGAATACCATCGAGTATTTCGTCAATACCACCTTCAACTATCCAACAATGGCCGAAGCGTATCGTGTCGCTGCGTTGAATGGTTTGAACCGCTTGTTCTAATCTATGCTTCTTGATAGCAGACAGAAAAACAGCAGGCTTGGACCTGCTGTTTTTATATCAACATTGTGTTAGGAAGGTATCCTTGTGCCATTGGTAGAGAAAGATAACCCCTAAACCAATACCCCGCATCAACATAAAGCTCGTCATTGCAAACCACAGCGCGTGATTTTCCCACTCGGCGAACAAGTAAAAGACAACAAAGAAACTGCTGGTCGCGACAAACATACTATTGCGCATGTCTTTGCCTTTGGTTGCACCGACAAAAATGCCATCCAATAGAAAGCACCACATCGACGCAAGTGGCATCACCACCAGCCAAGGTAGATACACCGCTGCTTGCTGTTGTACCGCCTCAATTGAAGTGATCATGGCGATCAACTGCGATCCCGCCAAACCAAAGAGCGCGGTCAGTCCTAAGCAAATAACCAAACTCCAAAAGAAAGTGCCGACAAGCGATGCACTCAATTGTTGCCTATCTTTGGCACCAATCGCCTTCCCGACCATGGCCTCCATTGCGTAAGCAAAGCCATCCATGCCATACGAGATAGTCATCAGGAAGCTCATCAGAACCGCATTTGCAGCGACAACCTCATCACCAAAGCTCGCACCTTGGAACGTCATAAAGCTAAAAGCCGCTTGCAGACACAAAGAGCGCAAGAAAATATCGCGATTCAATTTCACGAAGCGTCCTAACCCATGCTGAGTGTCAGCAAGTAATTGCTTGGGTGACGGCAACTGACGTGCTTGCCATGTCTTCCACACGCAGACCAAACCAAACGCCATGCCTGAGTAATCAGCAATCACGGATGCAAGCGCAGCACCTTCAACTTTCCAACCTAAGCCCATCACAAATAACAAATCGAGAGCGATGTTGGTGACATTGGTGATGATCACCATCCACATTGGTGCTTTGGAATTTTGCGTTCCGAGCAGCCACCCCAACAACACAAAGTTCATTAGCGCAGCGGGGGCACTCCACACACGGATAGAGAAATATTGCATGCCGTAGTGTTTTACCTCTGCGCTGGCGTCACTCCAGCCAAAGATCAAATCAGCAATCGGGTTATGGGCAATAAGGAAGACTAACGCAAACAGCAGCGCCATAAGTGAGCCTTGCATAAACACCAAGGCAAGTTGCTTTCGGTCTTCACCGCCATAGGACTGCGCAGCCAACCCAGTAGTCGACATACGCAAAAAACCAAGCAGCCAAAACGTCACGCTGATCATGGTGCTGCCCAACGCAACACCGCCCAAATACCAAGCGTGGTCTAGATGACCAATCACCGCAGCATCGACCAAACCGAGCAATGGAACAGTAATATTCGACAGCACCATAGGTATCGCTAAAGCTAAGACTTGGCGATGAACTTTTGGGTTAGATAAAGGAGAGAAGATTGAATTTGTCACAGGCACCTCATCAGTAAGATCGACGAGTGTACCTGAGCGCTTAACGACTAGCCAATTACCACTTGATGTGAACGAGGACTGGCGTGAGGCGATGCTTCAACATTGGAATCTTATTAAGCCAACGCTGCCAAGCTTTCCAACGAGAACAGAATCTATCGAATGGCGAGAAAGCTTTCACCCACTGTGCCCATGGTAACCATTGCAATATCTGTGCTGCAGGCGCTTCAAAGCCATGAGCATAACGATCAGAGCCAAGCTTTTGTCCCCACTTGGTTTCCGTTAAATCTCCTGCCAGCACCATACATAGCTCAGCAGAAACAAAATGTCGACCCAAGGTTTGAATAAATTTCGCGACTTGACGCTCTGTGCAATCGAGCAGTGCCATTTCACATAAAATGAGTACCGGTGCTTGCTCTGGAATAGCTAACGTCTCTAGCCACGACATTTCATCCACACTGCCACAGCGATGTTCATAGCGTTCATTTTTGTGGAACAAGCGCTGACGCCATACCAAATTTTCCGTCACATCCAGCTCTATCCAATGGCAGCGTCCATTATCCAAACGATAAAAGCGGGTATCCAACCCCGCTCCGACATTGATTATCCAAGCATCGGGATACTGCTGTAAGAAGTGACTAACCTGCTGGTCACAAAGCTGAGTCAGCGTCACGTGCAGCAATTGCTTCTGCGCAATATCACCACTCAAACAATCCGGCGCCATCTTACAGCTCAAACACGCTTTAGCAGCTATCGGATCGTACACCAAGCCATTGTCGACCATGCTTTCACGGCTACGCAATAACAGTGGCTTTAATAAATGGTTAGGAACTTGATGTTTAGACTGAGACATGGGCATTTCCTGCGCCAGAGAGAAAACATAGACATTGAAATAGATGATAATGAATATCAATTACATTATCAAGCTTATAAATTGGTCAAAACAAACAAGGTCAAGATGATGATCAAGCTTTTGGAGGAAGTAGAAAAAGAGAAAAGAAGAGAAAAGACAAAACAGCCCAGATCAACTGGGCTGCTTAAATACACTTACATCCAATCGGTATTACGAATAATACCAACGGCTAAGCCTTCAATCGTAAGGTGCTGAGACGTTAAGTCCACTTGGATTGGGGCAAACTCTTCATTCTCAGCATGCAGTAATATGGTTGAACCTTTGCGCTCCAAACGCTTCACAGTCACATCATCATCAACACGCGCAACGACAACTTGACCGTCTCTCACGTCTTGGGTTTTATGCACCGCGAGCAAATCGCCATCCATAATCCCGATGTCTTTCATACTCTCGCCATTTACACGAAGTAAGAAATCCGCTTGCGGTTTGAACATCGCAGGATCGACTTGGTAGTGCGCCTCTACGTGCTCTTGAGCCAGAATTGGCTCACCCGCTGCAACTTGACCAATCAATGGCAAACCCTGCTCATCATTGGCTGCGTCTTCAAGCAGGATACGAATCCCACGAGAAGCGCCTGGAATAATTTCAATTGCTTGCTTACGAGCAAGCGCTTTTAGGTGTTCCTCTGCGGCATTCGCAGAGCGGAAGCCAAGCTCACGCGCAATCTCTGCACGAGTTGGTGGCATTCCGGTGTCGTCGATTTTACTTTTAATCAAATCGAAGACTTGTTGTTGGCGTGGCGTTAACGGCTTCATGTCTCACCTGTCTTTTTATACAGTTAACTGTGAGTATATCCAGTAAATGCTCAAATGAAAACCCAATTGGTTGTTTTTTAATTTATTTGTGGGGAGCTTTCAGCTTACCAATTAAGTTCATTCTTTATTCGTTTAAAACATCGACTTTTCAGTTAATCAAGTCAAAGCAATAACTTAGGGGTTCGACTAATTTACAGCCAATAAAATTAAAAGGTTTGACCAGTTTCTGGTATCCTTGCAGCGCTTAAATTTTATCGCCTAGGCTTATTTCTATTGCCGTACTCATCTCTTTTTATAGAGAAGACATGCAAAGCGGAAACTGAAATAAGGTTAGGCCTGTTTGAATACCTATTGAGGCTGTGAACTTTATGTCTTCTGGACAATCATTTTCACGTTCATTACTAAAACTACCTTTATCGGTACTGGTAAAGGGCACCGCAATCCCGTCGAACCCGATTGAAGATCTGAACATCGACCTAACTAAACCGATTGTATATGCCCTGCCGTTCCGCTCGAACGTGGATTTGCTGACACTGCAAAAACAAGCCATGAGCCTTGGTCTACCCGACCCGCTCAGCCCGCTGGAAATCAATGGCAAAACGCTGAACCGTTTCGTCTTTATCGCTGCGCGTCCAACTGTGATGAACAACGATAATGATGTCCCAACCGATTCTGTCTCTCTGTTCACTGACTTACTGGAACTGCACAAGCTGGATAGTGAGTTGGATGTTCAAATGATCCCTGCAACCGTGCTTTGGGGGCGTAAGCCAGGTAAAGAAGAGAACCAAAAGCCTTACCTTCAACCGATGAATGGTCCGCAAAAAGCCAAAGCGGTAATGGCGGCGGGACGCGACTGCTTAGTTCGCTTTAGTCCCGTGGTATCTCTGCGTTATATGGCAGACTCTCACGGTACCGACAGCGCAATTGCGCACAAACTGGCTCGCGTGGCGCGTATCCACTTCTCACGCCAGAAACTGGCTGCTTCAGGCCCAAACCTGCCACAACGCCAAGTGTTGTTTGCTCGTTTACTAAAGTCTCCAGCTATTGAACTGGCGATTGCTGACGAAGCCAAGAGCAAAAACATCTCGATTGATAAGGCACGTAAAGAAGCCCACGACATCATGGATGAAATCGCTGCCGACTTCTCCTATAGTCTGGTGAAAAACGGCGACCGCATCCTGAGTTGGTTATGGACAAAACTATACCAAGGTTTGCACATAAATAACGCCTCGACTGTGCGTCGTTTAGCGCAAGACGGCCACGAAATTGTGTACGTTCCTTGTCACCGTAGTCATATGGACTACCTGCTGTTGTCTTATGTTTTATACCATGAAGGCATGGTGCCTCCGCACATTGCGGCAGGCATTAACTTGAACTTCTTCCCGGCCGGTCCTCTTTTCCGTCGTGGTGGGGCGTTCTTTATTCGTCGTAGTTTTAAAGGCAACAAACTGTACTCAACCATTTTCCGTGAGTATCTAGCTGAGCTGTTTGCCAAAGGCTATTCAGTCGAGTACTTCAGTGAGGGTGGTCGTTCACGTACAGGTCGCTTACTGCAAGCGAAAACGGGTATGCTGGCTATGACCATCCAAGCAATGCTACGTGGTTTAAACCGCCCAGTAACGCTAGTGCCGGTCTACATCGGTTACGAGCACGTAATGGAAGTGGGCACTTACGCGAAAGAGCTGCGTGGCAAACGCAAAGAGAAAGAAAACGCAGGGCTTGTACTGCGTACTCTGCGTAAACTGCGTAACTTTGGTTTGGGCTATGTGAACTTCGGTGAGCCAATTCAGCTCAACCAATACTTGAACGAGCATGCTCCTGAGTGGACGAAAGACATCGACAGCATGGGTGGTAACAAACCACAATGGATGAATCCTGTGGTCAACGACCTTGCTAATAAGATGATGACGCACATCAACGATGCGGCGGCAGCAAACGCGTTGACCTTGTGTGCAACCGCACTGCTTGCTTCTCGTCAACGTGCACTTTCTCGTGACTCGCTGATCAATCAGATCGAGTGTTACTTAAAGCTACTCAAAAATAATCCGTACTCAAGCACCTCCACTATCCCTACCGAAAGTGCTGAGGAGTTGGTCGATCATGCAATTTCGCTTGATAAGTTCGTGATTGAAACCGATAGCATGGGTGACATCATTTCGCTGGACCGTAGCCAATCGATCCTGATGACTTACTATCGCAACAACATCATTCACTTGTTCGCTCTGCCGTCATTAATTGCCCAAATGCTCATTCGTCAGCGCAACCTTTCGGTAGCCAAGATTCAAGCGAATGTCGCGCAAATCTACCCATTCTTGAAGAAAGAGCTGTTCTTAAGTTACCAAGAAGACGAGTTAGATGAATTGGTCGTTAAAACACTGCATGAATTTGCCGATCAGAAAATGATTAGTCTTGATGGTGATAAGCTAGAGATCAATCAATCGAACAACCAGCCTTTGGTTCTGCTAGGTCGTACGATAACTGAAACGCTGCAACGCTACTCTATCGCGATGAACTTGCTTGTTGCTTACCCTGAGCTGGGTAAATCGGACCTAGAGCAGAAGAGCCAAGATATTGCTCAACGCCTAGGGCGTTTGCACGGTATTAATGCGCCAGAATTCTTCGATAAAGGTGTGTTTACCGCGATGTTCAATACGCTCAAACAGCAAAAATACCTCGATAACGATGGTAACTGTGACACGAAGAAAACGCAGCAATTTGCACGGCTACTGTTCACTCTGCTTTATCCAGAAGTGAAACTGACGATAGAAGAGAGTATTCACCAACTTCGGTCGTAACCGTTTTACCTTCGTCCAATAAGAAAAAAGGCATCCAATCGGATGCCTTTTTCTATTTCTTCGCTTACCAAAATGCGACCAGTAACCCTATCGCTATCACCATGCCAACATAATTGTTGTTAAGGAAAGCCTTAAAGCACAACTCACGCTCACGGTGACGAATTAAGTGCTGCTGATAAACAAACAACGACGCTGCAATCAAAAGGGTCCAGTAGTAACTTTGTCCCAATTGGTAGAACTGCCCTAACCAAACCAACATCGCGAGTGTAATCAGTTGCAACACACCAATAATAAGCTTGTCATGACGACCAAACAGAATTGCCGTCGATTTAATGCCAATCTTTAGATCATCATCTCGGTCTACCATCGCATATTGAGTGTCGTACGCAATGGTCCACAAAGCATTAATGAGGAACAAAAACCAAACAATTAATGGTAATTCCCCAGTTTGTGCAGCCCACGCCATTGGAATCGCCCAGCTAAAAGCCAAGCCTAAAAATAGCTGTGGAATATGAGTGTAACGCTTCATAAATGGATAGATGAACGCCAACACAATGCCAGCGAAGGATAGCTGAATCGTCAGCGGGTTCATGGTCAGCACTAACAAAAACGAGCTGATACCCAAAACCAAAAATAATCCAATCGCTTCTTTTGCTGTCACTTTCCCTGATGGCAGTGGACGTTGCTTAGTACGCTTTACATGGCCGTCGACTTTGCGATCTGCAAAATCATTAATCACGCACCCCGCACTACGCATTAGGAATACCCCCAATACAAACACGATGAATACATCCCAACTCGGCATCCCTTGGGCTGAGATAATTAGCGCCCAAATCGTTGGCCACATCAGTAACAGTGAACCAATCGGGCGATCCATGCGCATCAGTTGCCAATATGCTTTGGCTTTTTCTGCGGACATTTACACTGTCTCCTTAGCGTAAACTGGTGAATTAGATAAGAATAACTCGGCGACTAGCATCGGTTTGTGATTCATCCACAACCTTGAGCGTCGCGCTAACAAACGTCCTTCTGGTACGGCTACCCATCCCATTTGTAAAGAGTCTCGCTCAACGTTATCTGCGCTGAACACTGTTAATCCTAATGGGATATCCCCTTGTTGAGCCAAATCATACTGCTGATCAACTAAGGTTGAGCGAGGAATCAATGTCCGCCCAATAACCCAGTTATTATTATCACCGCACAAAATTACCTCTCTCAGTAAGCAATCTTGTTCGGACAATAACTGGCTTTCGTCCTGTTTTAATGTCGCTGCAGTGACGATCTGATTTTGTAGCAATTCTACCGTTAACGCTTGGCAGTGCTGTTTTAAACGACGTGACAAAGACCCTTGCTCTTCAAGCCAATGCTTGGCAAATTCATTTGGAAATTCGAATTCTTCGGGGTTTTGCCACTCTACTTCCAATAAAGAAGCAAGATAGAGTGATGTTGGCTGATTCATACTAGTATTCAATTGGAGGCTTTATGCGTACAATAAAGCAACAACTTACCGTCCATAGTAATGTATGTAACCGTAAGTTCCGTTATTTGTTATAGACGGCCCATTGTATCAAGACTGAAGCGATTCGAATATCGCGATCCAGAGAAAGAAAAGTTAGAAATATGTACAAACGTTATATAGCCCAAATTATTTTTGCGTTAACCATACTATTCGCCGCACCAAGTTGGGCTGAAACGGAAGAAGCTGGACCTAAGTTGGCATACTTTACCCTAGAGCCTGACCTCACTACTAACTTTTACACCAAAGGCAAAAAGTTAGGTTATGTGCAAGTGCGCATCGACATCATGGTAATGAGTCAACAAGATTTATCAGTTGTTGAGCATCACCAACCTTTGATTCGCGATGCAGTGATTGAATTATTGGGTAAGCAAACAGAAGATACGATTAAGTCCCTGTCTGGCCGAGAAGATCTGCGCAAAACCTTAGTGACGACCCTCAACGAAACGCTTTTGCCTGAAACAGGTAAAACCATCATTGCCGATTTGTTGTTTACAAAATACCTTTATCAATAAACCCAAATCCGTTTTGAACATAAAAAAGACCGCTCTTGAGCGGTCTTTTCATTTCATCTGCTTTAGGCTTGCTGTTGGTATTTCATCTTGCCTGAATCAAACAGCGCAATCGCCATCCCCGACAGTAGCCCAACTAAGTGAGCGGTGTTTGCAATCGCCATAAATGGCTGCACAAAACCAAGAACTAACCATACCAACATAAAGACGATGATTGGCTTGGGTAGCGTAAGGCCTAAATGTGGCAAGCGGTAACCCAATATCCACAAATAACCAAGCAGTGCATAGACCACGCCAGACAAGCCGCCGAAGTTAGCCCCTTCAACATAGAACTGGCCTGCCCCTGAAAACGCTGCCGACACCACAAAGAGTTGCAATAGCTTACCGGAACCGAGACGACGTTCGATGTCGCCACCCAACTGCCACCACCATAGTAAGTTAAACACGATGTGAGTTACTGAAAAGTGCAGTAACGCATGACTTAGCCATCGCCACACTTGCCATTGTTGCCCCTCAAAAGCCGGGAAGTGCAACAACTTAAACACGCCATTGCCAAAGCCAAACATTTGTAACAAGTAGATGATGATACAGACTGTCATGATCAGCAAAGTCATGGGGCCAGCTTTCGCTTTGACCATGCTTATGATACTCGGGCTGGAATAATGAAATGTGCTCTTACGAGTATCGGCAACGTCCCACGAGGCGGCGCTGTATTTTGAATCAGACGGGTTAGCAAGGAACAGCTTAAGTTCGGCTTCCGCTTCTATTTCATGCTGGCTATCAGTCAGCCACAGCGCAAATTGCCCACCCCCTTCTGGCATCATTTCGATGTCAATTTGGCGAGAGGCCATATAATCAATAAAGGCTTGCGCCATACGTGGATTATTTAACGTTACCAATCTCTTCATTAACTTCTCACTATCGGTAGTTCTGCTCGATGCCAGGCTTCAAAGCCACCATCTACACTGTACACCTGTTCAAAGCCTTGGTTAACCAAATATTGCGCCGCACCTTGGCTACTAATACCGTGGTAACACATCACTAGAATAGGTTGTTCGAACTCCACTTCATCCATAAACGCAACGATCGTATCGTTAGTTAAGTGATACGCGGACTCCGCATGCGCAACGGCAAACGATTGAGGGTCACGGATATCTACAAGCTTCGCATCACCCTGCTCGAGCAGCGCTTGCGCACCTTGTACATCGATATGCTTAAACTGATCCATTTACTTTCTCATTGTCTTATTAATATACCCAAGCAACCTCGAACCTAACGTACTAATCAGCACCCGTGGTACAGCATAAAATCCATATTTGAAGCTGCTTGGGTATACTGCCGCTATTGTAACCTATCCAACGGCAAACTTAGACACATGGATAATCAGGCTTTTCAAAAGTGTACACATTCCAACCATTTGTGGATAAAGCTGTGAATTGCGTTGATAAAGTGTACTTGGATCTTTTGATCCACAATATGTAGTGATGATCCTGATCTAACTGTGTGTATATCTATAACTATCCCCAGATGGAAAAGTGCTTGAATCCCTTATTTTGTCCGGGTTTCGAACAGTTGATAAATAATTACTTCACAGAGTTATACACAGGTAGCACATAAAATCCGGATCGCAAACGCTATCGATTTTCGATCGACAATAAAAAAGCCGAGATCACATGATCTCGGCTTTCTATGAAAATCTTACTTTCAATTAGCAGTGGAAATTAAAATTCACCCACAGCCAATTTTAGTTTCTTCATTGCATTTTTTTCTAGCTGGCGAATACGCTCGGCAGAAACACCGAACTCATCAGCTAAGTCTTGCAATGTTGCTTTCTCATCATCTAACCAACGAGAACGCACGATGCGCTGACTACGCTCATCCAAACTCGCTAATGCATGACCCAAGCGATTGTTGGTATGCATTTCCCAGTTGGCGGCTTCAATGTTGTCGGCCACATCAGACGATTTGTCTTCTAGGTATAGCATCGGCGCTGTGTAAGCGTTTGAGCTGTCGTCTTCATCAGTTGGCATATCAAAGGTTGAATCCACCGCCGCTAAGCGTGATTCCATCTCGCGAACTTCAGAAGGCTCAACACCTAACTCGCGCGCAACGGTTTCTACTTCACCGTTGTTAAACCAACCCAAGCGCTTTTTCGACTTACGCAGGTTGAAGAACAATTTACGTTGCGCTTTAGTGGTCGCAATTTTCACGATACGCCAGTTACGTAGCACGTATTCGTGGATCTCTGCTTTGATCCAGTGGACAGCGAAAGAAACCAAGCGAACCCCTACTTCTGGGTTAAAACGCTTAACGGCTTTCATTAGACCGATGTTACCCTCTTGCACAAGATCCGCCATTGGCAAACCGTAGCCAGAGTAACCACGAGCAACGTGAACAACGAATCGTAGGTGCGAAAGAATTAGACCTTTTGCAGCCTCAATCTCACCTTTATAGTGTAATCGTTCTGCCAGCTCACGCTCTTCGTCTGCAGTCAGCATTGGGTAGCTGTTTACTGAGCGAATATAGCTATCAAGGCTATCTTGCGTGACTAGAGCCATCGGATACGCTTCTTTTGTCATTCAATTCCTCATCAATCTCTGATCTGGAGCATTACATTGCAATTTAGCTTCGATATCTTGAACTCAAAATGAACAAGTTTCAAGAAGGGGAAGCAATTATCCATAAACATTTGGTCTAAGCAAGGGTTCAAAATTAGCTAGTGCTAATGAAATCCAAGTAATAAGACCGCCATCACTTAAACTGGTTCAATTTCTTTTAAATGTCGTTGCGCAGAAAAGCGCGCCGCAATACATCCCAAAAGACTCCCAATGATGATTAGTAACAAAGATTCATCCCAACTTAGACCAATCAGGCGGAACTGGCTATCGTACAACGCAGCAAGGTCTTCCACCGCACTATTCATGACAATGGTCACTAAAGCCGTTACCAACCACGCAATAGTGGCACCTAACACGCCAAACCACATACCTGTGTACAAGTAAGGGCGCAGAATGAAACTGTCCGTCGCACCGATCAGTTTCATGGTTTGAATCTCTTCTTTATTCGCCAGCACATTAAATCGCAATGTATTGCCAACGATTAAAAATACCGCACCGAGCATCAGCACTGTCAGGGTAATGACAATAATACTCGCGAGAGTTTTGATGGCATCAAGACGCGCTAGCCAGTCTTCGTCAAGTCTCACGTCGGTCACATCTTGTTGCTCTCGAACGTCTTTGGCTAATGACTGAATATCACTTTTTAGCTCCGAATCTGGCGTAATCACCAACACACCAGGTAGCGCATAGCCACTTAAGAGGCTGATAGCTTGGTCGAACCCTGCATATTGGCTTAAATCAGATAGACCTTGTTGCGGTGAAATATACTCTACCTCTTTTACCAAAGGCCAAGTTTCAATTTGATCTTTGAGAACCATCACTCGCGCATCCGGCATACCTTCAACTAAGTAAGCACTAACTTGTGAAGGAGAAGCGACATCTTCCGCTGCCCCCGCAACGTTTTTCCCCAATAGATACAAACAAGCTGGCATGGCAAGTGCCATGGAGATGACCGCTAGAGTCAGAATGTTGCCTAGTGGTCGTTGCCATAAGGCGCTAAAAGAGGATTTAGCGTGTTTTGCGTGGACAGAGAAAAAACCATCGGTATTCGCACGCTTGGCACTGCGGCCTTTCCCCTTCTTTTGGGAGTGCTTGTTACCTGCCATAGTCTTCTACCTCACTTAGGAAGCCTTGGTTCAATTCAAAATGACGATACTGTGGGCGAGTGTTTACTAACCCCACATCGTGCGTGGCAAGTAGGATAGTCACGCCCGCACGGTTAAATTCTTCGAATAGACGCAACACACGGTTGGATAATTCTGGGTCAAGGTTACCCGTCGGCTCATCAGCCACCAGCAACGTTGGTCGATTAACCACAGCACGGGCAATACCGACGCGCTGTTGTTCACCACCAGAAAGTTGACTAGGTAGACAACGAGCTTTATCGAGTAAGCCCGTTTTATCTAACGCCGCAGAAACACGGCGTTTGATTTCGTTTTCAGAAATCGATTCGATACGCATTGGCAGAGCGACATTGTCGTACACACTGCGATCCATCAATAGGCGATGATCTTGAAAAACAATCCCAATATTGCGGCGCAAAAAAGGGATGTCTTTGCCTGGAATACGCGTGATGTCGTGGCCATTAAAATGGATTTTGCCATCGGTTGGTCGCTCTATCGCGCAGATCAATTTCAGCAAGGTACTTTTACCAGCCCCGGAATGTCCGCCTAAAAACGCCATTTCACCGCGCCTCAGGTGAAAATCGACTTTTTGCAGTGCTTGTCGACCACCTCGGTAAGCTTTGCTTACTTGCTGAAATTTGATCACCGTTGATTTCCTCTAACTCTTTTTATTCTTCACGACTAAACAGTGCGTCAATAAACTCTTGAGTTTCAAATGGACGCAAGTCTTCGATACCTTCACCCACACCAATGTAACGAATTGGAATACCGAACTGATCAGCAATAGCGAAAATTACGCCGCCCTTGGCTGTACCATCCAGCTTAGTCAAAGTAATCCCGGTTAGAGGGGCAACATCACTGAAAAGTTTCGCTTGGCTAATGGCATTTTGTCCTGTGCCTGCGTCAAGCGTTAGCATGATCTCATGTGGTGCAGAGTCATCAATTTTCTTCATCACACGTACAATCTTACGCAGCTCTTCCATTAGGTTCGCTTTGTTCTGTAGACGACCTGCTGTATCAGCAATCACCACATCCACACCACGTGCTTTTGCCGCTTCAATCGCATCATAGATAACAGAGGCACTGTCTGCGCCAGTATGTTGAGCAATCACAGGAACATTATTACGTTCACCCCACACTTGTAGCTGCTCAACCGCTGCGGCACGGAAAGTATCGCCCGCTGCAAGCATCACTTTTTTGCCTTGAGTTTGGAACTGCTTCGCTAGCTTACCGATGGTCGTGGTTTTACCCACGCCATTTACACCCACCATCAAGATGACGTAAGGCGTTTTGTTGCTATCGATTTCTAGTGGCTGTTCGACTTTAGAAAGAATCTCAGCCATTTCTTCTTTCAACAAACCATAAAGGGCTTCGCCGTCTTTCAGATCGCCACGTGTGGCTTTTTCTGTCAGGTTGTTGATAATTTTTGTTGTGGTATTCATGCCCACATCAGCAATAAGCAGTTGCTCTTCTAGCTCTTCAAATAAGTCTTCATCGATTTTCTTACCGCTGAACAGACCGAAGAAGCCAGCACCAATATTTGCTTTTGTTCGGCTTAGGCTGCGTTTAAGACGAGCAAAAAAGCTTTCTGTTGGCTTTTCTTGTTCTTGAACACGAGGCGCGGCCGATACGACTTCTGGCTCTTCTGCTTCTGCTTCTGCTTCTGCTTCTGCTTCTGCTTCTGCTTCTGCTGGGGCAGCCTCTGATTGTTTCGCTTCTTCTTCAAGTTCTGGCGTTGCTTCCGCTTGCTCAGCAACCGCTTCGGTTTGCTGCTCTTCAGAAGGCGCTTCCACTGCTTCTTCTTTTACTGTTTCTTCAGTTTTTGGTTTTGGGCTTTGTTCTTCGTCACCAAAACCTAGCCACGAAAGTAATCCGCGCTTCTTTTTTTCCGTCATCTGGGGCTATCCTAGATTGTTCTTTTATCTATTAATGACTCTTTTTTGACAAGATTATCATCTGTCTAAAAAAGGCTAATGACAAAGTTCTGAAAACTTTCCGATTAGGTAATTCTAATCTTATTAGTGTTACACTCTGTCATCTTGAATATTCTGGGCTGTATCCAAGCTCCAAGCTCATTGCTTGGGCGATTAGATATAGTATCACTTTATTAGCGGTCAAAAAATCTATGGTAAGACGTCGCCAGCAAAACTCATCACAAAAAAAGCCAACAACGGGCTTTGTTCGCATTATTAGTGGCTTATGGAGAGGCAGAAAACTTCCTGTACACGATGCTGAAGGCTTACGCCCCACGACCGATCGCGTCAAAGAAACGCTGTTTAACTGGTTAGCTCAAGATGTACCACAGGCAAAATGTCTCGACTTGTTTGCTGGCTCTGGCGGCTTGGGATTTGAGTCAGCTTCGCGCCAAGCAGAGCAAGTGACCATGGTTGAGCTAAACCCACAAGCTTTCCAACAGTTACAAAAGAATGTTGCCTCTCTTAACGCGAACAACATCCAAGTGGTAAATACCGACGCACTGAGTTTTTTGAAGCAACCGGGTTCTGCTCATCATGTGGTGTTTATTGACCCACCGTTTCGCAAAGGCCTATTGGATGAGACCGTGGCTCTGCTAGAACAAAATGGCTGGCTCGCGGAAGATGCGATGATTTATATTGAAACAGAAAAAGAACTCAATATTGCCAACTTACCAGAAAACTGGCAATTACATCGAGAAAAAACAGCAGGCCAAGTGAGCTATCGTCTGTACGAACGTACCTCCGCATAACGCCTCGATTTAAAAGGATACTTAAATGAAAGCACTAATTATGCTGGCCAAAGCGGCTATCGCCTTTGTTTGGTTAGTATTAATCCTAAATATTTTTATGCCCTTTCCCGGCAATGCCGCGATTGCGCTTTACATCATGACCGCTTTTTTGTTCATCATGCACGGTTTACAAATGGCCATCTTCATTGGTGCATTTGGCGACAAAATAAAAATGAGCAGTTGGGAAAAATATTCAATCCTGATTTTTGGTATTTTTGCCCTACTCGATATTCGTCGTAAACACATGATGTAATCGCTCAGATACGAAAAAGCCGCTCTTGTGAGCGGCTTTTTTTCTGCGTTTCGTTCGTCACCCAATGTAACTTTTTACACCATCCAAGAACATTTGAGTGGAGATCATCACCAGTAACAAGCCCATTAAGCGTTCTACCGCCTTCAAGCCACGTTCACCCAACAAGCGATTAAAGAAGCCATAAAACATCAGTATAAAAAATGTTGCGCCCCACGCAATTACGACTGATGCTGACATTTCCAACATTTTCTCTGGATGTTGCGAAGACAGTAAAAGCAAGGCTGCAATCACTGAAGGGCCTGCGATCATAGGAATGGCCATCGGAACAATAAAGGGCTCCTCGCCTGCTGCCAGTCCAGTGATGCTGCCAGCACTCGGGAAAATCATCTTAATCGCAATAATGAAGAGAATAATGCCACCAGAAATGCTGAGCGTTTCTGGCTGGACATGCAAAAAACTTAAGATGCTTTGTCCTGCAAACAGAAATAGCATCAAGATCAGTAAGGCAAACAGTAGTTCACGAATCAATACCTTACGACGACGCTTGGGATCGATATGTTTGAGAATAGACAACACAATCGGCAAGTTACCGAGAGGGTCCATGATTAGAAACAGCATGGTCGCTGCAGAAAGAATGTCCATATTCTGGCCTCACCTAAAAAATGGCGGCCAGTGTATAGCAAACTGACAACATGAGTATATGACTGAGGGCGAAAACACCATATTCACCCTCGATCTTAGCCGCCGTTTAGTGATTGCAAACTCGCGCCATATTGACCACAAACTTACCTTCAAGCTCACGAATTTTGTCGCGCTTGAGCAAAAATGCTAGTAATGCATCTAAGTCTAGATCATTCAGTTTACAGGTGTGAAAGCGAACGCTAGCGCCAAAGTGCTGTGTGAGGGCTTCGCGATCCATTGGCGTTTCTCTAAGTAGGTTTAGCAGCTCGTGAGCATGGATTTCACTCATTATTGACTCCAGTTATTAAGAACAATGCGTTCAGTTTACTGAAATCCTCAAGATCTGCTTTGACTTAAATTAGTAAATGATTGAGGCAACAATGAGGGCATGAGCAAAAAAGTAACTACCACTCACCCACAAATAGGCGTGTTTCATCGGTTTTCGATAACCGTGTATCGCGTATGCCAGCGCCGAATAGATGAGAACTAAGGTTCCGCTAAAGCCGATAGCATTGGCGTAACTCGGCACTTGTAACCAAACTTCACCGGCTGCCCAAGCAAGTTGAACCAGCATCATCCCCATGATCACAACGGGGAATACCAGAGAGTCGAGTTGAGGTAGCAACAAAAAGAACGCCACGATACTCGCTGCAAGCAGCAGGGCCAACAGCCACCAGACAATCTCACCATTAAGCTGCACCCAAAATGACTTGCTGTAGCATACCTGGGCAACCAGATAAGCCGTAAAATAGATTAGCTTACGAGTTTTAAACGAGTGCAGCGTATCTGCCACCATAGACACAATAAGCCCACCCGCAATCCAGTAGGTATATGTTGCGGATGCACCTTGAGTTAACACCAACACAAGAAGAAGTAGCAGAGTAAAGATTTTAAACACGAGGGATTGTGTCGGGTTAGCTTGCTTTGCTCCCAACACGGAATACACACCTGATAGCCCTATCGCCAGCCAACTCCACATGCAGTATACACCTTTTACTTAAACTCGCCGCTAGTCTAGGTAGACCAGTTTTGATGTAAAGACACAATCTACGAAAGTTGGATCTCGCTAGCGATTCGAAACATTTTGTAACCCTCAGCCTACGTAATAATAAAGCCGATGAGCCTGAATGATGCCACTAAACATTGGGGCCAAGCTTTGCTCATCAGCCGAACCCATCAAATCACACGACACAATAACCAGCGCTTTCTAAAACTATTTAACTGAAAAACAGATAAGTGCTCCAGGTAAGCCGCCATTTCACAAACTGACGATTAAACCACCAGGATGTATGCAATGCAGGCAACAAGAATAAATAACAGACACAAAATAGAAAATAGTCTTAGTAGCGCTCTAAGAGAGGAGGAACTACTGATGATTAGGGGTAAAAACTAAGAAAACTGACCTTAATTCAGTAAAAAAAATATCAGACAAGAAAAGTAAGTCAATGATAAATAAAATCATAATTTCAATAACAGATAAAAGTGCGGACTTCATAAACCATAAAATCACTAAACACTTTTGAAGCCCATATTTTCTCATAAGGTAAGAAAATCTCACTCCATGCTTTCGATTTGACGATGTAACCTCATAGCACATTTTTTAATTTTCTCAATTTTTGAGAAATACAGACAAAATAAAGACCCAACATACCATTCGAAACAAAAAACAATTACAAAGCCAACACCACAAACCATTTAACATTATAAAATCAAACATTTAAAACAATAAAGGATAAAAACAAAACAATGTGAACACTTTAAATACAGGACAAAAAACATAGTTTCATTAGTCAGAATCACGTAAAACCAGACAAGTTAAGTGTGGTTTTTGAAAAGATTAACGAGCATATGTTGATCAAACCCCAAAAACAGTGCTATATTAAATTCATCGAGTTCATCAAAGATTAAGGGGTAGTGTTATGATTTCATCTTCTCAAAAACAAGGGCTGGTTATGATTGCAGTGGTTGTGGGTTTAATGACACTGCCAATGATGTACTAACCCAATGATTTAAAATAAAAAAGGACGCAAATGCGTCCTTTTTTATTTATCTGTATAGCTCTACTGAATGTGCTTAGACAAAATATCCCAGTGCATATAGTAGAAACCAAGAGCGGCCAGCGTAATCAACGTCATTAGCAAAATTGCTGTACGCCAAATAAAGCGAGAGCTTCTTGGTGTCAGCTCTTTTTCACAAGCATCACATGCCGCCATAAAGCCTTTACGATCATCCAGCTTGTAATCGTCTTCGTGCACCACTTTGTTACGCACGGTTGCGATGAATCGAAGCTTTGCTATCACGTCATGCGGTAAACGTTCTTCACAACTATTAATAAGTTGGTGCAACCCTTTCCCTTCTGCATGGTACTGAGTACGCAAAAGTTTTTCGATCGTTCGGGTACGCATGACTACTTTTTCAATATCTGACATCGTAACCCTCCTTACCAGACCCTTCCTATGTTCATTATTTTTATTCTTCTATAAATTTAGAGCTTTTTCGAGCCGTTAAGTGCAATTTTACTTTCAATTTGTGCCCTTGAGCTCATATAGCCTCACAAGTGAAAGCCGCTTCGTTCAGCTTTAGTGACTTCGCTTGCAGATGAAGCGACGATTTCATCGCGTCCCCATTGAGATAAACCGTGAAGTGCGCCGAATAAATTTCATGTCCCTTTCATTAGATTATGAATAAGTTACCTCAACTCATCGTTTCGTCAGCGAGTTCTGTAGAATGGGACCCGATAAAACATTGGAGGTTAATATGCCAATCTCACTTATTGTCGCCCTATTCGCCCTTATTGCCTTGGGCGCGTGGGTGTTTTTCCGTTTTTATAGTAAGCACTATGTGGGCGAAGACGCTCCAGAGCAAAGCGCGCAGGTAACGGTTTTAGATAAACAAGCGATAGACATACCAAACGCACCACCAGGTCAAGACGATCAAGAGTATTGGATTTACGTTCAACGTGGTTCTATCGGTCCAAAGCGTGAATTCCAAATTGGAGTGCATTACTACCATGCACTCAACCCTGGAGATAAGGGAACACTGACCTATCGCGGCAGCAAGTTCCTTCACTTCGCTATCAAACGTTAAGGCAGTAACCAACGAGTCTTGGCAGAACGAGAAAAGAGATAGCTCATCGCCAAGGCTCCAGCTCCACTTAGAACGATCCAGACTGGAATCACCCACGCAGGATGTCCTGTGTACCAACCGAACTCTTTCATCGGCCATAAGAAAATAGGGTGAAGTAAGTAAATCCCTAAGCTGTGCTGACTGATCACACTAACCACTTTTTGTACTTTTGGTGATAAGCCTTCACCAAAGTAACGCCCGATCATAAAAATCATCGAAGCCGCTAGAATCACATTCAGTGTTTTATAAGAGAGCCAGCGCCCAACCGTATACTTCTCCGCCTCTAAGCTATTTGTCACAACCATCGTAAAGGTCACTGCCAACGCCACGAGTCCTAGCCCAACAAATAAGGTCACCATAGAGCGATTCAAAGGTACCTTTTGAAATAAAACATACCCCAGTGGAAGGTAACCCATATAAAGCCACATCTGATTACTCCACGGGCCATCAATCTTGAACAAGAACAGTGTGCTGGTGAAAAGCCAAAATGCGAGATAGGTATACAAGACGTTGTCATCCACGTTGCGTACCATCCATTGAAACAGCGGAATCACAAAATACAGTGGTATAAAGTAATAGAAAAAGCCGAGATGGTAATACGTTGCGTGGAATGGGCTATTGCTTAATACCTCTTTTACGGTTTCAAAATCAAAGCCTTGAGAAGTCCAACCTGAAAGGTATGCATAAAACATCGACCAAATAAGAAATGGAACTAAAACTTTGCCCAAACGCCTTTTGATATAATACTTACCGTCAAATGGTCGAGTGTCACTGAGCATTAGCGCTCCGGTGATCAAAATAAAAACTGGCACTGCCCAGCGAGTTACGCTATTCACGCCTACCGCAGTCAGCCATTGGTCAAATGGAATCACTCCTAACTCATTTCGATACGGTGCCAAGACGTGAATGGCGATCACTGCTACCGCTGCGAAGCAGCGCAATAAATCAAAAAACAGAACCCTTTCTCTCATACCTTTCCCTACTTTGAGTCGCTTATCGTTTATAGCATAGGGTAAATCTCAACCAGTGAAATGGTTAACAATCTGTTTTTGCTTATTTTTAACTCAACAATGACCTACAACGGGGATTTCATCACCACTCTAATCACTTAACGAGAACCAAAAACCAAGCATCAGTATTCACTCTCGATGCCAAACCGACACAATCTGATTACAGCAAACGGCGCATAAGAAACAAAAATGGCTCCGATTTGGAGCCATTTATACCATCTACAGATAGCGATACTGGGGATAGTTACGCAGTAGCAACATCAGCTTTTGGCAACTTAATTGAAATCAGCGTCGTCAGTGCCAAGAAAGCAAAAGAAACCCATAAGCACGCTGCAAGACCAGCCTCTTGGTAGATCCAACCCGATAATACCGTGCCAATCAAACGTCCCATCGCATTGGCCATGTAGTAAAAACCGACATCCAACGAGACGCCATCGCCTTTAGCGTAGCTCACTATCAAGTACGAGTGCAGCGAAGAGTTAATGGCAAACACAGCGCCAAAAATCATCAAACCTACCACAATCACCAATTCAGGCTGCCAACCGATTTGCACACCATAAGCAATACCAGCCGTAATTAACGCTAGGATTCCTGCCCACACCAATGCTGCACTACCATCAGGCACACGACCTTGCGCTTTGCCAGTAATACGCGGCGCAAAGCCTTGCACAAACCCATAAGCAATGACCCACGCTGCGAGAAAGCTACCAACCCACAAGTGATCCCAGCCAAACACGCTACCAAGATAAATAGGCAGAGCAACGACAAACCACACATCACGAGCACCAAACAAGAACATGCGTGCTGCGGATAAAATGTTTATCGATTCAGACTTGGAGAATATTTGGCGAAACTTAGGTTTACTCTTTGCTTTACCCATGTCCGCTTCTAGCCAGATCATGCTGCAAACAAACACTAATGTAAGTACACCCGCCATAATAAACATCGAGTTTTGAAAACCCACCCAAGACAGCAGCAAGCCACCAACAAAAAAGCCCGCTCCTTTGAGTGCATTCTTCGAGCCAGTCAAAATCGCTACCCATTTGTAGAGCGCACCTTGCTGTTCGTCTGGTACTAGCGTTTTAATCGCGCTCTTAGCACTCATTTTGTTCAGATCTTTGGCAATCCCCGACAGAGCTTGCGCTGCCATCACCCAAGGAATGGTCAGCCATGCATTTGGTACTGCGAGCATCAGCAACGCAAACACTTGCATCGCTAAACCAATGTTCATGGTTTTATTTAGGCCTAACCTTGCGCCCAACCAACCACCAACCAGGTTTGTCACCACACCAAAAAATTCATAGAAAAGAAACAGTGAGGCAATAGCTAACGTGGAATAACCTAAGTCATGAAAATAGAGCACCACCAGCATACGCAGTGCGCCATCGGTCACCGTAAAGTTCCAATAGTTAAACGTCACTAACATGTACTGACGAATACTTTTGCTTAATTGAGAAATCATATTGACCTCATATGTACAGCGATAGAAGCATTTAGATCATCATGTTCTAAATACTTCCTAACCTGTACAGCAACATTGACCAATACAATGTTGCTGTGATTTTCAAAAAATGCCCCAACATCAATAAAAAGCAAAATACACCTTAAAAACAATGCATTAGTTAATATTAATGGCTTTTCTTGTAAACAGTCGTATCCTGAAGAAGCTCGAATTTAGCTTTTGGATCATAATGAACCAAAAGCTATTTAAGCTGATCAAGCGTCTTGAGCCACGCGTTCGATGTACTCAACTTGCACAGGTTTTGTAAATGCACCAGGGCGCAATGCCTGCACTTCTCGCACGATATCTTCTAACTGCCATTCCTTTTCTAGGAGTAGGTGAGCAGCGAACAAACCTGTGCGCCCCGAACCACCCATACAATGCATCGCAACTTTGCCACCTTGAGCAAGAATCGCGTGCAGTTTCGGACTGGCTTGTTGCCACTTCGTCGCAAATTCTTCATTTGGTGCGCAGTCGTCTTCAATCTCGATCTGGAACCATTTCATACCCAGCTGCTGAGTGGCTTCACCCAATGCAGAGACATTCTTCGCAGCTAATTCACTATCATCTAATGCAGTAACGACCGCTTGAACACCCTGCTCTTTCAACTGTTCTAACGACGTATGCAAATCGACACCTTTCGTTCCTGGGCACGGTGTTAAGATTAAAGCACCGGAGTCCAAATCTAATTGCCATGTAGGATGAGACATTGTGACCCCCTTTTAAGCCAAACCAACGTTACGAACCAGCTCTGCTGTGCGCGTTGCATAACCCATTTCGTTATCGTACCAAGCGTAAATCTTAACCATACGAGAACCCACAACCATGGTTGATTGCGCATCAACGATGGTTGAACGTTGGTCGCCTTTATAATCGATAGAAACTAAAGGACGCTCTTCGAAGCCAAGGATGCCTTTCAAATCACCTTCAGATGCTTCTTTTAACAGTGCATTCACTTCTTCTGCTGTGGTATCACGCTTCACATCAAAAATGATGTCTGTTAACGATGCGTTTGCTAGAGGTACGCGAACCGCATGACCATTAATTTTGTCTTTTAATTCTGGGAAAATTTCGACAATCGCCTTCGCGCTACCCGTCGTAGTCGGGATAAGGCTCATGCCGCATGCTCTTGCACGGCGTAGATCTTTGTGTGGCGCATCTAAAATAGTTTGCGTATTCGTCAGGTCGTGAATGGTCGTAAAAGAAGATTGTTCGATACCCAATTTCTCATGAATGACTTTAACCACAGGTGCGATACAGTTAGTCGTACACGAAGCTGCTGTCACGATACGATGTTTTTCAGGGTCGAAAATATGGTCGTTCACGCCCACCACAATGTTCGCGATACCTTCTTCTTTCACAGGTGCGCTTACCACGACACGTTTCACGCCTTGCTCTAGGTATTTATTTAGGAATGATGTTTTGCGATGTACGCCTGTCGCTTCAATCACAACATCACAATCAGACCAGTTCACCGCATCGATATCGCGTTGTTGAGTCGTGGCGACACGCTTGCCGTTGATGACGAGCTCACTGCCTTCGACCTGAACTCCATGATGCCAACGACCTTGCACTGAATCGAATTCTAATAAGTGACCAAGCGTAGCTGCGTCACCTGCGACATCGTTGATTAACACAAACTCCAATTCTGGCCAATCAAATGCCGCTCGCAGCGCTAAGCGACCAATTCGGCCAAAGCCATTAATTCCTACTTTAATTATCATAGTTTTACCCTCTAATCTTCTACCTTGAATCTCTATTCGCTGTTAACAGCAAGCCTCACGACTTTTATCGTGTAAGCGTGTGATGTCGTCTTGGTATTCCTGCTTCAAACAGTTTGATGCCACTAAGTCTTCAATTAACTTTCGCATCCAACCTGGTAATTGCTGTGATAACTCGTAATACACCCATTGCCCTTGGCGTTTATCCACCAAGATGCCACTGGATCGTAACTGAGCAAGATGACGAGAAACTTTCGGCTGGCTCTCTTGTAGAGCAAACGCCAAATCGCCAACGCAAGTTTCACCTTCACGGGCCACGAGCATTAAACAACGTACGCGTGTTTCATCGGATAACAGCTTAAAAAACTGATGTGGAAGCATAATGAACATACCTATATATGGATATGCGTATATGTTTATTTAATTAAGATATATCGTCAAGAGGAAACCGTCCATCGTCATAAAAGTTTCACATCTAACGAACAGCTTGATTGTAAAGAGAGAGATTCAAAAAGATAAAAGATAAGACAAGAAATTATGCAGTCGCGATGCTTTGACTCCAGCGAACCGCTTCACCTAAGGAGAGCTTCACTTCCTCTAAAGGCAACCCCAATTGCATCGTGATTTTTTCAACCCCTGACCAATCGGCACGCTCGTAGCACTCTTCGAGGGAAATAAGTGCACCATAAACCCCTTTGCGATGTAATAGCGCTTGTTGTACTGAATGACTAAGCGGTAACTGCCTAACTAAAGATTCCACCGAAAGATCCAGCAACGCATCTAGAATCGACAGCAAACCAACCATGAAACCTTGTTCGTTGAGATGAGAGAATGGCTGATAGCGCGACATCAATTGGCAAAATTGAGCTCGTTGCAATGAAAGGTGATACAGCTCTCGAGGCTTGTTACTGGAGATATACGATGCCACAACCAAAGAGACAAACTGCTTAAGGTTATCCTGGCCAAGATAAATCAATGCCTGACGAAAAGAGCTGATTTCGACAGCCAAATTCGGCGCTTGCGTATTTACAAAACGCAATAATTTATACGACAGCGCGACATCTTGCGTAATGATGGACTCGATACGAGTAAAGTCAGGCTCAGGAGCACAAACTTCACGAAACAGTTGCAATGCCAACACTTGCTCAGGACTGACGTATTTAGTCTGCGAGACGAGTGGCTTGCTAAAAAAATAACCTTGGAAAAATTTAAAGCCAGCCGCTTTCGCTTGCTCAAACTCTTCTGCGGTTTCAACACGTTCTGCTAAAAAGTGGTATTTGACGCGTTTTGCAAGGTGTGTTGTGACCAGTTCACAGGCCTTTTCAAGCCCCATCGCCATAATGTCGAGCTTCACAATATGCACATATGGCAAAAAACGACGCCATTCTGGTGTTAGGGTGAAGTCATCCAAAGCGATCAAATAACCTTCTCGATAAAACTCACGAATCGCATCAAGAAGCTCATCCGTAGGTTGGCACGTTTCCAACACTTCGATGACAATTTTGTTTTTCGGCAAACTGCGCGGCAAACGTCGCACCAAACTTTGATGAGGAAAGTTAATAAAGCATCTTGAAGAGGCAATCACTGGGTTAGTACCCAGCGATAGGAAGTTTTCGACGATCAGTCGGTATGTCGCTCGATTTGAATCAATATGTGAAGGGTATGCGTTACTCTCCCCGTCTCGAAACAACAATTCATAACCCAGCGTCTGTCTTTTTCGGTTAAAGATCGGCTGGCGAGCGACATACGTTGTATTCATGCTAAAGAAGGACCTATAAATGGCTTATGACTTTGCAGCTGCTAATAATGCACCACAACCCATGAACATTGAACCGAATACTTTGTTTATTTTTCCCATGATTTTATCGGAGCGAATAAAGCGTCCCATTTGTGCTGCCAAGCTCGTGTAACCCAACATTACACACGCATCAATCACGACCGTAGTGACGCCAAGCACCAACAGTTGCGTGATTTGGTCTTTTGCTGGGTCAATAAACTGCGGGAACAACGCCACCAGAAAAACAATCGATTTAGGGTTGGTGAGGTTAATTAACACTGCCTTGTACAACAGCGCCGTGCCTGACATCTCGTTGTGGTTTTCAGCTGCGACTAAGCTTGCTGTGTCGCGCCATTTCTGAATCCCCAACCAAACCAGATAAGCGGCACCAACCCATTTAATGACAGAAAATGCGGTTGCTGACTGCGCGACAAGCGCACCAATACCCGCCCCCACCAGCGCGATGTGGATAACTAAACCAATTTGTAAGCCAATAATGGCACCCAGTGATTTACGGGTACCGTAACTCAAACCATTACTGATTGAGTTCACCGTGCCAGAGCCCGGAGCCAAACTAAAAACGATTGCTGTTACTACATAAGCTAACCAGACATGGGTATCCATTGCATTTCCTCACTAATTCTTCGATGATACATCGCGTAAACAACGTATCTTCAGGTAATCAACTAATGGCGACTAACCATTCACCTTTGACTTATACTCAAGAGACATTATTTGAGCAAGCAATTGGTGGTCCGATCGCAGCACTTTGGCAAACTCGCCAAGAGGGCTTTGTTAAAGGGACTGAGAAAAAGAACATTTACTGGTGCAAGCTAACCAACCCAGAGCATAAAAAAGCCGTGCTCATCGTAAATGGACGCATTGAGTCTTCCTGGAAATACCAAGAGCTGTTTTACGATCTCTACCGCCAAGGTTTCGATGTCTATTCCTTTGACCACCGCGGTCAAGGTTTATCAGATCGTTTATTATCTGACTCAGATATGGGTCACGTCTATGACTTTACTGATTATATTGATGATATGGACATCGTCGTAAAAAAACACGACCTTAGCGAATATCAACAATGCTTCATCATCGCGCACTCTATGGGCGGCGCGATCGCGACACGTTACCTGCAAACTCACCCAGAACACCCTTTTACTGGTTTGATTCTAAGTGCACCCATGTTTGGCATTAACCTGCCATGGTACCTATCACCAATAGCGATTCCGGTCACACAAATTATGTCAGCGGTATCGACTTTGCCACGCTATGCACCAGGACATCAGGCCTACTTCCCTAAGCCCTTTGAAGATAACCCACTTAGCCAAAGTTACGGCCGCTACCAATGGTTCCGAAACCTATATACGGAAAAACCGGAACTGCAAGTCGGTGGGCCAAGCACTCGCTGGGTTTGGCAAGGGCTCATGGCCGCTAAGCAGTGCTTTTTATTAACTCGCCAAGTCAAAATACCAGTCATCCTAATACAAGCCGGAAACGATCGGATTGTTAGCAACCTCGCGCAAAAGCGTTTTATTGATAAATTGCGGAAAACCAACCCACACGCGGAGCTGCTTTCTATCGAAGGCGCACAGCATGAAATCTTATTCGAGACCGATAAGTATCGTAATCAAGCGCTCGATGCGATTTTCCGCTTTATGAATGACCCTAAATCGCCATCAAACGAACAAGCACAATAAGAACTCTAGGCGACCATTTCACGACTAAGATTAAAGAGGAAATGTCTACACATCGATTTACCCTCTTTTTCATCCTCATTTTGGCGTACACTGCTTGAACTTGGCTACTTTGACACAGTGTTTAACCGCATAGTGCTACGGGCCCAAGTTCCCCCGCATTCGGAGCAGTACGATCTAGTCAGTCTGCTGTACTCCGTTTGCAATTCACCTGTTCCACACTATCCAAACCGTTTACGAGGACTTCATGAGCACATCGCTACCTTGCAAAGAGATCACCAAAATCGTTGCCTCTGATCTGGATGGCACGTTACTCGCACCAAACCATCAGCTCAGTGCTTACTCAAAAGAGACGCTAAAAGCGCTGCATGAAAAGGGTTATACCTTTGTCTTTGCAACCGGCCGTCACCACGTAGACGTTGCGAGCATCCGTCGCCAAGTTGGCATTCCAGCTTATATGATCACGTCAAATGGTGCCCGAGTGCATGACCAGGAAGATCAGCTAATGTACAGCGAGAATGTCCCTGCGGAACTGGTACAAGGCGTGATCGACACGATCAAACATGATCAAGAAATACTTATTCACATGTATCAAAATGATAGCTGGTTGATGAACAAGGATGATGAAACGTTACGTGACTTCCACGATGAATTCACTTACGTCTTATTTGATGAAGACCACGCCCCAACTGACGGTATTGCGAAAGTTTTCTTCACGCATCCAGGAGAAGACCACGAACGTTTGGTCGTATTTGAAAACAAACTACGTGAGCAGTTTGGTGATAAGCTGAACATCGCATTTTCAACGCCTTGGTGTTTGGAAGTAATGAGCGCTGGCGTGTCTAAAGGTCATGCTCTTGAAGCGGTAGCGAAAAAACTCGACCTCACGTTAGAAAACTGCGTAGCATTTGGTGATGGCATGAATGACGTAGAAATGCTGTCGATGGCAGGTAAAGGGCTAGTTATGGGTACATCACACGAAAAAGTGATGAAAGCTCTACCAAATAATGAAGTAATTGGCAGCAATGCAGAAGATGCGGTTGCACACTACCTACAAGAACACTTGCTGTAAGCTTCAATACTCCAAATAATGAAGGGCTGCACATTCGCAGCCCTTCTCTTTTATCGCTGACTTGGCAGCTTCTCTTTGCCAAGAATCGCGTCCCATTCTTCTTCTGTCACGGGCATAATCGACAAGCGATTTCCACGTTTCACCAACGGCATGTTCTCAAGTTCTGGCATCGCTTTCATCACCGACAACGGAATCACTCGCGCCGTTTTACGTACAAACTCTACATCCACCATAATCCAACGCGGGTTGTCTGGGTCTGACTTTGGATCGTAATAATCGCTTTCGGGATCGAATTGGAAATGATCGGGATAGGCTTCTCTCACAACTTTAGCAATACCTGCCACGCCAACATGTTTACAAGAAGAGTGGTAAATCAGGACTAAATCGCCCACCTTCACTTGGTCACGCATCATATTGCGCGCCTGATAATTACGAACTCCCTCCCAACATGAAACCTTTTGGGTTCGAAGCGTGTCAATAGAAAAGGTATCTGGTTCAGTTTTAAATAACCAATATGCCATAATGCCATCCGATGCCGATTGAGTAACAATAATGAGGAAGATATAACATGAAGGCTTTGAAAAACCCAGTGGCGCTTGCCACCCTGCTGGTTCTGCAAGCATGTAGTTCACAGTCGCCACAATCTGGTGCCGCTGACCTAACCTCTCCACCAGCAACCTTAGATAAGCCTGAAACCATTCAACCTCAAACTTTTATGCTGCGCGGAAAAGTGATCGTCGGTCACGAGAGCCAATACATCATGCCTTGTGGCAGCGACAAGCAATATTGGTTGCAACTGTCACCACAGCAAATGCAACGAGCAATTCAGTTAAATAACGAGCCTTACCAGACCATGTATGGCGAGGTTATCGGCCACCTCAACCCACCGGGCATCGATGGGTTTTCTGATGATTTCGATGCTAACTTTGTCGTGGAACAAGTGAACTTCCTCACAACGGAAAATCCAAACCGTTGTCAGCAACCAAACAAACCAACTCGCGTGTTTGGTAATGAGCCTTCTTGGTCGGCAAGCTTTGAGGCTAATGGACTAACATTCCAGCAAATCGGCAAACAAACCACAAAATTAGCGATTAAAAGCAGTCAGCTTCAACCTCGCCAGCGCACTTATCAACTACAAGATGGTGAGCTTCGCTTAACAGAAAACCTCTGCTCAGACACAATGAGCGATTCTTTGTATGGCTGGAAAGCAACACTAAAACATGATGGCGAGACGTATCAAGGTTGTGGTATGGCTGCAAACGTCGATGCAACGCTTGGCTGGGCTAATACCTATGTCGCGACCTCAACTCAATCACAAGGTTTTGAAGTACAAATGACCTTAAACCCAGACCATAGCGCCACAACAAAATACCGTTACGCCAATGGACAAGCACCATTAATCGAGCGTGGTTACTGGCAACAGTTAAGTCCGTCTCAGGTTCAAGTTGTCATGACGCATCATCAACAGCAAAGACTAATGTCAGAGCGACTGTTTACTCGAGAAGGCAATCAGCTCAAAGCGACCAAAGAAAAAGTCGGTAACTTGGTATACCCAATCGCCGATGGTGGTTTAGTCCTTTATCCTGCCACCGTTCGTGATGAAGGCATCATGCAACCAGCCGAAAAACGCACCAACAACCCCATCGGTAGTGCTGACGTCCCTTCTAGTGCAGAGTTTGATTCAAAAGTAGATGCCGCGGTGCGCAACTACTTCTTTATCCATCAAACCACCCCCAACAATAACCAATACCGTTGGCTAACTTACGACCTCAACAGCGATGGTAACGAAGAGTTATTGGTACAGTTGGATTGGTGTGGTTCCGGAGGCTGTACATTGCTGATATTTGAACATCACGAAAAGGAATGGCGATTTAATAGCCGCATTACACTAGTGCAAAGCCCGATTATGCTCGGCCAACAAACCTCTCATGGTTGGCGAGATCTGATTTTTAATGTCAGCGGTGGCGGAGCTAAAGCGGCTCAACACGTGATGCAATACACTGGGGTTAGCTACCCACTCAACCCAAGCATGGCGCCAACGGCAACGCCGAACCAAGTCAGTGGTGTGCGTCTGTTCTCTGATGGGATAAGCCCGGTGCGCGAAGGAGTTCGTCTGTAATGTCACAACCGTGTCCAACCTGCGGTTTTCAATTCAATTGTATGTGCTCGCTAATGCCGAAACTTACCAGTGAGCACAACATCCTGCTGTTAATGCATCCGAATGAACTGAATCGTGATACTAATACCGGCCAGCTACTAGAGCAGTGCCAACTCAACATTGAGCGAGTAATCTGGGATCGCAAACAGCCACCAGCAGAATTGCTCACTCTATTAGCTGATCCGTCGCGGTATCCGGTGTTGCTCTTCCCCTGTGAAGAAAGTATCACACTCGAACATGTGGTACTCCAAAGCCAGCAACAAACCAAAACTCCACTGTTTATTATTTTGGATGCCACCTGGCAAGAGGCGCGCAAGATGATCAATAAGAGCCGTTGGTTAGAAGGTATCCCTACTATGGGATTATCTGCGTCGGCGGACTCACAATATCAGCTGCGACGCAACCAACAACAAGGCAATTTGTGCACGTTTGAAGTCGCTGCACATTTGCTCGGGCAACTTGGAGAACAAAACAACCAACAACAAATGCAGCGCTTTTTTGCCCATTACCTCGCTCTGTTCCAAGCTGAAAAGAGTGGACACGCTCTTAAGCGTTAACCATTAAGCTCAGTAGAAGAACCAAACAAAAAACGCAGCCTACGCTGCGTTTTTTACGACAAGAAGTTTCACGTGAAACATCATTAAAACAGTCGAGTCGGCTCGCCAAGATAGTAACCCTGCAAATAATCCACCCCCATGTCTTGTGCAATGGTACACACCTCCTGATTGTGGACGAACTCCGCCACCGTCTCCGCGTTAAACACCTGGCACAAACGCACCAACTGGGAAGCGATCTTGCGCTGTTTTAAGTCTTTATCAATATCACGAATCAAGCTGCCATCGAGCTTTATGACTTCTGGCTCCAACTTCAGGATTTCATCGATATTCGAATAGCCGGACCCAAAGTCATCAACAATGATACGCGCCCCTAAGCTTCTAAAATGACTGCACACTTCTATCATTCGGCCGTAGTCTTTGATCTGCTCAGATTCCAGCACTTCTAAACCAATTCGCCTTGGGTCATTTAGCTGGCTAATTTCATGCTCTAAAAGCATTAAAGTTTTATCACTGAGCAAATCTTGCGGCGATAAGTTTATAGAAAAGTCACCTTGCTTATCTCGCATATAATGCAACGTAGAATGAATCATGTGCCGACTTAGTCGAGTGTAAAGATGCGTATCAGAGATAATTGGCAGAAAACGCCCTGGCGCAATCACCGTTCCATCGGCTTCCAGAATACGAACCAAACATTCTTGGCTTGCCAATTTGTGGCTACCCGCATGCACAATAGGTTGGCTATAAGTGATGATATTCTGTTTGAGAATGGCTCTACTGACGCAACTTAGCCATCCAAGTTGCTCTTTACGCACATCCTCACTGACTTCAATATCTTTCGCATTACAGATATGGGTATTACTGCGTACACCAGAGCGCCTCGCTTCGATGCCTTTGAGTAAGAGCTCATCCACTGAAGCGGATGGAAAGTCTCGACGACTCACTAAGCCGCCGCATAGCGAGATAGAAAGATAATCTATTTCACGTAGGCCAATTGGCTCAAAATTAGTTTGTTCTACCGCGTCAGCAAAACGCGTAAAGTGCTGTTTGATGGTCTCGCTGCTTTGATCAGCTTTAAATATGAACGCCCATTCACCAACCCCAATACTATAAAGCTGCAAAGCCGTTGGCATGCCGAAACGCTTTCGTAGTCGATTCGTAAAGTGCATTGAGAGATCTTTGAGTAATTGATCTCCCACTCGGTAGCCGTATTTTTCGTTGATATGACTAAAGTTAAGTAGCTTTAGAGTCAACAAATGCTCATCCAAATCGATGTTACTCAGCCGCTCTTGCAATGCGACCCGGTTTTGTAACCCCGTACGACTGTCGCGTCGATAGCTTTCTTGTAACTTGCGCGTTTGGCGATCGAGTTGATATCCCATATGTGCGTTCATATGGTTGAGATCGCCGATCGCATTTCGAATCAAGCTAAACAACGGTGAAATAGAGGAGCTAACGGGCGACTTAGGCAAGTTCAATGTTTGCACTTCGTCTCCCTCTCGCATCGCTAAATACGTCAGGCTGTGATGAAGAATTTCGGGCTGACCAATACCACCATGCAGCTCCCCCATACAGTAACTACCAAACGTCGTCGCAATATCTTTGAAGGCTTGGACTTCGTCGCTGCTGTCAATAAAGTCTAACCGTGACGCGCAGTTAAAAATCATCACGACTTCAGGTTGGTGCATGGCTAACTCAACCACACCATGCCGCACTTGCTCGAGCGTTAACGAGGGATGGTTATAGCAAAATTGCACTTCGTCACCAAGACACCAGGGCCTGTCGAAGCTCATACTGCCATCAGCGTGTAGCTCCGTTACCGTACAAACTTCCTTTCGCCCTAAGCTTTCTCGATACAAAGGAAAGCTGAGCAGTTGACTCAGCGTCACGTCATGGCCATCCGCCAAGTAACGCTTGTATACGTCCAGCGCTTTCTTCTCACCTAAACAATACAAGCGCGTTCCTTTTGCATGAGTGACTTTGTGTGGCATGCCAATCGGGTTCCATTCCGAATACGCATCAGTCCATAGCTTCAAAGTATCACTGTGCAAAGCTACGGCAACCACGGCATTATCGTAAACTCGGTTTTGATATAGCACCCAGCAGCCATCGTCAATACTCTGCGCCAACCCTCCAGAAATCACGACTTCTTCACTGGCGAAGGTTTGAAACAAGGGATAGTCACGTCGTTCAATTTGCACAGCAAAGCTGAGGATCACCTGTGAATTATGCTGCATTAGAAGAGAGCGCTTGAGCTCCCCGCCATCAATGTCAGGGGAGTAAGAGTATGTTTGTACCGCAGAAGTCAGCGTGGTTTGCTCAAATTCAATCACACTCACTAGGCAACCAGAGGTAAATATCTCCCCTTCCAGAATCACATTACGCGTACTATGCCCCATAACATGAGCATTCGGCAGCGACGACAAAACGGCGTCTGCAAGTGTGGTCGTAATTTCGCGCGATTGCGTCGACAATATTTGTACTAAATATTGTTTATCTGAGGAAGTCGGAAAAGTGACTAAAAAGTCATTCAGTTGACTGACATCGTGAACCAGTTTTGAAAAAGCTCGCATGGACCTACCACTGCCGTAACACTATCTTCACCACGACGTGTGGCGTTACTGTTTTTATTTAATAGAGAATAATTTACGTGGCTTTGCGCTGCTTTTCTAGACACAAAATGAGATTAGAATGGATTAATGCGAAAGCAATTAAAAAAGTGTGAGTAACGGCTGCAAACTATTGATTTCAATATCAGGTAAAGTACGTGTTTTTGAATGGTTAATGACATTTTTATTCATATCATTAAACCAACAGGCTGCAAAACCAGCCAACTTTGCACCATGCACATCCGTGGTTAGATGATCACCGACATGCAGAATATTCTCCGCAGGAATATCCAAGAATCGCTTCGCTTTAGTAAACATATCGGTTGCGGGTTTCGCCAATCCATCTGGTCCTGCTTTAAGTACCTGTTGGAAATAAGGCGTAAGACCGATGCGGTCTAAATCCACATTACCGTTGGTGATTGCTACCAACGGGATGTGCTGCGCGAGTTCCTCCAGTACATCGAGGCTTTGCTGCGGCACTTCAAAACGGTTACGCCAGTCCAACGCAACGTCTACTGCGGCTTTCGCGGCGGCATGTGCTGCGTCTTCGTCGTAGCCTACTTGGGAGAAGGCTTGCTGAAGTTGCACTAAACGCCATAAAGTGACATCGCTCTTCAGCTCGGGTTGTTGCTGCACAACTCGCTGTTTGAGAGCAAACCAATCCGCTTTGTTCATATGAGCAACCGCTGGATGATGGTGCTTGAGCCAAGATAGCAACTCACGCTCCATGCGAACGATCACAGGATAGTTGTCATAGAGGGTATCATCTAGGTCAAAGGTCATTGCCTTAATAGGCTCGATACGGCGATAAAATTTCATACTTCGGCTCACTCCCCGTTCTTTTTGCGTGCGCGTGGGTGGGCTTGGTCGTAGGCTTGCGCCAAATGTTGGAAATCCAAGTGCGTGTAGATTTGGGTCGTCGAAATGTTCTCGTGCCCTAAAAGCTCCTGCACCGCACGTAAGTTATTGCTTGATTCGAGCATATGTGTCGCAAATGAGTGACGCAATTTATGCGGACTAATATGGCTTGCGACAGACTGTTTCTGCCCCCATTCAGCCATGCGCTTTTGCACGCTACGATGCGAAATACGCGTTCCGAGCTTAGATACAAACAAGGCGGGCTCACCTGGAGCGGCTAAATCACCACGAACGCGTAACCACTTCCCGACCCACTCGGTTGCCATCCCAGAGAACGGCACTTTACGTTCTTTATCGCCTTTACCAATAACACGAAGCTCACCACTACGCAGTTGTACGTCACGTACATCCACACCCACCAGTTCAGCCAAACGTAAGCCGGCGCCATACATCAGCTCCATCATGGCGCGATCGCGCACAGCCAGCGGGTCGTCCTCGTTGACTTCAAGTAATTGGCTCACTTCGTCAACATCGAGGTTTTTGGGCAACGGGCGTTTTTTGCGAGGTGCTGAAACCCCTTTGGCTGGGTTAGCCGACATCTCGCCACGCAGAATAAGGAAATCGAAAAAGCTACGCAGCGATGAGAGGCGCGTTGCCAAACTGCTGGCTTTCATGCCTTCTCGCATGCCCTTACCTGCTAATTGGCGCACCCAACCAGCATCCACTTGAGACCAATCTTTGAGCCCCATTTCAGCTAAGTGCTGCGCCATTGTTTCTAGCTGCTGTTTGTAATTGCGCTGAGTATGTAGGCTAAGCCCCTTTTCGCTTCGTAAGAATTCATAGAAGCGCTCAAGAGGCTTTTGCAGACTATTTGGCAGAGGAGTGTTGGGAGTTGTCGTCATCGTAACTTTGCCATACCAGTGTTTGAGCGAGATGTGCCACTACTAATGATAGGTGACGCAAAAACAAGGTATCCATATCTGGCTGAAAATGGCCGCCATCTTCACTAGAAAAAGCAAGCACGCCCAGTGTTTGCTGTTTCACGAGCGGCAGTACCACATAGGACCCCATTTCCGGCACTTCCATGTTGCCAAACAAAGCTTCACGATCCACTTTGCGAAGACGTCCTAAGTACGCATCTTTGCCATTTAAGTGAGTGGTCGCAAAGCGTTGATAACTTTCCTTACTCAATTGAATCGATGCGTCGCATTGACTAAACAATCGAACAAACGCACGTAAGCCCAATGCTTTGGCTTTCTCTTCGATAGAATGAATGACTTGTTTAAAGTCACCACACTTTAGAATCTGCGCCTGCAAATCCATAAATTCGTAAAAGGTGCGATCATTGTTCGCCGCAAGCGACATTAGTGTAGTGATCTCTTCCTCTAACTCTTCAATGCGCTGACGTTGACGATTCATTTGGATGTGCACCAAAGATACCGCGCCTAAGTCTGAGTGTGGGAAAGATAAACGATCCACAAGCTCCGGACGTTGCACAAAAAAGTCTGGATGATCTTTGAGGTACTCGGCCACTACTTCAGCCGTTAAGGCATCTGCTTCTACTTGAGACAAACCGTTTCCTTTTTCTTCAACTAGCAAGATAATTGACCATCAAATACATGCGTTGTAGGTCCGGTCATAAACAACGGCTTGCCAGGACCTTGCCATGCAATTCGCAATTCACCACCAGGTAGAGAAACCTTAACGTTTTCATCCAACAAGCCCTGCAGAATCCCAACCGCGACTGCCGCGCATGCACCACTACCACAAGCTTGTGTCTCTCCTGCGCCTCGCTCATAAACTCGAAGACGAATATGGTCACGACTCATCACCTGCATAAAGCCAGCGTTGACGCGCTCTGGGAAACGCTCATGCGACTCAAGCAGCGGACCGAGAGTTTCCACTTCTGCCGTATCCACATCGTCGACCACGGTCACTACGTGCGGGTTACCCATGCTCACAGCACCACAAAACAAGGTATTGTCGCCTGCTCGCATGATGTAAGTTTTCTCTTTTTGCTTCGCTTTGAAAGGAATTTTGTTCGGTTCAAACTCTGGCACGCCCATGTTGACCGTCACTTCCCCATCATCTTCGATGTTAAGAATCATCTTTCCTTTCTTGGTGCTCACGCTGATGCTGTATTTATTGGTCAGCCCCTTCAAGCGAACAAAGCGGGCAAAACAGCGTGCACCGTTACCACACTGTTCAACTTCACTACCATCGGCATTAAAAATCCGATAATGGAAGTCGGTTTCAGGGTCGTAAGGGGCCTCTACCACAAGCAATTGGTCAAAACCAACGCCAGTATGACGATCCGCCAAGCGGCGGATCAGGTCTTGCGAGAAAAACACGTTCTGGGTAATACAGTCGACGACCATGAAGTCGTTGCCCAAACCGTGCATTTTGGAAAAGTGGAAATGCATTTGTTGTGTGTTACTCCGGTAGAATCTGTTCCAGCTGCCACAAACTGGTCAGCTCCTCACGCTGGCGAACTAAGTGGCTTTGTTTACCGTCCACCATCACTTCTGCTGCTCGGGTACGAGTATTGTAGTTCGAAGACATCACAAAACCATAGGCACCTGCTGAACGAACCGCGAGTAGATCACCTTCTTGCAAAACGAGTGCGCGATCTTTACCCAAGAAGTCGCCGGTTTCACAAATAGGACCAACCAAGTCGTAAGTCTGAGCTTCACCCTTTCGCGGTGAAACTGGCACAATATCTTGCCATGCTTGGTATAGCGCAGGACGCATCAAGTCGTTCATTGCAGCGTCGATAATCGCAAAGTTTTTATGCTCAGTATGTTTTAAAAACTCAACACGCGTTAGCAAGATACCTGCGTTCGCAGCAATTGCACGGCCTGGCTCAAAGATCAGCTCCAAGTCTTGGTGATTTTCAAGACGGCCTAGTAACGCTTTGGCGTAATCAGAAGGCTGAGGTGGTAATTCATCACGATAGACCACACCCAAACCGCCGCCGACATCAAGGTGACGAATGTTAATGCCTTGTGCTTTTAAATCATCAATCAGAGCTAATAAACGGTCTGTCGCGTCGATAAATGGGTCTATATTGGTCAGCTGAGAACCAATGTGGCAGTCGATGCCTTGCACATTCAAGTTCGGCAGGCTTTGCGCGAATTTATAAACATCTGGCGCACGATCAAACGCAATGCCGAATTTATTGTCGCGAAGACCAGTCGAAATGTAAGGGTGTGTTTTCGCGTCGACATCTGGATTGATACGAAGAGAAATTGGTGCAATCACACCAAGCTCACCCGCAACCTTGTTCAAACGTTCTAGCTCTGGCTCAGATTCAACGTTGAAACATTTGATACCTAGCTCAAGAGCGCGCTTCATCTCTGCCGATGTTTTACCAACACCAGAGAAAACGACTTTTTTCGGATCACCGCCTGCGGCAATCACACGCTCAAGTTCACCACCCGACACGATGTCAAAACCCGATCCCAAACGCGCTAGCGTGTTCAATACGCCTAAGTTTGAGTTGGCTTTCACCGCGTAGCAAACTAGGTGAGGATGCTGACCCACAGCACTATCAAACGCCTTCCAATGGCGCTCTAGCGTGGCTCGAGAATATACGTAAAGAGGAGTGCCATATTGCTCTGCAAGAGCTTGAAGTGGGACGTCTTCGGCCCAAAGCTGGCCATCATCCTGATAGTTGAAGTAATCCAAAATTCGCTTCCCTTATTTTATTCGACTGCTGAACCCTAATTTCACCCTAAGGTGCGGTTATTTATTGTGATTGCTCATTCTGTTGAGTGTCATCTGGAATGTATAGTGAGCCAGACTGACCACACCCCGCTAAGGTCGCGGCAACCATCACAAACAACACAGTAACTAATTTTTTCATTTCGCATATCGTGATTATTGAATCAATGCCCCCTATAATCGCACCACACTCAGGAAAAGCAATAGGATAGACGGATGAACGATACTGAATTTCATCAACTGGTGGATGCGCAGATGCAAATCATCGAAGAATCCATCGATGATTCAGGCGCAGACATTGATTACGAAGTCACTGGCAACGTAATGACATTGGAATTTGAAGACCGCAGCCAAATCATCATTAATCGCCAAGAGCCGATGCATGAGATCTGGCTAGCGTCCAAATCTGGTGGTTTCCACTTCAAGCTTATTGAAGGTAAATGGACCTGCTCAAAAACGGGTATGGAGCTATTTGAAATGGTGAAGCAAGAGTGTGAAAAGCACGCAGGCGAAACCATTGATTGGGCATAATTCTGGTCAATCGTCACCAAAACAAAAAGAGCACCGAAGTGCTCTTTTTGTTTATTGATACGGGTTTAATTACGCATTCACAGTTTTGGTCGGGCGACTCGGTGAACAACCGTCATTACGGTAAGGAATGATATACGCATTCCCCTCTTCAGGGTGAATAATTTGATAGTACTGAGGCAGGTTAAAGTTAATAAACTTCGACGCGACGCGACTATCGTCTTTTACCGACGTGTAGAAACTGTTTACAGACGAAATCATTTCATCTTTGGAGCCACTAAATTGGTGATACACTTCCACTTGATTTGACTCATCCAACACATAAATATTGAAGCCATCTTCGTTATCTTCAAAGAAGAACTGCACTAGACCTTCACTGGCAAACCCATCCACCGCTTCAGGCATTTGATATTCTTGCTCACGATCGAGCATTAACAGCGGCGAGCCTTTGAGTTTGTTAGTAGAAATGCTGCGGTAGAAATCGATGGAATTTTCTAGCTTCTGCACCGACACACCACGACGTTCAAAGAACAACCCATAAGTCTGGTTACCAAGACGCATCGCTTTAAAGCGGCGACGTTTCTCTTGCTCTACTGGTTTCAAGCGTAAGTCGATACATTCAGCTAAAAGCTGGTAAACCATATTGCGCATCACACCACGCATGTTCTTCGCATAGCAGAACACATCCACTGATTCTGGTGGCAACGCATCTTGGTGCATTTTGCCCAAAATGGTTTTCAGTGCATCCAGCATCGCCGTTTCCCCTTTGAAATGCAGCGTACGCACTTCATGCCAAGAATTACGGTAAACAAGGTCAACACTGCCGACTAAATTTTTATGTTCTGGACCAAAGCTAAAAATATCGGTGTTCTTAACATCCACTTTCAACGAACGACCAGAAAGTTCAGACGTCGGATCATTTTCGAAGTTGATGAACATCGCAAGCTGGCTTATTTCACAAGGACTCGCTAGCGCCTGCATAGATGGACGACGCTTACGCAACGCAAAAGTATTTCGTAAGTCACTCACCATTTGGTAAAACTTATCAATATCTAGCTGCGCTTCACGTACCACGGCATGTAAACGAGTCGATTCAGTGATCAAGCCATTGAAGAATGCCCAAGCAACCAACTTACTCAAGTATTCATGATGCTCTAGATATGGTTGCCCCAAAATGCGGTGCGCAATAAGTGGTTGTTTATAGAGGTACCAACCAGACTTGTTCACTCCCCCTTTTTTCACTTCGATAAAGCTCAAGTCAGGCTCGTGCAGATCAGGTGAAATCTGTGGGTTTAGTAACGTTACTTTGCCCGGCAATACTTCAAAAGCCGCGTAAAGTTTACGGGCCAAAATACTGATGTCTTGCGGACTGATAGCAGAAGTGATGTCGTTACGACGCGCAAATTGAATCAAGTTACGGTAGCTTTGCATCAACGCATCCAGCAATGCATGATGTACCACCTTCACTTGTTCAACCTTCCAATTACGGCGGTCATCGAGCTCTGCAACGACACTGGCATCCCAATTCCATTTTGCAATCATATCGCTCAGCGCTTCACGACGCCAAGCTACTGAGCCAACATTCGGCTCACGAGATAGTTTTTCATGGGTTTTGAGATAGAAACAGCGACGCACTAAATCCAAACGTGTATCGTCTTGAATTCGCTCTAAGTAACGGGTTACTTTTTCCAACATTAAGTAGTACGCATCCATGCCATAGAGATCAGGCTCATGGGCAAAGAAACGACGTTTAGTGTCGATGCTTAACAATTGAGTATGCGGGTATTCCCACGAGTAAGCTTCTAGCAAGATGGCTTTTAATACCGATTTGTAGGGAGAGTCGATGCTTTTGTATAACTGCCACAAGTTCGAGCCGAAGTATTCTTCAGCAGGAATGCAGTTCAATTTACCAAAGTCGATCCATTCACTACAGTCGATGTAACCATCACTGCAAAGTTGAGAAACGTACTCGTCGTAACACTCTTCCATTTCTGGCGGCACGATTTGCCATAGCAAACGCTGTCCGGCAATACGCACCGCACTACGATAGAATTCATCTAGCAAAAGTAAGTGCTGAGATGAACCACAGTTATCACCTGTCATCTCCTCAGAATGATTGCTTCTAAAGCGCTCTTTATCCATTAAGAAAAAGTTCGCTTCCACGCCTTTGCTTTGTGCCCAATCCGTGATGAGTAGGCATTTATTGGTCAATAACTCGCGTTCGTCACAATCCATCTCTGGTGAGATACACACCCAAATATCCAAATCACTGGAAGTACTTTGACCAATCGAGGAGGTACTGCCCATGGTGTACAAACCCAATATAGCGGGCTTTTCTACCGTCTTGAGCGGCTGACCAATGGCAAGTTGAATATCATCTATGAATTGTTGCTGAATGCTATTTAGTTCAAGCCCATGCACACCAAACGGGACATCGGCATCATAATAGCCAGGAATTACAGGATGGTTGTAGTTCAACAAGGCAGGAATCAAATGGAAGACTTGCTGGCTTTGCGAATCCATAAGCGCCAGCGCGCGATCAACTCGCTGCTGATTCAAATTATCTAGTCGCTGGATGATTTTTTGGGTGTAAGCCTGCAAGGGGAATTCCTTGGTTGAACAATCACGAAAATCTGCTGACGTTTTAAACCAAAATGGCTTAAAAACGTGATCAATTTAACACTTTTATTGGTGCGGGTAAAGCTTCACGCCCGCGTATCACTCTGGATACAAAACCATACTTTAGTCACAAAATTAATCGCGCGGTAGTGTCGCTCTTATTACCTATTACTAATAATAGTCCTTAGTCTAATTGAGAATCCAGTCACACTATTTTCATAACGTCATGTAATTCCATTCATAGCCTTCAGAGATAACGAACTAACAGTAAGCATTTCTTGATGAGAATGGTAGGATAAACCCAAATCCAAACAGCATTGAGAAAATCATGACACAATCCACACCGATTCGCATTGCAACTCGAAAAAGCCCTCTTGCTTTATGGCAAGCTTACTTTGTTAAAGACGCCCTTCAAGCCGCTCACCCAGGCTTGGAAGTCGAGTTAGTAACCATGGTGACCAAAGGTGACGTGATTTTAGATACACCACTAGCAAAAGTTGGCGGCAAAGGCTTGTTCGTAAAAGAGCTTGAAGTCGCGATGCTAGAAGGACGTGCAGACCTCGCCGTTCACTCAATGAAAGACGTACCCGTCGATTTCCCAGAAGGCCTTGGCCTCGTGACCATTTGTGAGCGTGAAGATCCTCGTGATGCCTTCGTCTCTAATACCTATAGCCACATTGATGAGCTCCCTCAAGGTGCCGTGGTTGGTACTTGCAGTTTGCGCCGTCAATGCCAACTGAAAGAATATCGTCCGGACATCATCATCAAAGAGCTTCGCGGTAATGTGGGCACTCGCCTTGGTAAGTTAGATGCGGGTGAGTATGATGCAATCATTCTTGCTGCGGCTGGCCTCAAACGATTGAAGCTTGAAGAGCGCATTCGTAGCTTTATCGAACCAGAGCAATCACTACCAGCGGTAGGGCAAGGTGCTGTCGGTATTGAGTGCCGCCTTGACGATGAAAGACTGCTTAAGCTGCTTGAGCCACTTAACCACCAAGACACCGTAGACCGCGTTTTGTGTGAGCGCGCAATGAACCTTACGCTAGAAGGCGGCTGTCAGGTACCTATCGGCAGCTATGCCCTGCTAGACGGCGACAACATTTGGCTACGCGCATTAGTTGGCGAACCAGATGGCAGCGAAATTGTGCGTGGTGAAATTCGTGGCCATCGTAAAGACGGCGAAGCATTAGGAGTGCAGCTAGCCAATGAGCTGCTAGATAACGGCGCTCGTGAAATCCTAACTAAGCTGTACGCAGATCACGAATAACCATGGCAGTGTTGGTCACTCGGCCGGGAGAGCAAGGCAACGCGCTTTGCTCTCTGCTCGAAAGGCACGGCATTTCCGCATATCACCATCCTCTGATCGACATTGTCGCCGATCTCACGGACACGCACCTCTCTAAACATCTACATCAAGCTCAAATTGTTATCGCTGTTAGTCGACATGCAGTGCAATGTGCACAGCAAATCTTAGCCAGCAACGGGATGTCATGGTCGAAACAAGCTATTTACCTTGCCGTTGGTCAAAAAACAGCACACTATTTAAGCAAATGTACCCAACAGAAAGTACACTATCCCCAAGTCAGTGATAGTGAACACTTATTGCGACTACCAGAGCTCAACAATGTGGCACAACAACAAGTTCTTATCCTTCGTGGTAACGGCGGAAGAGAGCTGATCAAAGATGCATTGGTGAGACGTGGCGCAAAAGTTCACTATAGTGAGACTTACAAGAGAGAATTCATCCCATTCGATCCAGTAAGCTGTGTCTCACTATGGAAAAACCTACAAATTAACCAGATTGTTGTCACCAGTGGTGAACAACTGGATTATTTGTGCAGCCAATTGACGTCGGAGCAATTGACTTGGCTTAATCAACAAGAGTTGTATATCCCCAGTCAGCGTATCGCTGACATCGCAATTCAAAGGGGGTTCACTCGCGTGAGATGCACGGGAAGCGCATCCAACCAAGAATTACTGGCGGCTCTCCAGCCCTAGCTACACAGGATATAGGCATGACAAGTAAAAATAACGACCAAAAAAATAACGATAAAAACCTTTCCGAAGAAACCTCATCGGCACCGCTAGTCGAAAAAACCACATCGCAGCAGGATGCGGACCTTAAAAAAGAGCAACCACAAGCGGCCGAGCCCCCAAAAACAGCAGAACCAACCAAAGTCGAGTTTGAAGAAAAACAAGGCAAACGCGGTGTCAAACTAGGCACGGTCGCTATCATCTTATCGATTATTTTTGGCGGTGGCCTCGCGTACAAGCTGCATCAACAGCAAGCCGATTACCAAGCGCAGATCGCCCAACTAAAAAGTCAGCTAGAAAGCACTCAAGCCTCCATGAAGCAAGAGCTCAGCCGGGTACAAGAAGAAACCATCGAGAAAGCAACAACCGTGACACACAAAGCGGAAGTGGTACTTGGACAGCAACAGAAGAGCATTGAAAGCTTACAGCTCGCCGTTGCCGATGTGAAAGGTCGTCGACCAAACGACTGGCTATTGGCGGAAGCCGATTACCTCGTCAAATTAGCCGGCCGTAAATTGTTCTTAGAGCACGATGTAGAAAGCGCGACTCAACTGATGGAAAGTGCAGACCAACGCATTGCAGCGCTGAATGACCCTAGTCTCGTCAAACTACGTAAAGCAATGGCGAACGATATCACCAAGCTTCGCACTATCCCGCTAATTGACCGTGATGGATTGGTACTACGCTTAACTGCCCTACAACAGCAAGTAGACAAGCTCCCTCTCGCCAATGCACTGCTACCTGAAGCTGAAGCCGTAGAAAACACTGAAGTGTCTGAAGATATCGCAAACTGGCAAGATAACTTAATGACCTCTTTGAAGGACTTTTCAGAAAACTTCATTACCTTCCGCACGCGCGATGGTAACGTCATTCCACTGCTTTCTCCTGAGCAACACTTTTACCTGAAAGAAAACATCAAAGCCAAATTGGAAACGGCAATAAAAGCGGTGTACCAAGAGCAAGGTGAAATTTACACCACGTCTCTAAAAACAGCAGACAAATGGGCATTAGCTTTCTTCAACCAAAACGATAATTCTGTTAAAGAGTTCAACAAAACGGTTAACCTACTAAGTCAGCAAAATATTCAAGTGGAATACCCAACAAAACTGCAAAGTCAGTCTCAACTATCAGATGTCATCCGTGAACGCCTACGTCGTGAAGTCACAACGATGACAGGCATGGAGGATAAGTAATGTTTCGTCTTATTTTCCTATTTGTTGTACTAGGCGCAGGACTATTTGTTGGCACCCAGTTTTCTGGTCAGCAAGGCTATGTACTCATCTCCATTGCCGAGAAAACGATCGAGATGAGCGTAACGACATTAGTGGTTTTCGTTATCGCTGCACTCGCAGGTCTTTTTCTGCTTGAGTACCTGATTAAGAAGTTAGTTTATGCTAGTTCTACAACATGGAACTACTTCAGTGTTCGCAAAATGCGCCATTCCCGCCGATACACCAATGAAGGCATTATTAAACTTCTAGAAGGTGACTGGAAAGGTGCTGAGAAGAAAGTAACTCGCTGGGCAAATCATCACGATATGCCGCTGCTTTGCTACTTGGTTGCGTCTGAAGCCGCGCAAGGCCAAGGTGATAAAGCAAAACGAGATCACTATCTAGAGCTAGCGAGCCAACAAGAGAACGCCCATCTCGCAGTAGAACTGACTCGAGCGAAACAATTTATCCGCGACAACGAGTTCGAGTCCGCTTTCGATACCTTGCAATCGTTAAAAAGTCAGTATGCGAGTAACTCTATTGTATTGAACTTGCTGAAAACAACGTACATGCAGCTAAAGTTGTGGCAACCTCTTATTGACCTCTTGCCACAACTAACCAAAGCAAAACTCATCACGGAAGAAGAACATGCAGAGCTGATTCAAAAGGCGCAGTGCGGCTTACTCCATGAAGTAGCGCAACAACAAGGTAGCGAAGGGCTAATCTCCCATTGGAATAGTCTCTCACGTAAAGTGAAACAAGACACAAACCTCGTTGCCTGTTTTGCTCGAGAACTCATCACACGAAAAGCTGATGCAGAAGCCTTTACCGTGCTAAAAGAAGCATTAAAAAAACAACCTGCCCCAGAGCTTTATCAACTTCTGCCAGATCTAAACCTGCCAGATACCCACCCTGTCGTGGTCTTCTTAGAGGGAGTAGTGAAGAAAGAACCGGATAACGCCGCTGCCCATAGCGCATTAGCGCACTTCTATTTCCGTCAAGAGAAGTGGCAAGAAGCCCAGGATCACTTTGAGATCGCCTTAAAGCTTCGCTCTGACGTCTCTGACTATGCATTCCTAGCAGACACACTAGAGAAGCAAAATCTAACCAAAGCCGCTCACGAAGTCTCTCGTAAAGCTCTCACGCTCGTACAGAATGACTAACTTAAGATGACCTAACCAAGCCGACAGCTTACCTGTCGGCTTTTTTATTGCCTGCTATTAACCCTTCAGTCCTTAGTCATCAATATGTTTATCCAATTCATTGGCTCCCAAGTAGTTCTCAACTTCCTAGCAACTCACTATCGTTTCACTTTCCTCTTCTCTTTTGACCACTCTGATCCTGTCATTCCAGCAGAATCCAAAACAATTTTAAAAGATGCAGGAATACGTAACTTTAGCCTGTAGAAGTATGGTTTTAAGACGTAGCTAGATTTAGGCAATAGAGCACGCGCGTCGCTAGACTGAGTAAAACAAAAAGATACATCAGTGAAACAGTGACTATTTGAGTATGCTTATTTGTTCGGTCTATCCCGTAAAAGGGGCTAGAGAAGCAATGGTAGTGCTTTAAGAGAACAATAAGGCAATATATGGTTCAACACCTTAACAAAGCATCTCCAACAACCTTATCTGGACAGCATGCAGTGTGAGGATGAACAGCTTTAGAGGCAACTGCACTTCTTAGCAAAAATCAAAACGTCACAACCAATACCAATACCGATACCGATACCGATACCGATACCGATATTACTTAGTCCAAAAGTAGATCGCATATGGAATTGATTTTTGGCAAGCACAGATAGAGTAATAAAGATGTGCGGAAATGAAAAAAGCCTCGCTATTTCTAGCGAGGCTTCTTAATAGTGGCGGAGAGATAGGGATTTGAACCCTAGATACGCTATTAACGTATGCCGGTTTTCAAGACCGGTGCTTTCAACC
>NZ_JAWOUO010000019.1:0-51724 GCF_033339435.1 Vibrio sp. 378
CTTCAATTTAAGATTTTGTTCGGCTCAATGAATACTGAACATTACATAAGTAATGTTTGAATTGACTGTGCTGAATCCGAAGATTCAATGGTCACTTCGTATCATTGAAACCTAATTTGATACCGAAGTATCGAATTGGATTATCATCAACGAGTGCCCACACAGATTGATAGGTCTATATTGTTAAAGAGCAACTCTTCTTTGTGATTGACATCACTTCGGAAGAGGCGGCCATTCTAGCGATATAATTTATTGTGTCAAACACTTTCTTCAAATTATTTCGTTTTTCTTTTCAGCCTTATCAACTTCGCTTAAACCCTTGTGAGCCCTTGCCCTGTCGACGGGGAGGCATTATAGAGATCGCGCTCACATTGGCAAGTGTTATTTTTCAAAAATTGCAAAAATAATGGTTAAACGATGAGTTTTCGATCAAACCTTTATTTATTCAACTTTACCCCAAACTCTCACACAACTTATCCACAGAGTTGTTCTTTGAGACGTATTTTTCAAGTACCATAAATAAAGAAAGCTGCTTTATTGCAGCTATCTTTATTAAACTTAACCTAAACTCTATTTAAAGAGCATTATGGCTATATGCCAGACCCATCTTGTTCAGAGCCATCATCTTCGTGTAGGCCACATTCTCGCTTTAAGCCAAAGAATCGAGTTTCTTCCTCTGACATTCCCGGCTCCCATTTACGAGTGGTATGTGTATCACCAACTGAAAGGTAACCTTCATCCCATAATGGGTGGTATTTAAGGCCGTGTTGTTCTAAGTAGTAATGAACGTCTTTATTAGTCCAATCAATTACTGGTAGAAATTTAAACACACCGTTCTGAATTGATAGAATCGGTAAACCTGCACGAGATTTACTTTGCTCTCGACGCAATCCAGAGAACCACGTTCCAACATTAAGCTCTTTTAACGCTCGACGCATCGGTTCAACTTTATTGAGCTTGTTGTATTTTTCAATTCCCTCTACACCCTGCTCCCATAATTTTCCATATCGAGCTTCTTGCCAATTCGCACTTTCTTTGGCTCGATAAACTTTTAAATTTAGGTTGAGAGCATCTGTCAGCTCATCGATAAATCGGTACGTCTCAGCAAACAGGTAACCAGTATCGGTTAGAATGACGGGGATGTCCGCTTTGGCGCGAGTAACTAAATGAAGCATAACCGCGGCTTGAATACCAAAACTAGAAGAAACCGCGAACTCGCCTTCTAGATTATCTAAAGCCCACGCTACTCTCTCTTGTGCTGAAAGCTTTTCGAGCTCGACATTAATTTGAGCAAGACGGAGGATTTGCTCCGTCTTTGTTAATGTCAGTAACTCTGTGAGCTCCAGCTTGGATGCTACAGAATCAAGCATGAAAGTCCCTCTTTGATACGAGCACTTCTTGGATAATGCCAGCACGAATAGTGAAATCGCCAAAGGCTTCGCCTTCTTCACGCTCTTTCGACCATCGAGCCACCAGCAGATCAATCTCTTCTAAGATTTGCTTATCCGTGATGTTCTCTTTATACATTTTTGGTACTCGAGTACCGGCACGGTTACCACCTAGGTGCAAGTTGTAACGACCCGGCGCTTTGCCAACTAGACCAATTTCAGCCAACATTGCGCGACCACAGCCATTTGGACACCCAGTTACACGCAAAATGATGTTGTCATTTTCTGGTAGGTTGTGCTTCTCCAGAATCCCCTCCACATCAGTAACAAACTGAGGAAGGAAACGTTCAGCTTCTGCCATCGCTAGCGGACAAGTTGGAAAAGCAACACAAGCCATTGAGTTCTTACGCTGTTCACTTACGCCGTCGTCCATTAAGCCATGTTCACGAGCGATCTTTTCAATCTTCGCTTTTTCGTTTTTAGGTACACCCGCAACAATTAGGTTTTGGTTTGCTGTCATGCGGAAATCGCCTTTGTGGATTTTGGCAATTTCAGCAACACCCGTCTTAAGTGGTTTACCTGGAAAGTCTAATAAGCGACCGTTTTCGATGAAAAGCGCTAGATGATATTTACCATCAATTCCTTCTACCCAGCCAATACGGTCACCACGTTCTGTGAATTCATATGGACGGCTTTGCTCAAACTTAACACCAGCACGTTTCTCGACTTCCGCTTTAAAGACATCGCTACCTACACGATCCAATGTGTATTTGGTTTTTGCGTTCTTACGGTTTGAACGGTTACCCCAGTCGCGCTGAGTTGTTACTACAGCTGCGGCAACATCAAGTGTCTTGTCCAGCGGAATAAAGCCAAAGTCGTCAGCGCGGCGCGGATAAGTTGATGTATCGCCATGCGTCATCGCTAAGCCGCCGCCGACCAGGACGTTAAAGCCTACCAGCTTACCGTTATCTGCAATCGCTACGAAGTTGAGATCGTTAGCGTGTACATCTACGTCATTTTGCGGTGGGATAACCACTGTAGTTTTAAACTTACGTGGTAAGTAGTTCTTGCCTAGAATCGGTTCGTCTTCTTCCGTGCTTTCTACTTTTTCACCGTCTAGCCAAATCTCTGCATAAGCGCGCGTCTTTGGTAATAGATGCTCACTGATCTTCTTCGCCCATTCGTAAGCTTCTTGGTGTAACTCTGACTCCACTGGGTTAGTGGTACACAACACGTTACGGTTTACATCACCCGCGGTTGCAATCGAATCAATGCCAATACTGTTGAGCGTTTGATGCATCAACTTAATATTGGGTTTTAATACCCCATGAAACTGGAACGTTTGGCGAGTCGTCAGACGAATACTTCCATATAAAGAGTGCTCCGTTGCGAACTTGTCGATCGCTAACCATTGCGTTGGCGTGATGATGCCTCCAGGCATACGAGCACGAAGCATCACATTATGTAATGGTTCCAGTTTTTGCTTTGTGCGTTCATTACGGATATCACGATCGTCTTGTTGATACATACCGTGGAAACGAATTAACTGGAAGTTGTCGGCAGTAAAGCCACCAGTAATACGGTCCTGTAAATCTTGCTCAATGGTGCCACGTAATAAGTTGCTTTCTCGCTTCAGGCGCTCGTTATCAGATAGCGGCCCTAACTCTTCACCTAATACAACCTGCTTATTATTGTCCGTAGAAAAAGTCATTAGTACACATCCCTCTGATAACGTTTCGCTTTACGTAGGTCATTAATAAATTGTTCTGCATCGTCACGCGGCATCTTGCCTTCTTGTTCAGCAACGATAACCAATGCGTCGTGCACATCTTTTGCCATACGCGTTGCATCACCGCAGACATAGATATAAGCGCCTTCTTGGATCCACTGCCACACTTGAGCTGCGTTTTCTAAGATGCGATGTTGTACGTAAACCTTTTCTACTTGGTCACGACTAAAGGCAACATCCAATCGGCTTAGTACTCCTGACTTGAGATACTTTTGCCATTCCACTTGGTACAAGAAGTCTTGAGTGAACGTGCGATCACCAAAGAACAACCAGTTTTTGCCTTCAGCATCGCGGTTTTCACGTTCCTGAATAAAGCTACGGAATGGTGCGATCCCTGTGCCAGGACCAACCATGATAATTGGAGTACTATCATCTTCCGGCAGTTTAAAGTTGTTGTTATGCTCAACAAATACTTTAACTTCATCTCCCTCTTCGAGACGCTGTGCTAAGAAACTAGACGCACCACCATATCGTTTTTCGTCGTTTTGTTCGTACTCAACCAAAGCAACCGTTAGGTGTACTTCTTCATCGACCTCTTCTTGGCTTGATGCAATAGAGTAAAGGCGTGGAGTAAGACGACGAAGCAAACCAATCAACTCATCTGCGGTTAACTTGGTTTTCTTTTCTGCCAGTACATCAACGATTTGAGTATTTGCAGAGTACTCGCGAAGCTTATCTTTATCTTCAACTAACTTTTGTAGCTTCTTGCTACCGGATAACTCGGCAAACTTTGTGATGAGCTGCGGGTTAGATGTTGTGATTTCATATTTACTCACGAGAGCACTGTGGATTGACAAGCTTTCACCATCAACGTCAACAGTCTCAACCCCAGACAAACCGACCTTACCAAGAATGGCATTTGCAAGTTCCGAGCTATTTTCAAACCACACACCTAGTGCATCACCTGGCTGATACGTTAAGCCCGAGCCTTCTAAGTCGATTTCTATATGACGAACGTCTTTTCCAGAGTCACGGCCCGTGATTTTTTGACTGGTCAGTAACGTCGCAGTGTACGGATTTTGTTTATTGTAAGGAGAGTGCGCAGTCGCAGCTTGACCCACTGGAAGTTGAACCACATCCGCTTCAGAGCCAGAAGAAAGTGTATCTTTTACCTTGTCTAACGCATTCTTACGCCATTCAGTTGCGGGGGCTTCATAATCCACATCGCAATCAAGACGCTCGATAAATGGAGTCGCGCCTAGCTTTGATAGGTAAGTGTCGAAGTCTTTACCGGTCTGACAGAAGAACTCGTAGCTAGAATCTCCCAATGCAATAACACCATATTGCAGGTTTGGCAGCTTAGGAGCCTTCTTCGATTGCAAAAACTCATGTAGCTCAATGGCATTGTCTGGCGCTTCGCCTTCGCCGTTAGTCGATGCCACAATAATGACATGCGTTTCTTTGGCTAAGTTTTTACCTTTGTAATCGCTTGCATCAAAAAGTTCGACTGCAATTCCTTCTGCTTTTGCTTCCTGTTCCAGAGCTTCAGCAACACCTTTAGCATTGCCCGTTTGGGAAGCAAAAATAATACTCAACTTACCTGCTGGCTTCGCTGATACGGCTGCCGTTGCTTGTGCAATTGGCGTTACCGCTGTGTTTGGTTGATTTTGAGCTAATCCCCAAAAATACCCACTGACCCAAGCAAGTTGCTGTGAAGACAACTCAGAGACAGTTTGTTGGAGTGAGCTAATTTGTTGGTCATTCAGAGGGCTTGTGATTGGAGGATTTCCTCCTTGCCCATTATTATCTTCAGACACATTCTTGTGAGAATACTCATTCTTTTGAAAAGACATTATCACGACATCCCTATTCATTGCGTGACGATAGAGTACCCACTCTCCTTAATAACAAGAAAGAATAGAAGTGAATGTTTTATAACTTTTTGGAAGTAAGAACGGCTTACTTTTTGCTCATCGATCTTCAATGCGGACTTGTTGAAAGCCTACTGCCATTGCCGATTTTGACGCAGTATCCAAATCTTCATAAAGACATTCTTCGCCGTGACTGTCCGTTAGAAAAACAAAACCACCGCGCGCATGTCTGAACTCTACAACCCAACCACCCTCTTGGATTGCAGGCTCAATAATCGCTTCGATAAGCTGATTTTCACGGAATAGATGTCTTAGTTCATTTATTGTCATCGCTATCCCTGCTTTAACTTTCACATTGCTCCTAGGTAAGCATGGTCTAAGTCAGCCAAATAGGGAGAAATTTCGATTAGATATAATGAAGTGATATAAAAAAACGCCGCTTATAAAGCGACGTTTTAAGTAAATCGAATATCTAACATGGCTGAATTTAGAACGCGTATTCCGCACTCACAAAGAAGCCGTTAGCAAAAATAAACTCTTTCCCTAGATCCGACATGAATTTATCGGACTCTAAATCAATCACACGGTAACCTCCACGAAAAGCCAGTCGAGCTTTTTCGAGCGGTACATTGTATTGAACACCTGCCATGAAATCGGTGCTTTTGATACCTTTGTTGTCACCAAAGTTTATCTCACCAATCACATCAAAGTTTGTATCCGGAACTTGAATTTCTGCGTAGCCATACCAAGCCCAAATCAGCTCATCAAATTCTTCTACACGCCTGCTTGAGCCAGCATCAATATATTTAGTGTCACTTAAATTACTGAACGTAAGACCCGCATCAAAGTGCAATAAATCATGCTCTAGAACGTGGTAATACAAGGTTAAATCGAGCTTATCGAACCCCATGTAATCCGCATCAACACTTGAGTAACGAAGGCGCGCATTAGGGACGTATTTAACATCATGTTCAATCGCCGCAAAAAAAGTGCCTGTGGTACTGCTATCTCGTCTCACTTCATTAACTTTAGTGTCGGCAGCCCATACCTCTGCGCCGACTTTTGTCGATACAGAGTACTCTGCAAAAACAGGAAAAGATACTGCCAACGATAATGCCGTTAAAGCGATGTTCGCTTTATTTGTCATGTAGTATTTACTCCGAGATAGCTGATATTCACGTAGAGGACGTGAGAGGAAATATACCATATTCTCACGCCTCTCCATCAACTAAATGATGTTACTCATTATTTATAGCGGGGCTGAGCAACGTAATTCTTGAAGAACCAAATACCCAATGCAATCACGATTAACCATGGTAATAGTTTGAGTACCGCTCCAACCATTCCCAGTAAAAACATCACAACTAACGCAATACCAGTTGCTGCGAATACGGTCATCATTGTGATACCCGTAACCAACAAGGTCGCCGCAAAGACTAAAATAAAGATTAGCTCCAACATAATCACTTCTCCATTTGTTTTCAATAAACAGAGCAGTTTCCATACCAACTTACAGAAACGAAGTTAAGATTATGATTTTTAATAAAAAAACAAAGCCAGAGGCATTTCTGCACTCTGGCTTTATCATTCTTTAGTTGGTAATTTTAGCCATTCACTGGCGAATTTTACACATTCAATTCTTTTGGAATCTTAGCTAGCGCGTCTTGCAATACTTCTAGACCAGAACCTGGTTTGTGCGCATTTTCACTGATATGACGACGCCATTGACGAGCACCGGGCATGCTTTGGAACAAACCTAACATGTGACGGGTAATGTGACCAAGGTACGCACCTTTCGCTAATTGCGCTTCAATGTATGGGTACATCTCTTCAACAATTTCGCTGCGTTTCTTCACTGGAGCATTAGAGCCAAACAACTCTTGGTCTACCGATGCCAGTAGATATGGGCTTTGGTATGCTTCACGACCAATCATCACACCGTCAAGATGCTGAAGATGTGCTTTTGCTTCTTCTAATGATTTCACGCCACCGTTAATCGCAATCGTTAGGTGTGAGAAGTCTTGCTTCAATTGGTAAGCGCGTGGGTAATCCAATGGTGGGATCTCGCGGTTTTCTTTTGGGCTTAAACCACTTAACCAAGCTTTACGAGCATGGATAGTGAACTGCTCACAGCCACCCTTTTCTGAAACAATAGAAACGAAATCCGTTAGGAACTCGTAAGAGTCTTGATCATCAATACCAATGCGAGTCTTGACTGTTACAGGGATATCGACCACGTCTTTCATTGCTGCGACACAATCCGCAACTAACTGCGGTTCAGCCATTAGGCAAGCACCGAAGCGACCGTTTTGTACGCGGTCAGATGGACACCCCACATTTAGGTTAATCTCATCGTAGCCACGCTCTTGCGCTAGCTTGGCACACGTAGCCAAATCTGCTGGGTTTGAACCACCAAGTTGAAGGGCTAACGGATGCTCTTCTTCGTTATAAGCCAGGAAATCTCCTTTTCCATGAATGATCGCACCTGTCGTCACCATTTCAGTGTACAACAGGGTTTCTTTGGTCATTAAGCGATGGAAGTAGCGACAATGACGATCAGTCCAATCTAACATTGGTGCTACGGAGAGCCTGCAAGAATGAGTCATGATATAAACACCCGTTTTTATGTTGCCAAGGTCGAGCGCAGCAGTACGCTCAAAAAATAAGTCGGGTATTGTATACCCAAGCACCTCTGGGTGCTAGTTTCAGCGAGAATGATTTGGTTGGCTGACTAGCCAAGTGCTTAGGAATACGCAGAAGTAATACGAATCTGTCATTCGTTGATTCATTCTGTGATGATTATTCCGCCTTCACACCACCACCGACTTGCTTTAATTCATGATTTTCGTTCTGATAGTGGGTAAAATGAAGCATTTCTAAACGAACTTCGTATAGAAATGATTTATCATAGAGCACGTCCGATAGTTATGGTGAAAGGTTTGAACCCAACAATCATTGAACAAATTGAAAGTATCTGCGCAGAGCGTGGAGTACGACTGACTCCGCAACGCCGACGCGTATTTGAACTCATTTGTTCTAATCGCCGCGCCTCAAGTGCGTATGAGCTATTGGAGCAACTAAAAGAGAGTGAGCCTCAGGCTAAGCCGCCCACTGTTTATCGAGCATTAGATTTTCTCCTAGAGCAAGGCTTCATCCACCGAGTGGAATCGACAAATAGCTTTATTACTTGTTGTTCTTTCAATACTCAGCAGCACTTTTTCCAATTACTAATTTGCGATAAATGTGGTGATGTCGTTGAACTCGAAGATGAGACGCTGATATCCTTGTTAGCCGAAAACGCCGAGAAGCATGGATTCAAACTGACCAACCAAGTTATTGAAACTCATGGTGAATGCCAGGCCTGTTCCTCCGAGACGAAAGAAAAAGTATAGAAGAACGTTATGCGCGCTGAATTTGTAAACCCGTTTTTAGCTTCTTTAATGAACGTGCTAAAAACTATGGCTTCTCTTGAGCTGAAGCCACAAAAACCGCGAATCAAAAAAGATGAGATCGCACGAGGTGACGTTTCTGGTCTGATTGGTATGGTAGGCCCACAAACTCGTGGTTCAATGTCGATCACCTTTGATGAAGCACTCGCCCTAGAAATCATGCAGAACATGCTTGGTGAACGTCCAAATGGGCTCAATGAAGAAGTGACCGATATGGTGGGTGAGATCACCAACATGGTTACTGGTGGTGCGAAACGCATTCTGGCGGAAAGTGGTTTTGACTTTGATATGGCAACACCGGTTGTGGTTTCGGGCCGAGGTCATACGATTCGCCACAAGTGTGAAGGCTCAATTATTATCATGCCTTTCTCTTCCCAATGGGGAAATGCCTTTATCGAAATTTGCTTCGAATAAAAGAGAAAAAATAGGTTGGCACTGGCCAACCTATTTTGTTTTTGCCTCAGGCAATAAAAAGGTCAGCATTTGCTGACCTTTTCTTTATCTATTCAAACATTAAGCTTTGAACGCTTTAAATGCGTTGATTAGACCGTTTGTTGAGCTGTCATGCGAGCTGATTTGAGACTCGTCTGCAAGCTCAGGTAGGATTTGGTTAGCCAGTTGTTTACCTAGCTCCACGCCCCACTGGTCAAAGCTGAAGATATTCCAGATAACACCTTGTACGAAAATTTTGTGTTCGTACATTGCGATCAAGTTACCTAGCGTACGAGGCGTGATTTGCTTCACTAGAATAGAGTTTGTTGGACGGTTACCTTCAAACACTTTGAATGGCGCAATCGCTGCCACTTCTTCAGCATTCTTACCTACTTTCACCAACTCTTCTTTCACGGTTTCTTCATTTTTACCAAACGCTAGAGCTTCAGTTTGCGCGAAGAAGTTAGACATCAGTTTTTGGTGATGATCGCTAGCTGGGTTGTGGCTAATTGCAGGTGCAATGAAGTCACATGGGATAAGCTTAGTACCTTGGTGAATTAGCTGGTAGAACGCGTGCTGACCGTTGGTACCTGGTTCACCCCAAATGATTGGGCCAGTTTGGTAAGTTACAGCATTGCCGTCACGGTCAACGTATTTACCGTTTGATTCCATGTTACCTTGCTGGAAGTACGCCGCGAAACGGTGCATGTACTGATCGTAAGGCAGAATAGCTTCTGATTCCGCACCGTGGAAGTTGTTGTACCAAATACCGATAAGCGCAAGGATCACAGGGATGTTGCTTTCTAGATCTGTTGATACAAAGTGCTTGTCCATCTCGTGAGCGCCATCAAGCAGCTCAACGAAGTTGTCGAAACCTACTGCTAGTGCAATTGATAGACCGATCGCAGACCATAGTGAGTAACGGCCACCAACCCAGTCCCAGAATTCAAACATGTTCGCTGTATCGATACCAAATTCAGACACGGCTGTCGCGTTTGTTGAAAGCGCAGCAAAGTGCTTAGCCACATGAGCCTGATCACCCGCCGATTCTAGGAACCAATCACGAGCAGTGTGCGCGTTAGTCATGGTTTCTTGTGTTGTAAACGTCTTAGACGCGATCAAGAATAACGTCGTTTCTGGGTTAACTTTCTTCAACGTTTCAACGATGTGTGTACCATCAACGTTAGATACGAAGTGAAGGTTTAGATGATTTTTGTATGGCGCTAGAGCTTCCGTCACCATGTAAGGGCCAAGGTCAGAACCGCCGATACCGATGTTCACAATATCGGTAATTGCTTTGCCTGTGTAACCTTTCCATTCACCGCCGATAACGCGCTCAGTGAATGATTTCATTTTTTCTAGAACCGCGTTCACTGCTGGCATTACGTCTTCGCCATCTACCATAACTGGAGTATTAGCGCGGTTACGTAGTGCAGTGTGAAGAACAGCGCGACCTTCTGTTTGGTTGATCGCTTCACCACTGAACATCGCTTCAATTGCAGATTTCAGCTCGGTCTCTTTCGCAAGAGCAAACAGGTGCTTCAGAGTTTCCTCATTGATGAGGTTCTTTGAGTAATCGACTAGGATGTCTGAGCCGAAACGTGCAGAGTATTTGTCGAAACGCGCTGCGTCTTGAGCAAACAGCTCTTTAAGATCCATATCTTGTGCAGATTCGAAATGCGCCGTTAGCGCTTTCCAAGCTTGTGTTTGCGTTGGATTGATATTTTTCAACATGGTCTTTATCCCGATGTTACAGTAGGTTCCATTCCTTACAGTCTAGCGAAAACTGTGGAATCCCCGATTTAGCAAATAGAATATAAATTAGATGTTTGGGCAAATTGCCACAAAACAAGTCTTTGTAATTTTTTTTCAGGCGCCAATTATGACCGAGAGCTTTTACACTCACATTGAGTTAGGTCACGTTCCCTGCCCTGAAATTGAACATTCATTTACGATGACAAGAATCATATCATTTACTAATGACAGGCTCTAATTGGAATAGGATAGACGCCAATTTATAAATTTCCAAAGGAACACGTATGTGGGCACAAAAAACACTGCAATTAAAAGCGAGAAGCCGCGGTTTTCACCTGATAACTGATGAAATTGAACAACAATTACCACAAATAAACGAACTTTCAGTAGGTTTATTACACTTATTTATTCAGCACACCTCCGCCAGTTTGACCTTAAATGAGAATGCTGATCCAACCGTGCGTATGGACATGGAAGCGCACTTCAATAAGTTTGTGCCAGAGCGTGCTCCTTATTATCAGCACACCTATGAAGGTGACGACGACATGCCGGCACATATTAAAGCATCACTGCTTGGCAGTAGTGTGACGGTACCAATCCAAAATGGTCGATTAGCTTTAGGAACATGGCAAGGTATTTACTTGGGTGAGCATCGAGACTTTGGTGGCGGCCGCCGCGTTATTGCTACGATTAACGGTGAGTAGATAAAACAAAGGCTAACCTTGGGTTAGCCTTTCGTTGTTTATTTGGAGTATTCCATCTCGACGCGAGGCGTTAGCTTAGTCACGAGTTCATACGCAATCGTACCAATGTGACCCGCTACTTCTTCTACTGGGAGCTCTTTCCCCCAAAGAATCGCTTCGTCGCTGACTTTATCCGTTGCGTCTGGTCCCAAATCGACCGTCAGCATATCCATGGAAACTCGACCTGCAATAGGTACTTTACGGCCATTAACCCACACCGGCGTACCGTTTGGAGCACTTCTTGGGTAACCGTCGCCATACCCTACAGCAATGACACCAACTTTTGTATCTCGCTCACTGGTCCAAATACCACCGTAGCCAACACTTTCACCCTTCTTCACTTCACGTACCGCAATAAGGTGGGATTTAAGTGTCATGACAGGCTGATACCCAAGATCTTGCGCCGTTTTGTCATCGAATGGCGACACACCATACATGATAATACCCGGACGAACCCAATCTAAATGGCTTTGAGGCCATGCCAATAACCCCGCAGATGCCGCCAGTGAACGTTCCCCTTGGCAACCAGAAGTCAACGATTTAAACAGCTCAATCTGTTGTGGGGTAATATCGCTATCCAGCTCATCTGCACAGCCAAAGTGGCTCATGTAACGCAACGGTTTCGCTACATTTGGACACTCCTTCAGCCGCGTTACAAACTCGTCATATTGTTCAGGACGAACCCCAAGGCGGTGCATGCCACTGTCAATCTTCAGCCACACGACAACCGGAGTTTCAAGGTCTGCTTGCTCCAAGGCGATAAGCTGCTCTTCACAGTGCACCACAGTTTGGATGTTGTTCGTCACAAGAACAGGTAAGTCACCAGGAGAGTAAAAACCTTCTAGCAATAGAATCGGCTTTACTACTCCACAAGCGCGCAGTTGCAATGCTTCTTCAATACGAGCCACACCAAACGCATCCGCATGGTTAGCATGTTTTGCGACATGACGTAATCCGTGACCATAACCATTGGCCTTGACGACAGCCATCACTTTACTTTGTGGCGCTTGAGCTTTTACGCGCTGTAAGTTGTGCTGCAACGCAGACAAATCAATGCACGCCTTGGCCGCTTTCATATAGCTCATGGGATTACTCATCATCAATATCGAATGCAGGACCCGCGTAGTTGTCGAAACGCGAATGTTGACCTTGGAAAGTGAGGCGAACAGAGCCGATAGGACCATTACGCTGTTTACCAATAATGATTTCGGCCGTACCTTTGTACGGACTATCTGGGTGATAAACCTCATCACGGTAGATGAACATGATCAAGTCGGCATCCTGCTCGATGGAACCGGATTCACGCAAGTCCGAGTTTACTGGTCGTTTATCCGCACGTTGCTCTAGGGAACGGTTTAGCTGCGACAGTGCCACAACAGGCACATTTAGCTCTTTTGCCAGCGCCTTAAGAGAGCGAGAGATCTCAGCAATCTCAAGAGTACGGTTATCGGTTAACGAAGGCACGCGCATCAACTGAAGGTAGTCGACCATGATCATCGATAGACCGCCATGTTCACGAGCGATACGGCGAGCGCGCGAACGCACTTCGGTCGGAGTTAGTCCAGAGCTATCATCAATGTACATATTTTTCTTCTGCATCAGGATACCCATAGTAGAAGAAATACGCGCCCAATCTTCGTCATCTAGCTGACCCGTACGGATCTTGGTTTGGTCAACACGAGACAAAGAGGCCAACATACGCATCATCAACTGTTCAGCTGGCATCTCTAACGAGAAAATAAGTACGGGCTTTTCTTGTTGCATGGCTGCATTTTCACACAAGTTCATCGCAAAGGTCGTTTTACCCATCGATGGACGCGCAGCGACAATCACCAAATCAGAGCCTTGCAAACCTGCGGTTTTCTTATTGAGATCTGTGAAACCGGTATCGACCCCGGTAACACCATCTTGTGGCGTTTTATACAACAACTCGATACGTTCTAACGTCTTTTCGAGGATGTTGTCGACGTTTTGTGGTCCTTCGTTTTCACTAGTTCGAGACTCGGCGATAGCAAAAACTTTACTCTCCGCCATGTCTATTAAATCTTCAGAACTGCGACCTTGAGGGTCATAGCCCGCGTCCGCAATTTCATTCGCGACACCAATAAGGCCACGAACAATCGCGCGCTCAGCGACAATATCAGCATACGCATTGATGTTAGCTGCACTTGGCGTATTCTTCGCCAAGTCAGCAAGGTAAGCAAAACCGCCTACATCTTCTAACAACTCGTGACGCTCTAGATATTCCGATAAAGTAATAAGATCGAGAGGTTTACCCGCTTCAAGAATGGTTTTTACACCTTCAAAAATCAGGCGGTGTGGACGACTATAGAAATCACTGCTCACAACACGTTCGGCAACGGTGTCCCAACGTTCATTATCCAGTAAAAGACCACCAATTACTGATTGCTCGGCTTCTAGTGAGTGAGGTGGCACTTTGATTGCGTCGACCTGACTGTCTGAAGGTTTGCGATTTCTGTTTTCCGCCATGACTTTGCTCGATAACTACTATTGACCCACGATTATAACCTTAACCTAGCTGAGATGCTTCCCCGAAGCGACAATTACTTGTTAAGAAATCATCATGTGAACCATCCGGGTAATAGCCTGGTTCTTCCGCCTAGCTCTAATAAAAATTAACCTACCATTGACCCAACCAAATATCTGTATCAGTATCATGCCCCTCCTTTTTGATTACGTTCGAGGTTGATGTGTCCCGATACTGGTTACTTAGCTTTAGCCTACTGTGCGCTAGTGCATCGTATGCTGACGAATCAGTACAGCCAGAGCAAAATATTGATTTACCCGACCCACTAAAAACCGAGGTGGAGTTCGGCTATCAAGCTCATACAGGTAACACGGACTCTCGTTCCCTGAATGCTCGTTTGAGTGCTGAATATACGTCAGGTCGACACCGTTCTAATGGTGAATGGAAGTACTACAACTTGTACAAAGACGGTGAAGAAGACAAACGCTCATCCACCTATTCCCTACAGAGTGACTACAAGTTAGGCCCTAAGACGTATTTGTATGGCAGCTTTAAAGGAGTGGATTCTCGCTACAGTGCTTATTTTAAAGACTATACGTTGTCAGGTGGTTTGGGTTACCAGTTCTCCTACACTGAGAACTTCATTTTAGAGGTAGAAGTAGGCCCTGGTTTTCGCTATCAAGAGCCAAACTTAGACGAAATAGATGATGACGATATTGTCTTTCCCGATATCGTTAGAGAAGGCATTTTTCGAGGAAATATCAACACAACTTGGCATGCGTTGGATAATTTAAGTTTCGCAGCTGATATTACGTTGGTAACAGGTAGAAGTAACACACGTACTGATAGTGAACTCAGTGTAACCAATGATATTACTGAAGATATCGCACTGAAACTGGCACACTCTCGTCAGTATCACGATAAAGTGCCTGAAGGCTTAAGCAAAGCGGACAGCGTATTTTCCGTTAATTTACTTTTCGCTTTTTAACCCTTTTTCTCTCAGTTTTAGAAATAAAAAAAGCACCTCCAAGGAGGTGCTTTTTAGTATTTCGTCTTGATACTGAATTACTCAGCAGCAACAACTTGTAGGTTAACTGTCGCGAAAACTTCAGAGTGAAGTTGAACGCTGATCTCGAACTCACCAGTGTTACGTAGAGCACCTTCAGGAAGGCGAACTTCGCTCTTAGCAACTTCAACGCCTGCTGCTGTGATAGCGTCAGCGATGTCACGAGTACCGATAGAACCGAATAGTTTGCCTTCGTCACCAGCTTTAGAAGCGATAACTACCGCTTCTAGAGCGTTAACTTTCTCTGCGCGAGCTTCTGCAGCAGCTAGTTGCTCAGCAACTTTAGCTTCTAGTTCAGCACGACGAGCTTCAAACATTTCAACGTTAGCTTTAGTTGCCATAACTGCTTTACCTTGTGGGATAAGGAAGTTACGAGCGTAGCCAGATTTAACGTTTGCAGTATCGCCAAGACCACCTAGGTTACCAATTTTATCAAGTAGAATAACTTGCATTGCTTAATCCTCTTTCTTAATAAAATGAACCGATTACTGATGCTTGTCAGTGTACGGTAGTAGAGCTAGGTAGCGTGAACGCTTGATAGCACGTGCTAGTTGACGCTGGTACTTAGCGCTTGTACCAGTGATACGGCTAGGTACGATTTTACCAGCTTCAGTGATGTAGTTTTTAAGAGTTGCTACGTCTTTGTAATCAATCTCTTGTACGCCTTCTGCAGTGAAACGGCAGAATTTACGACGACGGAAGAAACGAGCCATGGGCTATCTCCTGATCTTAAATTTGAGTAATGTTGTCGGCGTGTAACACTAATTTTCCCACGCCATTTCGGCCGGTTTGATAAGTGACAAAACCACTTACCTTAATGTTACTGCCTTGAACTAAATTCTGAGTTAGTGCTTGTGACCCAAGCCCGCTGACGACTACCGGCATACGACAATAAACTTGTCGAGGTAAGTCAGCTTCGATAATAGTAGAGCGATGCTCCAGCCAAAACCGACAGTGTTCAATGCCACCAGGGCTTTTACTACGAATGGGCGGTTTGGCAATGGTGCCGCTCAGCTCCATTCGATTGGCCATAAGAAAACTTACTCAGCAGCTTCTGACTTAGCTTCAGGCTTAGCTTCAGAACGCTCTTCACGACGTGGAGCACGCTCTTCTTTTTGCTTAAGCATGATAGATTGCTCAGTGATCGCTGCTTTAGTACGCATGATCATGTTACGTAGAACTGCATCGTTGAAACGGAAAGCAGTTTCTAGCTCATCAATTACAGCTTGGTCAGCTTCAACGTTCATAAGAACGTAGTGAGCTTTGTGAAGCTTGTTGATTGGGTAAGCCAGTTGACGACGGCCCCAGTCTTCTAGACGGTGGATTTTACCGCCAGCTTCAGTGATTGAACCAGTGTAACGCTCGATCATGCCAGCAACTTGCTCGCTTTGATCTGGGTGCACCATGAATACGATTTCGTAATGACGCATTGGTTGCTCCTTACGGATTATTCAGCTTCCACAAATGGCTCAGTCGTCCAGAGGAAGCAAGGAACTAAAGATAATTGACTGAGTTTAAGGAGCACGAATAGTACAGAAAGGGCGTAAAATAGGCAAGTGATTATTTGCTCAGCGCAGTGGATATTTAATTTCTTCTAATACTAGAAAACACAAAGGCTGCCAACAAGCTGGCAGCCTTTAAAATCAGCGTGTTATTGCGCTGGCTTATCGGTGCTTATTTAACTTCAGCCAGTTCAGCGCGCATTTGATCGATCACTTGTTTGTAATCTGGCTCACCGAAAATCGCCGAGCCTGCAACAAACATGTCTGCGCCCGCTTCTGCAATTTCACGAATGTTGTCAACCTTCACACCGCCATCAATTTCTAAGCGGATATCACGACCAGACTCGTCAATCATCTTACGAACGGCACGCAGTTTATCTAGTGTATGAGGAATGAATGATTGACCACCAAAACCAGGGTTTACCGACATCAGTAGAATCATGTCGACTTTATCCATAATAAATTCAAGACTTGCAAGTGGCGTTGCTGGGTTTAGTACCACACCAGCCTGACAGCCGTGCTCTTTAATTAACTGCAGTGTACGGTCTACATGATCAGAAGCTTCTACATGGAACGTAATCATCGACGCACCCGCTTTTGCGAAATCAGGAATAATACGGTCAACGGGTTTCACCATTAGGTGAACATCGATTGGCGCTGTGATGCCATAATCGCGTAGTGCTTTACACACAGGCGCACCAAAAGTCAGGTTTGGTACATAGTGGTTATCCATAACGTCGAAATGCACCACATCCGCACCCGCTGCGAGTACTTTTTCTACATCTTCACCGAGACGAGCAAAATCTGCCGATAAAATGGATGGAGCAATAAGAAAATCTTTCATACCTGACCTCAGTAGTAATGAGCAAACAATCTGCGCGCAATTCTACCGAAGCCAGTGGGGAGATCCACTATTTAGATATAATAGTGTGAGAATTAAGAGCTTGATTTATCCATGTCTGGGGCATGAAAAAGCGCAAGTAGCTCATCAACTTTATTACGACCATTACCATTACGGCTAATGGTACGCTTTACTTTTACCACATTAAGATCCGCACCGTGATACAACCGACGTGTCAAGGTAGTGTCGTGGTTAGAAATCAACACAGGAATGCCACGTTCAGTCGCTGTTCTTTCAGCAATGTCGGCTAATGCAGCTTGGTCGTCCAACGTGAAACCATTACCTGCGTATGAGGTGAAATTTGCCGTATTTGAAAGCGGCGCATAAGGTGGATCGCAATACACGACGCTCCCTTTGCGCGCACGACGAAATGTTTCAGGATAACCTTCACAAACGAACGTAGCTTTTTTGGCTTTTTCTGCAAAAAACTCCAATTCCGCCTCAGGGAAATACGGCTTTTTGTAAGAGCCAAACGGTACATTGAAGCCACCTTTTTTGTTGTAACGGCATAGGCCATTAAAACCAAAGCGGTTCATATACAAAAACGCTAAAGAGCGGTACATCACGTCATCGGTTTTATTAAATTCAGCGCGAATGTGTAGGTAGGCTTCTTTGCGGTTGTTCTCAGCGACAAACCAACGCTTCGCTTCAGAGATATACTCTTCAGGGCGTTCTTTCAGCAGGTTGTACAGATTGATCAAATCTGGATTGATATCTGCAAGTAGATAATGGTCATAATCGGTATTCAGAAACACTGAGCCCGCACCAACAAAAGGTTCAACTAGCTTTCGAGCCGGCGGCAAATGACGTTGGATGTCTTCAACCAGTCCGTATTTTCCTCCTGCCCATTTAAGAAAGGCTCGTTGCTTTTTCATCTACTGCTCTATCTATCGACCAAAAATTAAGGCTGCGGAATGTAACATATTTTTCAGGGAAGCTCAGGTTTATTTCACTCGTTCAATTTCACGGTGAACCTGACGGAGTGATTTTGCCCAAGGACTCACCGACTTAACCGAATCTGGCAAGCTTGCGACGGCATCACGAGCCATTTGAATTGTCGGATAATCTTGATATGTGATGATATACCACTCGGTGTCATTACGAACGGTAGGATAAATTCGCACTTGATTATTCAGTTGATGCTCATTGAGAAAGGATTGTACATCTTCCATTGAGGTCATAGCCGCGAGTTGTAAAGTATACGCTCTTGGCGATAGCGCTTTTAGTTCTTCACGAGCAAATGAAAATTTCACAACAGGTTGGTTTGCCTCACCCTCTTCTGACTGAGCAGGTGCTTGCGTCATATCTTGATTCGGTTTTACGACTTTAATCAAAGGGGAGCTAGTTTCATCGGCGGTTTCTGTCTTCTCAGTACCTACGACATCATCAATCGCTTTTGTGTCTGCTGAATCAGCTTTACCTTCAAGCAATGCATCGACCACATTCGACTCAATCACCACTCTTTGTTGATTGTCATCACTGCCTACGCTCGCTACTTCTTCTGTCACAGCTGGCGGTAATGAATCAGAATCATCAACCGCACCAGACTTATCAAGACTGCTAGAGCCATCGGTTACAGGTTGCAGTGAAGACTGCGCTGCACTGACTCCTGACTCTTCAAAAGTTGGAATAGCCGTTTGCTCTAAACTGCCAGCAATTTGCTGCGCTTTATCATCAGGACTTGGTTGACTAAGCATCCACCAATAGCCACCAGCAGCAAGCAACAGTAAGACTAATACCACCAACGCAATATTCAGGGGTGAACCGACAATCGAGCGGATAATGATCCTTTTTTCCACTTTCATCTCTCCTAACGCCATGATGTCACCCGGTACTGGGTCGACTTTTTTAAATGCATCTCGAACCCGTTTCTCAGACTCATCATCGACGTAGCGCGCAACAAGTGACTCAAAGAAACGACGAGCTTCCACTTCGGACAACATATCAATATCAAGCTCAACAGGCTTTATCTCTTGTCCATAACTGAGACGTGCTAGCAAACCGTCTAAACGTCCAGACTGTGTAAACAGTAAGACATTGATGGTCCAATTTGGCTTATGGTGCGCCTCTAAGACCAGCATCCAAAGCTCAGAGATAAGTGTCTCACTCAATAAATGCGCATCATCTACAACAATTGCAATGTCACACGCCTCATCACCTAAAAGCCTTTCAAGGCTATCAAGTAAAGGCTCTTGCTGATTAAACAATGCGTCTGAAACCAGTTGACTCAAAATAAGGACGCGATGCTGCACACCGTCTTGATTAGAATGACAAAGTAACAAACATTGATTCTTGTTACTGGCACCCACTTCAAGGTATCGCTGCGCTAACCAAGATTTCCCGTACCCATCATGACCATTAATCGCAATGAGATTGGAACCAAAGTTAGTCAGTAGACCTAATCTATCAAGCAACTCGATTTGAGAATCTAATTCCAGTACGTGAGCAACACTCATCTAATAACCTTAATACACTACAAGAATGACGCCCAAAGGCGCCATTACAAGGTTAAATATCGCGACCGAAGTCTATTGCCTGTTTGAGTACGTCTTGTGTCGTATCAGCAATTACCTCGGCAGTGCCAATGCCTGTAGGCAAAACCAATCGTAATTGACCAGAGAGGACTTTCTTATCTCGCATCATGTGCTTGATGAAGTCATCGAAATTCATACTGTCTGGAGTATGCACAGGCAGTTTTGCACGACGCAAAATCGCAACAATACGCTCAAATTGCTCTTCCGAGATCAGACCACGTAGATGCGACGTTTTGGCCGCCATAACAGTGCCGGAAGATACCGCTTCACCATGCAGCCAATTGCCATAGCCAAGTTCCGCTTCAATCGCATGACCAAAGGTGTGACCTAAGTTAAGCAAAGCACGGATGCCCGACTCTTTCTCATCCTGAGCCACCACTTCCGCTTTTATTTCACAGCAACGCGCGATCGCATAAGTTAGTGCTTCTTCATCCAACGCATACAAGCGCTCAAGATTGTCTTCTAACCATACAAAAAAATCTGCATCGTAAATAATGCCGTACTTAATGACTTCGGCGATACCCGCAGCGAACTCACGTTCAGGCAACGTCGACAGGCAGTTGGTATCAATGATCACGGCTTTAGGTTGGTAAAACGCACCTATCATGTTCTTACCCAACGGATGGTTAACCGCGGTTTTTCCACCAACCGAAGAGTCCACTTGGGATAGTAATGTGGTCGGTATTTGAATAAAGTCGACCCCACGCTGGTAACAGGCAGACGCAAAACCCACAAGGTCGCCAATAACACCACCACCTAACGCGATGATCACAACATCACGAGCATAACTCCCTTCCAGTAAGAAGTTCATTACTTGATTAAATACATCCAAGTTTTTGTACTGTTCACCGTCAGGCAATTCTAACAAGGATGCACTACAACCGAGCTGCTCGAGTTGCTTTAAAATTTTGTCTGCATACAAAGGCGCCACTGTGACATTACTGATCACAACAACTTTTTGTTTTGCATTTTTGTTTGAGAGAACTTGAGAGAGGTACGCCGGGTCCTCAAATAACCCGGCGCCAATAGAGATTGGGTAGCTACGCTCAGCTAGGTTGACCGTAATCCGTTCCATCGGTTTGCTCCAATTAAAAAAAAGATAAAGACTTATCTCTCTTCTAGCATTTTTACGATCTGGTTGGCTACCACTTTTGCACTTTGATCGTCAGTGCGAACAGTGTAATCCGCTACTTCTTCATATAAAGGATTACGTTCTTCAGCTAATTGCTCCAGTACTTCGCGAGGGTTATCCGTTTGAAGTAAAGGACGCTTCTTGTCGCGGTTTGTACGCGCAAGTTGCTTTTCAATCGTCGTTTCTAAGTAAACAACAACACCACGTGCCGAAAGACGATTGCGGTTTTCTTTGCTCTTAACAGAGCCACCGCCAGTCGCAAGCACGATGCCTTGCTCTTGTGTTAGGTCTTCAAGTACCGCTTCTTCACGCTTGCGGAAGCCTTCTTCACCTTCTACATCAAAAACCCAAGAGATGTCTGCACCAGTGCGTTCTTCGATCACTGTATCGGAGTCAACAAACTCCATATGCAGTTGCTGTGCTAGATGTCTACCAATTGTACTTTTGCCGGCGCCCATTGGGCCAACAAGGAAAATATTACGTTTCTCAGCCATGTTTAGCAGTAATTTACAACATTGATTCAATAAGATCGCCACAAGAAAACACAGCTAAACTGCTGTTCTACAAGGCTTGTGGCACCAGTTCCTCACAGATAATTCGTGATAAGACCCGAAATTATCCAAGCATGGTGCCACTATTGCAACTTTATTTTTGATTTAATCAGTTTTTCCCGAGACAGAACTACTGAATCACCACCTTAGGCGTGACGAAAATTAACAGCTCACTTTTACCAACATTTTCATAACTTCGACGAAAAAGCGCACCTAATAGCGGAAGATCGCCCAACAAAGGCACTTTGTCCACCGAGTTAGTAATGCTGTGCTGAAAAATACCACCAAGAACGACCGTTTCACCGTTATTCACTAACACTTGCGTCCCGATACGTTGAGTATCAATCGCAACAGCTTCACCAGTGCCTGTCTTCACGACTTGTCCTGGTCTATCTTGCGTGACACTTAAATCCAATACTAAGCGGTTATCCGGTGTGATTTGCGGGGTTACCTTCAAACTTAATACCGCCTTTTTGAACGTCACCGTCGTTGCACCACTTGATGATGACTCTAGGTAAGGAATCTCTGTACCTTGTTCGATATAGGCAGGTTTCTTATTGGTAGTGATCAAACGTGGGCTCGAGATAATCTCAGCTTTAGACTCTTGTTGCAGAGCAGAAAGCTCAAGATCCAACAAGGTGTCTGAACCTAACTTTGCGACCTGAAAAGCAATGCTGGTGGCATTCGGACTGGTTGCAGCTAAGTTTACATTTAGGAAGTCATCGATCCCTACTCCATCACCGTCACCACCGTCATCACCCCCTTCTCCATTATAGAGACCGATCGTGGCAAGGTTGTTCTCAATAGAACCGCCCACTGTATTACTGCCATTAATAGACGTAAAACCCCAACGAATACCTAGCTCGTCCATGTTACCTTCATTGATGGTCACAATACGCGCCTCAATTTGAACCTGTTTAACTGGAATATCCAAAGACTCAATAATTTCTCGAATCACCTCGATGTTTTCAGGTAACTCTCTAATCAATAACGAGTTAGTTCGCTCATCAATGGTCATACTGCCGCGCTCTGACAGCATGCTGATATTTCCTTCACCATTGATCATCTCCGCAATGTCTGATGCTTTAGCAAAATTAACTTTGATGATTTCAGATGAAAGCTCTCCCATTTCTTCCGTCAGTTTTTGTTTTTCTAACTGCTGCTTCTCACGCAAGTCCAGCTCATCAGTCGGAGCAACTAAAATCACGTTGCCATCAACACGCTTATCTAACCCCTTAACTTGCAAAATAATATCCAGCACTTGCTGCCAAGGGACACCATCAAGACGAAGCGTGAGGTTGCCTTCGACAGAGTCGGAGACAACCAAATTAAATTGGTTGTAATCAGCAATAAGCTGCAAGACATTTCGCACAGGAATATCTTGGAAGTTAATCGAAATAAGCTTACCTTCTCTTTCTAAAATGCTTTTATCTGGGGCTTTCTCATTGTGTTTGATCTTCGCTACTTTGATTTCCAAAAAACGCCCCGTTAAACGGTAATCATGCATGTATTCTTCATTGATGTGCGCAACCAAGCGCGTCGTCGAGGTGTCGCGAAACACTTCTACGCTCTCAACCACAGTCGAAAAATCTTTCACGTCTAGGAGATACAATTGCTCGTCTTTTACTGAAGTGTTAAGCAAATCGATACTTAACCCTTCCTGTACACGCTTGATATCTACAATCGCAGCCGGTGACGCCAATTCTACGACAATCACGGCGTCTTTATCTTTATTAGTTCGAAAGTCGATACTTTTTAGGGCATTGGACGAAACTTCTTCAGCTGCCGCTAAAGGGGCTAAAAATACAAACAACCATAAGGAGAAGAGCCCAGTAAGTATCCTTGGTGTACGTGTTAATCCTTGTCTCATTTTCATTACTCAATATCAAAAATAAATGGGGCTATCTCAAAGCCAACTTAACTTTACGTTTTTGCCAACATCCTAAGCCGTCGGGCAACGTTTCATTAATCAACAAATAGGAGTGGCTGACATGGGTCACTTTGCCATTATTGCGTCCGAGGTATTGACCCGGCTTAACTTTATAGACGGTGCCATTGGGAGCCTGAACGAGGCCAGAAACCGTGTTATCCATGCCCATGACCCCTTTCAAACGTAATTGGCTTAATGGGAATTTTTCTAATTTGCCAGTTCGCCTTCTTGAGGGCGGTTGCCAACAATCTTTTCTTGCAACTGGCTGAGTCGCGATGGTGGCTTCTTTGGGTAATTCAAAGGGTGCACGCTGTACTTCCGGTGCGTACGTGACTGCAACATACTTGTCTGCGGGCTTAAGCTTCTCGACCTCTCGACGCGCCTGTGTTTCCACTCCTCGAATAAAATCCGTCAATGATTCATCATTCGCCTGGCAGCCCATCAATAGAGAACCCATCAGTACCAGCAACAAAGACTTACTTGTCATTTTTCGTCTCCTCCGGCTTAAACTGATAGGTATTAGCACGCACCCGAAAGTGCAGGGTTTCGCTCTCTTGGCTGACACGTTGCCAAGTCACATCTTTAAACGTGATGATTCGAGGTAGCGTCGCTATTGCCTGAGAAAAATGGCCGATGTCATGAAAGTCGCCCGTTAACTCTATGTTTAAAGGAAGACGATAAAGGAAGTGCTCTGATTGTTTTTCGCCCCAGTCGATTCGGGTGAAAGTCAGCTTATTGTCGATGCCAAGCTCATTCACTGAAGCGAGCATTGTAGCCAGCTCTTTTTGCGCAGGCAGTTGTTGCAGTAATAACTCGTAACGAGTGGTAAGTTCATCCAATTGAGATTGAAGCTGAGGCAACGCTGCCACTTTGTTCGCTTTGATCTTCAATGCCACCTTGAGTGTCTGCTCCTGCTGGATCAAGTGATTCAACTGTTCTTCTTTCGGTTTAAGGTAAAACCAATAACCTAAGCCTTGAATCACCATGATCAGAAGCGCGATTACCACAATTTGGGGCAACAATGGCCACTCGGCCATTTCATCTATTTCGAGATCCTGCCAATCAACCACGTTGAGCCTCCAATTTCTTCTCCGTTACTTTGAACATGAAAGACACTTTGAATGTTTGAAACTCTTTCCCAAAACGGGCTTTGCCGTGAACGATGGAATGCATTTCTACGTCGTTCAACTTGGCCGAGCGCTCCATGTTGTCCAGCATCGTGGCAAGTTTTGGAGTGCTATCTGAGATCCCAGAGATCTCAATTTCCAGATCATTCATTTTGATCTTGTCAACATATACACCTTCAGGGATAACGGCAGGCATTAAGTTCATGAACTCGGTCGTTTTGTTTCGTCCGTTTTGTAAACCTTCAACGACCTTTAGACGTTCGAGGATTTTGCTGTGCTCTTGCTCTGCAATTTTCATTGCTTCAATACGCTGGTCGAGTTCGGCAATGTAGTGAGTGAGGTAATCGAGCCGCTCCTGTTGTTGATCTTGTTGGTACTCAAAAAACTTTCCAATACCCCACTGGATGCCAACAGCGACCAACATGCCTAATGCGACCAAACTGATGAAACGACGTCGGTGCTCTTCTCTTTGATTCTCTCGCCAAGGAAGTAAATTAATGCGATAAAGCACGGGCGCCTCCTAGCCAATGAATGCCACGAACGGCCAGTCCGGCTGCTGTTGAGAAATGCTGCCAATCCACAGCACGACGCTTACGCTTAGACACCTTCATCTCAAATAGCCCTAGCGGATTTAGCAATTCACACTCTAACGACAATTGTTGAGACAACTCCTCTGCGAGCATGGGAGTGGAAGCCCCTTCCCCTGATAACCAGATACCCTTGATGTTTTGTGAGCCATTGATTGAGGTATAGAGCTGCATCTGGCGCTTTACTCGCTCTACGATTTGACGGTTAAACAGCTCTGTTTTCTCCTGAGCATCATCGGACAGAAAATCGACTGGAGAAGCGCTGTTTGCTCCGCGTGTGCCGTAAGCAAACTCTTTGTGAAACAGTTCACCTTGTTCGGTAAACATGGTGAAGGAGCTCGATAAGGTGCCAATATCGAGTAAGCAGTATTTGTTTTTGTCAGGAAAGCGATCGGCGGTGAGCTTCCAGATATGACCAAGGCTTTGCGAATGCACGTCCACTAAAACAGGTTTTAGTCCGGACTTTTGTAATGCATCGACTCGGCCTTCTACCACATCTTTTCTTGTCGCAAACACTTGATAGCTATCACTGCCACTCTGCCCGCCCTCAGCGCGAAGACGAACGAAGTCTAAACTCAGCTCTTCGACAGGGAATGGCGATTGATGAGAAAAGGCTTGTATCACTGCAAACTCAACTTCACTCTCTTCAAGATTTTGTTCTATTTGCAGTTTCTTGCTAATTACCGAGTTATCAGGAACTGAGATCGCAACTTTTTTAGCACCAAAAGGCAGTTCTTTTTTTATCTGCTTGAGGGTCTTTACAATTTCTTGATGATTTATGGTGTTATTTTCAGCGACAATACCTTCCTTTAGTAATATTTCTTTGTAACCCAACAGAGCGTAATTGTTGCCTGTGGGTTTAAGTACTACGGCTTTGAGGCTGTTATGGCCTATATCGATGCCGGTAACGATTAGCTTATCCATCTCTTACTCTCGCTCCGAAATTTCTTCGTGCAAAGGTTGTTATTAGCATCCAAATAAGAGTTAATATCTCTTATGTGCTAAATTTTTGACCTAAGAGTACAAGGGTTTGCCGTTACACAGCCTCAACCAATCAGGGATTCTCCGGTGAAGTTCATAAAGCGTTTATTATTTTTAACATTGATTTGCATAATTCTTGGAGTCACCACAATATTTGGCTTCTATCAGTACGTGAAGCCTGAATTGCCAGATGTTGCAACTCTAAAAGACGTTGAATTACAAACACCTATGAAGGTGTTTAGTCAAGACGGGAAGCTGATCGCACAGTTCGGTGAAAAGCGTCGTATTCCTGTTACTTATGACGAAATTCCTCAAGACTTAATTCACGCGCTCATCGCAACCGAAGATAGTCGTTTCTATGAGCATCCTGGTATCGACCCTATCGGCATCACTCGTGCAGCGGTTGTTGTTGCGGTTTCAGGCTCGGCTAAACAGGGTGCAAGTACGATTACGCAACAGCTAGCTCGTAACTTCTTCTTATCTAATGAGAAGAAGATCATGCGTAAGATTAAAGAGATTTTTATTGCTATCCATATTGAGCAGCTTTTAAGTAAGCAAGAAATCATGGAGCTTTATGTCAATAAAATCTTCCTTGGTTACCGCTCATATGGCTTTGGTGCTGCCGCTCAAGTGTATTTTGGCAAGAGCCTTGATGAATTGACGTTAAGTGAGATTGCAACACTCGCTGGTATGCCAAAAGCGCCATCAACCATGAACCCAATTTACTCTCTTGAGCGCGCAACAAAACGCCGTAACGTTGTATTAATGCGAATGCTTGATGAGAAATACATTACACAAGAGCAGTATGACGAAGCACGCAATGAGCCTATTGTGGCGCGTTATCATAGCGCTGAGATTGAGCTTTCCGCACCTTACGTAGCAGAGTTGGCTCGTGCATGGGCAGTAAAAGAATACGGTGAAGAAGAAGCTTATACCTCTGGCTTGAATATCTACATGACTGTGGATTCTAAACTGCAAGATGCTGCAAATACGTCTGCGGTAAATAACCTCTTGTCATACGATGAACGTCATGGCTACCGTGGTGCAGAAAGTGTGCTTTGGAAAGAAAGGGAAGCGGCCTGGGACAATGAGCAAATAGAAAAGCACCTGAAGAAACAGCCAACTTATGGTGACCTTTACCCTGCGGTTGTGACGAAAGTCGATGATAAGACGGCACAAGTATGGGTTAAGAACCATGAAGAGCAAACCATCCCTTGGACTGGAATGCACTGGGCGCGTAAGTACATTACTGATAACCGCCAAGGCTCAACACCAAAGTCAGCGCATGATGTGCTAGCGACAGGTCAACAAGTTTGGGTTCGCGAAGTAAGTGAAACCGATGAAGATGACAACACAACACTGAGCTGGAAACTGAGCCAAGTGCCGACAGCAAACACCGCGTTTGTTGCGATGAACCCAGAAAATGGCGCGATATTGTCGCTGGTTGGTGGTTTCAACTTTGTTCACAGCAAGTTTAACCGTGCAACCATGTCAGTGCGTCAGGTTGGTTCAAGTATCAAGCCTTTCATCTACTCGGCAGCAATTGACAAAGGGCTGACTCTAGCCACTTTGATTAACGATGCGCCGATCAACAAGTGGGATGCAGGTTCTGGTTCAGCTTGGCGACCAAAAAACTCACCACCGACTTATGGTGGTCCAACGCGTCTTCGCCTCGGCTTAGCTCAATCAAAAAACGTCATGGCAGTACGTACACTCCGTGAAGTTGGCCTCGAGGAGACACGTCAGTACCTTACTCGTTTCGGTTTTGATATTAACCAAGTACCGCGCTCAGAGACCATCGCACTCGGAGCTGGCAGCTTAACACCAATGAAAGTGGCACAAGGTTACTCTGTGTTTGCGAACGGTGGTTATTACGTTGAACCATTCTATGTAGAACGCGTGGAAGATGCATTCGGTGAAGTACTGTTTAAAGCCAATCCAAAGAGTGTTTGTCATAAGGATTGTCCACAAATGAGCGAGCAGCCAGAAAATCGCTACGCTGATGAATTTGGCGAACAAGACGTCGCAATTGACGGCCTTGCAACAGACAATGCCCTTGAAAATGATGAACCTCAATATGCACCGCAAGTTATCTCTGAACAGAATGCATTCTTAATGCGTGAGATGATGTACAGCAACATTTGGGGTGGCGGTAACTGGCGTGAAGGCACAGGTTGGAATGGTACAGGCTGGCGCGCGCAAAAACTTGGTCGTCGTGATATCGGGGGTAAAACGGGTACAACGAATGATTCCAAGGATGCTTGGTACAATGGCTATGGACCTGGTGTCGTTGCGATAGCTTGGGTTGGCTTTGATGATCACTCACGTGCACTTGGCCGCACCACTGTTAACAGCAACCTAGGGCAAGGCCAAATTTCTGGTGCCGAGTCGGGTGCGAAAACCGCAGAGCCTGCTTGGATTGACTTCATGCGTGTTGCGCTAGAAGGGACGCCGGAGCAAGGTAAAAATATTCCAGAGGATATTATTCGAGTTCGTATTGATCGCAACAGCGGTATGCTAACGCACAAGGTAGATAGCACATCAATGTTCGAATACTTTGAAAAAGGCACGGAGCCTACCGAATACGCTGGCGACCGTTTAGAAGATAGTATTTATTCTTCAGGTTCTGGCGCAGAAGAACTGTTCTAAATCACAAAAGCACAAGGGAGAGCATCAAGCTCTCCCTTTTTATTTCTGCTTTTTATGCTGCAGCATTCAATGATGGATAAGAAGCCAACACCTCTTTAATCTTCGCTGCTAAAGCTTCAAACCTAGCTCGTAATGGTGAGCCCGGACGGTATACGAGCACGATATTACGCGAGGGGGTTGGGTTAACAGCTGGTACGTAGCATACGCCATCTTTTTGCTTCTCATTAGGGATAGAAAGCTGAGGCAATAACGTAATCCCCGCACCGGCAGCAACCATGTTGCGTAACGTCTCCAAGCTGGTGGCTTTAAAACGCTCATCGTCTTTTGCACCAGCGGCAAAACAAAAACCTAACGCTTGATCTCGCAGACAGTGGCCGTCTCCCAACGCTAAAACGGTTTTACCATTCAGCTCCAACATATCAACATGGTCGAGAGAGGCCCACTCGTGGTCACATGGCACTGCGACACTTAATGGCTCTTGATACACTTCGATCTCTTTAAATGGCGCAGTTTCATCAACCGAAGCTAAAACTAAGCAATCTAGTTTACCTTCTTCCAATTGACGCACTAATTGATGTGTCTGAGCTTCGTGCAGAAATAGCTCCAGCTCAGGAAATGCTTCTTTTATCTGCGGCAGAATTTTGGGTAATAGATAAGGCCCAACCGTCGGGATGAAACCAATATGCATCGGTCCAGTCATGGCTCCGCTTTGACCGCTTGCCATATCTCTGAAGGTTTTCACTTCACTTAAGATGCGTTTAGCCTGCTCCACCAGCTGTAACCCTGAATCGGTAAACAAAACACGTCGGCTGCTTCGCTCTAAAAGCGTGGTCCCGAGTTCATCCTCTAGTTTACGAATTTGCCCACTCAGTGTTGGCTGACTAACAAAACATGCCTCTGCCGCTTTGCGAAAGTGCTTATGTTCCGCAAGTGCAACTAAGTACTCAAAATCTCGAATATTCATAATTCACGCTTCGCTTCTTTAACAATAGCTAATACCTATCAAAACCATAACACCAAACGATTAGAGCTATCAAAGGATTTTTACAATAATGGGCTCAACAAAACGAAACAGAGCGACGAAAAACGCTAAGCTCTATACGCATAATTTAAAATAGTTAAAGGAAATCATTATGTTTGTATCTAAAGAAGGTCAACAAGTCCCTCAAGTTACTTTTCCAGTTCGTCAAGGTGACTCTTGGGTGAATGTAACGACCGATGAGCTATTTAAAGGTAAGACCGTTATCGTATTTAGCTTACCGGGTGCATTTACTCCAACCTGTTCATCAAGCCATCTACCTCGTTACAACGAATTGTTCCCTGTATTTAAAGAGCACGGAGTGGATGAGATTATTTGTGTCTCGGTCAATGATACGTTCGTGATGAATGCATGGAAACAAGACCAAGAAGCAGAAAACATTACCTTCATCCCGGATGGTAATGGTGAATTCACCGATGGCATGGGTATGTTAGTGGATAAAAACGACATCGGCTTTGGCAAACGTTCATGGCGTTACAGTATGCTAGTAAAAGATGGCGTAGTGGAAAAAATGTTCATTGAGCCAAACGAACCAGGCGACCCATTCAAGGTGTCAGACGCAGATACGATGCTGAACTACATAGCGCCTGACTACAAAACGCAAGAATCCATCACTGTGTTCACTAAACCAGGCTGCCCTTTCTGTATGAAAGCGAAACAAAATCTGATTGACCACGGTCTTCAATATGAAGAAGTGATTCTGGGTAAAGACGCAACAACAGTTAGTCTACGAGCTATATCTGGTCGCACGACTGTTCCACAAGTCTTTATCGGTGGCAAGCACATCGGCGGTAGCGAAGAGCTAGAAGCGTATCTAGGCTAAGCTGTCCATAGCCTACACCCTCGGTCTCCGGTGCCTTTTGGCTCGGAGGCCAACCCTAAACCACTTCTTCTACTAGTCTAGATAAGTAGTCATCTACCAATAAGGTGACTACTTATCCAGATTCAACTATCCAATTCACTCTCCAAGCTCAATGTAGCTAGCTTGGCTTAAAACAAAAGCGAGAGTTCACGATGAAACAAGTTAATGTCGACGTAGCGGTTATTGGTGGCGGGACGGCTGGTCTTGGTGCTTATCGAGCAGCAAAAGCTCATACCAACAGCGTGGTAATGATTGAGGGCGGTCCCTACGGAACAACCTGTGCTCGTGTCGGATGCATGCCGTCTAAGCTGTTAATTGCGGCAGCAGAAAGTGTTCATCAAATCGAAAAAGCACCTGGATTTGGGATACACCCGCAAGGTGAAGTACGAATTAACGGACGAGAAGTTATGGATCGTGTAAAGCGCGAACGCGATCGTTTTGTTGGCTTTGTGCTTGAAAGTGTCGATGATATTCCCGCTGAAGACAAACTATCGGGCTACGCGAAGTTTGCCGATGACCACACTCTCATCATAGATGATCATACTCAGGTCACCGCACAGCGCATTGTTATTGCGACAGGATCTCGTCCAGCATATCCGGCAGCTTGGAATGAACTGGGTGATCGCCTAGTGATTAACGATGATGTATTTGACTGGGATGACTTACCAGAGTCCGTGGCAGTATTTGGCCCAGGAGTCATCGGCCTTGAATTGGGTCAGGCTTTACACCGCCTAGGAGTAAACGTGAAGCTCTTTGGCATTGGAGGACAAGTGGGCCCACTGACAGACCCAGAGGTGATGGCGTATGCAGATAAAGCCTTTAAGGAAGAGTTCTACCTTGATGCAGATGTAAAAGTCGAAAGCATGAAACGCATTGCTTCGTCAGACAATGACGGCGAAGACAAGGTCGAAATCCAATTCATCAACCATGATGGCGAATTAGAAACTTTCGTTGTCGATTACGTATTGGCTGCAACGGGTCGTCGTCCAAACGTAGATAAGCTGACGATCGAGAACACCAATGTGGCGCTCGATGAACGTGGCGTACCAACGGCGGATCACTATACATTGCAAACTTCGGTAGAGAGCATCTTCATCGCAGGTGATGCAAGTAACCAAATTCCACTGCTGCACGAAGCCGCTGACCAAGGCCGTATTGCTGGAGACAACGCAGGCCGTTTCCCAGATATTCGTGCGGGTCTGCGTCGCTCACCAATTTCAGCCGTGTTCTCCGACCCTCAAATTGCTATGGTTGGCGAAACATATAAACAACTAGAAACACGTCTAGGCACATGTGGATGTTTCGCAACCGGTGAAGTCTCGTTTGAAAATCAAGGACGTTCGCGCGTCATGCTTCGTAATAAAGGCATTCTGCATGTCTACGGAGAGCAAGGCACTGGACGTTTTTTAGGTGCAGAAATGATGGGCCCGAATGCAGAGCATCTTGCTCACCTTTTAGCATGGGCGCACCAAAATAGGATGACGATTTCTGAGATGTTAGATATGCCCTTCTATCACCCAGTGATTGAAGAAGGCGTCCGCACCGCTCTACGTGATTTGAATGCAAAACTACACTTAGGGCCAGAAATGGTGAAACATTGTCTTGACTGCGGCCCTGGCTGCTAACGCTTTCAGGCTTCTATCTAAATATAAAGCAAAGCCTCGTCATCAACGAGGCTTTGCTTTACTACTTCGGCGCAATGAAATCTCTCTTACGCTGCCATCATTGCATAGCGGCTGACCATACAAATCGCGACAACACCGATCATAAAGAACCCACCAGCGATACTCAGCGCAAGTTTCAACTCTGTCGACATCATTATATTTCCTGTTAAAGACTGACAGCGCACCATACATCAATTACGTGCCACAAAGCTTTTACAAAGCTAACTTTCCATTTTTGGTTGTGTCATGGCGATCTAAGCCCGTGTAAGAAACGCTTTCCACCATTTAGTTAGATATATAATCTGAAGCAACACTAATGGTTTGGAAAACACTATGACTTGTCGCCGCTGCGAAGAACATTGGTTTTGGAAAAAACTTGGACGTTGCCAACGATGCTTGGATCAATTGACGGTACTTTCTGTACTGTGTTGGATTGTATGGTGGTTTACGCTCAAAGATGATCCACAAAGCATCGAGTCGATCGCTTTGATCTTTGCCGGCTTCGCTTTCAACGTTTTGTTGTTTTTACACTTATGGATGCGTTTTGTCATCTTGCCTTGGCAGCGTCGACGGGGACAAAAAAAGGCGAATAAAAAAGAGAAAAGTGACAGATAGAAAAAAGCCCCAAAACCAATGTCAGTTCTGGGGCTCTCTTAGATTCTTCTAAGAAAAAGCAGTGGTACTTTAATAGACCGGGCTTCCTCTCAAAGGTTCCAAATTTTTTCGATTTTTTTAGCGAATACTGATGTAAGTAAACAGGAAAATGACTATGTCATTGAATGCTAATAAAATCACTCCACAACTTCAGTTCATGCCACATGCGTTTTTTGGATCACTTGCTCCATTAAATTGATCTCAAGCGCTACCTCATCACATGCATGTTGACGTGGGCACTGATCGCAATCTTTCAGAACTTTCTCCGGCAGTAATGACTTCGATGTCGGTAAAAAGCTTTGCTTCATAAAGAACTCAGGCGTTCGCGTTAGAACAAAGACTTTCTTGATCGCCATCTGGCGCGCTTTCTCAACCAAATAGTTCACAATCGCACTGCCCTGCCCTTGGCCTTGCCAGCCCGCTTCGATACCAAGAGAGCGTATTTCAGCCAACCCTGAGTCATACACATATAGAGAAGCGCAACCCGTCACTTCACCATGATGCTCAGCCACCGCGAAAGAGCCAATATCTCTCACGAGCTCATTACGAGAGCGCGGAAGATTCTCACCAAGGTTCGCCCAGTAAGCAACCATACCTTCCAACGTTTCAATGTCCGTCAAACGTGCAGGACGCACTTTCACCGCCGAGCTGTCACGCTGGCTCAGGCGCTTATCCGCTTGTTCTACCGCGTAAGCGACCTGGTGAGGCGAAACACCCCCCAAAGCACAACGCTTTTCCAAACACGAATCGATAGTCAGAATGTCATACACATCATCTTCAATCACCTCAGAGAAGGCTTTTAGCTCTTGCAGAGACAATTCTTCCAGCGCACAGCCTTTAGCAATAGCACCAACGACCGCGACACCGACGATGTGGTGAGCTTCACGGAATGGGATGCCTTTCGCCACTAGGTAATCAGCCAACTCAGTCGAGTTTGCGTAACCTTGTTTCGCCGCTTCTAGTGTGCGCTCGCCATTCACTTTAATACCGTCAAAACACAGAGCTGCCATTTCCATGCAGTCGTTCCATGTATCTAAAGCGTCAAACAACCCTTCTTTATCTTCCTGCATGTCTTTGTTGTACGCCAATGGCAAGGCTTTAACTGTCATCATCATGCTCGATAATGCGCCATAGACACGCCCTGTCTTACCACGGATCAACTCAAGTGCATCTGGGTTTTTCTTCTGTGGCATTAATGACGAACCAGATGTCACCGTATCCGCTAACTCAATGAAGTTTGACTCGCCTGAATTGTAGAAGATCATATCTTCTGCAAGACGAGAAAGGTGAAGCATAGAAATCGACGCCACCGACATCAGTTCCATCACATGATCACGATCTGAAACCGAATCGAGTGAATTACGCGTAGCACGGTGGAAACCGAGATTATGTGCTAATTGTTCGCGATCAATCGGATAAGCCGTTCCCGCTAACGCACCCGAGCCAAGTGGACAAGTGTCGAGACGCTGTAAGGCATCATTCAGACGAGAGTAGTCACGCTCGAACATTTCAACATAAGCCAAGCACCAGTGAGCAAAGGTTACAGGTTGAGCACGCTGAAGATGAGTATAGCCTGGCAATACGGTGCCTTGGTGCTGTTTAGCAACATGGACCATTTGTGCTTGTAGGCGATCTAAAGCAATCAATAATTGCTGACCTTGCTGACGACACCAAAGTTTCAAGTCTGTGGCGACTTGGTCATTACGAGAACGCCCAGTGTGGAGTTTTTTACCTAAATCTCCCACTTTACTGATTAGCTGCTGCTCAACCCAAGAGTGGATATCTTCTGCATCAGAGCGAAGAATTTGGTGAGGGTCTTCCATCACTTCTAACTTCAGCTCATTTAAAGCAAGTTCCAGTTTTTGCTGTTCTTCTGCCGATAGCACATCAACAGAAAGCAGAGCTTTAGACCATGCGATTGAACCTACGATGTCTTGCTCAGCCAATCGGTAGTCAAAACGCAACGAATCATTGAACTCTTTAAATCTGGTGTCTGCCGCTTGGGTAAATCTTCCGCCCCATAATGCCATTGCGTCTCTCCTGATGACTATTGCTTACTCTAACGTTCTCGAATGAGTAGTAACCAATTTGATGGTCATTTGCTCACTTTTTCTTATGGGTCAACGTTACGGCAATTTCGATAAAAAATAAAGTATAAATTCAATATTTTTACATATATATTCAAGACAAATTTAGGTACCCGCTTTTAGAAACCAAAAGACCCGCCTATAAATGGCGGGTCTTTATTCAATCCAAAATGGATGTTAAGGGATTATTTCTTCTGGCTGTTCAATGCACGAATACGGCTTGATAGCGAGTAAAGACGGATGAACCCACCTGCATGGCTTTGGTCGTAAACTTCATCTTCACCAAAAGTCGCGAACTCTTCTGAATACAAGCTGTTGTCAGAACGTTTTTGCGTCACTGTCGCTTGACCTTTGTAGAGCTTAACAACCACTTCACCGTTAACGTCTTGCGCTAGCTCTTCTGAAGCGGCAAGGATCGATTTACATAGTGGCGTAAACCAACGGCCATCGTATACAAGGTGAGACGCTTTTAGACCTAGCTCCTCACGGAATTCGAATGATGATTTGTCTAGCACAAGCTGCTCTACAGCACGCAGCGCTTCCATCATGATGGTGCCTCCCGGTGTTTCATAACAACCACGAGACTTCATCCCAACAAGACGGTTTTCCACGATATCGATACGGCCAACACCGTGCTTAGCGCCCTTCTCGTTTAGGTAAACCAGTGCGTTGTATGGTGTCATCGCTTCACCATCAACTTCGACCACTTCACCTTTTTCTACTTTCAGCGTGACGTATTCCGCTTCATTTGGCGCTTGCTCTGGGTCGACAGTCCACACCCAGCAGTCTTCGTTTGGTGCGTTCCACGTATCTTCTAAAACGCCGCCTTCCGTCGAAATGTGCCATGCGTTTGCATCACGTGAATAGATCTTAGTAAGAGACGCAGAGCAAGGAATATTACGCTCAGCGAGGTAATCCAAACACTCTTCACGACTCACTAGGTCCCACTCACGCCAAGGTGCAATCACTTGTAAGTCCGGTGCTAGTGCTGCGAATGCGCCTTCGAAACGTACTTGGTCGTTACCTTTACCTGTACAGCCATGACACAGAGCGTCCGCGCCCACTTTACGTGCCACTTCAACCTGCGCTTTGGCAATGATTGGACGCGCCATTGATGTACCTAGCAGGTACTTACCTTCGTAGTACGCGCCAGTTTTTAGCGTTGGGTAAATGTAGTCTGCGACCATTTCTTCTTTCAAGTCAGCGATGTAGCACTCAGAAGCACCAGAGGCTTTTGCTTTCGCTTCAATGCCTTCTAGCTCTTCGGCACCTTGACCAACATCGGCAACGAAAGCCACTACTTCACAGTCGTAGTTCTCTTTTAGCCACGGGATAATTACTGAAGTATCTAGACCGCCTGAGTATGCGACTACCACTTTATTTACGTTCACTTTGCTCATGTTTTTTCTCCAAACTTAACTGGCGCTGCGCTCGGCGGTCAGTGCCAACTACGACTTCCTAATATTGAATTCTTTTGCTGATGCTTATTGAGGCAAGAATTGAGTACCAATACTTTCACCAGCGAATAACTGTGCTAATTTTTCTGGGTAACGCCAGGTCGCGACTTCAATTGGACGGCCAAGATCATTGGCGGCCTCCAAAGCGGCTTTAACTTTGACGATCATGCCATCGGTGATCACATGTCCATCGATCAACGAGTTAGCTTGCTGCTCTGACAGGGTTTTGATCAAATGGCCTTTTCCATCTAGTACACCACTCACGTCTGATAACAGGACTAACTCCGCATCTAATGCGCCCGCAACCGCGACTGCTGCTTGATCAGCATTCACATTCATCATCTGGCCATCTTTAGTTAAACCAATTGAACTGATGATCGGCAGTGCACCTGTGTTTAGCACCGCTTGTAATAGTGCTGAGTCACCCGGTGATGCTTTGCCTACCGCGCCGAGTTCTGGGTCAAGTTCTTCAACAAGACACAAACCACCATCCGCAAGGCTAAGGCCCACAGCGTTAAGACCGTCCGCAATCGCTTGACCTTGAAGTAACTTATTCGCAGTGCCTGCAAGCGCGCCTGCAATCACAGGAATTTGATCGTAAGGCGTTACGCGTAAACCGTTTTTCTTTACGGTTTCAAGCTGAAGCTTTGCCATCAACTCATCAACTAGGTAGCCACCGCCATGAACGATGGCGATTTGTCGCTGTGCCGATTTTTGGTAAGCCGCAATGGCACCAAAAAGTTGGCTTAAGGTTTGAGTGCATGATAGAGCTGCACCACCTAGCTTAATGACTAAAGGAGCTTGATTGGTTTGCGTCATCGCATTTCCCTCTTTCAACGACTACAGCAACGCTGTCAGTTCTGGGTAACCGTAATGAATATTGAGACATTGCATCGCTTGACTCGATGCACCTTTAAGTAGGTTGTCGATAGCTGAAATCACAATGATGTGTTCGCCTTGTACCTTCCAGCCGATATCACAGAAATGGGTATTTTCGACATCCTGAATACGTGGAATACCGTCGCCTTTAAGACGCACCGCAGGCTTGCCTTGATAAGCTTGTTCAAACGCCTGTGCCACTTGTGCTTCTGTCACACCTTGCGCAAGCTTCATGGTGATAGTGGCAAGAATGCCGCGTTTAAAGTTGCCGAGGTGCGGAGTAAAAATCACATCGCAACCCAAGTGCTGAGCAATCTCTGGCTGGTGACGATGGTTAAATACACCATAAGGTTGCAAGCTCACTTCACAGAAGCTGTTAACCATGGAGGCTTTACGCCCTGCACCTGATACACCACTGGTTGCGTTGATCACTGGCCATTGGTTGGTATCGAGCAACGCATGTTCTAATAAAGGTTTGATTGCAAGCTGTGAAGCGGTTGGGTAGCAACCTGCTACTGCAATCAAAGGAGTGGTTTTTATTGATTCTTGGTTCCACTCTGCTAAGCCGTATGCTGCTTTATCTAGCCAGTTGTTATGTTGATGTTCGAAGCCATAAAAAGTGTCGTAAAAGCCTTCACTTTTCACACGGAATGCACCCGATAAATCGAATACCTGACAGCCTGCCTCCAAGAAAGTTGGGGCTAAATCATGGCTGACTTCGTGAGCCGTTGCCAAAAACACCACGTCCGATTCTTGAGCGATTTGCAGTGGATCCGTTAGTGGTAAAACTGGCATATCAATGATGCCCGCTAGCTTACCGTGCAGCTGCGCGATGCTCTTTCCCGCATCAACACTGTTGGCGGAAACGTATAAACCTGATAGCGTGAGTTGTGGGTGTTTATTAACCATTAACGCTAACTCTGCGCCGGTGTAACCGCTGGCTCCAATAATCGTGGTTTTTAGCATTGTGTAACATCCATATACTTAAAGGCTCAAATGACTATTCATATTTAATTTTTGCTTTATTTTGATTTTTTATTCATTAAATATGATTTAATATGTGTTTTACATTTTTGTGGTCTGTCTGTCAACAGGAGATTTGAAGAATCCATGCAATTACCAACTTTTCTAGAGGTCTATGAAGGACTCATCAGCACCTCTTCTATCAGCTCCACGGATCCGAGCTGGGATCAGGGCAATGCAAAAGTCATCGAAAAACTCGCATCTTGGTTTAAAGATCTGGGTTTTAGCGTTGAAGTGATCGAAGTCGAGCCAGGCAAGCACAATATGATCGCACGTATGGGTGAGGGTGAAGGTGGCCTTTTACTTGCTGGCCATAGTGATACCGTGCCATTCGATCAAGGGCGATGGAATTTCGATCCGCATAAACTGACGGAAAAAGACAACCGCTTCTACGGTTTAGGCACAGCAGACATGAAAGGCTTTTTCGCCTTTATTTATGAAGCAGTGAAGAAAGTCGATTGGAGCAAGCAGAGCAAACCACTCTACGTATTAGCCACTTGTGACGAAGAGACCACCATGTTGGGCGCGCGACATTTCACAGCAAACGCCCCATTTAAGCCGGATTACTGCATCATTGGTGAACCCACCAGCCTTGTACCAATTCGAGGTCATAAAGGGCATGTGGCAAATGCCATTCGCGTAACAGGCAAGTCCGGTCACTCATCGGACCCAGCGCTTGGCGTTAACGCTATTGAGATCATGCATGAAGTCATGTTCGCCATGATGCAACTGCGTGACAAATTGATTAAAGAATATCACCATCCGGGTTTTGCCATTCCAAGCCCTACCCTAAATCTTGGACACATTCACGGTGGTGACAGCGCTAACCGTATTTGTGGTTGCTGTGAGCTGCATTACGACGTGCGTCCTCTTCCCGGCATTAGCCTTGATGGTTTAGAGAACATGTTGCGCGGAGCATTAAAAGAAGTCGAAGCGAAATGGCCTGGGAGACTGGAGATTATTCCATTGCATGAGCCTATTCCGGGTTACGAATGCCAGCATGACCACCCATTTATTGGTGGTGTTGAAGAGATTTGCCAAACTAGTTCAGAAACCGTGAACTACTGTACTGAAGCACCATTTCTACAGCAGTTGTGTCCAACCTTGGTGCTCGGCCCTGGGTCAATCGACCAAGCCCATCAACCGGATGAGTTTCTATCCTTCGACTTTATCGACCCCACAATTGATGTGCTTTCAAAGGCGATGGTCAAGTACTGCTGTTAATACGCGTTTAAGCTCGAAAGTCTGTGCAGCTCGATTGAGCTGCATCTTTTTATCTTCACAATTTAGCGCTAGTCTTAACACTTATTTAACTTGTTATTTTGTAATTAATTTTCACTTCTTACTCTATGGCTGCCGTAAATTTGCTCTAAATCAGGAGACAGCGGAATAATTGCAAACTTAGTCTGCTTTATTTGACTATAACTGGTGCTTTTCGCTAGATTGGAGTCTTAACAAGGACAATGGATGTAGTTTTTTTACGAGGCAGGACGACAATGAACGAGAAATACGCCGCACTCAAAAGTAATGTGCGCATGTTAGGCCACTTATTGGGTAACACCATTCGCGATGCCCATGGCGAAGAAATCTTCGAGAAAGTGGAAACCATTCGTAAATTATCCAAATCAGCTCAAGCAGGGAATCAAGCAGACAGGGACAGCTTGATCGAAGAAATCAAACATCTACCTGATGAGCAGCTAACGCCCGTTACTCGCGCGTTTAACCAATTTCTAAACCTCACCAATATCGCTGAGCAATACCACACGATTTCACGCCATTGTGAAGAGCACATTTGCGAACCAGACGCGATTAACTCGCTGTTTTCTAAACTGGTACAAAACGATGTGAGCAAACTGGACACTGCTCAAGCGGTTCGTGATCTGAATATTGAATTGGTATTGACGGCTCACCCAACAGAAATTACGCGCCGTACGATGATCAACAAACTGGTCAAGATAAACGAGTGCTTATCAAAGTTGGAGCTAAGCGATCTTTCTTCTAAAGAGCGCAGAAAAACCGAACGCCGCCTAGAGCAACTGATTGCCCAAGGCTGGCATTCAGACGTGATTCGACAACAACGCCCTACTCCGTTGGATGAAGCAAAGTGGGGCTTTGCGGTCGTTGAAAACTCTCTATGGGAAGCAGTACCGGACTTCCTACGTGAGATGAATGACCGTCTAAAATCTTACCTTGGAGAAGGTTTACCCATTGATGCTCGCCCAGTGCACTTCTCCTCTTGGATGGGCGGTGACCGTGACGGTAACCCGTTTGTTACTCACAACGTTACGCGTGAAGTCTTACTATTGTCTCGTTGGAAAGCCGCCGATCTTTATCTCAATGACATCAACGAGTTGATCAGCGAGCTGTCTATGACAGTTTCAAACGATCAAGTCCGTGAACTTGCTGGCGAAGATCAGCACGAACCATACCGTGCGATCCTGAAGCAATTACGCACTCTGCTCAATGAAACCAAAGATATTCTCGATGCTAAGATCCACGGTCAAAAACTGGCCGTTAAAGCCCCACTGCAAAAAGTCGAGCAACTTTGGGAACCGCTGTATGCCTGCTACCAGTCACTAAACGAATGTGGCATGGGTGTAATAGCCAACGGCTCACTACTGGATACACTACGCCGCGTAAAAGCATTTGGTATCCATCTTGTACGTCTTGATATCCGCCAAGAGAGCACGCGTCACTCAGACGTCTTGTCTGAACTAACTCGCTACTTAGGTATTGGTGATTACGAACAATGGAGTGAGCAAGATAAGATTGCTTTTCTAACTAACGAGCTGGCATCTAAACGTCCGCTTCTCCCTCGTGATTGGGAACCGTCTGAACCCGTCAAAGAGGTTTTGGATACCTGCAAGATTGTTGCAGCACAACCGCGTGAAGCGTTTGGCGCTTACGTTATTTCAATGGCACGTACCGCCTCTGACGTACTAGCCGTTCATCTACTGCTACAAGAAGCAGGTTGCCCTTACCGCATGGATGTGTGTCCTCTGTTCGAAACGCTAGACGATTTGAACAACGCAGAATCGGTCATTAAGCAGCTTATGGGGATTGACCTTTACCGTGGTTTTATCCAAAACCACCAGATGGTCATGATTGGTTACTCTGACTCAGCGAAAGATGCAGGTGTTATGTCTGCTGGTTGGGCTCAGTATCATGCGATGGAATCGTTAGTTAAAGTGGCTGAAGAAGAAGGCGTTGAGCTAACTCTATTCCATGGTCGTGGGGGCACAGTCGGTCGCGGTGGTGCGCCTGCGCATGCTGCGCTTTTGTCGCAACCACCAAAAAGCTTGAAAGGCGGTTTACGTGTAACAGAGCAAGGCGAGATGATCCGCTTTAAACTGGGACTCCCAGATGTCGCAGTAAACAGCTTTAACCTATATGCAAGTGCGATTCTGGAAGCCAACTTGTTACCGCCACCAGAGCCAAAACAAGAATGGCGCGACTTGATGGAAGTGCTATCAGAAGTAAGCTGTGAGTCTTACCGAAATGTGGTTCGTGGCGAGCCAGATTTCGTGCCTTACTTCCGCCAAGCAACACCAGAACTCGAACTCGGCAAGTTGCCACTTGGTTCTCGTCCTGCAAAACGAAACCCTAAGGGCGGAGTAGAGAGCTTACGTGCAATCCCGTGGATCTTCTCATGGAGTCAAAACCGTTTGGTACTTCCTGCATGGCTAGGCGCAGGTGAAGCGATTCAATACTCGATCGATAAAGGCCACCAAGCATTGCTCGAAGAGATGTGCCGCGAATGGCCGTTTTTCTCTACTCGTCTCGGCATGCTAGAGATGGTGTACTCGAAGTGTAATATTGATATCTCTCGCTACTACGATGAGCGATTGGTGGATGAGTCGCTCCGTCCACTCGGTGAAAAACTTCGTGCTCAGCTTCAAGAAGACATCAAAGCGGTACTGAATGTAGAGAACAACGAAAACTTGATGCAGCATGACCCTTGGGGACTCGAGTCGATTCGCTTACGCAATATCTACGTTGAGCCATTGAATATGCTACAAGCAGAGCTACTATACCGCACGCGTCAAACCGAAGAAGCTTCTGCAAACTTGGAAGAAGCGTTGATGGTGACGATTGCTGGTATTGCTGCTGGTATGCGTAACACAGGCTAATCATTTCATTTTTAATAAAAAGCTGGGCAAATGCTCAGCTTTTTTTTATCACAGGATAATCTCACCAAAACAAAAGCAGTCAAATAAACCATAATAGACCCAAAAAATACCAAAATAAAAGAACAAAAAACCACAAGTTAACACTATTGATTATTATGTTAGTTTTTTAGGGTAATTTTGTCCTACTATTCCACTTCATGCTTATTATTTATATACTACTTGCCTGCTGAGAGCTCATAAATCCAATCATACCTGCTCCAGCCTTGATGGGACTCCCCATCTCTCTAGGTGATAAACGGCTTTAAGGTGACAGGACCAACATTGTTGGTGCTACTTATACATTAAAAAACTCAAGTGCCAGTAAGAGCGCAGCTGAAAGTATAAGTAGCTTGTTTACAAGTTTATTGACCATTTGGATTGAAGACATGTCATTACCACACGTAATCTTAACTGTTCTTAGCACTCGCGACGCAACCGGTTACGATATCACTAAAGAATTCTCTGCTAGCATCGGTTACTTCTGGAAAGCAAGCCACCAACAGGTGTACCGTGAACTCAACAAAATGGCTGAGAAAGAACTGGTTACTTGCGTATTAGAACCCCAAGAAGGCAAACCAGACCGCAAGGTTTACTCCATTACAGACGCTGGTCGCAGCGCTTTAGGAGAGTGGTTTGATCAACCAACTGCACACCCAACAGTTCGTGATGAGTTTTCAGCGAAATTGATGGCATGTGCCGTTCAACCTGCGGCTCCATTCCGTGACCAACTCGCCGAGCTAGTTGAAGAGTCTCGCAAACTGGTTTCTCACTACAAAGAAATTGAAGCGGCTTACTACGCAACGCCGTCAACTTTAGATAAACAAGCTCGCCTAGAACGTCTAACGCTTCGCCGTAACCTTCTGTTACGTGAAACTTGGATCACTTGGGCAGAAGAAGTTCTAACTGAACTTGAAGTGATTGGTTAAACTCCTTTTGCTTTGATAAAACGAAAAAGGCTTGCCACTTGGCAAGCCTTTTATCTTTTTGAAACCAGATTTACGCACCGACTACTGCGCGAGGACGAACACCCAACGTATGGCATAACGCGTAAGTCATCTCTGCACGGTTTAGTGTGTAGAAGTGAAAATCCTTAACTCCTTCACGACTCAGTACACGCACCATATCAATAGCTTGGCTAGCTCCTACAAGCTGGCGAGTCACCGGATCATCATCCAAGCCATCGAATTGTTTGCTCATCCATCCTGGTACTTTCACGTTGTTCTGTGCCGCAAAGCGAGACGCTTGCTTAAAGTTCGATACAGGCAAAATTCCTGGCACAATTTCTACGTCAATTCCTGCCGCTACACAACGGTCACGGAATCGCAGGTAAGACTCAACGTCAAAAAAGAACTGAGTAATAGCACGGTTTGCACCTGCATCTACCTTACGTTTTAGGTTCAATAAGTCAGACTGTGCGCTTTTAGCTTCAGGGTGAACCTCAGGGAATGCTGCAACGGAGATATCGAAATCGTGGCGTGATTTCAGCAGCTCAACCAAATCCGAGGCATACATATCAGGCGCACCGCCACCTGGAGGAATATCACCACGCAGAGCGACGATATTTTCAATACCATTGTTCCAATAATCATCGGCAATATTAATCAACTCTTCACGAGTCGCATCAATACAAGTGAGATGGGGAGCGGCAACCAATCCGGTTGTTGCTTTAATTTCTTTAATGATGGAGTGTGTTCTGTCACGCTCGCCGGAGTTCGCACCGTAAGTCACAGAAACAAATTTAGGTTGAAGCGTTTTAAGACGGTGCACTGAATTCCAAAGTGTTTCTTCCATCTTAGCGCTGCTTGGCGGAAAAAACTCAAACGATACATTGATGTTATCTGATAACTCAGCAATATTCTGGTTCAAGGCGTCGATATGGCCTGCGTGCGTATATCCCATCTTACTCTCCCTGCGGCACTCCGCCACGAAAACAAATCCTTAAAATCGACGTTTAGACGTCTATATGTCTACAGAATGTATTGAATACGATTTAATGTCAACCTTGTAATTATGAATTTTTCTCAAGTTAATAATGAAGATAGTTCAAGTTTCTACTTGAGCATCATCTCGCCATTTTGCACGGGTTATGACTTCAGTATGGCACTGATAGGGGAATAAAAAACCCTGGATTAATTCCAGGGTTTTTAGGTCAATCGCAACTTTAAAATAAACCAGCCAATCGGTTGAGGTCGGATTGAATAGCGCCGGCTGTCACTTCTCTGCCTGCGCCTGGTCCTCGAATGACCAGAGGGTTATCTTTGTACCACTTGCTCTCTATGGCAAAAATGTTATCGCATGGCAATAAGTTGGCGAGCGCGTGCTCACGAGATAACGCTTCGACTCCCACCGTTGCTTTACCATTTTTTTCTAAACGCGCCACATAGCGAAGCACTTGATCGTTTCTCTGTGCTTTTGTCAGACGCTCTTGAAGTATTTCACTCAACAACGCTCCATTATCGAAGAAATCATCTAAGCTCAGTTCTCTTAATTCTTCTGGCACCAAAGACTCAACTTTAACGCTGTCTGGTTCTATATCTAGGCCCGATTCTCGAGCCAAGATGACTAACTTACGCATTACATCGGAGCCATCTAAATCAGAACGAGGGTCAGGTTCGGTTAACCCTTGCTGCCAAGCAAGATCGACTAAATCATTAAATGGCACAGAACCATCAAACTGTTGGAACAGCCATGATAGCGTCCCCGAGAAAATACCCGATAGAGCGACGATTTCATCCCCACTTTCACGAAGATCTCGCACGGTATGGTTTATCGGTAACCCAGCACCAACCGTTGCGTTGTATAGCCAATGACGACCAATTTTAGCGAATGCATCTTGAACCTGATGGTAGTACTGACTATCTGCGGAACCGGCCACTTTGTTGGCGGAAATCAAATGAATGCCTTGCTGTGCGATTTCTACGTAGCGCTGAGCCAAATCTTTACTCGCGGTAACATCAAGCACGACGGCTTCATCGTAGCTTTTAAGCGCTCCCAAACGTGCCAGCCAATCCCCATTGTTTGCTATGCTTTCATCATCAAATCGTTCAGCAACACTCACCGCCTCAATACCTTGCTCATCGAACCAATAGGTTTGGCTATCCACAACCGCGACAAGATCAAAGCTCATACCATGACGTTTTTCGAGCTCACTTTTTTGCGTCGCAAATAAATTTAACCAACTAGAACCAATATTACCCTTGCCACATAAAGCCACTGCCACGCGTTTTTGCGCTTGGAACAACTGGCTATGAATCGTTTGAACCAACGCCTCGGTATCAGTACGGCGCAAAACAGCGACTAGGCTCAGCCCTGAGTCTGTTTCAGAGATAAATTCTACCGGAGAGTGCTTTAGCTTCTGATAAAAGCCAAAGCAATGATTGGCGTTTTTCGTAACGCCTGCACCTACCGCAGCTAAGAGCGAGTAACCTTCTTTTAGCTTAATTTCTGCCTCTACCGCAAGCTCTTGCAAGTGTTTCAATGCACCACCGGCGATTTCTGCGGTGTAAGCCAAGCGTAGCGTATGCTGATCGGATTGAGCTTCAAATGCCAATGGCTCTAATTGCGCGCGCTGCAACGCTTGTAATACATCACTCTGTGTTTTTTCGAAGTCGTGCCCATGCATGAAAGACAACTGCACCAATAAAACATCATCCAGTGAAGTAATAATTTTAGCGCCACGACCAGATGCCAATACACGCTCAATACGAGTAGAACCCGACTCTGGCAGATAGCTACACTTGAGATTAAGGTCCATGGTACTTTGCGCCACAGGCTGAAGCGTACGACTGTGTAGCACTGGGGCAGCTAAGCGAGCAAGTTCACTGGCTTCATCCAATCGAAGTAACGGTAATAAACAAGCGTCAGACACCAAACGTGGATCGGCACTATAGACACCAGCAACATCACTCCAAATCGTGACAGTACTGACTTCAGCAAGCGCGCCTATGACCGTTGCAGAATAGTCAGAGCCGTTACGACCAAGTAGGATGGTTTCTCCTGCCTCGTTCTGAGCCATAAAGCCAGTAATTACCACACGTTTATGGTTATGCTGCGCGAGGATCTCTTTAATTAAAGGGTATGAACGAGCGCGATCAACCTCTGGTTGAGTTCCCGCTTCTGCACGTAAAAACGCTCGTGCATCTTGTGCAACCGCAGGGATAGAACGTTGAGATAATAACGCGGCCAATAGGCGAGCAGACCATACTTCTCCGTGTCCCAGTACCGCAGCTTTTTGCGCATTAGTGAGTGGTGCAGTTAGCTCCGAGAGAGTACTGAACTCATCATGTAATAAAGCTAACAGCTCTTCTTTTGCTTCACTCTCCAACAAGCTTTCTATTAGCTCAGTTTGGAACTGTCTCAAGCTTTGAAGCGCTTCATGCGCAATTCGGCCATCTTTACTTAACCCTTCCAAAAACTCAATCAAGCGGTTAGTGGTTTTTCCTGCAGCAGATACGACCACAAGATCATTTTCTGTCGAATACTCCTTGAGAATACCCACAACGCGTAAGTAGCATTCTGGGTTTGCTAAGCTACTGCCACCAAACTTATGCAGCTGACGTTGTACAGTCATTGTTATCGTCTCCTATTACTGGGTAGCTTTAGCGAACGCTTGTTCTAAATCTGTGATGAGGTCTTGTGCATCTTCCAAACCGACAGACAAACGCAATAGTTGATGAGAGACCCCAGCCTCCGCCAGCGCCTCCTCACCCATTGCACGGTGCGTCATGGATGCCGGGTGGCAAATCAAACTTTCTACACCACCTAATGATTCAGCTAATGAAAACAGTTGGAGCTCTTTCACAAACACCTTTAACTGCTCAAACGAACCAGCAAACTCAAAACTCAACATAGAGCCAAAGCCCGTTTGCTGCTTTTTAGCGATGTCATGACCTGGATGTTCCGGCAGGCTTGGATGATAGATAGTTTTAACTAACGCTTGTTTCTGTAGGTAAGCCAGTACCTGCTGTGAGCTCTCTTCATGAACTTTCATACGAGCACCAAGCGTACGAATACCTCGCAGTGTCATGTAACTATCGAAAGGTGTGCCCGTTGCACCAATACAATTGCCCCACCATGCAAGCTCTTCTGCATGCGCTTCTGTGTTGGTGATGATTACCCCACCAATTACGTCCGAATGACCGTTGATGTACTTTGTTGTGGAGTGGATAACAAAATCCGCACCTAGCTCTAAAGGTTTTTGGTACACGGGTGTCAAAAAGGTATTGTCCACCGCAACTAACGCGCCGACTTGTTTCGCTTTTTCACAGGTAGCTGCAATATCCACTACGCGAACCAGAGGGTTTGACGGAGTTTCTAGCAAAATGAGTTTTGGTTTTTGTGCCAATGCAGCATCTAAAGCCTGTTCGTCTGATTGATCGACAAACTGAACCTTAAAATCGCCTTTGCTAGCTCGGGTATTAAAAAGACGATAGGTGCCGCCATAACAATCGTGAGGAGCAATAATGAGATCATCTGGGCCGAGAAAAGCGGAAACCCATAAATTTAATGCCGACGTACCGCAGTTAGTAACAACCGCTCCTTTTCCAGACTCAAGTTCAGATAGCGCACTTTCCAACAGTCCGCGGTTTGGATTACCAGATCGTGTGTAATCATACTTGGGCACTTCACCAAAAGCAGGAAAACCATAGTTAGTGGAAAGATAAATAGGTGGAACGACAGCATGATATTGGCTGTCTGATTCAATACCAGTGCGTACTGCAATGGTCGCAGGTTTGCGAGTGCTCATGGGTGTATCCTTTCACGGGTAATGACTTCTAAATAGGAATGCGCTATATCTAATGAGTAACATAAAGTGATCAACACGCTTCCTTTGCTGTTATGTTCACTTTACTCGTCAAAAAATGAGACGTCAACACTTCTAGACGTCTATATGTCTTTGCTTATGGCGGTAAATGCAGCTAAAATCAGCACCTAAATTATTTTTAACCGATTACATAAATGAAGGTGTGCAATGGCTGACTGGAATGGCGAATACATTAGCCCATATGCAGAGCACGGCAAAAAAAGCGAACAAGTAAAAAAAATTACCGTCTCTATCCCGCTAAAAGTTTTAAAGGTGCTAACTGATGAGCGTACTCGCCGTCAGATCAATAACTTACGCCATGCAACCAATAGCGAATTGCTATGCGAGGCATTTTTGCACGCGTACACAGGTCAGCCACTTCCGACAGATGAAGACCTTCGTAAAGACCGTCCTGATGATATTCCAACAGAAGTAAAAGCGCTGATGACGGAAATGGGCATCGAATTTGAGTCATTCGACGAAGAATAAAAAAGCCTGATAAGAGGTTTCAGGTAATAACTCTTGCCTCGAGCCAAATGAATGACATAAAAAATGGGACGCAATAGCGTCCCATTTTTTATGTATCACATCTGAAAGATATATTACTCTGCCATGTAGTTTTCAGGCATCTCGATACGAGCTACACCTGAATTAACCGCCGCCTGAGCAACCGCTTTTGCAACACGTGGTAGCAAACGTGAATCCATTGGTTTTGGAATAATATAGTCCGCACCAAACTCTAGCTTATCAACACCTGCAGCCTTCAATACGGCTTCAGGTACAGGCTCTTTTGCTAGCTCACGAATCGCCTCAACGGCTGCAAGTTTCATTTCATCATTGATTTCACTTGCACGCACATCAAGAGCACCGCGGAAAATGAATGGGAAACACAATACGTTGTTAACTTGGTTAGGATAATCACTACGGCCAGTACCCATGATCAAGTCATCACGAACTGCGTGAGCAAGTTCCGGCTTGATTTCAGGATCCGGGTTAGAACATGCGAATACGATTGGCTTATCTGCCATCAACTTCAACGCTTCCGCTGGCAATAGGTTTGGACCAGATACACCTAGGAACAGATCTGCACCTTCAATCACGTCTTCTAGTGTGCGCTTATCTGTATTGTTCGCAAATAGCTGCTTATATTCATTAAGATCATCACGACGAGTGTGAATCACACCTTTGCGATCTAGCATGTAGATTTTTTCGCGCATTGCGCCGCATTTGATCAGAAGCTCCATACACGCTACAGCGGCAGCGCCAGCGCCAAGACAAACAATTGTTGAATCTTCAAGTTTCTTACCTTGAAGTTCGATTGCATTCAGCATACCCGCTGCCGTTACAATAGCAGTACCATGTTGATCATCGTGGAATACTGGTACATCACAACGTTCAATCAGACGCTTTTCAATCTCAAAACAGTCTGGTGCTTTAATATCTTCAAGGTTGATACCGCCAAAAGTGTCTGCAATGCTCGCAACAGTATCAACAAATTCATCGATCGTGCGGTGCTTAACTTCAATATCAATAGAATCAAGACCTGCAAAACGCTTAAACAGTAACGCTTTACCTTCCATCACTGGCTTAGATGCAAGTGGACCTAGGTTACCTAGACCTAGAATAGCGGTACCGTTAGAAATAACAGCAACCATGTTCCCTTTTGCAGTGTACTTGTACACGTTATCCGGGTTTTGTGCGATTTCACGCACTGGCTCTGCAACACCAGGGCTGTAAGCAAGGGCAAGATCACCCGCCGTTTCCGCAGGCTTTGTCAGTTCGACAGCAATCTTTCCTGGAGTTGGATAAGCATGGTAATCCAATGCTTTTTGGCGATGTTCTTCTTCTGGAGTGGCTGCTTGGTGGTTGTCTTCAGACATGGACGTTTCTCTTTTTTATTTTTAGGTAAGGGGGCATAAATTCTATCGGATAGAAATCAAACTTCATAGGCAAGATTGCGAGCAATATCCTTAAAAAGCCGATAATAAAAGAGATTAGACCAGATAACGGGGTTAAGCACCTGATTTTCGAGTCAGGTGCTCTTTCTTCTTACTATTATTGGAGTATGCAAACTCAGAAAGTATCGTTACTCTTCGTCCACGTATTGCGCTTGGAGATAATTCTCAATACCAGACATTTCAATCAAGCCAAGTTGCGTCTCTAGCCAATCAACATGTTCTTCTTCATCTTCAAGAATATCTTGGAAGAGATCTCGAGACACATAATCTCGAATGTCTTCAGCGTAGGCAATCGCATCTTTTAAATCTGGAATAGCCGCCATTTCAAGCTTTAAGTCACACTCGAGCATTTCCTTGGTATCTTCACCAATCATCAACTTACCTAAATCTTGTAGGTTCGGTAGGCCTTCAAGGAACAAAATACGCTCAATTAGATGATCGGCATGCTTCATCTCATCGATAGATTCGTGATATTCCTTGTCTGCTAGGTGCTTTAAGCCCCAGTCTTTATACATTCGGGCGTGAAGAAAATACTGATTAATAGCGACGAGCTCGTTACCGAGCACTTTATTGAGATGTTGAATGATGATTGGATCGCCTTTCATGACAAAACCCTCCTCTTTGGCTTCATTTAAATGTAGAAGCAAATGAGAAGGTGTCAAAATGTAAGGCAAATAATTACTGCATACTTACAGCAATTAGCTGGCTTGTTTAAATTCCGTGTAACTAGTTTCCGCTAAAATTTCCTTGGCCTGTCTGATGCACTTACCACATTGGCTGCCCAATGCCGTGCACTTTTTGATTCCTTTAATATCTGTTACGCCTTCATCTATCGCCAACTTCCTAATTTTTTTGTCGGAGACACCATGGCAAAGACAAACGTACATACTCAAAAAACCTATAAAACTAATCTGTGACAAACAATATAAACAAGAATAGTTCTTGTTACCAGTCGCATTATGGTGTCCGCTCAGAATATTTGGTTATAACGATTTTACCGCAGCAGGAAAAGATCAAAGGGTTAAGAGGGGTGAGTAAAAGCGTTAAGAAATAAATTCGGTAAAACTCTGTTTTTAAATCGAAAAAGTGACGTCTTTTATTTCAACACTTATAACTAAATGTAATCTAGAAATGAAAAAGGGAAGCCTAAGCTTCCCTTTTCGATGCGCTTTCTTCAAAAAGAAGAACAGTGCAAGATTTCGTTTAATTCGTTATGAATTAGTCGAAGATCTTAGCTACAACACCAGCACCTACTGTACGGCCACCTTCACGGATCGCGAAACGTAGACCTTCGTCCATTGCGATTGGTGCGAT
>NZ_JAWOUO010000020.1:0-48901 GCF_033339435.1 Vibrio sp. 378
GCGGGGTGGAGCAGCTTGGTAGCTCGTCGGGCTCATAACCCGAAGGTCGTCGGTTCAAATCCGGCCCCCGCAACCAAATACAAGACGATAGATTGAGTACTTATTTAGTATACAATTGTTAAGTCGTCTACGGATGCGCCGCTTGATTCAACGCCTGCTTCTCGCAACCAATCACATCGCTCTTTTCATAATGCTGCGAAGCATGAATCCCCAAAAGCTAAACTTTTATCCGCATCATATGATGTCGGACGATTTCGTTTGTGTTTAAAACACGATATGAATCGGCTGACGTACAAGTATGATGAGGCCTCGCGTGTTTTATCTACTTTAATTAACAGAGTTATCCACATACGTCGTTCTGTGGATAAGTTGGTTGATAAAGTGTTTTTAGCTTGACTTTTTATGATGGGGAAGAAAGATCTTTTCTCTAAAATGAAGTGGAAACAACAAAGAAATACCAATTAACTCTTTGTTATATAAAGAAAAAATAAGTTTTTTGTCGGATCGAGTACGTTAAAATACGATCATTAACTGGTGTTTTTTTGATCCTAGTCATTTCTCCGAGCTGTGTTTAACTTTTTTCTGCTAGCTTGTTTTTCTTGAATCTCAAATTTTTTTCCACATTACAAAATTGAGAACAAGGTCATGAATTGAACATGCAAAAGTACTTTCAATCTCTTGCATATAGACTACGCTCTATGCGTCTCTCGGCAGTCCCTTCTCGACTATCCTTATTAAGCGTTGCTTTTTCGTCTCTATAGATGAATTACTCTCAGTGGGGAGTTGATTCAGTTGCTCTGTCAAAGCCCATTTAATGTGCTCATCAAGTAATTTATTTTCACCTTGCCGACTTTCCAGCGCATCTATGATTCGCTGACTATATTCTGCATTACCAAGTGCGACAGCGATGTTACGTAGCCACTGTATATGACCAATACGACGGATAGCGGAGCCTTCCATATTTTTTAGAAAAGTCGCTTCATCCCAGTTAAACATGTCGACGAGGTCAGGGTTTTTGAAACTGTCACGACGGTGGAAATCATCTTGCTCCGTTATGTCGGCGTAGCGGTTCCATGGGCAAACCAATTGACAGTCGTCACAACCATAAATGCGGTTACCCATTGGCTTTCGAAACTCTTCAGGAATCACGCCATCGAACTCGATGGTGAGATAAGAGATACAACGCCTGGCATCGACAACTTTGTCTTCAACGATGGCTTGTGTTGGACATGATGTAATGCATGCTTTGCATTTACCGCACTGATCAACGCTTGGCTCATCTACGGGTAGTGGTAAGTCGATAAGTAGTTCACCTAAAAAGAACCACGATCCACAGTCTTGATCTAAAATCAGGGAATGTTTCCCGGTCCAACCTAAGCCCGCTTTTTGGGCGAGAGGTCGCTCTAATATTGGTGCGGAATCAACGAAAGGTCGGTAACCATATTGACCAACCTCTTGTTCAATAAGTTTGCCGAGCTTATTTAGCTGCTTTCTGACGAGCTTGTGATAATCGCGCCCTAGTGCGTAGCGGCTAATATAGGCATGACTTTTATTCGCGAGGTTCGAAGCGAATTGAGCCTCTGGTGGCAGATAGTCCATCCGGACGCTGATAACACGAACGGTTCCCGGGAGTAGCTCATGGGGTCTAGCACGCATCATACCGTGACGAGCCATCCAATCCATTGAGCCGTGATAGCCTGCATCAAGCCATTTTTGTAGTGCTGCTTCATGTTCACTCAGATCAACGTCGCAGATCCCAACTTTTTGGAAGCCGAGTTCTTTTCCCCAAACTTTGATTTGTTGTGCGAGTTGTTCGTAGTTCATGTTAACCACCGGAATAAAGGGGGGCGGATCTTAACGGATCTCTGGCTTTGGTGCTACCCAGTTAGGTACGTTTTTGATGTTGTGAATACTGCTTATTGAAGTCATTTGCATATATTCTAAATCTAGGTCGATACTAAGATGATTAAGATACCGTTTATTGGATACTTTTTTCGCACATATGACATTTGAAAGCTTGTCTCTCAAAACCAACACGGTTTACTATTCCTGTTCTTTTGATTTTTATATAGTCAACGATCATTAGTTAGAGAAGCATCAATGAGCACGAAACAATTCAATTTAAAAGATGAGCATGAAACGGTTGCACTAGGCACCGCTTTGGCTCAGCTTTGTTCCCAGCAAACCACAATTTATCTGCATGGTGATTTGGGTGCAGGTAAAACAACCTTTAGTCGTGGTTTTGTCCGTGCTCTTGGTCATCAAGGTAACGTGAAAAGTCCAACTTATACTCTAGTCGAACCGTACCAGTTGGATCAGTGGCAAGTATATCACTTCGACCTTTATCGTCTTGCGGATCCTGAAGAGCTTGAGTTTATGGGGATTCGAGACTATTTCACAGACGATGCGATTTGCTTGGTTGAATGGCCTGAAAAAGGGCATGGCTTACTGCCACAACCGGATCTTGATGTAAACATTCGCTACCAAGGTGAGCAACGTGTAGCCGAACTAACAGCTAATAATGATTATGGTGTGCAGTTACTCAGTCGATTGGAGCTATGTTGAGTTTTTCAAATTTTAGAGTAGTGGCGACGTTTGTCGCCACTTTTCTCCTTCTCATCCCCAATTTAGCATTTGCTAACGTCGTTAAGAGTTTTCGAGTTTGGCCTTCACCTGATGAAACACGTGTTGTCATCGATTTAGGCTCGGAAGCTGACTATTCCTATTTCTCTTTATCAGGGCCGGATCGCCTTGTCGTGGATTTAAAAAGCACGACGATGCAGGCCAAACTGCCTGTTACTGTTACGGATAGCCCTGTTTTAAAACTGGTACGAAAAAGCTCGCCTCCAGAGAAGGGCACTTATCGTTTGGTGTTTGAACTAAAAAAGAGCGTTCAAGCGGAATTATTTAAATTAAGCCCAACACCAGGTGGGCAGTATGGTCACCGCTTGGTGATTGATTTACCGCACGGTAAGAAGGCATCGACCTCTAAACCGAGTAAGCCAGCGGCGGCCAGCAAAGACATGAGTTCAGTTCAACGAGCTCAAGAAGTGTTAATTGTTATCGACCCTGGTCACGGTGGGGAAGACCCTGGCTCTATTGGCCCTTCACGTCGTAAGTACGAGAAAGATGCGGTATTGAGTATCTCAAGAAAAATTGCTGCTCAGCTCGATGCGACTCCTGGTATTAAAACGCGCATGACTCGTACGGGAGATTATTTTGTAAACTTAAACCGTCGTGTCGCGATTGCTCGTGAAAATGATGCGCACTTGCTGATTTCCATTCACGCAGATGCGTTTACTTCACCGAAGCCTCGCGGTGGATCGGTCTTCGTACTAAATACTCGTCGTGCAAATACCGAAATTGCTCGTTGGGTCGAGAACCATGAGAAACAGTCTGAGTTATTGGGCGGCTCGGGTAATGCGTTCTTCACGAAGACAAAAGATCGTAACGTGAACCAAACTTTGTTGGACTTGCAGTTTAGTCATTCACAAAAAGAAGGCTATAAACTGGCAACAGAAATCCTAGGTGAGATGGGACGTGTTGCGCACCTGCATAACACCAAACCGATCAACACCAGCCTTGCGGTTTTACGCTCTCCACAGATTCCGTCTGTGCTAGTGGAAACGGGCTTTATTTCTAACCCAACAGAAGAGCGTTTACTGTTTCAACGAGCGCACCAAGATAAGTTAGCTCAGGCTATCACTAAGGCGGTCGTCAAGTACTTAAAAGATAACCCACCAGAGGGTACGGTGTTCTCGCCTTCAGCGAAGCCAATGGTACATATTGTAAAGCGTGGCGAGTCATTATCGGTGATCGCGAACAAATATGGGCTTAGCTCTAAAGCGCTGATGTCGGCAAACAACTTGAAGTCGACAGGCTTGGCAATTGGTCAGAAGCTCAACATTCCTTCTGCTGGTACGATTAAAGTGCCAAGTAAACCGATTACTGTTGAGACAGAAACCATTACGCACAAGGTTAAGTCTGGTGAGTTCTTAGGTAAGATTGCGAATCACTATAAAGTGAAGGTTTCAGATATCCGCCGAGAGAATAACTTGAAGTCAGATACCTTGTGGGTAGGGCAAAAGTTGAAGATAACGGTCGCGGTAAAAGATAAACCGATTCGTAAGCACAAGGTTTCTCGGGGTGAGTTCCTTGGCAAAATAGCGTCCAAATACGGCGTTAGCGTATCGAGCATTCGTAAAGCGAATAACTTACGCTCTGATCAGCTAGCGGTTGGGCAAGTCCTGATCATTCCAAACAAGTAGGTGAGCTCCTAACTCATTATGACGATTAAAATTTTGCCAGCCAGACTTGCAAACCAAATCGCCGCAGGGGAAGTGGTCGAAAGACCTGCTTCTGTGATTAAAGAGCTGGTTGAAAATAGTCTTGATTCTGGCGCAACTCGAATCGATATCGATATCGAGAAAGGAGGCGCAAAGCTGATTCGTGTTCGTGATAACGGAAAAGGTATCGCGAAAGATGAACTCGGCTTAGCGCTCAGTCGTCATGCGACATCTAAGATACATACCTTAGATGATCTCGAAGCCATTATGAGTCTAGGTTTTCGCGGTGAAGCGTTAGCCAGTATTAGCTCAGTCTCGCGTTTGACGCTCACGTCGCGTCCTGCGGCACAAGAAGAAGCCTGGAGTGCCTACTCCGAAGGGCGTGATATGCAGGTGAAGCTTAAGCCAGCAGCGCACCCGATTGGCACTACCGTTGAGGTGTTGGACTTATTTTTTAATACTCCAGCGCGTCGCAAGTTTCTTCGTACGGAGAAAACCGAATTTGCTCATATTGATGAGTTATTGAAACGCATTGCGTTAAGCCGCTTTGATGTCACCATCAATGTGCGTCATAACGGCAAGATCATCCGTCAATATCGCGCGGCGAAAAATCAGCTTCAAACCGAAAAGCGTATTGCTGCTGTCTGCGGTAATGCGTTTGTGCGGCATATGCTCAGAATCGAGCTTGAGCATCAAGGGTTAAAGTTACATGGGTGGATTACCACACCAGAGGGAGCAAGGCAGCAAAGCGATTTACAATATTGCTATGTGAATGGCCGAATGATGCGTGACAAATTAATCAATCACGCGATTCGTCAAAGCTATGAAATGAGCTTAAAGCCAGATCAGTTTGCTGCGTATGTGCTCTTTATTGAGCTAGATCCGCACCAAGTAGATGTGAATGTTCACCCTGCTAAGCATGAAGTGCGTTTCCACCAAGCTCGTTTGGTGCATGATTTCATCTATCAAGCTTTGACGGATGCACTTTCACAAAGCGCTGTGATTGATAAACCACAGGTGAATGAATCGGCATTTCATCGCGTGGAACCGACTGAATCCGAAGAGATTGAGCATTCGCCAGAGCCTGAAAAAGTACAAGAGCCAGCATCTTCACCGGTGCCAGAGCGGGTTTATCAAGCGATAGAGAGTACACCGGCTTATCCTGGACGCAGTGATTATGAAGTGAAGCCTCGTAATAGCGGTCCTAGTGAGACCTCCGTGCGAGAGGCGCGCGTAGTGGAGTCATTCAAACGTAATGATTGGGTGGAATCCAAACCTGCACCAAAGCCAAGTCACAGTAAAGAGCGCCACGTAGAACCAGCGCCAACTAAACAAGAAGTACGCGCTTATCACGAGCTGTTGAAAACGCCAGAGTTTGAGGCTCAGGCAGTCACTCCAATAGCGCCCCAAACGATAACTTCGCACACATCAATGCCATCGATTACTGCATTAGGCAAAGCGCTGATGGTGGTCGATGAACAATTTGTTTTGATGAGCAGTGACAGTGGGGCCGCGTTAGTCTCGTTACCTAGAGCAGAATTTTATCGTGTAAAAGGCCAGCTCACTCCAAGCGATGGTGCACTTAAGGCACAACCTCTGCTTGTTCCTCTATCTATTAAGTTAGAGGCCGAATTAGTGAGACTGGCCCAAGATTATCAACAAGATTTGGCATTGCTTGGTATTCAATTGAAAGCGAGAAACGAGCACGCCTTAATGGTGATGGGCGTCCCAGCTCCGCTGCGTCAACAAAACTTACAAAATTTAGTACCAGATCTGTTATCTTACGCGCAATCTTGTGTGAACGAAGGTATAGCAGCGGCTCAGATGCTGTCTGAGTTGATAGATTGGCTCGCATTACAGGTCACGACAGTGAAGAGTCACTATACTTTTTCTGAAGCCATTCAAATTATTGCGGAACTTGAACAGCTAAGACATGGTCAATTGCCATTAGAAGATACAAAATTCGTATCCGCTGTTGATTTCTCTGCCACGATAGCCAAATTAAAACCATGACAGATAAACTACCTTTGGCGCTATTTTTAATGGGGCCAACTGCATCAGGCAAAACTGAGCTGGCGATTCGTCTTCGTCAAAAATTTCCGGTTGAGATCATCAGTGTTGATTCTGCTTTGATCTACAAAGGGATGGATATCGGTACGGCGAAACCGGATGAAAAAGAGCTAAGTTTGGCGCCTCATCGCTTGATAGATATTTTGGATCCAAGTGAATCTTACTCTGTCGCCGACTTTCGTCGAGATGCATTGAAAGCGATGGATGATATTGTTGCAGAAGGAAAAATTCCACTTCTTGTGGGTGGAACAATGCTGTATTACAAGGCGTTACTTGAAGGTTTATCACCACTTCCTGCTGCAAATCCTGAAATTCGTCAGCAAATTGAACAAGAGGCATTGACTAAAGGTTGGTCAGTGTTGCACGATGAACTCAAAGAGGTTGATCCTGTGTCAGCCGCGAGAATCCATCCCAATGATCCCCAACGTTTATCTCGGGCATTGGAAGTTTTTCGCATTTCAGGTAAAACTTTGACTGAATTGACTCAAACGAAAGGTGAAAGCCTACCATACCGAGTCAAGCAGTTTGCAATAGCTCCCAAGGATAGGGCAGAACTTCACCGTCGGATTGAACTCCGTTTCGAGAAGATGATGGAAGCGGGCTTTGAAGAAGAAATGAAAGCGTTACATTCGCGAAAAGATCTTCACCCCGATCTTCCTTCCATACGATGCGTCGGTTACCGACAGATGTGGGAGTATTTAGATGGGGAGTGTACACGTGACGAAGCGGTATTTCGTGGCGTATGCGCGACTCGTCAATTGGCCAAGCGTCAAATCACCTGGTTACGCAGCTGGGATGATTTAACTTGGTTGGATAGCGAGAACATTGAACAGGCATTAGAAACGATGTCGGAAGCAATAGCATCTGATTGACATAGCTGTGTATAATGTGATCGTTTTTGCGTGAACGCACTCTCAAAGGATCTGTTGTTGGCGGTTTTTATACTATGCTGCTAATTACTTAGAGTGCATTTTTGATTCGTTTAGCTCAGATGCAAAAGCCGTATCTTTTGCATTGCACCACTAGCTAAATAATTACAACTACAAATTAAATAAGGAAAATAAAAATGGCTAAGGGGCAATCTCTACAAGACCCATTTCTAAACGCGCTACGTCGTGAGCGTATCCCGGTATCTATCTACCTTGTGAATGGTATTAAACTACAAGGTCAGATCGAATCATTCGATCAATTTGTGATCCTGCTGAAGAATACTGTTAACCAAATGGTGTACAAGCACGCGATCTCAACAGTTGTGCCGGCTCGTCCAGTGAGCCATCACAGCGGTGAACGTCCACAAGGTGAGCGTCCACAAGAGAAATCTGAAGATTAATTCTTCATCGAGTATTTTTAAAATAAGGAGTTGATTGCTTGTTTGACCGTTATGAATCCGGTGAGCGAGCCGTACTTGTTCATATCAACTTCACGCAAGAAGGTGAATGGGAAGATCTGGCTGAGTTCGAAATGCTGGTTTCTTCTGCTGGGGTAGAGGCGCTACAAGTGGTAACTGGTAGTCGTCAATCCCCACACCCGAAATACTATGTCGGAGAGGGTAAGGCCCAAGAGATTGCTACAGCGGTACAATCAACTGGTGCCGAAATTGTGATTTTTAATCACGCCCTCTCTCCTGCCCAAGAACGTAACCTCGAAGCACTGTGCCAATGTCGAGTTCTCGACCGCACTGGTCTTATTCTCGATATCTTTGCTCAACGAGCTCGAACACACGAAGGTAAGCTACAGGTAGAGCTGGCTCAACTTCGTCATATCTCTACTCGTTTGATTCGTGGTTGGACACACCTTGAAAGGCAGAAAGGTGGTATCGGTTTACGTGGCCCGGGTGAAACCCAGCTGGAAACCGACCGTCGCTTATTGCGTGACAGAATCAAAGCCATCCTGCGACGCTTAGACAAAGTAGCGAAGCAGCGTGAACAAGGGCGCCGCGCCCGAAATCGAGCTGAAATCCCAACGGTTTCACTTGTGGGTTACACCAACGCGGGTAAGTCGACACTCTTCAACCGTATTACAGAAGCTGGCGTGTACGCGGCTGATCAATTATTTGCTACTTTGGACCCGACTTTACGTAAGATAGAGTTAGCAGATGTTGGTCCTGCCATCTTGGCAGACACGGTTGGTTTTATTCGACATTTGCCACACGACTTGGTTGCGGCCTTCAAGGCAACCTTGCAGGAAACGCAAGAAGCTGACATTTTGTTACATGTTGTTGATGCCAGTGATGAGCGTTTTCGTGAGAATATTCAAGCTGTTCATGAAGTACTAGAAGAGATCGACGCGCATGAAGTGCCGACTCTGGTTGTCATGAACAAAATCGACAATCTAGATTCGCAGAAACCACGTATAGAACGAGACGAGGAAGGCGTACCTCGCGCAGTTTGGGTTTCAGCAATGGATGGGTTGGGCATTGATGTCCTGTTTGAGGCTCTGACGGAACGTCTGGCGTCACAAATGGTCGAGCATCAGTTGCGAATTCCTCCACAGTATCAAGGACGATTCCGTAGTACCTTCTTCCAAATGAAGTGTATTCAACGTGAGGAATATGACCAGGATGGTAACTTGTTGATCGATATTCGAATGCAGCAAGTAGATTGGTCTAGACTTGAAAAAAGAGAAGGGGCAGTTTTGACTGGCTTTATAGTCACTTAAAGGACTGCTACAGTATAACGTCATATCAAATGATGGAGCTTTCTAATGGCGTGGAATGAGCCTGGAAATAACAACGGCAACAATGGCCGCGATAATGACCCTTGGGGTAATAATAATCGTGGTGGCCAGCGTCCTGGTGGCCGAGATCAAGGTCCGCCAGATTTAGATGAAGTGTTCAACAAACTGAGTCAAAAGCTGGGCGGCAAGTTTGGTAAAAAAGGCGGCGGTGGTTCTCCAATCGGCGGCGGTGGTGGTAGTGCAATTGGCTTTGGCGTGATTGCTCTGATTGCTGTTGCAGTTTGGTTCTTCGCTGGTTTTTACACCATCGGTGAAGCAGAGCGTGGTGTTGTACTGCGTTTAGGTAAATACGATCGTATCGTAGACCCAGGTCTTAACTGGCGTCCTCGCTTTATTGATGAGTACGAAGCGGTAAACGTACAAGCGATTCGTTCACTACGTGCATCTGGTCTAATGCTGACCAAAGATGAAAACGTTGTAACAGTTGCGATGGATGTTCAGTACCGAGTGACTGACCCATACAAATACTTGTACCGTGTAACCAATGCAGACGACAGCTTGCGTCAAGCAACGGATTCTGCACTACGTGCAGTAATTGGTGACTCATTGATGGATAGCATTCTAACCAGTGGTCGTCAGCAAATTCGTCAAACTACGCAAGAAACACTGAACCAAATCATTGATAGCTATGATATGGGTCTGGTACTTGTTGATGTGAACTTCCAGTCTGCTCGTCCACCAGAGCAAGTGAAAGATGCGTTTGATGATGCAATCGCAGCACGTGAGGATGAAGAGCGTTTCATTCGTGAAGCTGAAGCATACAAGAACGAAATCTTGCCTAAGGCAACGGGTCGTGCAGAGCGTTTGAAGAAAGAAGCACAAGGTTACAATGAGCGTGTCACTAACGAGGCTCTTGGTCAGGTAGCACAGTTCGAAAAACTACTACCAGAATACCAAGCAGCGCCTGGTGTAACGCGTGATCGTCTGTACATCGACGCAATGGAAGAGGTGTACTCAAGCACTTCGAAAGTGTTGATTGACTCGGAATCAAGCGGCAATCTTCTTTACCTTCCAATCGATAAGTTGGCGGGACAAGAGGGCAAAGCAGATACCAAACGTAAATCGAAGTCATCTTCAACCTATGATCAAATTCAACTTGAGTCTGATCGTACACAAGAAGACACTTCGAACACGCAGTCTCGTTCAACAGGTTCACGTCAAGGGAGATACTAAGAATGCGTAAGTTAATGATCCCTGTACTGGTAATCGCACTGGCATTAATGTTGATGTCTTTGTTTGTGATTCCTGAAGGTGAGCGCGGTATCGTGGTTCGATTTGGTCGTGTCTTGAAAGACAACAACGACATCACTCGAATTTACGAGCCTGGTCTGCATTTCAAGATGCCTTTGTTTGACCGTGTGAAACAACTTGATGCACGTATCCAAACAATGGATGGCCGTGCCGACCGTTTCGTAACGTCCGAGAAAAAAGACGTTATCATTGATACCTACGTGAAGTGGCGTATTGAAGATTTTGGTCGCTACTACCTCGCGACTGGCGGTGGTAACTCGCTAACGGCAGAGGCACTACTTGAGCGTAAAGTGACGGACGTGCTTCGTTCTGAAATCGGTGCTCGTGAAATCAAACAGATCGTATCTGGTCCACGTAACGATGATGTGCTACCAGAAGACGCAAGTGCCGATGTTGTCGCAACTGAAGCGGCTCGTGAGGCGCTTGAGATTGATGGTGAACGCGACCTAATCATGTCTGAAGTATTGAAAGACACGCGTGAAAGCGCAATGAAAGACTTGGGTGTTCGTGTCGTTGATTTCCGAATGAAGAAAATCAACCTGCCTGATGAAATCAGTGAGTCTATCTACCGTCGTATGCGTGCGGAGCGTGAGTCCGTTGCTCGTAAGCACCGTTCTCAAGGTCGTGAAAAAGCGGAAGTTATTCGTGCTCAAGCAGAACTAGAAGTAGCAACTATTCTAGCTGAAGCTGATAAAACTGCGCGTGTGACACGAGGTGAGGCGGATGCTGAAGCTGCGAAGATTTATGCTGAAGCGTACAACAAAGACCCTGAGTTCTTTAGCTTCCTACGCTCGCTACGTGCGTATGAGAAGTCCTTCAGCTCTAAGAGCGATATTCTGGTACTTGATCCGAAGAGTGAGTTCTTCCAATACATGAACCAGTCGAAGGGCAGCATGGAGAAATAATCTCCGCGTCTCATTGAAATAAAAGGCTCCTTAGGGAGCCTTTTTTGTATCTGATGCTAAGTGCTAGCTCATCATGATGGCGATTACGGCTCCAGCAACTACTAGGCAGCCACCGATGCGTCGTAGCTGATTGTTGGGTTGTTCACTTAATTGAGCCACCATATTCCGCCAACCGTTAGGAGCAATCAGTGGCCCAATGCCTTCCACGATCAAGACGAGCCCAATCGCCAACCATATGGATTCAGACATAGCGCTTTCCAGTCGAATAGAGAAAGCTAAATACTATCAGTGATATGCTGATTTCAAAATGAACAAAGCGGCAAGATGACATTCTGGTAGCAACTCTGTGAACAAAAAATGACTGCAAGAAGCGTGATTCGGTGCTAGAATCCATTTTTAACTAGCAATCAGACTTGGAAAGATGGGAAATAACGTAGTCGTTCTAGGCACCCAATGGGGTGACGAAGGTAAAGGTAAAATCGTAGACCTTTTAACTGAAGATGCAAAATACGTGGTACGCTACCAAGGCGGTCACAACGCAGGTCACACTCTCGTAATTGACGGTGAAAAAACCGTTCTTCACTTAATTCCATCAGGTATCCTTCGCGATAACGTAAAATGTGTTATCGGTAACGGTGTTGTACTATCACCTGAAGCTCTACTTAAAGAAATGAAGCCTCTTGAAGAGCGCGGTATTCCAGTACGCGAGCGTCTTTTCATTTCTGAAGCATGTCCGCTAATTCTTCCTTACCACGTTGCAATGGACCAAGCTCGCGAAATCGCTCGCGGTAAAAAAGCTATCGGTACTACTGGTCGTGGTATCGGTCCAGCATACGAAGATAAAGTTGCTCGTCGCGGTCTACGCGTTGGCGACCTATTCGATATGGCGACTTTCGCAGAGAAGCTAAAAGAAGTCATGGAGTTCCATAACTTCCAACTAGTTAACTTCTACAAAGCGGAGCCAGTAAGCTACGAAGAAGTACTTGAGCAAGCTAAAGGCTACGCTGAACTACTAACGTCAATGGTTATCGACGTAACTGACGAACTAGACGCAGCACGTAAGCGCGGCGACAAGATCATGTTCGAAGGTGCACAAGGTACACTACTTGATATCGACCACGGTACTTACCCGTACGTAACGTCTTCTAACACGACTGCTGGTGGTGTTGCTGCAGGTTCTGGTTTTGGTCCTCGTCACATCGGTTACATCTTGGGTATCGCAAAAGCGTACTGTACTCGCGTTGGTGCTGGTCCATTCCCGACTGAACTATACGACGGTTTAGATAAGCAAGATCCAATTGGTAAGCACTTAGGTGAAGTTGGCCACGAGTTCGGTGCGACAACTGGTCGTCTACGTCGTACAGGTTGGTTCGATGCTGTTGCTATGCGTCGTGCAATCCAAATCAACTCTGTATCTGGTTTCTGTCTAACTAAACTAGACGTACTAGATGGTCTAGAAGAGCTAAAAATCTGTACTGGTTACAAGATGGAAGATGGCTCTGTGCTAGAAGTTTCTCCGATGGCTGCTGAAGCATTCGAAAAAGCAACGCCAATCTACGAAACAATGCCTGGTTGGTCTGAGAACACATTTGGTGCTAAGTCACTAGATGCTCTACCACAAGCAGCTCTTGACTACATCAAGCGTATTGAAGAGCTAACTGGCGTTCCAGTAGACATCATCTCTACAGGTCCTGACCGTAACGAAACTATCATCAAAGTTCACCCATTCGAAGCTTAATTGATAGCCGTTAAAGATTGCAAAAGCCGACCTTCTGGTCGGCTTTTTTGTATCTGAACAAAAACAGCGTGACTCTCATATGGCAAGCTTTTGCCGCTGAGCCTAAATCAGAGGCAAAAATTGTCTAAAGCTTAGCTGTTTTTTGCCGATAAGGTTATCAAGCAGAGGAGATCCTTCACCGATCTTTGGTTTCTTAGATACCTTAAGGGTACGTTTATGAAGTTACGAACAGTGGCTGCTTCACTGTTGTTGACCTTGGTTGCTACCACAGTGAAAGCCAATGTTGCTGATGTGGGGACACCAGTTCCGATCTATACCGAAGCAGAGCTGATAAAGCTTATTGAGCAAAATAAGCACTTACAACGTGTGCGCGCTGATAACTGCCAGCTGGTGGAGGATATCGTAGCTCGTGCGACTCGAATTAACTTACCCGCTTATGAATTTCTGTACGGAGATATGTTGGCTTGGGGGGTGTGTGTCGAGCAAGATGTCGAACTGGGTCTTTACTACATCGAAAATGCAGCGCATCAGGGGTTACCTGCTGCACTAGAGCAGATTGGCCGATACTATTCGCGTGGCACTTTAGTACAGCAAGATAAAGAACGTGCAATTCCATATTTGCGAGAAGCTGCGTCAATGGGAAACCTAAACGCGCGTATTCATCTGGCCGAGTTGCTTTTACGTGATTATGGCAGTCCACTCGATTACGAAGATGCGTATCGTTGGTTATATAACTCTGTCACAGCAGATAAGCGGCAGCATAAGCGCATAACTGTATTGAGAAACGGCCTTGAACAGCGCATGCCACAAAACGTTATTGCTCGAGCTAAACGGCGAGACACCTTTTGGTAACGCTTCAATATTGCAAACAACTTCATACAACAAAGCCCACGTCACGTGGGCTTTGTTGTTTTCCCGATAGTTGGTAGCGCTTAAACCACTTTGTGTGGACCGAAGCATTCGTAATGGAATTGCTCTTCTGGTACGCCAAGTTCTAATAGCTGTTTCGCTACGTGCTGCATAAATCCTACAGGACCACAGAAGTATACCTGCACGTTATCTTGCTTTAATGCAGCTTCAATTTCATACAGATTGACAAAGCCCGTGAAGTGGAAGTCTTCACCTAGCTTGTCTTCTGCCGTTGGTTGGTTATACCAAACGAGCGCGTTCATATTTTCTTTTTCTGCAACGAGTTGGTTTACGTGTTGCTTGAAAGCATGCTGTTGGCCATTTTCGGTTGCATGAACCCAAGTTACAGGTGCTTGATGTGCTGAGAGACTTTCTAGCATTGACAGCGTTGGAGTAAGTCCCACACCAGCAGAAATTAGAACAACGGGTGTTTGTGGTTCGGCATCCATAAAGAAATCACCGGCAGGGGCTGCAAGCTGCACTTTTTCGCCAATGTTCAGGCTATCGTGCAGGTAGTTCGACACTTTTCCGCCTTCTTCACGTTTTACTGAGATACGGTAGGTGTTCTCTTGGACCGCAGAAGACAGGCTATATTGGCGAATTTCTTGGTTTTCTAACTGGTCACTGTTGATGTAGATGCCAAGGTATTGTCCCGGTTTATACGGCGCCACTTTTTGGCCATCGGTTGGCTTGAACACAAAGCTGCAAATGTGTTTGCTCTCAATCTTTTTATCGACTAATTCAAATTCGCGTAGACCGCGCCAGCCGCCTTCCAAAGCTTCATTTTGTTGGTAAATATGTTCTTCGCGCTGAATAAATACATTCGCAAGTACGCCGTAAGCCTCAGCCCAAGCATCCAACACCTCTTGACCTGGATTAAAAAGCTCATCGATTGTTGCAAGTAAATGCTTACCAACGATTTGGTACTGATCTTCTGTGATCAAAAAGCTCGTGTGCTTATGCGCAATTTTCTCTACTGCGCCAAGCAGAGCTGGCAAATTTTCAATATTGGCAGCATAGGCACAGATAGCGTTGAATAATGCTTCACGCTGATCGCCGTTACGCTGGTTACTCATGTTAAAAATATCTTTCAACTCAGGGTTATGAGTTAACATACGCTCGTAAAAGTGCGCGGTCAGTTTTGGTCCTGTTTCGGCGATGAGTGGTGCGGTCGCTTTGACGATCTCGATAGTTTGATTGCTGAGCATAAGGGCTTCCTACTTTAAGTTGTATTTATAATGCATGTTTAAAGTTGTATCTCAAATGTATCTTTCGATCAAGAAAAGATTTACACTTTTATCGATAGCTCAAGTTTGGGGTTTTAGCACCACCAGCGGGTTATTGAGTCGCACTTTGGGAGAGAATATGCAGTTAACTAGTTTCACTGATTATGCGTTGAGAACCTTAATTTTCTTGGCTTCGTTGCCGGAAGATGAGTTAACCAGCATTACCGAAGTGACGGATTTATTTGGTGTGTCACGTAACCATATGGTTAAAGTTATCAATCGGTTAGGGCAGTTGGGTTATGTCCATACCGTGCGCGGAAAAAACGGTGGTATCCGGCTGATGAAGCCAGCGTCTGAAATCACAGTCGGTGGTGTTGTGCGCGATTTAGAGCCGTTAGATTTAGTCAACTGTGGTGTGGATTTTTGCCATATTACCCCTGCTTGCCGCCTCAAAGATAAATTGGCGAAAGCAAAAAGTGCCTTCCTGGCGGAGTTGGATGATTGCACGATTGAATCCTTGCTCAGTGACAATTCTGAACTTTTGATCTTGCTGGCTCGTCCTTAACTCATTTGCATGCCTAGAGTCGATCTCGATCATTCTTTTTTCAAAGCAATTCTGTAGCTTATCGAGAGACTCAGATATACTAGCCATATACCTTCCTTGCTAGATAGGCGTGCCTATGTCAGACAATATTCCAAACGATCCTTTTGCAGATCGTGAATCCAAAAATTACGAAAATCCAATTCCAAGCCGAGAGTTTATCATCGAGTTTCTAGAGCAAGCGGGCGTTCCAATGAATCGTAACGACTTGTTTGAGGCACTAAAGCTTGAGGGCGAAGAGCAATACGAAGGGTTGCGTCGTCGGCTACGTGCGATGGAGCGAGATGGCCAACTGGTGTTTACCCGCCGTCAGTGCTATGCATTGCCTGAAAAACTTGAAATGGTGAAAGGTTACGTGATTGGTCATCGTGATGGCCATGGTTGGGTACGTCCAGAAGGCAGCGTCGGCAAGGATGATGATATTCTGTTACCGCACCATCAGATGAAGAACATCATCCACGGTGATTTTGTCTTAGTGCAACCGACAGACAACAGCAAGCGCGGCCGCCGTGAAGGACGTTTGGTGCGTGTGCTAGAGGAGCGCAATGATCAAATCGTTGGTCGTTTCTTCCTTGAATATGGATACTCCTATGTTGTCCCAGATGACTCGCGTATCAGCCAAGATATCCTGATCCCAAATGAGCACAAAGCGGGTGCACGCATGGGTAACGTAGTCGTAATTGAAATTACTGATCGTGGCTCACGCTCACGCGGCATGATGGGTAAAGTGGTTGAAGTCCTTGGTGAAAACATGGCACCAGGTATGGAAACACAAATTGCGATTCGTACACACCAAATCCCTCACGAATGGCCAGAAGCCGTCGATAAACAAATCGAAAACTTAGGCGAAGAAGTACCAGAAGAAGCGAAAGTTGGTCGTGTGGATCTACGTGATTTGCCACTAGTGACCATTGACGGCGAAGACGCACGAGACTTTGATGATGCCGTTTACTGTGAAAAGAACAAAGAAGGTGGTTGGCGTTTATGGGTAGCGATTGCTGACGTCAGTTACTACGTTCGTCCTGACTCTGCGTTGGACAAAGAAGCGATCAATCGTGGTAACTCAGTATATTTCCCGTCGCAAGTTGTGCCGATGTTGCCAGAAGTACTATCGAACGGCCTATGTTCGCTCAACCCGCAAGTAGATCGCTTGTGTATGGTGTGCGAAATGACCATTTCTGATACCGGTAAGCTGTCTGGTTACAAGCATTACGAGGCGGTGATGAACTCGCACGCTCGTCTCACATATAGCAAAGTGAGCGCGATTCTAGAAGGGGATGAAGAACTACGTGAGCGCTACCAGCCGCTTGTTTCTCATCTAGAAGAGTTGCACAAGATGTACAAAGTGCTGAAAGAAGCACGCGATCAACGCGGTGCAATCGAATTTGAAACCGTTGAAACCAAATTTATTTTCAATGCGGAACGTAAAATCGAAAGCATTGAGCCAGTAATTCGTAATGACGCGCATAAGATCATCGAAGAATGTATGATTTTAGCCAACATTGCTTCGGCATCGCTGGTAGAAAAAGCGAAAGAGCCCGCGCTTTATCGTATCCACGAATCTCCAGGTGAATTACGCCTGCAAGGTTTCCGTGACTTCTTAAGTGAACTTGGTCTTGAGCTAAAAGGTGGTTTAGAGCCTTCACCAACGGACTATGCTGATCTCGCACGTCAAATCTCCGGGCGTCAAGATCAAGAGTTGATTCAGACCATGCTGCTACGCTCAATGAAGCAAGCGGTATACAACGCAGATAACGCGGGGCACTTTGGGTTGGCATTGAAACGCTATGCGCACTTTACGTCGCCAATTCGTCGTTACCCTGACTTGTTACTTCACCGTGCAATCAAGTATCTGATTGCTAAAGAAGAAGGTCGTAATCAAGATCGCTGGACACCAACAGGTGGCTATCATTACTCGTTTGACGACATGGATTTTTACGGCGAACAATGTTCGATGACAGAGCGCCGTGCTGATGATGCAACACGTGATGTTGCGGATTGGCTGAAGTGTGAATATATGCAAGACCACGTCGGTGACGAACTAGACGGTGTTATTGCTAATGTCACTAGCTTTGGCTTCTTTGTACGTTTAACGGATTTGCACATCGATGGTTTGGTACATATTTCTACCCTTGCGAACGACTACTATCAATTTGACCCGATTGGTCAACGACTTATTGGTGAAAGTTTCGGTAACATCTACCGCTTAGGTGATGCAGTAAAAGTAAAAGTACTGGCTGTTAACCTCGATGATAAGCAAATTGACTTTGAATTGGTCGAAACAAGTCGTAAGCTACGCGGCGAAGGTAAGACTGCGAAGAAACGCGCAGCGGAAGCAAAACGCAAAGCGAAAGATAAAAAACGCGCTGCGACTCGCTCTTCATCGAAGGAAGGTGGCGCGGCTCGTGCAGTTCCTGCGATAGAGCCAACTAAACGCCCAGAAGAAACGGGCGCAACGAGTAAGCGTAATGGCCCAAAACGTGGTGACGCCGAAGGCAACGAGAAGCCTAAAGTGAAAAAAGCACGTAAAAAGAAGCCGCACAGTAAGCCGAAGAAAACCAAGCGCACTAAAAAAGAAGCGCAGTAGTAGGTTGAAGCGCCAACTTAGTTCAAACTTGGTTGGCGCAGGCAATACGACCAGAACAACAGGTTAAACAATGAGTAACGAATTTATCTACGGCATTCACGCAGTGAAGGCGGTATTGGAGCGCGAACCAGAGCGTTTTATCGAGGCGTACGTTTTAAAAGGTCGTCAAGATGATCGCCTAATGCCAATCCTAAATGATCTTCAGGTTTGTGGTGTTTCTATTCAGCAGATGACACGTAAAACCTTGGATGACAAAGCGCGCGGTGCAAATCACCAAGGCATCATCGCTCGTGTGAAACCAGCGAAGCAGCTGAATGAGAACGATATAGATGACATCCTGGCGCAGCACGAATCACCACTGCTATTAGTGTTAGACGGCGTGACCGATCCACACAATCTTGGTGCGTGTTTACGTAACGCAGATGCGGCAGGTGCTGCGGCGATCATCGTACCGAAAGATCGTTCTGCACCGATGAACGCAACCGTAAGCAAAGTGGCTTGTGGTGCAGCTGAAGTCGTGCCATTGATCCGAGTGACTAACTTGGCTCGTACTATGCGTACACTGCAAGAGCAAGGTATCTGGTTTGTTGGTACGGCGGGCGAAGCAACGCACGACATCTACCAAGCAAAACTGACTGGACCCCTTGCTATCGTAATGGGGGCAGAAGGTGACGGTATGCGTCGTCTGACTCGTGAAACCTGCGACGATTTGATTAAGATCCCAATGGCTGGTAGCGTTTCAAGCTTGAACGTATCTGTGGCATCCGGCATCTGTTTGTTTGAGGCAGTTCGTCAGCGTATTGCTGCAAAGTAACGACGAAACAAACAGTTACTGTCGAATCAGACATAATGATAAAAACAAAGGATGGGGTGCCATCCTTTGTCGTTTTCACCGATTTATAAATAAAAATCCTCAGGGAAGTTATGACTCAACAAGACATTAAATTCATCGCCTTCGATCTAGATGGCACTTTGCTTGATAGCGTGCCAGATCTAGCTGTCGCGGCAGACCAAGCAGTACAGGCGCTTGGCTTTCCATCGGTTTCAGAAGAACAAGTTCGTGATTACGTGGGTAACGGCGCAGACGTGCTTATTGGTCGCTCATTAAGCCAAAGCCTGACCATCAACCCGGAGCTGAGTGAAGAGCTTCGTGCTAAAGCGCGTGTATTGTTTGATGATTACTACGAGCAAAGCGGTCACAAGCTAAGTCATCTTTACCCAACGGTAAAAGAGACACTAGCAGAGCTGCACAAAGCGGGCTTTGTTATGGCGTTGGTGACCAACAAACCTTCAAAGTTTGTGCCTGACGTTTTGGAAAAGCACGACATCGCAAAATACTTCGTTGATGTCCTTGGCGGTGATGCATTCCCAGAGAAAAAACCAAACCCAGTAGCATTGAACTGGCTAATGGAAAAGCACCAAATCCAACCAAGTGAAATGCTGATGGTTGGCGACTCGAAAAACGATATTCTCGCAGCAAAGAATGCAGGCTGTGCCTCATTTGGTCTGACATATGGTTACAACCACGGTGAACCTATTTCAGCATCAAATCCAGATTTCGTCGCTGACAGTTTGGCAGAATTATTGGACGTTGTAGCGGTTTCTGCATAACGGCTACAAAAGAGCTTCCAAAATACTCGTTAATGAGTACACTGAGTAAACCGTGCACCTATTACTGCACGGTTTTTTTCATTTAATTAGATTAAGAAGTCAAAGGAATCATTCTAATGAGCAAACCCATTGTATTGAGTGGTGTTCAACCTTCAGGTGAACTAAGTATCGGTAACTACTTGGGTGCTCTACGTCAATGGCAGCAGATGCAAGACGATTATGATTGCCAATATTGTGTGGTAGACCTTCACGCGATTACGGTTCGTCAGGACCCTAAAGCGCTGCATGAAGCAACTCTAGACGCACTGGCAATTTGTCTGGCAGTTGGTGTTGACCCGAAGAAGAGCACGCTATTTGTTCAGTCACATGTACCAGAGCATGCTCAATTAGGTTGGCTTCTTAACTGCTACACTCAAATGGGTGAGCTGAGCCGTATGACTCAGTTTAAAGACAAATCGGCACGTTACGCGAATGACGTAAACGTCGGTCTATTTGACTACCCGGTGTTGATGGCGGCTGACATTTTGCTTTACGGTGCACACCAAGTACCTGTAGGCAGTGACCAGAAGCAACATCTAGAATTAGCGCGCGATATCGCAACGCGTTTCAACAATATTTACTCGCCAGAGCAGCCAATCTTCCAAGTTCCAGAGCCTTACATTCCGACAGTAAATGCGCGTGTAATGAGCCTTCAAGATGCAACGAAGAAGATGTCTAAATCTGATGACAACCGTAAGAACGTTATCACGCTGCTGGAAGAGCCTAAGTCGATCCTTAAGAAGATCAACAAAGCGCAAACCGATACCGAAACGCCACCAAGTATCCGTCATGATATCGAGAACAAGGCGGGCATTGCTAACCTAATGGGTCTGTACTCCGCGGCGACAGGCATGAGCTTCGAAGAGATTGAAGCGAAGTACCAAGGCGTAGAAATGTATGGCCCATTTAAGAAAGATGTTGGTGAGGCAGTTGTAGCAATGCTTGAGCCAATTCAAGCAGAATATCACCGTATTCGCGCTGATCGTGCTTACATGGACGAGGTAATGCAGCAAGGCGCTGAGAAAGCCTCGGCACGAGCGGCTGAAACGCTTAAGAAAGCATACGAAGCAGTAGGTTTTGTAGCTCGCCCATAGTTGCTAAGAACGAATACGAAAAAGCTCCACTTTGGTGGAGCTTTTTTTATGCCTGTATTACTGAAATGGTGTGTCTTTCATACAGCGTTCCATGTCGTAATATTCAACACGTCCTCGAGCCCCTAGAAAGGCAGACTTCACAACCATGCCTCTATCAATGAAGTAACTAAGCTGTACGCATGATATATCGTAGCTGAGTTCTTTAATTCTCGCTGGAATCCAGTAGGTTCCTGGCGTTCTTAGACGCTGAGTAAAGGTAATAACACCCTCGTCACTGACTTCTAGCTCTTCAATACCATCCAGTTCATTTTTGGCTGATTCGATGATGTCTTGATTCGCCGTAGGTTGAAGTGGCTCACTGGCGGTCAACTGACACCCCGCTATCAAGCCAAGTAGGGAGAGAGCTAGCACACTGCGTTGAATTTTTTTCATTTGTCGTTCCTGGGTTTACAGCTAATGAGATCTTATTGTCTCGCGCAGGTGTTATATCTTTTGTGTATGTTTTTGGCTAGTGAGTAATGAAAAGTTATTGAATAAATCATGAAAACTTTGAAGTATGAGGGGCCTGTATAAGAGAGAACGAAGCGAGTAATAGATTCTTGGGCTGAACAGTGATACAAGTGAAAATTAAAGCATTCTAAATTAGTGACTAATTATATTTTTTATTTGTAACGGAACGGTTGGGTTAATAAGCAACTCAACAAGTGATGTATTTTCTACTCCTTAACATGAAGTGAAAAAGTAAACTGAGTAATCAATCTAAATTCTGACTTGTTTATCAATAGCGCTCTGTATTTATTACAAAAAATGTTTGAATGGGATGCTCTGGCATATTTTCTTATATTCACATGTGATTCATTTCACGGCTTTAATTACTCATTCTTATTTATTTCATAAATAAACCTGATAGTAGACGCAAATGGCAGGCTCTAACCAGAGCTAAGTTTGCATTTACATAAATATCAGGTATGACAATGGACACGTTAATCAAACCCTCAATACTCGCATTAACCATCGCCAGTGCACTTAGTGCAAACGCGAACGCAGAGATTATTATTTCCCAATACGTAGAAGGCGGCGCTTATAATAAAGCGGTAGAGATCGCTAATACGGGTGATACTGCGGTGACACTCACTGGCTACGAGTTGGCGAAATCATCAAACGGTGGTGGTACTTGGGGTAGCACATTCGACCTTAGCCAAGTGACGCTACAAGCTAACCAAGTGTATGTACTGGCGCATGGTGACGCGAGCGATACCATCAAAGCTGTCTCGGATATCACAGATAAAAGCGTTGCGAACTTTAACGGTGACGACCCGATCGCACTGCTTAAAGATGGTGAAGTGCACGACATCATCGGTGTGATGGGTGACGTAGATTTTGGTAAAGACACCACATTAGTTCGTAACAGTGATGCACTAACCCCTTCTGCTACTTATGATGCATCTCAGTGGACGGCATTTGAGAAAGACAACATTGACGGCCTTGGTGAGCTAAATGCGACTGAGCCACCAGCACCATTCGCTTGTGAAGTCGACGGTCAGCAACCTAACTTCACTACCATCCAAGATATTCAAGGTGAAGGCGATACGTCTCCATTCATTGATGGTTACCCATACATTACTGACGAAGATCATTTCGTAACGGGTGTCGTGACTGCTGTTACCACTGGCCTAACCAAAGGTTTCTACCTACAAGCATTAGAAAGCGACAACAACGACAAGACCTCAGAAGGCTTGTTCATTCATACTGACGCGGCAGACACGGAGCTAAAAGCTGGTGACGTTGTTTGTGTTAAAGGTAAAGTTCAAGAGTACTACAGCAATACTCAGCTAGCTTCTGATGCTAACAGCTATGTGAAAACAGGCACATCGGATATTCCTCGAGTTACCGATCTTGTTATCAAAGAAGGTGAAACACTACGTGATGCGCTAGAGCGTCATGAAGGCATGCAAGTTGAACTAACTTCGGCAAGTGACCTGTTTGTAACTCGCAACTTCTCTTACGACTACGATTCACGTCGTAACAACATGATGTTGTCTCATGAAGCGCCATTGTTTAAGCCGACTCAATTGCACGCAGCAGAGAGCGATGCAGCCGTTGAGCTAGCAAAAGACAACGCAGCGAACCGCGTATACCTAGAATCTGATGGCAAAGCACCAAACGGCCAAATCCCTTACTACCCAGATTTTGCGAAAGATGCAGACCAAGATGGCTCTTCTGAGCAGCACATTCGCCTTGGTTCGCGAGTAGAAGGTCTGCAGGGCGTGGTGGCTTACAGCTACAATGAATACCGCCTGATTGCGACCAATGAAGTCGATAACACCAACTTCGTGACTTCAGATGAAGGCTTCGACGTGGCTCGTAAAGATGCTCCAGCGATTGCGGACTCAGATTTGCGTATCGCCAGCTTCAACGTACTGAACTACTTCAACTCTGTGGCTGACAGTGGCCATGAAAACCCAACTGGACAAAACCGTGGTGCGACTAACCTAGATGAGTTCCTGATCCAACAAGCGAAAATCGTTGCGGCGATGAACAAGATGGACGCTGACATCATTGGTTTGATGGAAGTGGAAAACAACGGCTTTGGTGATGGCAGTGCTATCCAAAACTTAGTTGATGCCCTAAATGCTGAGATTGATGACGCTGAAGATCATTACACGTATGTCGAAATCGAAGAGCAAGACAAATACCAAGACGAATACTTTGGCAGTGATGCGATCATGGTGGCGATTTTATATCGTGCTAACGCAGTAACGCCAAAAGACGCTGCAAAAGTGATCATCACGCCAGAGCAGCACATTGCAGAAAACACAATTACTCGTAAAGAGGGCACAGAAAGTAACCCTGCTTACGATAAGTACCAACGCCACAGTCTACTTCAGACCTTTACGGTGAAAGAGACGGGTGAAGATTTGTCTATTGTCGTAAACCACTTTAAGTCGAAAGGCTCTGAGTGTATTGAAGAGTGGATTGCTGGTGTAGAAGATTCTGAGCCAGCGGATCTGCAAGGCAACTGTAACAACTTCCGCGTTTCTGCTGCGCACGCAGTGGGTGAAGCGTTGAAAGAGGTGAAAGGCGATGTATTGCTCATGGGCGACCTCAATGCTTATGGCATGGAAGACCCACTTCTGACACTGACTGATTACTCGAAAGAGAAATACGGCCGTGACATTTATACTGCTGCTTACACAACCATTGGTGATGGTGAACTTCAAGTAGAGAAGACCAAAATTGAAAAAGGTTACGGTCTGCACAACTTAAACACGTTGCTGCACGGCACTGATACGTTTTCTTACACCTATTCGGGCGAGCTGGGTAATTTGGACCACGCATTGGCAAGCAGCAGCCTAGCGCAAAAAGTGGTAGCAATTGAAGATTGGCACATCAACTCACTAGAGAGTAACTTGTTCGAATACAGCAGCAAGTACACAGGTGATATGCCGAAGTACAAAGATGCGTTCTCTGCCTCTGACCACGATCCAGTGATCATCGCGATTGATTTACCAGATGATGACATCGATTTACCGAAAGCAGGTGACAACTTAGCCGTCGATGTCCGTTTACCACCAACGGCGGTTGTGGGCGATATTGTTACGGTGAACTTAACGCCATCCACACAAGCGGCTGCGGCAAGCAGCGATACGAAAGCTTACTCGGCTAGCCAAACTTTAGTTCAAGCTGATATTGATGCGCGTAGCGTGAATATTGAGTTTGAACAAACGCCAGAGCAAGGTAATTATCAGTTAGAAGAGAAAGTGACTGACTCGACAGGTAATATCGTGAAGTTTAGCTCTGTTCGTGATGTTTCAATGACGCAAACTGAAGCTGGAACAGAAGGGTCGAAGGATTCAGATGGTGGTTCGTTTGGTTTTGGTGCTCTATTTGCGCTGCTAGGTCTCGGCTTATTCCGTCGTCGCCGCTAAGCGAATTTACTTCCTGACAAACAGTTCCTAAATAGCTGTAAAGACCAAAGGCCAGCCTATGCTGGCCTTTTTATTCAGCAAAAACTTGCCTTTCTTGCTTGGTATAGCAAAATACCGCCCTTGATTGTCACGAACGTGGCGATTCACTACGTAAGCATTGCCAAAACGGATTGGAGCAACCGACCCTTTATGTTGTTGATCATCGATAACTACGACTCTTTTACCTACAACCTTTACCAATACTTCTGCGAGCTTGGTGCAGACGTAAAGGTGGTGCGTAACGATGAAATCAATATCCAAGGCATTGAGGCGCTCAACCCAACTCATTTGGTGATCTCGCCAGGGCCATGTACGCCGAACGAAGCAGGTATTTCACTGAAAGCGATAGAACACTTCGCTGGTAAGCTTCCAATATTGGGTGTTTGCCTTGGCCATCAAGCGATAGCGCAAGTGTTTGGGGGTGAAGTGGTACGTGCACGACAAGTGATGCACGGTAAGACCTCACCGATTCGTCATAACGGTCGTAGTGTGTTTAAAAATCTGAATAACCCACTCACGGTAACCCGTTATCACTCTCTTGTGGTGAAAAACGGTACTTTACCCGACGTGTTTGAACTGACTGCATGGACAGAACTGCCGGACGGAAGCATGGATGAAATAATGGGTTACCAACATAAAGCCTTGCCAATTGATGCGGTGCAGTTCCACCCAGAATCAATCAAAACTGAGCAAGGTCACGAGTTGCTTGCGAACTTTTTAGCACGCAAAGCGATCTGATCGCGATCACTTTTCTTAACAAATCATTCATCTTTTTGCTGAGGTGAGCGGATTGCAAAACTATGCGATTCTCTCGAGTCTCTTTGTCTATTCATGTCTTTTTAAACCTTCTATCCCCTGTATTACATAACATTTATAAAAAATCACTTCTCTATTTTACTTTCTTGATGCATAAATAGTCATAAGCAGTGATTAATGGAAGTTGCTTTCGAGAACGAAAAGAATAAATCACTATTGAAATGGTTAATTAAATGTAAATACAATGCCGCAATAGCTTAAATGCAAAACATTATTTGCTGGCAAAGAGAGCCGGTTAAATTCGCTTATCTGCTACGCATGCGGTATCAAGAAGGAATGTGCAATGACAACGGAAATTAAAGTAGAGCGCGGTTTATTCGATGAGGTAATGGTACCTTGCTATAACCCGATGGAAATGATCCCTGTTAAAGGTGAAGGTTCACGTGTTTGGGATCAGGAAGGTAATGAATACATCGACTTTGCTGGTGGTATTGCAGTGAGCTGTCTTGGCCATTGTCATCCAGTAATGGTAAACGCACTAACAGAGCAAGCTAACAAGCTTTGGCACTTAAGTAACGTTATGACGAACGAACCAGCCCTTCGTCTGGCGAAAAAGCTAACAGAAGTGAGTTTTGCTGAGCGTGTGTTCTTTGCTAACTCTGGCGCAGAAGCAAACGAAGCCGCTTTGAAGCTGGCACGTCGTTATGCAGCAGACGTTTATGGCACTGAGAAATCTGAAATCATTGCATTCAAACAAGGTTTCCACGGTCGTACATTCTTTACCGTAACGGTTGGTGGCCAAGCGGCATACTCTGACGGCTTCGGTCCTAAGCCAGGCGACGTGACACACCTTCCTTACAACGATATCGAAGCTTTACAAGCGCACATGTCTGATCGTACTTGTGCGGTCATGATGGAGCCACTACAAGGTGAAGGCGGCATCGTGCCACCAACGCCTGAGTTCGCTCAAGCGGTTCGCGAGCTGTGTGACAAACACAACGCCTTACTGATCTTCGATGAAGTGCAAACTGGTAATGGCCGTACAGGTAACTTCTACGCTTACCAAGGTTTAGGTATCACGCCAGATATTCTAAGTACTGCGAAATCACTTGGTGGCGGTTTCCCAATCGGTGCAATGCTAACGACAGCAAAATTGGCAGAGCACATGAAAGTGGGCACTCACGGTTCTACATATGGCGGTAACCCACTAGCGTGTGCGGTTGCAGAAGCGGTTGTAAATGAAGTTACTAAGCCCGAGGTGTTGGCTGGTGTGCTAGAACGCGAAGCAATGTTCCGTGAAGGTCTAGAGAAGATCAACGCGAAGTACAACATCTTCTCAGAAGTGCGCGGTCAAGGCCTATTACTTGGCGCTGCACTAAATGAAGAATGGCAAGGCCGTGCGCGTGACGTGCTGGTTGCTGCAGGTAAACAAGGTCTCATGGTATTGGTTGCGGGTGCCAATGTCGTACGTTTCACACCATCACTCGTTATCACACAACAAGAAATTGAAGAAGGCTTGGCGAAACTGGATAAAGCGATCGCGACTTTAGTTTAAGCGCGATATCAGTTTAAACGTCAACGCAGACACCCCCGTCAAGGATCTCTGATAGGGGGAATTGTTCCTACAATATAGTTAGGATCTTCTTGCATCTGGAGGGAGTATTGATGCTAGTAGTTCGCCCTATCGCGATGTCGGATTACGACGCACTGCACACTTGTGCGGTGGAGTCTGGTCACGGATTTACATCTCTACCGGTTAACGAAGAACTGTTAACCAATCGAATCAAACATTCAGAGTACAGCTTTGGTAAGCCAGATGTGGCAGAACCAGGCGATGAAGGCTACCTGATGGTTGGCTTTGACTCTGAAACGGGTGAGGTTGCGGGTACCACCGGAATCGAAGCATCTATCGGCTGGGATGTCCCATTTTACTCATATCACATTAGTAAAGTCGTGCACTCGTCGCCAAAGCTTGGCGTTAACAACGTCGTTAAACTGCTTACTTTTGGTAATAACTACACGGGTAACAGCGAAATTTGTACCTTGTTCTTGCGTGAGAAATTCCGCCAAGGTCTGAATGGTCGTCTAATGTCGAAGTGTCGTTTCCTAATGATGGCAGAGCACCCAGAGCGCTTCTCTGAAACGATCTTTGCGGAGATGCGTGGCGTTTCAGACGACGAGGGTAATTCACCATTCTGGCAATGGCTTCAAGAGCATTTCTTCTCTATCGATTTCACGCTTGCAGATTACCTGACAGGTATCGGCAAGAAAGGCTTTATCGCCGACTTGATGCCGAAACTGCCTATTTACATCAACCTGCTCAGCCCAGAAGCGCAAGCCGTGATTGGTCAAGTACATGATAACACGCGTCCAGCGCTGAAGCTGCTTGAGCGTGAAGGTTTTACCAACCGAGGCTACGTCGACATCTTCGATGGTGGCCCAACGGTTGAGTGTGATCTGCGTAATATTGAGTCGGTACGTCATTCATTCCGCGCGCAAGTCAAAATCTCTGAACATTCCAGCACACAAGACTTCTTGATGTGTAATTCATCTTTCGAGAACTTCCGTGCGACAGTCACTAAGGCGGCGTATGACGCAGAGACACAGAGCGTAATGATCGCACCAGACGTTGCGGATGCACTTTCGGTTGAAGAAGGGGATTTCGTTCGCCTTCTTCCGCAGTAACAGACGACAGAATTTAAGGATAGAAACAATGACACATTGGATTGCAGGTGAATGGGTACAAGGTCAGGGTGAAGCATTTACGTCTCTGTCGCCGTACAACCAAGAAGTGATCTGGCAAGGCAAAGGTGCAACGGCAGAGCAGGTGAACCAGGCGGTATCTGCAGCGCGTGAAGCGTTTATTGACTGGAAAAAGCGCCCATTTTCAGAGCGTGAGGCAATCGTGTTGGCTTTTGCGGAGAAAGTAAAAGAGAACAGCGAAAAAATCGCCGAAGTCATTGCCAAAGAAACTGGTAAGCCAATTTGGGAAACGCGCACTGAAGCAGCGGCAATGGCAGGTAAAATTGCCATTTCGATTCGCGCTTATCATGACCGCACTGGTGAGGCGAGCCGTGAAGCAGCAGGCAACCAAATCGTATTGCGCCACCGCCCATTGGGCGTGATGGCGGTGTTTGGTCCTTACAACTTCCCAGGCCACCTACCAAATGGTCACATTGTGCCTGCGCTACTGGCTGGTAACACGGTAGTCTTCAAACCGTCTGAGCAAACGCCATGGACGGGTGAATTGGCAATGAAGCTATGGGAAGAAGCCGGTCTGCCGAAAGGCGTGATTAACCTTGTTCAAGGCGCGAAAGAAACTGGTATCGCGCTCGCTGACGCAAAAGGCATCGATGGCGTACTGTTTACGGGTAGCGCAAATACGGGGCATGTATTACACCGTCAATTTGCGGGTCAACCGGGCAAGATGCTCGCACTAGAAATGGGTGGTAATAACCCGATGGTGATCTCTGATAAATATGGTGATTTGGATGCCACGGTTTACACCATCATCCAGTCAGCGTTTATCAGTGCTGGGCAGCGTTGTACGTGTGCTCGTCGTTTGTATGTGCCATTGGGTGAAAAAGGCGATGCGCTTATCACCAAACTCGTTGAAGCGACACGCAATATTCGCGTAGACCAACCATTTGCAGAACCTGCGCCATTTATGGGACCGCAAATTTCGGTCGCGGCAGCCAAGTTTATTCTTGACGCACAAGCTAATCTACAGTCTCTTGGCGGTGAAAGCTTGATTGAAGCGAAAGCAGGAGAGGCGGCGTTTGTTTCTCCTGGCATCATTGATGTAACGAACATTGCTGAGTTACCAGATGAAGAATACTTCGGCCCACTTCTGCAAGTGGTGCGCTACGAAGGATTAGATAAAGCCGTGGCGCTAGCAAACGATACGCGCTTTGGCTTATCTGCTGGTTTGGTTTCAACCGACGACCAAGAGTGGGAATACTTCGTTGACCACATTCGTGCAGGTATCGTGAACCGTAACCGCCAGCTCACTGGTGCAAGCGGTGATGCGCCATTTGGTGGTCCGGGGGCGTCGGGTAACTTGCGCCCAAGCGCTTACTACGCAGCAGATTACTGTGCGTACCCAATGGCATCAATGGAAGGTCAAGAAACTGTCTTGCCTGCAACATTGAGTCCAGGTGTAGCGCTATAAGTTTTTATTATAGAGTCGCAACTATGCATTGCGGCTCACCTTGCCGGCGCATCATTTAGGTATGGGTTGTAGTGATCGTTGGCAGAACACGAAAAGTGAGCAAAGACTCGGAAAAGCGTGTTGACTGACTGGCATTTACCGTCACAGGTTGATGGTTGCTCGTTCATTATTCTGGACAACTCTTGTTGTGAACGAGCAGCCAACTTCCGCTTACCTTTAAACTCTACATCTCGTAACAAGGAGTCGTTATGACGCCCGATGTGTTATTTGAATCGCTATGGCAAGATTACATTCAACGTCTTTGCCCTTCGGCTGCTAAAGTGCATCAGCTGCTTCAAGAAGATGAGCCTCTGATTAATGATCATATAGCTTTACGTACCTTCAATATCGCGCCTCTTGGTATTGAAACTCTAGCTAAGCCATTTGTAGCTATTGGTTACAAGGCGTGTGGTGATTACGTTTTCGAAAGCAAAAAGCTGGTTGCTAAGCACTATGAGCACCCAGATCCGAAGCAACCTAAAGTATTTATTAGTGAGCTAAAAGTTGAAGAGTGCTCGCCTGAGCTACAAGAGATTGTGAAAAATTTGGTGGCACAAGTCGATGCTGACAAGCTGAACGATAGCGCATTCTTACATGGTGGACGCTTGTGGGATTTAAGCTTTGCTGATTACCAAACGTTGGCTAAAGAAAGTGAGTACGCATCTTGGCTTGCGGCGCATGGTTACGGAGCAAACCACTTCACGGTGAGCGTTAACCAGCTCAATGAATATGAAGAAGTGAAGCAGGTAAACAATCATCTGCGTACCGCTGGGTTTACCATTAATGAAAATGGTGGTGAAGTGAAGGGCACTCCTGAGGTGTTGCTAGAGCAGTCATCGACCATGGCAGATAAAGTAGCGGTTCGTTTTAGCGAAGGCACTGAAATTATCCCTGGCGGGTTTTATGAATTTGCTAAGCGCTATCCGATGGAAAATGGTGATTTGTACCCAGGTTTCGTGGCTGCTTCAGCTGACAAAATCTTTGAAAGTACGAATGGCTAAGTTTTAGGGTTAACCTGTTAAGCTTACTCATTAGTGTTCGCTGCACCCTATCTCATTTGGTCATGAGCAAATAAAAAGCCACCAATGTTGCCATTGGTGGCTTTTATAATTTTGTTCGTGTCACTCTAGTTCGAGATTAACGAGTACCGTAAACCACGATGGTTTTACCGTGAGCAGAGATTAGGTTCTGCTCTTCTAGCATCTTCAAGATACGACCTACTGTCTCACGAGAACAGCCAACAATTTGACCGATTTCTTGACGAGTGATCTTTATTTGCATGCCGTCTGGGTGAGTCATTGCGTCTGGTTGTTTTGCAAGGTTCAGAAGCGTCTGAGCGATACGACCAGTTACGTCTAGGAACGCCAGGTCACCCACTTTTTGGCTAGTTACTTGAAGACGACGAGCCATCTGCGCAGAAAGACGCATTAGGATGTCTGGGTTTACTTGGATAAGCTGACGGAACTTCTTGAAAGAAATTTCAGCAACTTCACAAGGAGATTTAGCACGAACCCAAGCTGTGCGCTCTTGGTCTTCCTCGAATAGACCAAGTTCACCAATAAAGTCTCCTTGGTTTAGGTAAGAAAGGATCATCTCCTTACCTTCTTCGTCTTTGATAAGAACCGCAACAGAACCTTTAACGATGTAGTACAAAGTTTCTGCCTTTTCGCCCGCGTGAATTAGCGTGCTCTTTGAAGGGTACTTATGAATATGACAGTGTGAAAGAAACCACTCTAATGTTGGGTCGGTTTGAGGTTTACCTAGAACCATAATATCTCACTTCCTCTGCAGGGTACGCTTGCGCTATCCATATTTTAGCTAAGCCTGAATTAGGCCTACTAGAATAAGAGCACTTTTTATATGCTGCAAGCTCTCTTGTGTTTCGGTAAGAAATAGTATCCTTTTTCGAAAACGATTTCTTGATTTTAATCGTGCCATGATTGAGATTTTGTAAGCAAAACTGTGCACATGATCACGGTATGAAAAGTAAACATCTTCGCAGGCAGGTTTTTAGCCAATTTTCCCTGTTTCGATGAGCTGTTGTAGGATAGGCCGAACTATGAGCTCCATTGCAAAGCTCATCTTACCGCCGGGTACGACAATCGTGTTGTGGCGTGACATGAATGAGCCATCAATCATGGCCAGCAGATATGGGAAGTCGACATTCTTGATACCGCGTAGGCGAATCACCACAAAACTCTCATCCAAACTAGGGATGCCTTTTGCATTAAGTGGGTTGGAAGTATCAACGGTCGGTACGCGCTGGAAGTTGATGTGAGTACGAGAAAACTGCGGAGTGATATAGTTGAGGTAATCGTCCATGGATCGCACGATTGAGTCCATTACCGCTTCACGCGAATGGCCGCGATCGCGAGTGTCACGTACGAATTTTTGGATCCACTCTAAGTTCACAATCGGCACCATGCCAATTAAGAAATCCACATGTTGAGCAACATTAACATCGCCATCGACCACGCCACCATGTAACCCTTCATAAAACAGCACGTCGCTGTTTTCGGGTAAGTCTTGCCACGGTGTAAACGTGCCTGGCATTTGATTGTAGGGAACCGCTTCGTCAAACGTGTGCAGATAACGGCGCACGCTGCCAGTACCATCATGCCCGAACTTACGGAAAAACTCTTCTAATCCCGGGAAGTCATTAGCTTGTGGGCCAAAGTAGCTAATGTGTCGACCTTGCTCGCGGGCTTTGCGAATTTCGATGTCCATTTCTGGGCGAGTAAAGCGATGGAAGCTATCGCCTTCAACCCATGCGGGTTTAACGTTCATCATATTGAACATTTTACGGAAGGCTTCAGATGTAGTGGTCGTGCCGGCACCGGACGAACCAGTAACCGCAATAATTGGGTGTTTAGCTGACATGACAAACCTTGTCGAAAATTACTTACCTGTAATGTGCAGTAGAGTTACTACTGCACGGTCGATATCCCACTATAGCACGTAACAATACCTTGTCATCGAGTGGGATACGGTAAAATGTGAAGGGTCTAAAATTTTGTTTTATGTTGAATATCGACGGTTTCGTGTAGCTCAGAGAACACGATAACCGCTTCACCTTTTTCCAATTGAGCTTTAACTTGATCAATTTTGTCTTGCAAAGAAACCTCAACGGTTCCGTAATCCGTTCCTTCGCGTAAGACGAATTCACGAATTAAGTTTTCCAATGTTTCCGGCGCAATGTCTTGCCATGGAATGATCATAAATACCTCTAACTTTTATGATGAGCGGCTAGTTTACTGCGTTCGTTGCTTGGATACAGCAGAAAGGTAATCTGCGGCGATACTTTCGTAATACGCGGGCAGCGCTTCCTCCAACCAAAACTTAGGTTTTAACGCCGTTCCTGTTAGGAAGCCAACATGGCCACCGTGTTCAAAGAGACGGTAATCAATGTTATCTGGCAAAACAAACTTCGGTATCACATCATCGGTCATGAACGGATCGTCTTTGGCATGGATGATCAGTGTGGGTAGCGTGATTTGCTGTAGTTTACTTAAGCCAGAACATTGATCGTAATAATCTTGTGCGTCTTTAAAACCGTGCAGTGGTGCCGTGATCAAATCATCGAATTCATACAATCTTGTGACACGTTTTATTGAGTTGTAGGACAGCGCAAGCTCACCATGCAGTAGATGATGCTTTTGTAACGCGTTACGTTTCAGTGAAGAAAGCAGGTAACGGCGATACACTTTTGAAAAGCCTTGTTCTATACGGTTCGCACACGCCGCTAGGTCTAAAGGCGCTGAGATAATAGTCGCTGCATTCAAAATAGGGTGGTCTTTATATTGGGCTAAATAATTCGCCAACATGTTACCGCCAAGAGAAATACCAACTGCAACTTTGGGATTATCAGGAAAACGTTGTTCAAGGTGCTCTAGGAAGTAACGAGCATCCATCACTTCTCCCGAGTGATAAGCTCGTGCTTTTTTGTTTGGTTTACCGCTGCAGCCACGAAAATGCATCATCACCGACAGCCATCCAGATTGAGCAAATGCATTCATTAGCCCATTGGCATAAGGGCTATAGAAGCACCCCTCTAACCCATGAAATAAAACAAAAATCGGCTTTTTTTGTGCAGGCTCTTGGGTTGGGTCCTCGCTCCACGCGAGATCGAGAAAGTCGCCATCGGATGTATCGAGGGTTTGCCAAATCGGCGTAAATAACGCTTTTTTGCGAATAAAACGCGGCAAAAGCGTTTGGAGATGCGGGTTTTTGATCCCGGCGGCTGCGAAAAATTGTGTCATACCTAACTGCTCTTATGCGGTCCTTCGGTGTCCGTTGAAGAACTTATTAATATAATCCTTTATAAAGATTATAGGTATTCTACAGATTTATGGGCGTTTTGGTGGTTGAATGTTTGGCACCGGAATAGCAAAGGCTTGCTGCAAATGCTCCCCACCGAGTTGACGACAGTATCTCAACGTCAGTGGGTCACCATCATTTTTGAGTAGTGCAAGTGAGTTAATGCAGTCCACCAAATCCGCTTGTTGCTGCTTTTCTAGTTGCAGCTCAAACTGCAAGGTCTCACGATACAAAGCGTCATTGACTTGAGACTTAAGGTGGCGACGAAGGTCGCGAAAGGAGTGAAGTAAAGTTTCGCTCCTACCTAGACAGTCTTGCACCAAGGGCCAGTCTTTTTCTTGGAAAATGAGTTGCTGCTCATCGAGCCATCTGAGCAGCAGGAGTAGGTTCACGTTACCGTGGTAGTTGTTCTGTAATGATAAACACGCCTCTTTCACTTCTCGCACACCATAAAATTGCAGACTAAACTGCCAAAGGTGTTCTAGGGTGAGTGTGTATTCAGCGTGTTGATTACTCATTGATTAAACTCTAGCTCCATCTGCTCCAACGTTTCTTGAGCAGACATCCATTCCATTTCAATTTCTTCGAGCTCAGCTTTACTGGAAGCTTGAAGTGCCAGCACTTGGTTAAGTTTAGCTTTATTTTCGGCCGCATACAGTGAGTTGTCCGCCAATTGTTCTTCAGCTTCGGCCAGTGCAGCACCTAACTTATCCATTTTATTTTCTAGTTGTGTCAGCGTTTTGCGAATTGGCGCTGTCTGTTTTCGAAACTCTGCATCGCGACGTTTTTGCTCTTTCTTCGCAGCTGCGCTGTTGGCCGTATCTTTGCTTGGCTGCGCAGCCTGCGCTTCTTTGCGTTCCGCTCTTTGTTGTTCGGTTAACCATTTATAATAGTCATTTAAATCACCGTCGAACGGAGCAACTTGTCGATCATGCACTAAATACAAGTCATCGGTCGTAGCGCGCAGTAAATAGCGGTCGTGCGAAACAATCACCATCGCACCTTCGAATGTTTGCAGTGCCATCGTAAGTGCTTGGCGCATGTCCAAGTCTAAGTGGTTGGTCGGTTCATCAAGTAGCAACAGGTTTGGCTTTTGCCACACAATTAAAGCCAATACCAAACGGGCTTTTTCGCCACCAGAAAACGGCGCAACTTTTTCTAGTGCTTTGTCACCTTGGAAGCCAAAGCTACCTAGGTAATCACGTAGCTGCTGTTCGGTTTGATCGGGTGCGATTTGCATCATGTGTTGCAGCGGCGTTTCTTCAGGATGAAGCGTTTCTAACTGGTGCTGAGCGAAGTAACCAATTTTCACGCCTTGTGAGTAAGTTAGGTCACCACCTTGCGCGTTAAGTTCACCAGAGAGCAGCTTGATTAAGGTCGATTTACCCGCACCATTACGGCCGAGTAGACCAATACGACTGCCAGGAACCAAGTTTAAGCGGATCTTCTCTAAGATGAGGTTGTCACCGTAACCTGCAGATACTTCATCCATCATCATGATTGGGTTTGGCAGCGCAGCTGGCTCACGGAATTGAAAGCTAAATGGGTTATCGAATTGAGCTGGCAGTACTTTTTCCATGCGCTCCAAAGCTTTGATACGACTTTGGGCTTGGCGTGCTTTTGATGCTTTGTAACGGAAGCGGTCGATGTAGCTTTGCATGTGCGACATCTGCTTCTGTTGCTTTTCAAACATCGCTTGTTGCAACACCATCTTTTGTGCGCGTTGGTTTTCGAATGACGAGTAGTTACCCGTGTATTCGTTCAGCTGCTGATTCTCGATGTGAATGATGCGACCAACAATTGGATCAAGGAAGTCTCGGTCGTGCGAGATCAGAATCAGCGTGCCAGGGTAGTTTTGTAGCCAACGCTCTAACCACATTACCGCGTCCAAATCCAAGTGGTTGGTTGGTTCGTCGAGTAGCAGTAGATCAGAACGACACAATAGCGCTTGAGCCAAGTTAAGACGCATACGCCAACCACCCGAGAATTGGGTCAAACTCCAACTCATTTGCTCTTGGCTGAACCCTAAACCATCGAGCAGTTCTGCCGCGCGAGCGCGAATGCTGTAACCACCAATGGTTTCAATTTTACCGTGTATCTCGGCAACTAGGGTTCCGTTGTCTTGTGTTTCTGCTTCAGCTAACTGCTTTTCGAGAGCGCGGTACTCGCGATCACCATCAATGACGTATTCCAGTGCAGTGCGCTCTAGCGCAGGCGTTTCCTGTGCGACCCAGGCCAACTCCCAGTGTTGAGGTTGGCTAAATGAGCCAGCATCAATTGACAGTTCATCTTTCAGTAGGGCAAACAGCGTTGATTTACCGCAGCCGTTTTTGCCCACAAGACCGACTTTATCGCCAGGGTGAATAGTCGCAGAAGCTTGGTCTAAAAGAGGTTTACCGCCACGCAGTAACTGAATATCAGAGAAGGTAATCATAAAGTTTTCATTCACTTTGCGCAGTGCGCGTTGCTTGGTTACATAGCGAAGTGGTTTCAATCGTTTTTAAAGCCACTTGGGTATATATCTAGCGGTGAATAGTAGGGGTATTGGCCGGAAAAGTCGATTGATTCGCTTTAATTGCATTATGCTGTACAAAAAAGTATAACAATTTGATAACGGATAAAAATAACCACAAGGACGACCATTTGGCTGTTGCACCGTCTATTCTCCCAAAAGTTCTGGTCATTTATGCTCATCCAGAGCCACATAACTCGATTGCCAATCAAGTGATGATAAAAAAAGCTCAGTCGCTTGATCACGTCACTGTGCACGATCTTTACGGTGTTTACCCTGATTTCTTTATTGATGTGAATTACGAACATGAGTTGTTACTCGCTCACGATGTGATTGTATTTCACCACCCACTTTATATGTATTCATGTCCAGCCCTGTTAAAAGAGTGGCTAGACCGAGTGTTAGGTAAAGGCTTTGCGTTTGGCGGAGGTGCGGCGCTAGAAGGAAAATACTGGCGCAGTGTCATTACAACAGGTGGTAAAGAAGAAGCCTTCAGTGCGAAGGGGTACAACAAATACCCACTTGAGCAAATCTTGCAACCGTTTGAACTGACGGCAGCTCTATGCCAAATGCACTGGATTGAACCTCTGGTGTTGTATTGGTCAAGAAATGTTTCGGATATTGAACGCTACGAACATGCCGAGTTATACCGTGGATGGCTGAGTAACCCACTTGAAAACTGGCAAGCGGCAGATCGAGGAGGTCAGTATGGCGATCACCAGTGAGTTTCTTCAAAGCAGTGTGGTCTTTCTTTCGGCTGCGGTTATTGCGGTGCCGATTGCTCAGCGCCTTGGGCTTGGCTCGGTTTTAGGTTATTTACTCGCTGGTGTGTTGATTGGCCCATGGGGGCTTGGCTTAATTAGCGACGTTGATGCCATTTTGCATTTTGCCGAGCTTGGGGTTGTGTTGTTACTGTTTTTGATAGGGCTGGAATTAAACCCTAAAAAATTGTGGCAGATGCGAGGGCCGATTTTAGGTTTAGGCGGTGCGCAGGTTGTGGTCACGACCGCCGTGATTGGTAGTGTCGTCAGTATGTTTGGCGTAAGCATGCAAGTGAGTTTGGTGATCGGGATGGGGTTGGCGCTGTCCTCGACGGCGATTGCGCTTAAAGTCATTGAAGAGCAAGGGCTTAATGGTACCGAAACGGGGCAATCTGGTTTTGCGGTGCTGCTCTTTCAAGATATTGCAGTGATCCCGATGCTGGCGATGTTGCCCTTGCTAGCAGGCGGGCATAGTGGTGGAAGTTGGTTGGATGTCTTCACTATTTTAGGCAGTGTGGTAGCACTGTTGATTGGTGGTCACTTTTTACTACGTCCGCTATTTCGTTTTGTCGTGATGAGCGGCGTTCGTGAGCTCTTTACCGTTGCTGCACTTTTAGTCGTGCTTGGCATTTCGGTCGTGATGCAAAAGCTCGGCCTTTCGATGGCATTGGGGACTTTTTTAGCAGGCGTTTTGCTTGCAGAGAGTGAGTATCGCCATGAGCTGGAAATCGCTATCGAGCCATTTAAAGGTCTGTTGTTGGGGTTATTCTTTATTGCGGTGGGCATGGCGGTAAACTTGGGGTTATTGGCATTACACCCTTTAGAGATTCTCGGTGCGGTGGTGGCTTTGGTCGTGGTTAAGGGTTTGGTTTTGTATGCATTGGCGAGAGCTGCCCGTGTCGGAGCCAAAGCGAGAAGCCGTATGGCTGCAATTTTGAGCCAAGGCGGTGAGTTTGCCTTTGTCATATTTACCGCGGCGAGCCAAGAGGGCATTTTGTCCAAAGAGCAAGTGGCGTTTCTGTTGGTGGTGGTCAGTCTATCCATGGTGACGACTCCTCTTTTGCTGATGGGACAAAAGAAGTGGTTTGCTCATACCCTGAATCAAGAAGAAGAGGGCATGACCACGAAAGTCGTGGATCGCCGACCACGTGTTATCATTGCAGGCTTTGGACGTTTCGGTCAGATCGTCGGACGTTTAATGTATGCCAATAAAATCAAAGTGACAGTATTAGAAAGTGATGCCAGCCAAATCCACCTATTACGTAAGTATGGTTACAAAGTGTTTTATGGCGATGCTACACAAATTGACCTATTGAGGGCAGCTGGCGCTGATAAAGCGGAAGCATTGGTTATTTGTACTGATTCACCTGATGAGGTGATGGCCATCGTGGACATTTGTCGCGTGCACTTCCCGAAACTTAAGTTGTTAGCTCGAGCAAGAAGCCGTGTCGAGGCTTACCAGTTAATGAGTCATGGTGTAGAGAATTACTCTCGTGAAACATTTTTAGGGGCGCTAGATCTCGGTCGCCAAGCGCTCGTAGAACTGGGTATGCATCCTTATCAAGCAAAGCGGGCAGAAGCACATTTTCGCAAGTTGGATAATGCTATGCTTAAGGACTTATTGCCTCAACACAATGAAGATAAGAAATTAGCTCAAAGGGCGAAAGAGGCCCGCAAAGAGCTAGAAGAAATATTTGGTCGTGAAATGGAGAGCGACCATCAGTCACCTAATCATTGGAAGTAGTACTTGAGCCAAGACTCAAGCTAAGGAAATAGCGTGAAAATCAAGAAACGTTTTATTGCCGGCGCTAGCTGCCCAAATTGCAGCCAGCAAGATACCCTGCGCTGGTGGATTGAAAATAACATCGAATTAGTTGAGTGTGTCGAGTGTGAGTTTACAGAGCAGCGTAAACCACAATCTGTAGAGAAAAATAAACACTCAGATCAGGAAATGATCGGAATTTTTAAGCCGGAGTAATTGAACTTCGATAATTGATCCCCATAATACACCCAGATATCTCAGTACTTAACCCCATTCAGGTTAAGTCAATTAATCTCCCTGGAGTTAGTATGAAAATTGAAAAGAACGTTGTTGCAAGCCTTGCATACAAAGTAATGATGGAAGACGGTGTCGTTGTTGATCAATCAACAGCAGAAGCACCTCTAGATTACCTTCACGGTCACAACAACCTAATCACAGGTCTTGAAAAAGAACTTGAAGGTAAAGTGGCTGGCGACAAGTTCTCAGTAACGGTAGCTCCTGAAGAAGCTTACGGTGAGCACAACGATGCGCTAGTACAGCGCGTTCCTGCGGACGTGTTCCAAGGCGTTGAGCAAATCGAAGTGGGCATGCGCTTCCTAGCTGACACTGACCAAGGTCCAATCCCTGTTGAAGTAACAGAAGTTGACGGCAACGAAGTGGTTGTTGACGGTAACCATATGTTAGCTGGTCAAACACTAACTTTCGAAGTAGAAGTTATGTCTACACGTGAAGCAACAGCAGAAGAGATCGAACACGGTCACATCCACCAAGGTGGTGGCTGTTGTGGTGGTCACGATCATGACCACGATCACGAAGAAGAAGGCGGCTGCTGTGGCGGCGGTAGCTGTGGTTCTCACTAATCATAAGCGCCTTCACTAGATAATCTTATCTAGCAAAGCTTTGAAAAGCGCAAGTTGAGTTTTCAACTTGCGCTTTTTGTTTATCTAAGGTGTAGTGCCAACCATACAAGGAATAACAGTTGGACAAAGTGATGACGAAACCTTTCTCGATTGCCATTCATGGTGGTGCGGGCACCATCTTGCGTGAACAGATGAGCGATGAGCTGCAACAATCCATCTTGGCGGATTTAGAAGCTGCGGTAAAAGCGGGACATCAAATTCTAGACACGGGCGGTGAAGCCTTAGATGCCGTCGTAGCGGCAGTGAAAGTATTGGAAGACTCTCCTAACTTTAATGCGGGTAAAGGCTCAGTGCTGACCAACAACGAAATGGTTGAAATGGACGCTTCTGTGATGGATGGGCGAAACCTTGCAGCAGGTGCGGTCGCAGGTGTTCGTCATATCAGAAACCCAATTGAGCTCGCTCGTGACGTGATGCGAAACAGCAATCATGTGTTGTTGGTGGGTGAGGGCGCAGAGAAGTTTGCTTTTGAGCAAGGCCATGAGTATACCGAGCAAGATTACTTCTTTACTGATCGCCGTTATGAGCAGTTGCTGTCTATGCGTGAGAAAGGACTGTTTGCTTTGTCGGAATCTCGTTACCCAGATGACCGTAAGCACGGTACGGTTGGTGCGGTAGCGTTAGATCAACAAGGCAACTTAGCCGCTGCCACCAGTACGGGTGGCGTGACGAATAAGAAATACAACCGAGTCGGAGATTCGGCTCTGATTGGTTGTGGTACGGTGGCCGAAAATGGCGTTGTGGCAGTTTCCACTACGGGTGTCGGTGAGTTCTTTATTCGTAAACGTGTTGCGGAAGACGTTGCAGCACGTATGCGTTACTTACAAGAAGATATTCATACGGCTTGTGAACACATTATCCAAGGTGCTCTCAAACAGATGGGCGGAGAGGGCGGTTTGATTGCCATTGATGCTAAAGGTGAGATGCACTTTGCGATGAACAGTTCTGGCATGTACCGAGCAGGCATTAATACGCAAGGCGAGCTGAGCGTTAAAATCTACGCCGACGAATAGCTTCCTCTTGAGTACCTTCTTAAGTAATTAATACAACAAAGCCCAGAACATGTTCTGGGCTTTATGCTATTTGAGCCTGCATTTTAATAATGCGGTGGTGGGGTTTCTTCTGACGGATCGGCTAAATTCGACGAGTCCATATTTTTTACTTTACCTACCACATATTTCATCTGATCGAGCATCTTGGTAATTTGCAGTTGTTGCTGCGATAAAGCGCCGTTCAGATCTTCAATAGTCTGTTCTTGGAACGCAAGCTGACATTCTAAGTCATTAATGCGTGCTTCCAATTGCTGAATGGTTTTTTCTGTCATGATCCGTTCTCTAACTGCCAAGCTTGGGCAATACCTGCTGAAGTAGCAGTAATTACGCGTTGTTTTGAATCAAAGGCTGCATCATACACGACCGCACGGGGAGGGCGAGTGTCTTTTTTGGGCTCCACTTCAAATCCACTCATTCGTTTTCCGGTTTGAGTATCCCATATCGACACACGGCCAGAAGGGCTTCCTGTGACTAGTTGAGTCCCGTCGTCAGAAAATCGTGCGGTAGAGAAAATTAATTGGCGTGACCAACTGCTCAACTGTGTGACTTCTTGTCCAGTTTTTAAATTCCAAACAATCGCTTGGTTTCCGCCATCAGATGTCATTGCTAATTTTCCATCTCTTTGCAGGGCCACGCGAACAATTCGTTGTTCATGTTCGAAGGTTCGTAGTACTTGTCCGGTTTCGGTATCCCACAGATACGCTTTATAGTCATTACCTCCGGTTAGGGCGAAGCGCCCATTAGGAGAAATGGCCACGGAATTGACTTTTTCACGATGCGCAAGGAACTCCATGCGACGCCCGGTGACTAAGTTGACATAAATTGCTTTACCGTTGGATAACCCAAGCAGAACTTGTTCACCATTACTGGTGATATCAACGTCGCGAATGAGCGCATCAGAGATAGACCAAAGGCCTTCGGATTGCGTCCAGCCTAGGTCCCAAACTGCGAAGTTCATTTGGCTTGCTGTAATTGCGTAGCGACCATTGTCAGATATGCGGATATGGGAAACCACATTGGCATCGGCATCGAGTTCACCCAGGTTGGCTAGTTGTTCATTTTGCTCTAGGTCCCACAACATCAAATGACGTTGTTGAGAATAGAGCAGAGCAAACCGTCCATCTCTGCTAAGTGCGAAGCTCGTCGCACCTTGAGGTTCTATCGGCCAACGCTGCACTTCACGCTCGGCGAAAAAGCAACCATTTAACGTGGTGATGACAATTAAATATAGGAATAAATGAAAAATTCTTTGCATCACATCTAATAATCCGGTTTGTGTCTTAAGACATATAGCTAGTATATTGGTATAACGATTGTCTTCACTAGTCTCATAGAAGATTTGTGCACAACAACCAATGGCAGAGCCATTATTGGGAGAATTTAATGAAATCAGTTTTAAAAGTGTCGCTACTTGCTGCAACAGTTATGCTAGCGGTAGGTTGTCAGAAAGAAGAAACTAAAACAGAAACCGTACCTCAAGCAGAACAAGTTCAAGCAGAAACCGGTAAAGCGGTTCACTTTAAAACCGACGACGACAAAGCGGCATACGCAATCGGTGTTTCATTTGCTAACTACCTAAGCACAAGCATCGACAAGCCAAGCGAAATCGGCATTAATCTTAACAAAGATTTGGTACTAAAAGGTATCGAAGACGTCTTCAAAGGCAATGCTGAATTGAATGAAGAAGAAACACGTGCAGCACTAGAATCTCTAGACAAGCGTGTTGCAGAAAAGATGCAAGCACAAGCGGCTGAGAAAGCAGCTGAAGCGAAAAAAGCTGGCGATGATTTCCGTGCTGAGTTTGAGAAGCAAGAAGGCGTAGTGAAGACAGATACAGGTCTTCTATACCAAGTAATGACACCAGCTGAAGGTGAGAAGCCAAAAGACACTGATACGGTTCAAGTACACTACAAAGGTACTCTGATCGACGGTACTCAGTTCGACAGCTCATACGATCGTGGTGAACCTGCAACGTTCCCACTTAACCGTGTAATCCCAGGTTGGACAGAGGGTGTTCAGCTAATGCCTGTGGGTTCTAAATTCAAATTCGTTATCCCGCCAGAGCTAGCATACGGTGACCAAGACACACCAAGCATTCCTGCTAACTCAACGCTAGTATTTGAAGTTGAGCTGCTAAAAGTTGAGAACGACAACGCAGAGCAATAACAATAAGCTGCGATAAGTTATTGAAAAAGGTCCGTTTAACGGGCCTTTTTTGTTCTAGGTCACTAGTTGGTGAGTTTGCTAGGTTGCTTTTCAAATTTTCTGATAAACTTACACCAATTTGTTGATTTTTCGCTCGAAGGCTTATGACAACTACAGAAACAATAAACGCGGAGATGTTGCTCGAAATGGAATCCGTTAACGTGATGCCGTTTACCGAGCACGACAAAATCATTTTAAGATCTTATGAGGCGGTCGTGGATGGTATCGCCAGCCTGATAGGTCCATTTTGTGAAATCGTTCTTCACTCTCTAGAAGACTTAAATACCTCTGCAATTAAAATCGCTAACGGTGAAAACACGGGGCGCCAAGTCGGCTCACCAATCACTGATTTAGCGCTTAAGATGCTAAAAGACATCGAAGGCTCGGAGCGCAACTTCTCACGTTCGTACTTTACCCGTGCAAAAGGTGGCGTGTTGATGAAGTCGATTACTGTCGCCATTCGTAATGGCGAAAATCGCGTGATTGGTTTGTTGTGTATCAACGTCAACTTGGATGCGCCTTTCTCGCAAGTTCTTCAGTCTTTCATGCCGACGCAAGAAGCGAAAGAAGCGGCTTCCTCGGTCAACTTTGCTAGTGACGTAGAAGAGCTGGTGGACCAAACTGTTGAACGCACCATCGAAGAGATCAATGCGGATAAATCCGTGTCTAACAACACCAAGAATCGCCAGATCGTGATGGAGTTGTACGACAAAGGTATCTTCGATATTAAAGATGCCATCAACCGTGTCGCGGATCGCCTTAATATTTCAAAACACACCGTTTACTTGTACATTCGTCAACGTAAAACCGAGGATGATGAAAGGTGAGTAAACTGACTTACACGTTAGTGGTGAATGGTCCCGTTTATGGCAGCCAGTCAGCGCGCAGTGCTTATCAGTTCGCCAAAGCGTTGATAGAGCAAGGCCATCAGCTAGTGAGCGTCTTCTTTTATCAAGATGGTGTGACTAATGGTACTGCTTTGAGTGTGCCAGCTAACGATGAATTTGATCTCAATAAGGCGTGGCAGTCTTTGGCTAAAGAGCATGGTGTTCGCCTAGAAACTTGTGTCGCGGCCGCTTTGCGTCGCGGGATTGTAAGTGAAGAAGAAGCGAATCAACATGGTTTGGTTCAGAACAATCTAGCCGATGGTTTTGAACAAGCAGGCTTAGGTAGCCTAGCTGAAGCGATGTTAACCCAAGACAGAGTGGTACAGTTTTGAGTCAGTTAACTTATCTATTTCGTAGTGCGCCACATGGCAGTGCAGCTGGTCGTGAAGGTGTGGATGCACTGTTAGCCGCGTCGGCTTACTGTGAAGATATCAGCGTCATTTTCGTGGGTGACGGGGTATACCAGCTTCTACTCGGACAAAACCCCAACAATATTTTGAGTAAAGATTACGCGCCGATGTTAAAGCTTTTCGATTTATACGACATCGAACAAGTCTTTGTGTGTTCAGAGTCGTTAACCCAGCGAGGTTTGGCGCAAGCGGATTTAGTCATTGAAGCCCAAGCGTTAAGCTCAGAACAGCTCAAAGATAAGTTACAACACGCTGGCAAGCTACTGTCTTTTTGAGGAAGGTATGTTACACATCATAAAAACAGTCTCTGCTCTAGAAGACGCCATGCCCTTATGCAGTGAACAGGATGACATCTTACTTATAGAAGATGCAGTGTACGCTGCTAACTCGCAACATAAAGCATTTTCCCATCTAAAAAACCGCAGCGTATTTGTGTTAGAGAGCGATGCGCAAGCTCGCGGTATTGCAAATCGTATCAGTCCATCGCTGACGATTGTGAATTACTCAGGCTTCGTTGAACTAACAGCAAAACAGGATAAATCCCTAACTTGGGATTGAACAAGATTTGCTGTCGACAAAGCTTTACGGATGAATTGTTCTAATTGAACAAAAAAGATCCGTATATTTCTTGACACACCTCTCACTGCTGCATAGAATTTTGCGTCCCTAACTGCATTGGCAGTTGGGGATAGATTTTTCACAAAGCTTACTTTCAAGTAAATCAGGAGCTAGTTAATGGCAACTATTAACCAGTTGGTACGTAAGCCACGTGCAAAGCAAGTTGTTAAAAGCAACGTGCCTGCACTAGAAGCGTGCCCACAAAAACGTGGTGTATGTACTCGTGTTTACACTACTACACCTAAAAAACCTAACTCAGCACTTCGTAAAGTTTGTCGTGTACGTCTGACAAACGGCTTCGAAGTTACATCGTACATCGGCGGTGAAGGTCACAACCTTCAAGAGCACTCAGTTGTTCTAATCCGTGGTGGTCGTGTTAAAGACCTTCCAGGTGTGCGTTACCACACTGTTCGCGGCGCACTAGACTGTGCTGGCGTAAATGACCGTAAACAAGGTCGTTCTAAGTACGGTGTGAAGCGTCCTAAGTCTTAATGGATTCCGTTAAGTAAGGCCAAACACTAAATTATTTTTAATTTTTTGAAAAAACTGAAAAGTTTTGGATAAAACCTGAAGAAGACAACGGAGATAAATCCATGCCACGTCGTCGCGTCATTGGTCAGCGTAAGATCCTTCCAGATCCAAAATTCAAATCTGAATTGCTGGCAAAATTCGTTAACATCCTAATGGTTGACGGTAAAAAATCTACTGCAGAGAAAATCGTTTACACTGCACTAGATGCTATGGCTGAAAAGTCTGGTAAAGACCACTTAGCTATTTTTGAAGAAGCTCTTGAAAACGTTCGCCCAGCGGTAGAGGTTAAATCTCGCCGTGTTGGTGGTTCAACTTACCAAGTACCTGTAGAAGTACGTCCGGTTCGCCGTAACGCACTTGCTATGCGTTGGTTGGTTGAAGCTGCGCGCAAGCGTGGTGAAAAATCTATGGCTCAACGCCTAGCTGCTGAAATGCTAGACGCGTCTGAGAACAAAGGTACTGCGGTTAAGAAACGTGAAGACGTTCACCGCATGGCTGACGCAAACAAAGCGTTCGCTCATTACCGTTGGTAATACCTTCTGTGCTGCGAGGTTCTCTCGCAGCACTTTTCTATACTCTAAGGTACACCTTAGTAAGAGGATACAATCGTGGCTCGTAAAACTCCTATTGAGCTATACCGTAATATCGGTATCTGTGCTCACGTAGATGCAGGAAAAACAACCACAACTGAGCGTATTCTGTTCTACACTGGCCTTTCTCACAAAATCGGCGAAGTTCACGATGGTGCAGCAACCATGGACTGGATGGAGCAGGAGCAGGAGCGTGGTATCACTATCACATCCGCTGCGACTACTACATTCTGGCGTGGTATGGAAGCACAGTTCCCTGAGCATCGCGTAAACATCATTGATACCCCTGGACACGTTGACTTTACTATCGAAGTAGAGCGTTCTCTTCGTGTACTTGATGGTGCTGTGGTTGTGTTCTGTGGCTCATCTGGTGTTGAACCTCAGTCTGAAACTGTATGGCGTCAAGCAGACAAATACCACGTTCCACGTTTGGTATTTGTAAACAAGATGGACCGTGCGGGCGCAGACTTCCTACGCGTTGTGAACCAAATTAAGAATCGTCTTGGTGCGACTCCTGTTCCAATCCAGCTGAACGTTGGTGCGGAAGATGAGTTCAGAGGTGTCATCGACCTTATCAAGATGAAAATGATCAACTGGAATGATGCCGATCAAGGCACTTCGTTTACTTACGAAGACATCCCAGCTGACATGATTGAACTTGCTGAAGAGTGGCGCAACCACATGGTTGAATCCGCTGCTGAAGCTAGCGAAGAGCTGATGGACAAGTACCTTGAAGAAGGTGAATTGACTGAAGCTGAGCTCAAACAAGCTCTACGTACTCGCACACTAAATAACGAAATCGTACTGGCTACTTGTGGTAGTGCGTTTAAGAACAAAGGTGTTCAAGCGGTACTGGATGCAGTAGTTGAGTTCTTGCCATCGCCTGTTGACGTACCTGCAATTAAAGGTGTCGACGAAAGAGAAAATGAAGTTGAGCGTCATGCTGACGACAACGAACCTTTCTCAGCGCTAGCGTTTAAGATTGCGACTGACCCATTCGTGGGCACGCTAACTTTCATGCGTGTTTACTCCGGTGTTGTAAACTCGGGTGACGCTGTTTACAACTCAGTAAAAGAGAAGAAAGAGCGTTTCGGTCGTATCGTTCAGATGCATGCGAATAAGCGTGAAGAAGTGAAAGAAGTTCGCGCTGGTGATATTGCAGCTGCTATCGGTCTGAAAGACGTAACAACAGGTGACACACTGTGTGATCAGAACCACAAAGTGATTCTAGAGCGCATGGAGTTCCCTGAACCAGTTATTCAGATTGCTGTAGAGCCTCGTTCTAAGGCAGACCAAGAGAAAATGGCTATCGCGCTAGGTAAACTAGCAGCGGAAGATCCATCATTCCGCGTGGAAACGGACGACGAATCAGGTCAGACTCTGATCTCCGGTATGGGTGAACTTCACCTAGACATTATCGTTGATCGTATGAAGCGTGAATTCAGCGTTGATTGTAACGTTGGTAAACCTCAGGTTGCTTACCGTGAAACCATTCGTGGTAAAGCGGAAGTTGAAGGTAAGTTTGTTCGTCAATCAGGTGGTCGTGGTCAATACGGTCATGTTTGGGTCAAACTTGAGCCTTCTGAGCCTGGTGAAGGTTTCGTATTCGTAGACGAAATCGTGGGCGGTGTGATTCCTAAGGAATACATCAGTTCGGTATCGAAAGGTATCGAAGAGCAAATGAATAGTGGTGTTCTAGCGGGTTACCCTGTACTAGATATTAAAGCTACACTATTTGATGGTTCTTACCACGATGTAGACTCAAGCGAGATGGCGTTTAAGATCGCTGGCTCGATGGCATTCAAGAAAGGTGCACTAGAAGCACAACCTGTGATTCTAGAACCTATGATGAATGTCGAAGTAACCACTCCGGAAGACTGGATGGGTGACGTTGTTGGTGACCTAAACCGTCGTCGCGGTATCATTGAAGGCATGGACGAAGGTGTGGCTGGTCTTAAGATCATCCGTGCTCAAGTACCACTATCCGAAATGTTCGGTTACGCAACTGATCTACGTTCTGCAACTCAAGGCCGTGCGTCTTACTCTATGGAGTTTCACGAGTACGCTGAAGTGCCGAAAAACTTCGCAGATAAAATTATTGCAGAGCGTGGTTACTAATTGACGATTGAACTGCAAAAAGTTTACGACTTTTTGCGAGATCAGGGCGTCCAAATATTGCGCTAACGGGCGTTGGCGCATAAAATAACAATTTCTGGCGCGTCGTCGATCAATAATGATCACGACGAATCATAACTAGGAAGGAACACGATCGTGTCTAAAGAAAAATTTGAACGTACGAAACCGCACGTTAACGTTGGTACTATCGGCCACGTTGACCACGGTAAAACA